>NZ_JBVHMU010000021.1:0-117403 GCF_055558275.1 Streptomyces sp. NPDC025806 | reverse complement strand
CCGTCCGGGTCGGGCAAGTCGACGTTCCTGCGGTGCATCAACCACCTGGAGAAGATCAACGGCGGCCGGCTCTACGTCGACGGCGAACTGGTCGGCTACCGCCAGCAGGGCGACAAGCTCTACGAGCTGCGCGACAGGGAAGTCGCGTTGAAGCGGCGGGACATCGGCATGGTGTTCCAGCGGTTCAACCTCTTCCCCCACATGACGGCGCTGGAGAACGTCATGGAGGCGCCGGTCCAGGTCAAGAAGCAGTCGAGGTCCGCGGCGCGGACCCGGGCGGCGGAGCTGCTTGAGCGGGTCGGTCTCGCGGACAAGGCGAAGAACTATCCCTCCCAGCTGTCGGGCGGGCAGCAGCAGCGCGTCGCGATCGCCCGGGCGCTGGCGATGGACCCCAAGCTGATGCTGTTCGACGAGCCGACCTCGGCCCTCGACCCGGAGCTGGTCGGTGACGTCCTCGACGTCATGCGCGACCTCGCCGAGTCGGGCATGACGATGATCGTCGTCACCCACGAGATGGGTTTCGCCCGCGAGGTCGGTGACAGCCTCGTCTTCATGGACGGCGGCGTCGTCGTCGAGTCCGGCCACCCCCGCGACGTCCTCACCAACCCGCAACACGACCGCACCAAGTCCTTCCTCTCGAAGGTGCTCTAGCCTCCGGCGGTCAGCGGGACACAAGGGGGCCCCGGGGTTTCGACCCCGGGCCCCCCCTTTTTTGTTGTTCGTTGTCTGCGGGCCGGTGGGGGCTGGTCGCGCAGTTCCCCGCGCCCCTGGAAGGCATGCGGCTTCGCCGCGCCTTCCCCCGACAAAAGGTGCCCCGCGCCTTGATCGGGGAAATGCGACCCGAAGGGTCTGCATTTCAGGGGCGCGGGGAACTGCGCGAGAAGCCCCACCGGACCCGCACCCGAAAACCCGGCACCCCCCTTCGCCGAGCCGCCTACTGGACGAACGGCAGGAAGAGGTCCGCCGTCGCCTCCGCGTGGACCGTGAATTGCTCCCGCGCCCGCACCGGATCACCGCGCTCGATCGCCCCCACGAGGGCCCGGTGCAGCTGGTCGGGGGTGCTGCGGGCCTCCACCCCGCCCGGATCCTCCGCCAAGAGCCGCGTGAGCTCGTCCTGGATGCCCTGCTCGGCCTCCATCAGCCGCCGGGAGCCGGAGAGTTCGGCGATGTGGAGGTGGAGCCCGGCGTCCAGCGTGCGATAGGCCTCCGCGTCCGCGACTGCCTCGTCCGTCGCGGTCTCGAGCTCGCGCAGCCGCGCGAGACCCGCCTCGGAGGCACGCCGTGCCGCCCGGGCCGACGCCTCCCCGGACACGGCGATCCGCCAGGCCGTCAGCTCCTCGATGTCGGCCTGCGTGTACGGGTGCAGAGCCGTCAACTCCCTGATCCTGGTGAGGACTTCGGGGACCACGTACGTACCGGCGCGGTGTCCGCGCCGGGTCTCGATCAGCCCGTCCTCCCGCAGCACCGCCATGGCGTGCCGCATCGTCATCACGGCCACCCCGAACATCTCGGCAAGGGCCTTCTCCGGCGGGAAGCGATCACCGCCGACGAGGATCCGCGCGCCGATCAGCTCGTTGAGCCGCCGCGCGACGGCCTCCGCCGCTCCCGCCGAACGCACCGGCGCGATGTGTTGTGCCCAGCCCTTGTCGTCCATGAAACCTATCCTCTAGATTTCGCATCTCTACCGCAAGTTGCGATCAGCAGGAGAGCCTATGAGCACGACTGAGCCCGCGGCACCGGCACCCCTCGTCGGCATACCCGTACGCCTGAGCGACGCCGCCGCACCCGGCGCCGACCAGCGCGTTCTCGAGGCCAACCGCATCTTCGACGACATCGTCGACCTGATCCGCGCCGCGGGCGCCGAGCCCGTCCTGCTGCGGCCGGCGGAGGACGGCGACCCGGTCGAAGCCGAGCTCGCGGCCTGTCGCGGCTTCGTCGTGCCGGGCGGCGGCGACGTCGACCCGGCCCTGTACGGAGCCGACCCGGAGCACCCCGCGCTGTACGACGTGAATCCCGCGCAGGACCGGCTCGACACGGCCGTGATCCGGTACGCCCTGGACGCCCGGCGCCCGCTGCTCGGCATCTGCCGCGGCATGCAGCTGCTCAACGTGCTGCGCGGCGGCACCCTCCACCTCGACCTGCCGAAGACCTCCGTCGCGCACGAGCCGGACGCGGGCCACGACTGGGCCGTGCACGACGTCGCACTGTCGCCGGGCAGCGCGGTGGCCGAGGTGTTCGGGTGCGACCGGATGCCCGTGTCGTCGGGTCACCACCAGGCGGTCGACCGGGTGGGCGACGGACTGCGGGTGTCGGCCCGCGCCGACGACGGCTGCGTGGAGAGCGTCGAGGCCGGGGACGACGCGGCATGGACCGTCGGCGTCCAGTGGCACCCCGAGGCGTTCGTCCCGCGCGACGAGCTGCGACTGCCGTTGTTCCGGCGCGCTGTGGGAGCAGATGCAGGCCACGCCGCGGACGGGGGTCCGGTCATGAAGGAGGAGCGCGGAGTCTGCGCGGCCGCCACATCACCATGATCAGCATCGGCGGTGCCGTCGGCGCGGGACTCTTCGTCGGCTCGGGCGTGAGCATTCAGCAGGCGGGGCCGGGCATCCTGATCGCGTACGCCGTGACGGCCGCCGTCGTCATCCTGATCATGCGGATGCTGGCCGAGATGTCGATGCCGCGGCCGGACACCGGCGCCTTCGCCGTGTACGGCCGGCTGGCGTTCGGCCGCTGGGCCGGGTTCGCGAGCGGCTGGCTGTACTGGGTCGGCTGGCCTCTGGGGTTGTGCGTCGAAGCGATCGCGCTGGCCCAGATCGTGCACGGCTGGCTGCCGGCCCTGCCGGTCTGGCTCACCGCCCTCGCCGTGGTCGCCCTCGTGAGCGCG
Organism: Streptomyces sp. NPDC025806; assembly: GCF_055558275.1. Taxonomy (NCBI): domain Bacteria; kingdom Bacillati; phylum Actinomycetota; class Actinomycetes; order Kitasatosporales; family Streptomycetaceae; genus Streptomyces; species Streptomyces sp. NPDC025806. Next base: position 114,519 of record NZ_JBVHMU010000021.1, on the reverse strand, counting down.
GTCAACCTGACCTCCGTACGCGCCTACGGCGAGATGGAGTTCTGGGTCGTCTGGATCAAGGTCGCGGTGATCGCCCTGTTCATCGCGGTCGGCCTCGTCGCGGTCGCGGGCCTGCTGCCCGGCACGCCCGCACCCGGAGCGGGGAACCTGGTGGACCACGGCGGCTTCCTGCCGATGGGGCTCAGCGGAGTCGTCATCGCCACTTCGGGCGCCATGTTCTCGTTCTCCGGCACCGAGATCGTGACCATCGCCGCGGGCGAGGCCGAGGACGCCGCGGCCGCCATCCGCAAGAGCACCCGCACGATCCTGGTGCGCGTCACCGTCTTCTACCTCGGCTCGCTGTCCGTGGTCGTCCTGCTCCTGCCGTGGAACAGCGCCGCCGTCGGCGAGAGCCCGTTCGCCGCCACCCTCAGTCATCTCGGCCTGGACGGCGCGTCGACCCTCCTGAACATCGTGCTGTTCGCCGCCCTGCTGTCCACGATGAACTCCCAGCTCTACGCGAGCTCCAGGATGCTCTTCGCGCTGGCCCGGGACCACGACGCGCCGGGCTGCCTCGCGCGCGTCTCGCGGCGCGGGGTGCCGTACACGGCGATTCTGCTCACCGTGGCGGTCGCGGTGCTCTGCCTCCTGCTCCAGGTGTTCCATCCGACGACGGCCTTCACCCGGCTCGTGAACATCACCGGCGACACCGTCTACATCACCTGGATCGGCATCGCGGCCTCGCATCTCGTCCTGGGCCGGCACGACCGCACCGCCGGGCGCCGCCCCGCGGCCGGCACCGGGGTCTGGCTCTTCCCGTGGCTCACCTGGGTGACCCTGATCGTGCTCGTCGCACTGTACGCGGTGATGATCTCCCTGCCGGACGCGCGTGAGGACGCGGTGCTGGCCCTGGGATTCACCGTGGTCATCGCTCTCGTGGGCCTGTGGCTGCAAGGGCGCCGGCCGGTCCCCGGTCAGGAGGAGCCATCGGCGTAGCCGTAGCGCTTTGCATGGGTCCCGCTCCTCCATCAACTCGCTGAATATTCAGCCGAGTTTATGGAGGCATGGCGCTAGCCTCACCGGCTATGAAGGAGCGCCGTCAGAAGAAGCTGTCCCGTCGCCTGTTCGTGGCGATCCTGTCCGGGGACGCCCCGAGCGTGCGGGCCCTGTTGGACAGGGGAGCGGACCCCGAGCGGCGGGACAGTGACGGGATGACTCCGCTGTATCTGGCGGCTGTGCAGGGCGAGGCCGTGGTGGCCCGGCTGCTGCTGCGGGCCGGCGCGCACCCCGACACCGAGGGCGCCGGACTCGGGTCCGAGGGCACCCCGCTGTGCGCGGCCGCGTGCTGGGGACACGGCGACACCGTCCGCGTACTGCTGGCGCACGGTGCCGACCCCGGCCTGCGCGAGGACCAGGGCGCGGGCCTGTCCCCCTTGGAGTGGGCGGACCACGGACCGCACCCCGTCACGGCCGAGTTGCTCCGGGAGGCCGGGGCCGGAGGCTCAGCTCTCCAGGAGTGACATGGCCGCGTTGTGGCCGGGGATGCCGCTGACGCCGCCACCGCGGACGGCGCCCGCCCCGCACAGCAGGACGTTCGGGTGGGTGGTCTCCACGCCCCAGCGGCCGGTGCCCTCGGTGGCGTAGGGGAACGACAGGTCGCGGTGGAAGATGTGGCCGGCTGGCAGCCCCAGGTCCGTTTCGAGGTCCAGCGGTGTCTTGGCCTCGATGCACGGGCGGCCGTCGGCGTCGACCGCGAGGCAGTCCGCGATCGGCTCGTCCAGTACGGCGTCCAGCGAGGCCAGCGTGGCGCGCAGGGCCGCCTCGCGCGCCGCGTCCCGGTCGCCGGCGAAGAGCCGGGCCGGCATGTGCAGGCCGAACAGGGTCAGGGTGTGGAACCCGCGGTCCACCAGGTCGGGGCCGAGGATCGACGGGTCGGTGAGGGAGTGGCAGTAGATCTCGGACGGGGCCGTGCCCGGGATGCGCCCCGCGGCGGCCTCGCGGTAGGCCGCCTCCAGCTCGCTGTACGACTCGGCGATGTGGAACGTGCCGGCGAAGGCGTCCCGCGGGTCCACGGCGCGGTCGCGCAGGCGCGGGAGGCGGCGCAGCAGCATGTTGACCTTCAACTGCGCGCCTTCGGGGGCGGGTTGGGCCGGGTCGGGCGTGTCGCCGAGGAGGCGGGCGAGGGTGGAGGGGGCGACGTTGGCCAGGACCGAACCGGCGGCGACGCGCCCCTCTGTCTCCGGGGACCGGTAGCGCACCTCGGCGCCGGCGCCGGCCGTGTCGATGCCCAGGGCGTCGTGGCCGACGACGATCTCGGCTCCGGCCGCGCGGGCGGCGTCCGCGAGCGCGCCGGTGAGCGCGCCCATGCCGCCGACGGGGACGTCCCAGTCTCCGGTGCCGTTCCCGATCACGTGGTAGAGGAAGCAGCGGTTCTGCAGCAGGGACGCGTCGTGGGCGTGCGTGAACGTGCCGATCAGCGCGTCGGTGAGCACGACGCCCCGCACCAGGTCGTTCTCGAACCGTGCCTCGATCGCCTCGCCCAGCGGACGCTCGAACAGCGCCTCCCAGGCCTCCTTGTCGTCGACGATCCGCTCCAGTTCGGCGCGGCTGGGCAGTGGCCCGGTCAGCGTCGGGAAGACCCGCTTCGCGACCCGCTCGGTCATCGCGTAGAACCGCTGCCAGGCTTCGAAGTCCCGGTCGGAGCCGGTGAGCCGCCGGAACGACTCACGGGTGCGGGCCTCGTCGTTCTGCACGAGCAGTCCGGTCGGCTGTCCGTCCACGAGGGCCGGGGTGTACGAGGAGATGCGGCGCTGCCGCGTCCGGAAGCGCAGCGCGAGATCCTCGACGATCCGGTGGGGGAGCAGGCTGACCAGGTACGAGTACCGGGAGAGCCGCGCGTCCAGGCCCTTGAACGCCTGGGCGGACACGGCGGCGCCGCCGACGTGGTCCTGGCGTTCCAGCACGAGGACGCTGCGCCCGGCGCGGGCGAGGTAGGCGGCGGCCACCAGACCGTTGTGCCCACCGCCGACGATCACGACGTCGTACGAGGAACGGGCCGGACGGGAGGGGGCGGGGGAAGCGGAAGCGGCGGAGTGCACAAGGGCTCCAGAGGGTGAGGCGGAGTGGCGGGGGAGGCGCGCACACTCGCTCCCCGGGACACGGTTCCCCGGCCTGCGGAAAGGAAAGCAGGCCAGACGCACCCTGGAATCGCAGGGGAAAAGGGAAACGGCCGCCGGAGAGCGAGCGGATCTACAGCCCGGTCTGCCAGTGCGGCTCAGGAATGACGGGGCACAGGACCGCGTACAGCCGCACCATCACCGATCCCGGTGCGGGCGTCATGTCGCAGGTCCGTCGCGTGGTCACCGGAATTTTCTAACACGGGGCCCAGGGCCGGGCAATACCGCGACCACGTACCGGACTTACGCCTCCGCCACACCGATGGCGCCTGGTCCGGGAGGCTCCCGGGCTGCGCGTCCCGCGTCCCCGGCGCACGCTGGAGGCAGGGCGCGGCGGTCCGCGGCACGCGTAACCGCGCGCCGGCGGGGCAGGCGGGTCTCTACCGACGATGCGAGGTCGACATGAGTTCTGAGGAAATCCACGAGCGCCTCCAGCACATGCGCGAGAAGGCCGACAAGCTCCACGAATCGGCGGAACGGGCCAGTGACCCGAAGGAGCGCGAGCGCCTGGAGGAGAAGTCCCGCAAGCTCCGCTCCCGCACCGAACAGGAGAGCGCCATGCGCAGCGGGGACATCTACCCCATGGAGTGAGCCCCCGACGCCTCAGATGACCCGACGACTGGAGCAAGGGCCAAACTTCACCCAGCGTCCGGAGACCCCTTCCCTGGGTGACGGGTACAACGACATAGTTGCGGCCGAGCGGAATTCGTATTCCGTACTTCGGAAGTTCTTGCGCATCTGGAGAGTCGCACATGTCGAACACCGGTCCGTCCCCGGCCCGACGTATCGCGCGTTTCCTGCGGAAGTCACTGTTCGCCCAGGTCGCCGGAGCCCTCGTGCTCGGTGTCCTGGTCGGGCGACTGTGGCCGCACGCGGGCACCGCTGTCCAACCCCTCGGTGACGGCTTCGTCCGTCTGATCAAGGCGATGATCTCGCCGCTCGTCTTCTGTGTGGTCGTCGCGGGCATCACCAAGGCGGGCGACCTGAAGGCCTTCGGCCGCATCGGTCTCAAGGCCCTCATCTGGTTCGAGGCGGCCACCACGATCGCCCTCGTCGTGGGCCTCGTCGCCGGCAACGTCGTCCGCCCCGGCGCGGGCATGAACGTCGACCCGTCCACGCTCGACGCCTCCGCCGTCGACGACAAGACGGGCGGCGGGTCCCTGCCGTCCACCAGCGAGTTCGTCCTGCACTCGCTGCCCGACAGCGCCATCGGCGCCTTCGCCGAGAACTCGCTGCTGCAAGTGCTGGTGCTCGCCTGCCTGGTCGGCGCGGCGCTCCTCCACCTGGGCAGCACCCGCGTCCCCGCGATCCTCCCGGCCATAGAACAGGCCCAGGACGTCGTCTTCGCCATCGTCGGCTTCATCATGAAGCTCGCCCCGCTCGCCGTGTTCGGCGCGACCGCCCACCTGGTCGGCGAGTACGGCATCAGCGCGATGACGACCTACGGGAAGCTCATCGCCGTCTGCTACGGCGTCGCCCTCGCCTTCCTGATCCTCCTCGGCGTCGCCCTCAAGGCCCTCACCGGCGTCAGCCTCTGGAAGTTCGTCCGCTACACCCGCGAGGAGATGCTGCTCGCGCTCGGCACCGCCTCCAGCGAGTCCGTCATGCCGCGCATGATGCAGAAGCTGCGCCAGGCCGGCTGCCGCGAGGACGCCGTGGGGCTCGTCCTGCCGACCGGCTACTCCTTCAACCTCGACGGCGCCTCCATCTACCTCTCCGTCGGCACCCTGTTCATCGCCCAGGCCGTCGGCGTCGACCTGACGCTCGGTCAACAGATCACCGTGGTCCTGGTGTTGATGCTCACGAGCAAGGGCATGGCGGGAGTCCCCGGCTCGGCCTTCCTCGCCCTGTCCGCGACCGCCGCCGCGCTCGGGGTCATCCCGGCCGGGGCCGTGGCGCTGCTCCTCGGCGTCGACCGCATCATGGACTCGATGCGCGTCGCCACGAACCTGCTCGGCAACTGCGTCGCCGTCTTCGTGGTGTCGAAGTGGGAGGGCGTGTTCGACAAGGTCCGCATGACGAAGGTCCTCGGCGGCGAGATCCCGTTCGTCCCCGAGGGGGAGCGGGTCGGCGCCGCGGCGCAGCCCGCCGACCCGAAGCAGATCTCCGGCTGACCGCTCCGTTCACCTGCGCGGGCCCGTCGCCGACGGGTCCGCGCACGCCGCTTCCTGAGCGGCCATCACCTCGTCACCGTGCTCGAAGGCCCACGCCCCGAACGCGTCGATCGGCGCGAGCAGCGTCCGGCCCAGATCGGTGAGCCGGTACTCGACCCCGGGCGGCGCGCCCGGCAGCACCTCCCGCTCGACCAGCCCGTTGAACTGCAATCGGCGCAGCGTCTCCGTGAGCACCTTGGAGCTGATGCCGCCGATCCGCTCCCGCAGCTCGACCGGGCGCGCCGGCCCGTCCCGCAGCGCCCAGAGCAGCACCGCGTTCCAGGTGTTGGAGAGCAGGTCGAAGGCGAGGCGGGCCCGGCAGTCGGCGAGGAAGGCGTCGGTCGTCACGTACCAAATGGTGCCTGAGGCGGCTCCTAGCGTCGGGGTGAACGTTCGAAGCGACACGCGACAAGGAGCACATGATGAGAATCGGCGTACTGGGCACGGGCAACATGGCCGACGCGCTCGCCGGCCACTGGGCGCGGGCCGGACACGAGGTGACCATCGGCGGACGGGACCCGCGGAAGGCGGAGCGCCTCGCCGCACGCATCGGAGGCGGCGCACGGGCCGCCGGCCTGCGGGAGGCGGCCGCATCCGGCGAGGACGCGGTGCTCGCCGCGCTCCCCTTCGGGGCGGGAGCCGACGTCGTACGGGACCTGCGCGCGTCCCTCGACGACAGGACACTGGTCGACTGCTCCAACCCGATCGGCCCCGGCTTCCGCCTGCTGACCGACGGAGCCCCCTCCGCCGCACGGCAACTGGCCGCGGCAGCCCCCGGCGCGCACGTGGTCAAGGCGTTCAACCTCTGCCACGAGGACGTCTGGCGCATGCGGCCCCCGGTCTTCGACGGGCGCCCTCTGTCCGTCCCGGTCTGCGGCGACGACGACACGGCCGTGGCCCGCGTACGACAACTGGTACGCGACACCGGATGCGCACCCGTCCGCGCCGGCGGCCTCGACCAGGCCGGTCTCCTCGAAGCGACCGCCGCCCTGTTCATCGCCCTGTGGGTCGGCGAGGGCGCGGACGCCCAGGCGATCGCACCCCCGCTCGCCTTCGCGACCGGGCCCGCGCCGCGCGGCTGAGCGCTGGGTACCGTACCGCCATGAACAGCAAGCACGTGGCGTTCGACGAGCTCGACCGGAAGATCGTCGCGGCGCTCATCGCGAACGCCAGAACGAGTTTCGCGGAGATCGGCGCGGCCATCGGTCTGTCCGCCACGGCCGTCAAACGGCGGGCCGACCGGCTGCGCGAGAACGACGTCATCACCGGATACACCGCCACGGTCCGGCCCGCCGCCCTCGGCTGGAGGACCGAGGCGTTCGTCGAGGTGTACTGCGACGGCGCGGCCCCGCCCCGGCGCCTCGCCGAGGTCGTCCGCAACCACCCCGAGATCACCTCCGCGATGACCGTCACCGGCGGCGCCGACGCGCTGCTGCACGTCAGGGCCACCGACGTGGGGCACTTCGAGGAGGTCCTCGAACGCATCAGGGCCGAACCGTTCATCCGGAAGACGATCAGTTACATGGTGCTCTCCCACCTGCTGCCGGACAGCGCGGAGGCCGGGGCTCGTGACGCGGCCCCCGACCTGACGCCCGAACCCGCCCTCGGTGACGCAGCAAACCCGCGCTGACCACGCGAAACACGCAGCATTCCTGCGGGGGCACGCATTCAAATGTCCTTGTCGAGCGCGGCCACCGCTTTCTACCTTTGGAGGACACCCCCGGTCGTCTCCCGCAGGAAGCGGAGGTACCCGCCTGTGCCCAGGCGCTATCTGGTGTGCGAACCCCGATACTTCGACGTTCGCTACGCCATCAACCCGTGGATGCGTGAGGACGCGCCGGTCGACACCGCGCTCGCCCTCGCGCAGTGGCAGAACCTGATCGAGGCCTACCGCGCCCACGGCCACACCGTCGAGACGGTGCAGCCGGTCCCGGACCTGCCCGACATGGTGTTCGCCGCGAACTCGGCGCTCGTCGTCGGCGGACGCGTCCTCGGCTCGAACTTCCACGCCGAGCAGCGCCGTCCGGAGTCCGTCGAGTACGCGACCTGGTTCAAGGCCGCCGGCTTCGACGTCCAGCGCCCCGAGTCGGTCTGCGAGGGCGAGGGCGACCTCGTCCCCGTGGGGCGCTACGTCCTCGCCGGCACCGGCTTCCGTACGACCCGGGAGGCGCACGCCGAGGCGCAGGAGTTCTTCGGCGTCCCGTTCATCGGCCTGCGCCTGGTGGACCCGTACTTCTACCACCTGGACACCGCCCTGTTCGCCCTCAACGACCCCGAGGGCGACGGGAACATCGCGTACTACCCGGAGGCCTTCTCCGCCGGCAGCCGCGAGGTGCTCGCGCACCTGTTCCCCGACGCGATCCTCGCCACCCGCGACGACGCCATGGCCTTCGGCCTGAACTCGGTCTCCGACGGGCGCCACGTCTTCGTGGCCCCCCAGGCGACCGGCCTCGTCGACCAGCTCGCCGAGCGCGGTTACGTCCCCGTCCCCGTCGACCTGTCCGAGTTCCACAAGGCGGGCGGCGGCATCAAGTGCTGCACCCAGGAGATCCGTTCATGACCCTCGCCCCCGTCCAGGCCGCGCGTTCCTCCGCCGAGCTGATCAGCGCCGAGACGCCCGTGCTCGCGCACAACTACCACCCGCTGCCCGTGGTCGTCGCCCGCGCCGAGGGCACCTGGGTCGAGGACGTCGAGGGCCGCCGCTACCTCGACCTGCTCGCCGGCTACTCGGCCCTCAACTTCGGCCACCGCCACCCCGAGCTGATCGACGCGGCCCACCGGCAGCTCGACCAGCTCACGCTGACCTCCCGCGCCTTCCACAACGACCGCCTCGCCGGCTTCGCCGAGGGCCTCGCCCGGCTGACCGGCCTCGACATGGTGCTCCCCATGAACACGGGCGCCGAAGCCGTCGAGAGCGCCGTCAAGGTCGCCCGCAAGTGGGCCTACGAGGTCAAGGGCGTCCCGGCGGACCGGGCGACGATCGTCGTGGCCGACGGCAACTTCCACGGCCGTACGACCACCATCGTCAGCTTCTCCACGGACGAGTCGGCCCGCGCCGGGTTCGGCCCCTTCACCCCGGGTTTCCGCGTCGTCCCGTACAACGACCTCGCGGCGCTCGAAGCGGCGATCGACGAGACGACCGCGGCCGTCCTGCTCGAACCCATCCAGGGCGAGGCCGGTGTCGTCATCCCCGACGACGGCTACCTCACCGGCGTGCGGAACCTCACCCGGCGGGCCGGCTGCCTGTTCATCGCCGACGAGATCCAGTCGGGCCTCGGCCGCACCGGCCGCACCCTCGCCGTCGACCACGAGGGCGTACGGCCCGACATGCTGCTCCTCGGCAAGGCGCTCGGCGGCGGCATCGTGCCGGTGTCGGCGGTCCTCGCCGGGCGGGACGTCCTCGGGGTGCTGCGGCCCGGCGAGCACGGCTCGACGTTCGGCGGGAACCCGCTGTCCGCCGCGGTCGGCTCCGCCGTCGTCGACCTGCTGGCCACCGGCGAGTTCCAGCGCCGCGCCACCGACCTCGGCGAGGTCCTGCGCAGCGGCCTCGAAGCCCTGACCGGCAAGGGCGTCACGGGCTTCCGGGCGCGCGGCCTGTGGGCGGGCGTCGACATCGACCCGGCCCTCGGCACGGGCCGTCACGTCAGCGAACTTCTCATGGCGGAGGGCGTGCTGGTCAAGGACACCCACGGCTCGACCATCCGCATCGCCCCGCCGCTGACCATCACGCGTGAGGAACTGGAATCGGCGCTGGACGCGCTGGGGCGGGTGCTCGGGTAGGGCGTGTGCCGCCCCGGCCGGTGATCTGTTGATCCGGCTCTCCCGTCGTGGGGGCTGGTCGCGCAGTTCCCCGCGCCCCTGAAGGCTGCGCGCAGCGCATGCCTTCAGGGGCGCGGGGTGAATCCGCGTGGCGCCGCATCCCGCCCGCCCCGCGCGCTCCGCTCGCTCAGGCCTCTTCGCCGCTGTCTCGCTCGGTGTCGTCCCCGCGACGCCGCAGCGCGCGCTCGGTGATGTGGGTGGAGAGTCTGCCGGTCGCGGAGCGGGCCCGGCCGAGGGTCTGCGTGCCGAGGCGCCGGGCGGCGTCCACGTTCTCCGCGCCCTTCTCCAGCGCCCTGTCCCGCACCTCCACGGCCGCCTCCTTCCAGCGCCGCGCCTCCAGCGACTCCCGGTCGCGCTCGATGCCGAGCCGCCCGTGGAAGTCCACGACGGCGACCTCCACCTCGTTGCGCGCCTGCACCACGTCCCGGGACGTGGTCGGGTGCAGCAGCACCTTCGCGTTGGCCGTCCCTGCCGCCGTGTGCAACCGGGCCATCAGGCGTTCGGTGCTCCGCGAGATGAGCTCCATCCGGCTCCGCCGGGCCGTGCGGACCCCGAGCCGGTGCCGGTCCAGTTCGTCCGGGGCCGTGTCCATGACCCGGTCGAGTTCGAGCACGGCCAGCGCGTCCTGGAGGCGGAAACAGTGCGCCAGCACGGCGAGCCACTCCCGGACCCGGGGCTCGACCTCCTTGGACGCCTTCGCCAGATCACCGACCTTGGACGTGCGCTCCAGCTTCTCCGCGAGCGCGTCGAGCCGGCGCAACGCGTACACCTGGGTCTGCGCGATCGTCGCCGCCGTGGCCTGCACCTTCGACCAGGTCACCTCGGAGACCCGGTCCACCTGCGCGCGGATCGCCAGGGCCTCCTCGATCACGAGGTCCACACCGCCCATGGTCGCCACCGCCGCGTCGTCCTGCGCGCGGAGCACGTCGTCGACCTTCTCGTCGATCGTGGCGAGATAGTCGCTGATCTCGTCCATGGCCGTCTGCATCGCCAACTGAGCCATCAGGGCCGCCGCGTTGGCGAGCCGCGCCGGGTTCGCCCGCAGCGGCCCCGCGCCGCCCTTCGCGAACTCGACGAACCCCTTGATCCGCCCGCTGTCCCCCTTCAGCACGCCCGTCCTCAGCCCCGACGCGGCGTTCTCCCGCAGCCCGTACTTCTCGACGGCCTGCGCGGACTCCTTCGTCAGTTTGACCCAGCGCCCCGAGTCGGCGGCCAGTTCGGACCCGGTCTGCGCGACCCCCGCCGCGGTCCCGAGCGCGTCGCCGAGCCGTCGCCGCCCCAGTTCTTTCGACGGCAGCCCCTCGGCGACGAGGAAACGCTCGACCGCGCTCGCGTCCCCGAGGACCGCGAGCCCCTCACCGTCACTGATCAGCTGAACTTCGTCCCGCATGTACGCCCCCTCGCGCCGCTCTCCCCGCCCGTCGTGAAGGTACCGCGCCGCGGGAGCCGTTCGCGGTCAGATCCGGCGGGCGCCGGCCGCGAGGCGCTCGGCGAGCGCGATCACCGCGTCCCGCAGTTCCCCGGGCCGCTCGACGACGAACGGCTGGTCCAGGCCGGCCAGGACGCCCGGGAGCCAGTCGAGCCGCTGGGCGCGGATCTCGACACGGAACCAGCGGTCGGCTCCGTCCCCACCGGGCCGCCCGTACTCCTCCACGTGCGCGACGCTCACGGGGAGACGCGCGCGGATCTGCTCGACCGTGCCGTGGATCCGCAGGACCACCTCGTGCTCGTACGCGGCCGAGGCGAAGCCGGCCAGGACGCGCTGCGCCGGGTCGGGTCCGTCCGGCGGCGGGTCGAACGAGCCGGGGAGGGTTCGTGGGTCCGCGATCCGGTCGAGGCGGAAGGTGCGGTCCTCGCCGAGACCGTCGTCCCTGCCGGTCACGTACCAGCGGCCCGCGTGGGCGACGATCCCGTAGGCGTGCAGGGTTCGTTCGGTGCGCCGGCCCTCGCGGTCGGTGTAGCGGATCGAGAGCGGGCGGCGGTGGCGCACCGCGTCGGCGACGGACAGCAGGACCGCGGCGTCCGGGGTCTCGGGCTCGCCGGGCCGCTCCGTGAAGTGCAGCGCCTCCGTGAGCGCGTCGAGTCGGGCGACCAGATGCCGGGGGAGCACGCGCCGGATCTTCGCCGACGCCGTCTCGTTCGCCGTGCGCTGCGCCGTCGTCAGCCCCGCCCGGCGCCCGGCGAGCAGACCGAGCAGCACGGCCAGCGCCTCGTCGTCGCCGAACATGAGCGGCGGCAGCCGGTGGCCGGGGGAGAGCCGGTACCCGCCGTAACGGCCGCGCACCGACTCCACCGGCACGTCCAGGTCGACGAGTTGGTCCACGTACCGCCGCACGGTGCGCCCCTCGACACCTAGGCGCTCGGCGAGCTCGGACACGGTGCGCGTGCCGCCCGACTGCAGCAGTTCCAGCAGGGTCAGCACGCGGCCGGTGGGTCGGGACATGGCCCCAAGCTAGCGCGAATAGAGGACCGATTCTGTCCCCTATCCCGCCTAGCCTGCGATACGTCCCGCCCCACAGCCCAGGAGATTCCCATGGACTTCGTCTCGATCCGCATCATCACCGGCGACGTGGCACGCCTCGTCGCCTTCTACGAACGGGCCACGGGGGTAACGGCGACCTGGGCCACCGAGGACTTCGCCGAGCTCAGGACCCCGGCGGCCACCCTCGCGATCGCCGGCACCCGCACCGTCCCGCTGTTCGCCCCCGGCTCCGCGCGCCCGGCGGCGAACCACAGCGTGATCACCGAGTTCCGCGTCGACGACGTGGACCGTGCCTACGAGAATCTGACCGGTTTCGTCACCGAATTCGTCACGGAGCCCACGACCATGCCCTGGGGCAACCGGTCACTGCTGTTCCGCGACCCCGACGGCAACCTCGTCAACTTCTTCACGCCGCCCGCCCGCTGAGCGGTTCAGCGCAGCCCGGCGAACAGGTCGTCCTCGCGCTCGCCCGCGCCGGGGCCGTCGTCGACCCGTACGAAGGTCTCCACGCCCATCAGCTCCCCGAACCGCTCCTTGCCCATCCGGAGGAAGAAGATGTTCTCGCCCTGACTGGCGTGCGCGGCCAGCGCGTCGAACTTCTGGCCGCTGAACGCGGTGGTGTCCACCCACGTGGTGATCTCGTCGTCCGGCAGACCGATCTTCGCCATCTCGGCGGCCTCGGCGGGGTCCGGCTCCGGCATGTCCTCGTGGAACTCGCGCATGATCTCCCCGAACCGGCCCATCATCGAGCGGGGCGCCGTCGTCCAGTACACCTTCGGCGTGAGGTCGGTCAGCTCGAGCGCCGCCATCGTGATGCGGTGGGCCTGGATGTGGTCGGGGTGGCCGTAGAAGCCGTTCTCGTCGTACGTGACGACGACGTCGGGCCGGTAGGTGCGCATGAGCTCCGCGAGCCGGGCGGCGCCCACCTCGACGGGGGTCTTCCAGAAGGAGTTGGGGGTGTCGTTGCTGGGCCAGCCCATCATCCCGGAGTCGGCGTAGTCCAGCGTCTCCAGGTCGCTGACCTTCAGGACGTCACAGCTGGCTCGGAGCTCCTCACGCCGCATCCGGGCGACGGCGGCCGGATCGTGCCCGGGATCGCCGGGCTTGACGCCTCCGGGTCCGTCCCCGCAGGCGCCGTCGGTACAGGTCACCAGCACGGTGCGGATGCCCTCCGCCGCGTACCGCGCGAGCACCCCGCCCGTTCCGGTGGCCTCGTCGTCGGGGTGGGCGTGCACGGCCATGAACGTCAGGGGCCGGTCAGTCATGAGAAGTCCTCCAGCGGAAACATGTGGTCGTCCAAGTGGTGGCAACAGTGTCGGGCGTGCGGCCTGTTCCCCGCACGCAGACTCGACCTCGCCGGTCCGTCACCCGCACCGGACAGCCCGCCCCGCCCGGGCCTGACCTTCCGGTGTGACAGGACGATCGAGCACGGTGGTGTTGATGTGCGGTCTGCCCGGATCGGGCAAGACCACGTACGCGCGGGAGCTGGTGCGGCGATCGAACGGCACGGGTGCCGCTGGGAGCTGGTCCACCTCAAGGCGGACCCGGAGACCCTGGCCCGTCGCCTCGCGGCGCGCAACAGCCAGGCGGGCGCCGATTCCGTCACCGTGGACGAGGCGCTCTTCGCCAGTTACGTGGCGAAGTTCGAGGAACCGAGCGGTGAGGGCGAGGAGTTGGTCGTACAGACCCCTTCCTGACCAGTAGGCTCGACCCGCAACACGACGCGAAGGGGAGTTCGGTGGCGCGGGTTGCGGTGATAGGCGGCGGGATCGGTGGGCTGGGGACGGCCCTCATGCTGGGGCGGCGGGGCCATCCGGTCACGGTGTTCGAACAGGACGCGCGGCAGGCCGGGGACGACCCGGACGAGGACTTCTTCCACTGGAACCGGCCCCGCGTCCCGCAGGCCGATCAGCCCCACTCCCTGCTCGCACCCGTACGCACCGTGCTGCGCGCCGAGGCGCCGGACGTCTACGCGGACCTGCTGGCGCGCGGGGCCCGGGAGTACCACGACTTCGACTGGTTCGACGAGCATCCCCCGCGCCGGGACGGCGACGAGGACCTGATCACCCTGCGCACCCGCCGCATCGTGCTGGAGGCCGCACTGGCCGCGGCCGTGCGCCGGGAGCCCGGCGTCGAGGTGCGCCAGGACGGGCGGGTGAGCGGACTCGTCTTCCGGGAAGGCGACCCGGCCCGGGTCACGGGCGTGCGGGTGGGAGCCGAGACCTGCGCGGCGGACCTCGTGGTCGACGCGTCCGGGCGCCGCTCGCCGGTGCCCGCGTGGCTGACCGGGGCCGGCTGCCGCCCGCCCGTGGTCGAGAGCCACCGCGCCGGGATCGCGTACCTGTGCCGCTGGTACCGCCTGCGCCCGGACGGGCCCCGCGACCCCGGGCGTGTGAAGACCGGCTCGGCCGCGCCGTTCGCGCTCGGCGGCGTCTTCCCCTCCGACAACGGCACGTTCGCGGCGAGCCTGGTGCTCTCCACGAGCGATCCCAGCCGCGCCGCGCTCACCGACCCCGCCGTGTTCGAGGCCGTCGCCCGTCGGTTCCCGGCGATCGCCGCCTGGCTCGACCTGGACCCCGAGCCGCGCTCGGCCGTCCTGCCCATGGCGGGCCTGGACAACCGCTGGACCGCCCTGACCGACGGGGACGGGCTCGTGGTGACGGGCCTCGTCAACGTCGGGGACAGCCTCATCCACACCAACCCCACCTTCGGGCACGGCGTGGCCCTCGGACTGCGCGCCGCCCAGCACGTCGCCGCCCACGCCGACGAGATCGCCGAGGACCCGACGGGCTACCACGCGTGGGCGACCGCGACCCTGCGGCCGTGGTTCGACACGCAGGTGAAGTCGGACCGCACCGACGAGGAACGCCTCGCCGTGGGCGCGCCGGCCACGAACCGGCGGGCCGCCGCCCGGGGCGCGTGCGCCTTCGACGACCCCGTCGTCATGCGGGCCCGGGCCCAGGTGCGCCACCTCCTGAAACACGCCGACGAGGCGTACGGGACCGACGAGGTGGAGCGGCACGTCACCGACTGGCTGGCGGCGCACCCGGAGTTCGCGCCGGGCCACGACGGCCCGACCCGCGCCGAGTGGGACGCCCTCATCCCCTGAGGACGCGATTCTCGGCGCGGGCGCCGGCGCGCGGACCTCAGTCGAAGACGACCGTGCGGTTGCCGTGCAGCAGGACGCGGCTCTGGCAGTGCCAGTTCACCGCGCGGGCCAGGGCGAGGCGCTCCGCGTCACGGCCGACCCGGACGAGTTCGTCGGCGCTCTTGCGGTGGTCGACGCGGATCACCTCCTGCTCGATGATCGGGCCCTCGTCCAGGTCGGCGGTCACGTAGTGGGCGGTGGCGCCGACCAGTTTGACGCCGCGCCGGTGCGCCTGGTGGTACGGCTTCGCACCGGCGAAGCTCGGCAGGAACGAGTGGTGGATGTTGATGGCCCGCCCCTCCAGGGTCTTGCACAGGTCGTCGGAGAGGATCTGCATGTAGCGGGCCAGGACGACGAGGTCGACGGCGTGCTCCTCGACCAGGCGCAGCAGCCGCTCCTCGGCCTCGGGCTTGGTGTCACGGGTGACCGGGACGTGCAGGAAGGGGACTCCCGCCTGCTCCACCTGGGCGCGCAGGTCGGGATGGTTGGAGACGACGAGGGCGATGTCACCGTCGAGCGTGCCGCTGCGCCACCGGTACAGCAGGTCGGCGAGGCAGTGGTCGAACTTCGACACCATGACCAGCAGACGCGGCGCGGCACCGGCGTCCCGCAGCCGCCACTCCATCGCGTAGGCCTCGGCGGTGGCGGCGAAGCCCTCCTGGAGGTCGTCGAGCGTCGCCTCGTCGGGGGCGCTGAAACTGGTGCGCAGGAAGACGACGCCGGTGTCCGTGTCGTCGAACTGCTGGTGCTCGGTGATGTCACAGCCCCGGCCGACGAGGAACGCCGTGACGGCGTGCACGATGCCGGGACGCTCGGGGCAGTTCAGGGTCAGGATGTAGGGCTGGGGCACGACCGGCTCACCTCTCCTGGGCGTACGCGACGGGCTCGGTGTCCTCCTGGTACTCGACGCACGCGTCGGTCAGCCACGCGGCGAGGTACCCGGCGAAGGAGGACCGCACCAGCAGCCGGATCTCGCGCGGCCCCGCCGGACCCTGCGCGCGGACCACGAGCGTGACACCGGCCTGCGCCAGGAAGGTCGTGTGGCAGGAGCCCTCGGGGGCGCTGCGCGGGGCGAGGTCCAGGGCGCAGCCGTGCGCCAGGACGTCGGGGAGCAGCGCGCCGGACAGGGCGAGCACGGTGCGCTGCGCGGAGGTGTCGGTGACCGTGGCGAACGCGTCGCCGATCGCGGCCCGCAGCCCCGCCGTGAGCTCCCCGGCGCGGTCGGGGTCCGCCACCAGCAGCCATTCGTCGGGCCCGAGCCACAGGGCCTCCACTCCGGCGCCGAGGCGTGCGGCACCCGGGCCGGGCAGCGCGTACCCGAGGTACCCCTCCACGGCCTCGGCGGCGGGCGTGTCCGGCTCGACGCGGAGGGTGAGCTGGGTGAGGAAGGGCAGCTCCCGGACGCTGAGTCCCGGCGGCAGGGACGGGTTCCACCCGGCGAGCGGGCTGATGCGGACCGGGCGTGCTGAGGTGTCAGCCGTCACGTCGGGCCCCTTCCTTGTCGTAGAGCACGGGTTCGGCGACGGTCACCGCGACGGTGCGGCCGTCCAGCGGGACGTAGAGGGTCTCGCCGATGCGCTCGGTGCCGGAGCGCAGCAGCGCGAGCGCGAAGGTGCGCCGGAGGGCGTCGCTGCGGTAGCTGGAGGTGACGTGGCCCAGCATCGGCACCGGAGGAGCGGGCACCGTCTCGGTGGCGATGATCTGCGCGCCCTCGGGGAGCAGCGTGTGCTCGTCGGCCGGCAGCAGCGCGACGAGCTGCTTGCGGTCGGTCCGCCGGTTCTCCGCCCGGTCGAAGGAGCGCTTGCCGACGAAGTCCTTCTTCTTCTTGGAGACGACCCAGTTCATGCCGAGGTCCTGCGGCGTGACCGTGCCGTCGGTGTCCTGCCCGATGATCGGGTACGCCTTCTCGGCGCGCAGCACGTGCATGGTCTCCGTGCCGTACGGGGTGATGCCGAGGGGCTGCCCGGCGTCGTACAGCGCCTGCCAGACCGTCGTCGCGTACCAGGCGGGCACGTTGACCTCGTAGGCGAGTTCGCCGGAGAAGCTGATGCGGCACACTCGCGCCTCGACGCCCGCGATGACGGTGTCGCGCCAACTCATGAAGGGGAACGCCTCGTTGGACACGTCCAGGCCGTCGCGGGCCACGGTGGCGAGGACGTCGCGCGAGCGCGGGCCGACCAGGGGGATCGTGGCCCAGTGCTCGGTCACCGAGGTGAGGTGGACGCGGAGTTCCGGCCACTCGGTCTGGAGCCATTCCTCCATCCACTCCAGGACCTTGGCGGCGTTGCCGGTCGTGGTCGTGACGAGGAACTCGCTCTCCGAGACCCGGATCACGGTGCCGTCGTCCAGCGCCATGCCGTCGACGCCGCACATCACGCCGTACCGGATCCGGCCGGGCTTCAGATTGCTCATCAGGTTCGTGTAGAGCCGGTCGAGGAGGATCCCCGCGTCCGGACCCTGCACGCTGATCTTGCCGAGGGTGGAGCCGTCCATCATGGCGACGCCGGTGCGGGCGGCGCGGCACTCGCGCAGCACGGCCTCGTCCATGTCCTCGCCCGGGAGCGGGTAGTACCAGGGCCGCTTCCACTGGCCGACGTCCTCGAACAGGGCGCCGTGGTCCACGTGCCAGGCGTGCAGCGCGGTCACCCGGACCGGGTCGAAGAGCTCGCCCCGGTTGCGCCCGGCGAACGCCGCGAACGCGACCGGCTGCACCGGGGGCCGGAAGCTGGTGGTGCCGAGCGCGGCCACACTCGTCCCGAGGGCCTCGGCGACGATGCCGGACGTGAGGATGCCCGAGGTGCGGCCCTGGTCGTGGGCGGTGCCGATCGTCGTGTAGCGCTTGACGTGCTCGACCGAACGCAGCCCCGCACCCGTCGCCCGGAACACGTCGCTGACGAGCGCGTCCCGCTGGAGGTCGACGAACTGCGCGGAGCCGTCCGCCCCTTCCTGCGGACTCGGCACCCGCCACAACTCCAGGGCGGGGTGCGGCAGTTCGGTCGCCGCCGCGGGTACCCCGGTGGGCGGGACGGCGACGCCGAGCGCGTCCAGGGCGGTGGCCGTCGCGGAGATCCCGGCGGCGAGGCACTCGCCGAGCGTGCGCAGCCCGTCCGCCGCACCCGCGGTGCGCACGGTGGGCAGGGCGGCGGCGGGCACGAACGTGGCGAGCCCGGCGTCGTAGCGGAGTCTGCCGCGGGCCTGGCTGAACAGGGCCACCGACGGGTTCCAGCCACCGGAGACGAGCAGCACGTCGCAGTCGATGCCGCGCCGGTGCGCGACCGCGCCGTCCCGCTCGGCCACGTGGACGCGCGAGATGCGGGCGATCCCGCTGGTCCCGGTCACGACGTGCCCGGCGTGCACGGGGATGCCGCGCTCGGCGCAGGCGGCCGCGAGCCGCTCGGGGACGGCCGGGCGGGCGTCGATGACGGCCGCCACCGCGACGCCCGCGTCGGACAGGTCGAGCGCGGCGTCGTACGCGCTGTCGTTCGTGGTGAACACGGTGACCCGGCGGCCGGCGAGCACGCCGTACCGGTGCAGATAGGTGCGGGCCGCGGAGGCCAGCATGATGCCGGGACGGTCGTTGTCGTCGAAGGCGACCGGGCGCTCGGTGGCGCCGGTCGCGTGCACGACCTGTTTGGCCCGGATCCGCCACACACGCTGGCGGGCCTTGCCGGCCGGGGCCGCCGCACCGAGATGGTCGGTGCGCTTCTCCAGAGCCAGCACGAGGTTGTCGTCGTAGTGGCCGATCGCGGTGGTGCGGGTCAGGAGCGTCACGTCCGGGTCGGCGGCCAGCCGGGCCGTCGCCGCGTCCACCCACTCCTGGGCCGGGCGGCCGTCGATCGTCTCGCGGGTGCCGAGCAGGCTGCCGCCGAACTCCGGGGCGCTGTCCAGGAGGACGACCCGGACGCCGGTGCCGGTCGCGGCGAGCGCGGCGGCGAGCCCGGCCGGTCCGGCGCCGACGATCAGCAGCTCCGCGTGCAGGTGCTTGGTGTCGTAGCGGGCCGGGTCCGGCGTGGCGGACAGTCGGCCCTGACCGCCGAGACCCCGGGCGGCCAGGCCCTCGTACAGCTCGACGGTGGTGGCGGTGAGCATGGGCTCGGGGAACGGCGCCTCGATCTGCACCAGCGCGTTGGGCTCCTCGACGCCGGCGGCCATGATGCCGCGCGGGCGGCCGTACTTGATGCCGGTCGCCACGTGGTGCACGCCGTGGGCCAGGAGCGCCGAGGCGAGGGTGTCGCCCGGGTGCCCGGTGTAGGCGGTGCCGTCGAACGTGAAGGAGAGGGTGGTGGAGCGGTCGACGCGGCCGTACGCGGACCCGGCCCGGAACTCGGTGCTCATGCGGTGGCCTCCTGGTCCTCGCGCGGCGTCGCGGCGAGCGGGCTCGGGGAGCCGGTGGCGTACACGGACAGGAACTCGTAACTCACCGTGTCGCGCACGGCGTTGAACCAGCGGCGGCACCCGGCCGTGTGCGCCCAGCGCTCCGCGAAGGGGCCCTTCGGGTTGTCGCGGAAGAACACGTACCCGGCCCACTCGTCGTCGTCGAGCGCGAAGGGGTCCTCGGGGTGGGCGACATGGGCCTGGCCGCCGTAGTGGAACTCGGTCTCCTCGCGCGGTCCGCACCAGGGGCAGGGGATGAGCTGCATGACGGTCTCCTCGGAAGGGTCTCAGTGCGCGACGGCGGCGGCGCCGTGCTCGTCGACGAGGGCGCCGGTCGTGAACCGGTCGAGGGTGAAGGGCGCGTTCGTGGGGTGCGGCTCCCCGGTGGCGATCGTGTGGGCGTAGGCCCAGCCGACCCCGGTCGTCGCCTTGAAACCGCCCGTGCCCCAGCCGCAGTTGAGGTACAGGTCCTCGACGGGCGTGAGACCGACGATGGGGGAGGCGTCGGGTGTCGTGTCGACGATGCCGCCCCAGGTGCGCAGCATGTGGGCGCGCGCGAACACGGGGAACAGCTCCAGGGCCGCCGCCATCTGCCGCTCGATGATGTGGAACGCGCCGCGCTGCCCGTACCCGTTGTAGCTGTCGATGCCGGCGCCCATCACCAGCTCGCCCTTGTGCGCCTGGGAGACGTACACGTGCACCGCGTTGGACATCACGACGGTGGGGTGCACGGGTTCGAGGAGCTCGGAGACGAGCGCCTGGAGCGGGTGGCTCTGCAGGGGGAGGCGCAGGCCGACCATGGCGGCGAGCACCGAGGTGTGTCCCGCGGCGGCGAGCGCGACCTTCCCGGCGGCGATCCGGCCGCGCGTCGTGTTCACCCCGGTGATCCGGCCGCCGCTCACGTCGATGCCGGTGACCTCGCAGTTCTGGATGAGGTCGATGCCGTACGCGTCCGCGCGCCGGGCGAAGCCCCAGGCCACGTAGTCGTGCTTGGCGATGCCCGCGCGCGGCTGGTAGGTCGCCCCGTGCACGGGATAGCGCACGTCGGGGCTGATGTTGACGATCGGGCAGACCTTCGCGACCTCGTTCGGCTCCAGCCACTCGGCGTCGATGCCGTTCAGCTGGTTCGCGTACACACGCCGCTTGCTGTCGCGCACGTCCTGGAGGTTGTGCGCGAGATTGAGGACGCCCCGCTGGCTGAACAGGATCGGGTAGTCGAGATCCTCCTCCAGCGTCTCCCACAGCTTCAGCGAGTGCTCGTAGATGCCCGAGCTCTCGTCCCACAGGTAGTTGGAGCGGATGATCGTGGTGTTGCGGGCCATGTTCCCGCCCGCCAGCCACCCCTTCTCCAGGACCGCGATGTTCGTGATGCCGTGGTTCTTGGCGAGGTAGTAGGCGGTGGCCAGACCGTGCCCGCCGCCGCCGACGATCACCACGTCGTACGAGGGCTTCGGGTCGGCGTTGCGCCACAGGAATTCGGGGTGGTCGGGCAGGACGTCGCCGGGGGTCATGAGGACTCCTTGAAAGCCAGCATGCGACACACTGATATATCAGAGACGCGAGAACGCTAACCAGCGTCGGCGCGGGCCGTCAATGGTGCGGGAGCGGCTGTCCGCGGACTGATATATCAACCGGGTTCTGCGTTACAGTCGTCCCCCCGGAAGCGGGGTACACCGAGGGAGATCCGCATGACCTCCGGAGCCGTGGCGCAGGAGCAGCCGCACGGTCCGACGCTCGCCGAGCAGGCGTACCGGACGATCACCGACCGCCTGGTCACCCTGGAGATCCGCCCCGGCGCGCCGGTCCACGACGGCCGCCTCGCCGAGGAGCTGGGCCTGGGCCGGACTCCGGTGCGCGAGGCGCTGAAACGCCTGGAGACCGAGCGGCTCATCGTCTCGTACCCGCGCCGCGGCACCTTCGCCACCGAGGTCCAGATCGCCGACCTGAGCCACATCTCCGAGGTGCGTCAGCAGCTCGAACCGCTGGCCGCGTCGATCGCCGCCCGCCGCGCCACCGCCGCCGACCGTGAACGGCTGGGCGAGTACCTCACCCGACTCGAATCCGCCTCGGGCGAGTCCGGCGGGGAGACCGAGCTGCTGCGGCTCGACATGGCCGTGCACCGCGCCGTCTACGCGGTCACCCACAACCCGTACCTCGAGGCCACGCTCATCGGCTACGACAACCTGGCCACCCGCATCTGGTGCCTGTTCATCGACCGCCTCGAAGGCCTCGACCAGCATGTGCACGAGCACGAGCAGATGCTTCAGGCGGTCATCGAGGGGGACGCGGCGAAGGCGTCCGCGCTCGCGGCCGAGCACGTCGACCACTTCGAGCGGGCGATCCGGGCGCTGATCTGAGGCGGCGCGCCGGCGTCGGGCAGACAGGCCAGGCACCTCATCGGTCGGGCCTCCGCTCCGTGTCCTCGTGCCTCCCGGCTAGCCTCCCACCAACGCCCGGACCAGGCGCCGCATGGCGGGCCGCGGGTCGGGGGCGCCGGACCAGCTCGTCATCAGCAGATGGTGGGCCGTACCCACGATCGCGAGGGCCGTGGAGTCCGCGTCGACGGTGCCGGCGACCCGGCCGGCGCCCTGTTCGGCCTTCAGGTAGGCGGTGACGGCCTCCTGGATCGTCGTGTACCCGGGCGCCCCGGCCTCCAGCGCCTCGCGGACCAGGAGCGCGGCGGCGGGGCGCGTCATGACCAGGCCCGAGATGCCGGGGCCACCGGCGTCGAACAGTGCGAGGGCGACAGCCTCCAGGTTCCCGGCCGGGGTGCCCTGACCGACGAGCGTCGGCAGTTCCCGCGCCCGCGCCGTCGTCCGTGCGAACCGGTCGAGACACAGCTCGGCCACGAACGCGTCGAACCCCGCGAAGTGCGCGTGCAGCAGGCCCTTCGCGCACCCCGCCTCCGTCGTGACCGCCCGGCTGGTGAGCGCTCCCGGCCCCTGACTCTCCACGACGCGCTCCGCCGCCGCGAACAGCCGCTCGCGCACGTCCGGTGTCGCCACTCCGCGCGGTGACATGGCCCTCTCTTCCGCTCCGCCCCTGCCGCCCCTCGCCGTCGGCGCGGGGTGCCGTGGCCCCGAGCGTAGCCGGTGATTGTCAGTTTGGGCATCTGCCCATACTGTTTGGGCGCACGCCCATTCTTCGTGGCCCGGCACAGGAGGCACCCGTGCGCGACATCGTCAACACCGAGCAGGCACAGGCATGGAACGGCCCGGAAGGCGTCCACTGGGCCCGGCACCAGGACCGCTGGAACGCCGTGAACGGCGGCTTCGACGAGCCGCTCCTCGACGCCGCGCGCATCGCCGCCGACGGCCGCACCCTCGACGTCGGCTGCGGCGCCGGCCGGACCACCCGGCTCGCCGCGCTCCGGGCACCCCAGGGACACGCGCTCGGCCTCGACCTCTCCGGGCCCATGCTGGCCGAGGCCCGGGCGAGCGCCGAACGGGAAGGCGTGACCAACGTCCGCTTCACGCAGGGCGACGCGCAGACGTACCCCTTCGAGCCCGCCTCGTTCGACACCGCGATCAGCCGCTACGGCGTGATGTTCTTCGCCGACCCCGTGGCCGCGTTCGCCAACGTCGCCCGGGCGCTGCGCCCCGGCGGACGCCTCGCCTTCGTCTGCCCCGCCGACGCCGCGCTCAACGCGTGGGTGACCGCCATGGCGACCCTGCGCGACCTCCTGCCCGTCGGCGACTTCGGCCGCCCGGGGCAGCCCGGCATGTTCTCCCTCGCCGAACCCGACCGGGTCCGCGACCTCCTCACCTCCGCCGGATTCACGGGGATCACCCTCACCCGGACGGAGGCCTACGGGATCTGGGGTCACGGGGCCGAGGACGCGGCGGAGTTCCTGCTGGGGACGGGCCCCGGCCGCCACCTCATGGAGCAGGCCGACGCCGGCGCGCGGGCGCAGGCGCGGCGCACCCTCACGGACCATCTGCGCGGCCACGAGACGGCGGACGGCACGGTCCGGCTGCGCAGCACGTCGTGGCTGGTCGGCGCCGAGGTCAGGGCCGGTTGCGGCTGAGCGCGACGATGTCGCCCGGGCACGTCGGCGTTCTCGTGCCCGGGCGGGCCGTCAGCGCACCGCCGTGATCACCTCCCCGGCCGCGCGGGCCCCTTCGGTCGCGCCGCCCTCCATGAAGCCCTGGAAGTCGTACGAGCAGTGCTCGCCGCCGATGTGGACGCGTCCTTGGGCGACGCCCTCGTAGCCCGCGTACCGGTGGAGGTAGCCGACGGGCCAGTACGAGTAGGCGCCCAGCGCGTACGGGTTCTTGTGCCAGGCGGAGAGCTGGGCCCGGCCCGTCCAGGCCGCCCGGGTACCGGGGAAGACCTTGTCGATCTGGGCCAGGTGACGGGCCGCCAGGTCGCGGACGTACGGGTCGTCCTCGAACGCGAACGGGGTGGACGGGTCGAGGGACGCGGCGAGGGAGCCGCCGCCGTACTGGATGAGGATGCCGCCCGTGCCCGGCTGCACCTTGGTGGTGTCCCAGGTCTGCTGGAAGTCGGCGTCCGTGAAGCAGTCCCCGGCCGAGACGCCCGGCCAGGCACCCGTGCCCCGCCAGGGGCGGCTGCCGAACTGGAGGTTGAGCTTGCTGCAGTGGCCCATGCGGGCGTCCCGGAGCAGGTTCGTCATACGGCTGTCGAAGCCGGCCCGGGACAGGTCGAGCCGCTGGAGCACGGGCAGGGGCACACACAGGATCGTGTGGTCGGCGGTGACCGTGCGGGTGGTGCCGGAGTCGGTGAAGGTGAGGGTCTGGGTGCCGTTCGTGTTCGCCGTGACCGCGGTCAGGGACCAGCCGTGCCGGACCGTCCCGTCGGGCAGGGCGGCGGCGATGGCGCGCGGCAGCTGGTCGTTGCCGCCGACGACGTGGTAGCGCTCGTTGGACAGCCCCCAGATGTTGAAGTTGCCGGGATTGGTCTGATAGCCCATCAGGAGCACGAGGGCCAGGGCCGATTGGTCGACCGTGTCGGCGCCGTACTCGACGTTGTACGCGACGTCGAACCACCGCCCGAGCGGCGAGGCGTGACCGCCGGGCACCCGGGAGTCGATCCACTCGTACAGCGACATGTTGTCCAGGGCCGTCCCGGTGGGCGTGGTCTGGTTCCAGAACACCTCGCCCGAGTTCTGGAGGTCCTGGTGCAGAGCCTGGTAGACCGGCTTGAAGTCCTCGTCGGCCTGGGCGCGGGAGTAGTACGCGCCGTTGAACCAGAGGATCTCCTCCGCGCCGTTCGGCCCGCCGCCGAGGAAGTCCTCCAAGGGCAGGTCGAAGCGGCGGCACAGTTCCTGCATCTTCTTGTGGCTGGTGTCGATCAGCTCGCCGCCGATCTCGGACGTCTGCCCGTACGCCCAGTGCGCGCGCTGCGAGTACATCCGGCCGCCGACCCGGTCCGGGTGCGCCTCGTACACGGTGCAGCCCAGGCCCGCGTCCTGGAGGGTGAGGGCGGCGGTCAGACCCGCGATGCCCGCGCCGACGACGGCGATCCGGGGAGCGCCGGCGGACGAGGCCGCTCTCGCTCTCGGCGCGGGCAGCGCGGCCGCGGCCACGCCGGAGGCCGCGGCGGCCTTGAGGACGGTACGGCGGGTGGCGTTGCGTTCGCGGAACTCATGGACGGGGACGCGCAGTTGGGCGGCGGCGTGGTGCTCGGCGGTGAGGTGGCGCAGGGCGTGCATCAGATGCGTTCGAGCCATGGTGCGTACTCCCTCTCTCGACTGGCGGTGCCCGCTGGGTCCGCGTCGCTCACACGATCGCGGTCGTCCGCACCTCCTCCTCCCGCTCCGTGGCGTCCTCGAGCACGATGCGGCCGATCACCTCGTAGCGGTCCGGCCGGCGGGAGCGGAGGTACAGGCCGAGGCCCAGGCCTCCGCAGAACACGAGGCCGACGATCCACGGGATCGCCTTGAAGAACAGGGAGTCGGCGGCCGAGCCCGCGGCCGTCTCCATGTTGAGGACGAGCAGTACCACGACGGCGATCATGCCGACGCCGCCGAGGAGCGGGGCCAGGAACGTGCGGAACCAGTGCCGGTCCTCCGGGTGGTTGCGCCGGAAGTAGCCGATCACCGCGAACGAGCAGAGCGTCTGCACGATGAGGATGGCCATCGTGCCGAGGATGGCGAGCAGCGTGTAGAGGTGCAGATACGGGTCCTGGCCGGTGAGCCAGAAGGCGGCGACGATCGCCACCGCGATGACCGACTGGGTGAACGAGGCGAGGTACGGGGAGCCGTGCCGGGGGTGGGTGCGGCCCAGGGCGGGATGCAGGAATCCCTCGCGGCCGATCGCGTACAGATAGCGCGAGGCGCACTGGTGGAAGGCCATGCCGCACGCGAACGACCCGGTGATCAGCAGCCATTGGAACGCGTCGACGGCCCAGGCTCCGATGAAGCTGTGCGCGGGGTTGAAGAAGAGGTCCAGCGGACTCGTGCTCGACGAGACCTTCACCGCTCCCGCCAGGCCGTTGCCGGCGATCGTCATCCAGGACACGTAGATGTAGAAGATGCCGACGCCGACCACCGAGATCAGGGTGGCGCGCGGCACGACACGCTTGGGGTCGCGGGATTCCTCGCCGTACATGGCCGTCGACTCGAAGCCGACCCACGACCAGAAGGCGAAGAAGAGTCCGAGGCCCGCCGAGGTGCCGGTGAAGGCGTTCTTCGGATTGATGGGCTCGACCGGGATGCCGTCGGGGCCGCCGCCGTGGACGAGGACCGCCGTGGCGACCGCGAAGAGCACCGCGATCTCGGCGATGAGCATGACGCCGAGCGCCTTGGCCGTGAGGTTGATGTCGAAGTACGACAGGGCCGCGGTGACGAGGAGCATGGCCGCGGCGTAGACGATCCAGGGGACGTCCCAGCCGAGCTGGTCGTGGACCGTCGTCTGAGCGAAGTACGAGAACACGCCGACGATCGACGCCTCGAACACGACGTACGCCAGCACGGCGAGCATCCCGGACGCCATGCCGGCGATCCGGCCCAGGCCGTGCGAGATGTACCCGTAGAAGGCGCCCGCGGCGGTGATGCGCTTGGCCATGGCGACGTAGCCGACGGAGAACACCGTCAGGACGAGCGTCGCGAAGAGATAGCCGGCGGGCGCCCCCGTGCCGTTGCCGAAGCCGACGGCGATGGGAAGGTTGCCGGTCATCGCCGTGATCGGTGCGGCCGTGGCGACGGCCATGAAGACCACCCCGACGAGCCCGACCGAGTTGGCTTTCAGCCGATGGACCGGAGGATTCTGATGTGCGCCGTTCGCCGCTGTTTCGGGCATTTTCATCCCTCTCTGGGGGCTGCCACTGCGAAATCCGTAGATGGGAACGTGGTGCGCTTGCGGATGCGTCAGTGTGGCGGGGTGGTGAGCCGGGTCACAACGGACAGGGCGTCGTGCAATCCCCGCCGGAGCGCGACGAGTTGTCGGGGCCGTGCGCGTCGGAGGGCGGTACGGGCGCGACGGTGGAGAGTATGGGTGGGCGGCGGCGCCCGCGGTGCCGCTCGCCCGACGCTCCATCGCCGTGCCCAGGAGGCGTGATGCACACCTTCACCTACGACGCCCTGCCCGGACGGGTCGTGTTCGGTCCGGGCGCGGCCCGCCGGAGTCTGAGAGACGAGATCGACGCGTTCGGCGCGCGCCGGATCCTGCTCGTCGCCGGAGGGTCCGCGACCGGACCGGCGCGCGACCTGTGCGCTCCGTTCGCCGACCGGGTCATGGCCGCGTTCACCGAAGTCCGCCCGCACGTCCCCGCCGAGACCGCCGAGCGCGCCCGCGCGGCGGCCGTCGGCGCCGATCTGGTGCTGTGCGTGGGCGGCGGATCCACGACGGGCACCGCCAAGGCCGTCGCCCTGACCACCGGCCTGCCGATCGTGGCCGTGCCCACCACCTACGCGGGCTCCGAGGTCACCCCGGTGTGGGGCCTCACCCAGGGCACCCGCAAGACCACCGGAACGGACCGCCGCGTGCTGCCCCGGACGGTCGTCTACGACCCCGAGCTCACCCTCGGCCTGCCGGCCGCGCTGTCCGCGGCCAGCGGCCTCAACGCCATGGCCCACTGCGTCGAGGCGTTCTGGGCCCCCGGGCGCAATCCGGTGTCCGGCGCCGTCGCCGAGGACGGCATCCGGCACCTCGCGGCCGGACTGCACGGCGTCGCCGCCGACCCCGCCGACCCCGTCGCCCGTACGTCCCTGCTGCTGGGCGCCTACCTCGCCGGGTCGGCCTTCGCCGGCGCCGGATCCGGCCTCCACCACAAGATCTGCCATGTCCTCGGCGGCGCCTTCGACCTCCCGCACGCGCAGACCCACGCGATCGTGCTCCCGCACGTGCTGGCGTACAACGCCGCGGACGCTCCCGAGGCCGTGGCCCGCATCGCCGCCGCGCTCGGCAGGACCGACCCCGCCGCCCGACTCCACGACCTGGGCAGGAATCTCGGCGTACCGGCCGGGCTGCGCGAACTCGGCCTCGCGGAGGGCGACTTGGACACCGTCCTCGGCGACATCCTCGCCCTCGCGCCCGCCGACAATCCGCGCCCCGTCACCGCGCAGAACCTCGCCGGGCTGCTGCACGCGGCATGGGAAGGCACGGCACCTTCGAGGGGGAGCGACGCATGAGTGCCGAGCACGAGGACGCCGCCGAGCGGGAGCAGGCGGTCACGGCGGTCACCGAAGAGGTGCTCGCCGCTTTCGACGCCACCCCCGACCCTCGGCTGCGCGCGATCATGCGGAGCCTGGTCGGGCATCTGCACGCCTTCGCCCGCGAGGTCCGGCTCACCGAGCGGGAGTGGGAGACGGCGATCGCGTTCCTCGCCCGCGCCGGCCACCTCACCGACGAGCGCCGCCAGGAGTTCGTCCTCCTGTCCGACGTCCTCGGACTGTCCATGCTGACCGTCGCCCTCAACGCACCGGACGCCCCCGGGGCGACCGAGGCGACGGTCCTCGGCCCGTTCTTCGTCGACGGCGCCCCCGAGATCCCGCTCGGCGGCGACCTCGCCCAGGGCGCGCCCGGCACCCCCTGCCACGTGTCGGGCCGGGTCCGGTCCACGGACGGCAGCCCGGTCGGCGGAGCGCTGCTGGACGTCTGGGGAGCCGACGAGGACGGCCTGTACGACGTCCAGTACCCCGGCGAGCACTGTGCGGGACGCGGGCGCCTGCGCACGGACCCGGACGGCGGCTTCCGGTTCTGGACCGTGCTGCCGACGCCGTACCCGATCCCGCACGACGGCCCGGTCGGCGACCTGCTCACTGCCTGCGGACGCGGCCCCATGCGCCCGGCCCACCTGCACTTCAAGGTGACCGCCCCCGGCTTCCGCACCCTGACCACCCACCTCTTCGTCGCGGGCGACCCCCATCTGGGCCGGGACGCGGTGTTCGGCGTCAGGGACAGCCTCGTCGTCGAGGCCGCCCACCACGAGGGCGGCACGGCACCGGACGGATCACGGCCGCGGGGCGCGTGGGCGAGCATGGCCCACGACCTGGTCCTGGCACCGGACCATGGATCCGCACCCGGTCGCTAGGGTCGTTCCCGTGACGCACCCCGTACCGGCCACCAGGACCGCCCCCGCCGCCTCGCCCGCGCGCCCCTCCACCCACCCCGCCGTACCGGACGCTGTGCCCGGCGGCGCGCTGGAGGGGCTGGACCGGCGGATCGTCGCCGCGTTGCAGATCGACGGGCGGGCCTCGTGGCGGCGGATCGCGGCGGCGCTCGGTGAGCCGGAGCGGAAGGTGGCGCGGCGTGGGCTGCGGCTGCTGGAGAGCGGGGACGTCGCCGTGCGCGGGCTCGTCATGCGGGGCGAGACGGTGATCCTGCGGATGACGTGCCGGCCGGGCACCGTGCGCGACGCCGCGGTGGCCGCCGCGCGGCGCCCGGACTGCATCTTCTCGTACGCCCTGGCCGGGCCGGTCGACTGCGTGGCCGAACTGCAGTGCCCGCCGGGCCGGCTGGCGCCGCTGATGCTGGACGAGGTCCCCGAGCTGCCGGGCCTGGTCTCGCAGAGCGTGTCCCCGGTGCTGCGGTACTTCCGCACGGTGCACGAGTGGTCGCCGGGCATCCTGGACGCGGACGAGGTGGAGGCGCTCGGCGGGCAGCCCCGGGACGTGGGGCAGCCGGTGCCGCCGCGCATCGAGATCGGGCCGGAGGAACTGGCGATCCTGGGGGCGCTCGCCGAGGACGGGCGCAGCACGTACGAGGACCTGGCCGCCGTAGCCGGGGTGTCCGTGGCCACGGCGCGGCGCCGGGTGGAGGCGCTGACGCGGGAGGGCGTCGTCAGCATCCGGGCCGCCGTCGAGCCCGCGCTGCTCGGCCTGCCGGTCGAGGCGCTGCTGTGGATCAAGGTCAGGCCCGACGAGGTCGAGAAGGTCGGTGAGCTGCTCGTCGCGTCGCCGCTCGTGCGGTACGCGGCCGTCGTGATGGGCGAGCACCAGCTCCTGGTCGACGTGACGCAGCCGTCGAAGGCGGCGCTGCACGCGTTCCTGACCGCCTCACCCTGGGTGCGGCACGTGGAGTCCGTGCAGTCCCATCTGGTGGTCGAGTCCTTCAAGCGCAGTGGTGTCGAGTTCCCCGGCGTCGATCACCAGACCGCGCAGGGCGACTGAAATCGTCAGCCTTGCTTCTCTGGCGTCCTAAAAATTCATCAGTCACCAAGCATTGACTGAAACAGTCATCGGCTTCAGTGTGGTGCATCACACGCGTTGCGCTCCCGGCTCCGTCCGGTTCACCGCGGCGACGACGCTCCTCGTGCCTGCTGCCCAAGGAATGCCATGCCTGTTTCCCCCGGCCCTGTCGCCTCCAGCTCTCCCGCGTCCGCTTCCGCCGGCGAGGACATCTGCGTGCTCGACGCCGTGGACCTCGCGGCGCGGATCCGGCGCGGAGAACTGTCGGCCCGCGAGGTCGTCCAGGCCCACCTCGACCGCATCGAGCGGCACAATCCGGTCGTCAACGCGATCGTCACCCTGGACGCGGAGGGCGCGCTCGCCGCCGCCGCAGACGCCGACGCACGGCAGGCGCGCGGCGAGGAGCTCGGCCCGCTGCACGGCCTGCCCATCGCCTTCAAGGACACCCACGCCACCCGCGGCATGCGCACCACGCACGGCTCGCCCCTCTTCGCCGACCACGTCCCCGACGAGGACGAACTCCTCGTGCGGCGCATCCAGGAAGCGGGCGCCCTCCGCATCGGCAAGACGAACGTCCCCGAGTTCGCGGCCGGCTCCCACACGTTCAACACCGTCTTCGGCGCGACCAGGAACCCGTACAGCCTGGACCGGTCCGCCGGGGGCAGCAGCGGCGGGGCCGCGGCCTCGCTCGCCGCCGGGTTCCAGCCCATCGCGGACGGCAGCGACATGGGCGGTTCGCTGCGCAACCCGGCGTCCTTCTGCAACGTCGTCGGCCTGCGCCCCACCCCCGGCCGTGTCCCCTCGCACCCCACCGGCAACCTCTGGGACACCATGGGCGTCGCCGGGCCCATGGGCCGCACCGTCGCCGACACCGCCCTGCTGCTGTCCGTCATGGCCGGCCCCGACCCCCGCGTCCCGATCTCCCTCGGCGAACCGGGCGCCGTGTTCCGCGCCCCGCTCGCCCGCGATCTCACCGGCCTGAGGGTCGCCTACGCGCCCGACCTCGGCGGCCGGGTCCCCGTCGACCGCGACGTGCGCGAGGTCGTCGAACGCCAGGTGCGGGTCTTCGAGGACCTCGGCTGCGACGTGATGGAGGACTGCCCCGACCTGGACGGCGCCGAGGACGTGTTCCGCACGCTGCGCGCCCAGGAGTTCCACCACGGCCTCGGCGCGCTGCTCGACAGCGACCGCGACTCCCTGAAGCCCAGCCTCGTCTGGAACATCGAGGAGGGGCGCCGCCTGACCGGCGCCGACCTCATCCGCGCCCGCGACGGGCACGCCCGCATCCACCTCTCCGCCACCGCCTTCTTCCAGCGGTACGACGTGCTGATCGCCCCGGTCAGCCAGGTCACCCCCTTCGCCGTCGAGTCGGAACACCCCACCGACATCGACGGAGAGCCGCAGCACACCTACCTCGACTGGATGCGCTCCGCGTACTTCGTCACCGTCCTGGGCTCACCCGCCCTCTCCGTCCCCGCCGGCTTCACCTCAGCCGGGCTTCCCGTCGGCCTCCAGATCGTGGGCCCGCCCCGCGCCGAGAGGACCGTGCTCGAGATCGGCGCCGCCTACGAGGCGGCCACCGGGCACGGACGCCGTCGCCCCTCCCTCCCGTAGTCGTATGGAGCCCCGAATGGAGCCCCGATGAGAACACCGCATGTGCTCTGGGCCCTCGTGCCCGTGGTGGCTTTCCTCAGCACCCCCTTCCTGCCCTTCGTCAACGGACCGCACCTCTGGCTGGGCATCCCCTCCGTCCTCGCCTGGTGCCTGTTCTGGACGGCGGGCACGACCGCGTCGCTCGCGGTCGTCGAACACTTCGCCCGCCACACGGGCGAGGACGAGGACACCGATCCCGCCGACGCGAACGACCGTGCGGCGCACGACAGTTGTCGGGAGGCCGTCGCGTGAACACCACCATGGCCATCACGCTCGTCGGCATCGTGACCATCGCGATCGTCGGCATGAGCGGACGCAGGCCCGGCCGCGGGGAGTTCGGTGAATGGACCGTGGGGAAGCGGAAGTTCTCCACCTTCACCACCTGGTTCCTCCAGGCGGGCGAGTCCTTCACGACCTTCAGCTTCCTCGGCCTCGCGGGCATCGCCTTCGGCGGCGGCGTGGCCGCGGCCTTCGCCCTGTGCTACCTCTCGATCAACTTCATCCTCCAGTACTTCACCGCGCCCCGCATGCGTGAACTGGGCCGCAAGGGCGGCTATCTGACGCAGGCCGACTTCTTCACCGACCGTTTCCACAGCCCCCTGCTCGGCAAGGTCGTGGCCGTCGTCGGCGCCGTCTTCCTGCTGCCCTACCTCCAGCTCCAGATCACCGGCCTCGGCCTCATCGTGCAGCTCGCCACCGGCAGCCGCACCGGCGGCAACCTCAGCATGGTGCTCGCCACCGTGCTCACCGTCGCCTTCGTCCTGTGGTCCGGCATCCGCGGCATCGCCCGCGTCGCCTACCTCAAGGACGCCCTGATGATCATCGGGCTCGTGGTCCTCGTCGTCGGAGTGGCCCTGTCCGTGAACGGCGGCATCGGCGGCCTCTTCGAGACGGTCCGGGACAGCCACCCGAACCTCCTGACGTTCCATCAGGAAGGCTACGACACCACGTTCTTCGTGACGGCCGTCGTCATCTCCGGCCTCGGCGGCGGCCTCGGCACCATGGCCCATCTGTGGCCGCCGGTCCTCGCCGCCGGCAGCGGGCGCGCCCTGCGCAAGAACGCGATCTGGCTGCCGCTCTACCAGATCGCGCTCGGCATCCCCGTGATCGTCGGCTTCGCCGGAATCCTGCTGGTCAAGCAGGGCTCGGCGCCGAACGCCGTCGCCCTGACCCTCGCCGGGCAGACCCTGCCCGGCTGGCTCGTCGGCGTCGTCGCGGTCGCCGCCGCCTCGGCCGCGATGGTGCCGTCCGCCGCCATCGTCGTGGGCATCTCCAGCCTCCTGTCCCGCAACCTCCTCAGCGCCGGCAACGAGCGCACGCAACTGCGCACCAACCACCTCTGCGTGATCGCCGCCGCCGGGCTCGCCCTCGTCCTCGGCCTGACCCGGCCCGGCCTCCTGTCCGACCTGCTCCTGCTCACCTACGGCGGCCTCACCCAGCTCGCCCCGGCGATCGTCATGGGCCTGGCCCGGAAGGTCCGCCTGGACGCCGTGCCCGCACTGCTCGGCATCCTGACGGGCGTCGGCGTCCTGATCTGGCTCACCTTCGGGGGAGTGGACGTCGGCACCTTCGACACGGGACTCATCGCCCTCGTCCTGAACGTGGCGGTCACGGCCGTCGCCCAGCTGGTGGTCCGCTCCCGGTCCGTCGCCCCGGTCCCGGCCGAGGCGAACTGAACCGCCGCCGGGTCGCGCGCGGTGTGGGGCCGCGCGCGACCCGGCGGCCGTCACTCCCGAGGCGCCGACCGCGCCCAGCCGCGCCGCTCGCCCTCGTCGATGAGGCACCGCCCGGCCTCCCACAGCGCGCCGGACGCGTCCCCGATCACCGCCTTGCGGGCCCGGACCTCGTCGGCGGTGACCCCCGGGGTGCGCCACGTGCCGCCGCGGGCCATCCAGTTGAGCAGCAGCGGCTGCAGTCGGTCCATCGCCTTGGCGAACCGGGCCTCCGGCGTGCGGCGTTCCTCGAACTCGTCCCACAGGGCCCGCATGTACCGCGTCTGGTCGTCCGGGAGCAGGCCGAACAGTTCGTCGGCAGCCGCGGCCTCCCGCTCCTCCTGGTCGGCGCCGGCGGCACTGTCGTACAGCGGGGTGTCGCCCGCGTAGATCTCGACGAGGTCGTGCACCAGGACGAGCTGGACGGTGTGTCCCACGTCGATCGGACGGTCGGAGTGTTCGGCGAGGACGGTGACCATCATCGCCAGGTGCCAGGAGTGCTCCGCGTCGTTCTCCCGGCGGTCCGCCGCGGCGAGCGGCGACTGCCGCAGCACGGTCTTGAGCCGGTCCACCTCGACGAGAAAGCCGAGTTGGGCGCGCAGCCGTTCGTCGAGCTCGTCCGGGAAGGGGTTCTTCTCCGCGAGCAGCCTCCGGCGGGATTCATCGCTCATGCGTTCATCGTGGCAGGCCCCGAGTCGATCGCGCCTCCACGTGGCGGACGACCTCGTAGATCGTCCGCGAGCAGGGCGCCGGGTGCGGGGTGTCGTGCCGGCCGATCTCCGCGGCGCGCTGCTCGATCGCCGGCGGTGTCACGGGCTGAACCAGATGTTCCGCGACCTCCTGCGCGGCCGAAGGATCTTGCGGCCGGTGACCAGGACGAGGGACGTGGCCGCCAGGGCGAACAGCGCCACCGCCCAGATGACATGTGCCGTCGTGTCTCCGTGGGCGAGCGTCAGGACGCCTCCGGCGATCGAACCCAGGGCCAGGCCGAGCGCCGGCGGCCAGCGATCGGTCACCAGACCCATGATCGCGAACACCACAGCGGGCAGCCCCAGGACGAAGAACGTGATCGCAGCAGGCCAGTGGAAGGCGGAGTAGGGGACCAGACAACCACCGCGCGGCCCCCGTGGACAGTCGTCGGGGAGATCCACGGCGTAGGGATCGATCCACCAGTTCAGCACGGACCACGCCACGCCGAACACCACGGGCGCACCGACGACGATCCACCACGGCTTCCGCCACGTGTCCTCGATGTCCTCGCCACCCGCCGGACCCCCACTGCTCATCCTGCCTCCCCGTACACGAGCCGACCGTGACTATACGACGATCAACTCGCGCGCCCGCGCCCCCGTGTGCCTTTCACTCGGTGTCCGAACGGCGCTGGTCGAGCGCGGGGTTCTCCTCGTACTCCTCCGGCACGGGCAGCGGCTGGCGGCAGGGGGTGGACGTGTCCAGATCCGGGGCCCGCCCGCTGATCGCCCGCGCTCGGTCCCGGGCCTCGGCGAGCGTGGAGACGGAGGCGGCCAGAAGGCGGAAGGGCGCCGGGTCCCGGAACTCGACGCAGACGACCGGCCGGCCGTGCCGGATGGCGACGAAGTCCGCACCACCCTCGTACGTACGCGTGCCGATGCACCGTGTCCCGGCGGTCCAGCGGCCCTTGCCCGGGACCCCGCGCAGGGGCCGCCACCAGGAGGGTTCCACCGTCACCCGGCTCACCGAGCCGAGCGGAGCGCGCACGTCGCCCCTGCGTGCCGCCGCCCTCTCGCGCCAGGACAGGTGCACGACCACATCGTCACCGTCGACGAACATCCGTGCCATCACTCGACTCCACCTCCATCGTCGCGCGGGAGGCCGCGGATGTCACGGTGGATGTCACGGGGAGGGGACGCTAGCCGGGCAGTTCCGTGCGCTCCCACCATTCGTAGACCGGCAGCGAACCCTCCGGGGTGTCCTGGCTGCGCTCGGTGGCCCGGAAATGCTCGTACCCGCCACGAAGGGCGATCTTGATGTCCTCCCCCGGAGTGGACACGGAGACGATCCGCTCGGGGAGATCGTCGGGCCCGCCTTCGAGAACTGCTTTGCTCGCATCGCTCATGCCCGCATCTTCGGTGCCACCGCACGCGACGCGCCCAAGACGCGCCGACAGGCCCGCCGGCATTCACACGTGCGTCGGGTCCCGGCGAGGGGCCCGGCCGCGTGCGGCCGAGGGCAACGCGGGGGACCCGCAAGGGAATTGCCGCCCGGCTACCCGCAGAGCCGCTCCGCCAGCCGCGTCGCGTTCATGTGGGCGATCGCCTCGATGGAGATCATGGGGTTCACCCCCGAGGAGGTGGGGAAGCAGGACGCGTCGGCGACCACCACATTGGGGACCTCCCAGGTCGCGCCGTCGGGGTCGGTGGCGCTGGTGTCCCGGGAGCCGCCCATGCGCGCCGTGCCCATGATGTGCAGCGCGGCGATCGCGCAACGGCCCGGCTGGTAACCGGCGTTGCGGCAGGCCGCGGTGAACTCCTCGTACGAGCCGCTGCGTCCCGGCTCGTACGAGGGGCCCGCCTGATGGGCGGACCGGATGCGGCGGGCCCCGGCGGCGGCCAGGATCTTGGTGGCCCCCTCGATCCCGGCGTGCAGATGCGCGGTGTCGTACGCCGAGAGCCGGTAGTGCGGGACGGGCTCGCCGTCTCGCGCCACCTTGACGACGCCGCTGTCGCGGTCGCGGGTGATGACGCCGATGCCCGCCGTGTGGCGGAGGTTCTTCAGGGCGGCGAGATGGGCCCCGGCGCCGCGCCAGTTCATGAATCCCTGGAGGGCGGCGGGGTTGCCCGGCCCGGTCTCGTAGATGACGCCGTGGCCGTGGCCGTCGAGGTCGCTGTGCTCGCGGGAGTACCGGGTCTGCATCCCGCCCTCCCAGGGGCGGATCTCCTCGTCGAAGACGCCCCACACGGCCGTGGCGGGATGCAGGCGCAGGTACCGCCCGATGTTCGGGTCGGTGAACCCGGAGCGGCGCAGCAGGGCGGGTGTCTGGACGGCGCCGGCCGCGACGACGATGGCGCGGGCCCGCACGGTGACGCAGTGGCCCGACGCGGTGACCGCGCGCACGCCGGCCGCGCGGCCCTGCCTCACCTCGATCGTACGGACGGTCGTGTCGACGACCAGGCGCGCGCCCGCGGCCTCGGCGTCCGCGAGCCAGGTCTTCGTGACGGACTGCTTGGCGCCGAGCCGGCAGCCGTACCCGCAGCGCCCGCAGTCGGTGCCCGTGTCGCAGCCCACGACGTTGCGCGGCATCGCGTCGACGTGCCAGCCGAGGGCGCGCAGGCCGCGCTCCATCACGGCGTCGCGGGCCGACGCGGCGCTGTGGTCCCGGTTCACGGACAGCCGGTCCGTGACGGCGTCGAGCGCCTGCGTGTACTCCTTCTCCGCGAACTGCGCGGCGCCGAGGCCCGCCCACTCGGCCCGGATCTCGTCGGGTGTGCGGAAGGAGGTCGTCCAGTTCACCACGGTGCCGCCGCCGAGGCAGGACCCCGCGACCAGGGAGATCTGGCCCTCGGCGGTGGTCGCCGGGCCGCCCGCGTACAGCCGGGTGAGCCCCGTGTGCTCGCCGCCGTCGAAGTCCGCGTCGTCGAAGTACCCGCCGCGCTCCACCACGACCACGTCGAGGCCCGCTCCGGCGAGGACGGCCGCCGCGGTCCCGCCCCCGGCGCCGGAGCCGACCACGACGACATCGCAGTCGAGCCTCGTGTCGACCGTCGGGGACAGCGGGGAGAGGCGGGGGAGCGGGGCGTCGGGCCGGGTGCCCAGGGGGCCGGGGTAGCCGATGGCCTCCCAGACGGGCGAGGTGCCGGTCGGGCCAGGGGTGAGCAGGTACGCCGAGGTCGCCAGGGAGCGCAGGGCCTGGAACAGCACTCGCTTGCGTTCCGACGACGCGTCGCCCAGGCGGAGCATCAGCTCCTCACGGGCGGCCGGCGTGAGCTCCGAGAACCGGCGCCCGCCGGTGCCCAGGAACAGTCCGGTCAGCCTCGCGTCCCACACGGACAGCAAGGTGGCCAGCTGCTTGCGGTCGGCGGCCCGCGGCAGGGCGCGTACGAGGGATTCGGCGACGGGCACCGCGCCGAGCGCTCCGGCGGACGGGATCGCCGCGCCGTCCCCCGGGGCGAAGGTGTCGCAGATCGCGGTGAGCGCCGCCCGCCGGCGGGAGTCGAGCTGCATGGGGCCGTCCGTCCTCAGAGATGGGGTGCGGGTCAGGCGTTGCGTCGTGCCCGCTGCTCGTCCTGGGTGCGCAGCGCGTGCTTGACGACCTTGCCGCCCGCGTTGCGGGGCAGACCGTCACCGGCGACGAGGTCCTTGGGCATCTTGAACGACGCGATCCTGCCGTCCAGGAAGTCGGTCAACTCGCCGAGGGGCAGGGAGGCTTGGGGTGCGAGGGTGACGTACGCGACCGGTACCTGGCCCCAGCGCTCGTCGGGGCGGCCGATCACCGCGACCTCCAGCACCGAGGGATGCCCCGCGATCGCGTTCTCCAGCTCGGCGCAGTAGATGTTCTCGCCGCCGCTGATGATCATGTCCTTCTTGCGGTCGACGACCCAGACGAAGCCCTCCTCGTCCATCCGGACCAGATCGCCGGAGTGGAACCAGCCGCCCTCGAAGGCCGCCGCGGTCTCCCGCGGCTTCCTCCAGTACCCGCGCGTCACCGTCGGACCGCGGTAGACGATCTCGCCGACCGCGCCGACGGGTACGTCGTTCATCGCCTCGTCGACGATGCGGTACTGGAGGGTGGGGATCGGGCGGCCGACCGAGCCGAGCTTGCGCAGGGAGTCCTTGCCGCGCAGGACGCAGGTGATCGGCGAGGTCTCCGTCTGGCCGAACACGGCCACGTTCAGGGCGTCCGGGAACGCCTCGCCCATGGCGCGCAGGGTCGCGTCGCTCGCGGGCGCGGCGCCCCAGCTGATGACGCGCAGCTTCAAGTCCCGCTTGTCGATGTCGGGTTGGGCGCAGAGCAGGTCCCACTGCTGCGGCACGTTGAACACCACGGTGGCGCCCTCGCGTTCGTACGCGTCGAGCACGGCCTTCGGGTCGAAGGCGCCTATCGGGTGGATCACGACGGTGCCGCCGACCAGGATGTTCGCGACGATCGAGCCGAGGCCCGCGATGTGGAAGAAGGGCGCGGTCAGGAAACCGACGTCGGAGTCGTCGAAGATCTCCATCGCCCGGATGCAGGTGATCGCCTGCACCTGCATGTTCCGGTGCGACAGCAGCACGCCCTTCGGCTGCCCGGTGGTGCCCGAGGTGTACATGATCAGCGCCGTGGAGTCCTCGGAGATGTCGGGCAGCTCCATCGGCTCGTGCCCGGTGAGGAAGTCCTCGTACGCCAACTCGCCCTCGGCCGCGCCGTTCTCGCCGATGACGACGACGGTGGCGATCGACGCCGCGGCCGGGACCGAGCGGAGCAGCGGCAGGAGCTGGGCGTCGACGAGGACCGCGGACGGCGTGCAGTCGTCCAGGATGTACCCGAGTTCGAGCGGCGCGAGCCGGAAGCTGAGAGGGACGGCCATGGCGCCCAGGCTGTTGGCGGCCAACACGCTTTCCACGAACCACGGATGATTGAGCGTCAGCAGCGCCACCCGGTCACCCTCGCCGACGCCCCGGCCGGACAGCGCGGCGGCCAGCCGCAGGGACCGCTGCGAGAGCTCGGCCCAGGTCGTGGTCGCTCCGAGATGACGCAGTGCGGGCTTGTCGGGCCGCATGGCCGCGTGGGTGGCCGTCTGCGCCATCCAGTGGTGCCGGAAGGACCAGGCGGGAGCCGTATCGGTGGACATGCCACTCCTCGGGTTCCGGAAGAACGGGGCGGGGCGGGCGGAACGGGACGGGGTGCGCGCGAGGGTCATTATGCCCGCGCGGGCACCGCCCAAGAAGCCCTTTGTTAATGGAAAATCACATGGGATGTGAACGCCGCGTCACGTGAGGACCGAGGCGTGGAGCGGGCTCTGCCCTTCCGGAACCGTGTGATTGACTGGTGCGCATGGCCCCGTCTCTACGACCTTCCCCCTGCCGGTGACCGCCGAGCCGATCGCCGCCGCGCGCCCCCGCAACCGCAAGCAGTTGATCGTCGGCGCTGCCGGCCGGGTGTTCAGCGAGCGCGGCTACCACGCGGCGTCCATGGAGGAGATCGCGGCCGCCGTGGGCATCACCGCCACGGCCCTCTACCGCCACTTCCCCAACAAGTACGCGCTGTTCGCCGCCTGTGCGAACGTCATGGCGGACCGGCTCGTCGCGACGCTCGACGAGGTGCCGTCCGACGCGGACCTCGCGGAGGTGCTCGGCGCCGTCACCCGGGTCGCGGTGGAGCACCGCGCGTCCGGGGGGCTGTACCGCTGGGAGGCGCGCTACCTCGACGCGGAGGACCGGCGGCTGCTCAAGGGCAAGTTCGCGCGCGTCGTCGGCCGGGTGTCGGAGTGCGTCCGGCGCGAACACTCGTGGCCCGGCGCGCAGGTGCGTGCCGTGGCGGCCCTCGGCGTGATCGGGTCCGTCACCCAGCACCACAACGCGATCGCCCGGCGGCGCCTGGAGGAGGTGCTGCTCGGCTCGGCCCTGCGCGTCGCCGCGACCACCCCCGCGCAGACCGTGCGCGCTCCGCGGCCCGTCGGGCTGCCCGCCCAGCCCGTGCCGCGCACGCGGCGGGCGGAGATCCTGGCCGCGGCGGTCCCGCTGTTCGCCCGCGACGGGTTCGCCAAGGTCACCAACGGGCAGATCGCGCAGGCCGTGGGGCTGGCCCCGTCCGCGCTGTACCGGCACTACGCCACCAAGGTGGACATCCTGGTGGCCGCCTGTCTGCAGGCGGCGGGACTGCTCGCGCAGGCGGTGGACCGGAGCCTCGACGAGGTGACCGACCCGGGCGACGCGGTGGTCGCGCTGGCGTCGGCGTACGTCGGCTACAGCTTCGAGCACACCGGTCTCATCAGCGTCGCGCAGGCCGAGGTCGCCGGGCTGCCGGACGCTCTGCGGCAGCCGCTGATCCTCGCGCAGCGCGAGCACATCGCCGTCTGGGAGCAGCAACTGCGGCGGGCGCGGCCCGACTTGGACGCGCGGCAGGCCCGGGTCCTGGTGCACGCGGGGTTCGGTGTGGTCGTCGAGGCCGGTCGTCGGCTGCGGTGGCAGGACAGCCCGGAACACCGGGAGGGGCTCACCACCCTGGTCGTCCGGGCCCTCGGTCTGTGACTCCGGCCGTGCCTGCGGCGTCGCCCCGGGATCCGGGAGGGCGGCGCCCCAGGAGCACGGTTCAGGCGCCCGGCCTGTTCGCGGCCGGAAGGGTCACCGGGGTCTGCGTGGCCGAGGTGCCGTTGTTGAGGTAGAGCATCGCGATGCCGCGCAGGGCCTGGTCGAACAGGTAGCCGCTGCCGGGCAGCACGCCCGACGTCCCCTCGCGGAAGGCGACGTACAGCGGCCACTCCACCTTGATCAGGGCGGCCTGTGCCCAGTCGCGGCGCAGCCCGAGCCAGTCGCAGATCTCGTCGCCGAGCAGATAGCGCACGAACTCGTGGACGAACCCGGTGGCGAGGCCCAGTGTGGGTTGCGTGATGTAGCCCAGCAACGTCTCGGCCAGGCTGGTCCCCTCGGCGGTGGGGCCCAGGTTCGGCCAGAGCATCTGTTCCGCCTGCGCCAGCGCGTCGGCCCACGTGGCGGGGATGAACTCCCGTCGTACGCCCAGCAGATGGAGGGCGACCTGCCACGCGTGCAGGTCCGCCTCCTGCTCCGCGGCGGACAGGCGGATGCCCCACTTGAGCAGGTTGCTGTGCGCGTAGGTGGCCACCGAGTGGAAGGTGCGCAGGATGTCGCCGTTGCTGATCGGCTTCGGCTGGTCCGAGGTCTCCATGAAGTGCGCGGACGTCGGCAGCAGGTTGCGCACCACCGAGTGCACCAGCCGGGTCTTGTTGGCCGTGACGACGAAGTGCCCTGTGGGATGCCAGGCGGTCTCCGAGTTGAGGTCGTAGCCGAAGGTGAACGTCTTGGCCGCACGTTCCTTCATGTCGGCGCCGCCCGCCGACCAGTAGACGGCCCTGGCCTCCCGGGGGATGACGGTGCTCATGATGCCGCTGCCCAGACTCTGGGAGACGAACAGGTACGAGGCCAGCCGCTTGTAGTAGCGCTCGGACGCGGCGAGCTGGGTGGTGTCCGCCCATGACGGCAGCCGGTTGACCTGCTGGAGGTAGCTGGTCAGATAGCCCGGCATGCCCGCCGGCAGCGGGTCCGCGTTGTCGACCCAGGAGTGCCAGGCGGTGTTGACCGCCGGAATCACACCGTCGGCCAGGAGTCGCGCGGCCACCTCGTCCGGCTCCGGATCCCAGACCTGGAACGGATCGGTGACCGTGTCCGTGTCGGCGAGCGAGCCGCGGGAGGACCAGGCCCACGCCTCGGGCGCCGAGGCCACACTCGCCAGTCCCAGTACGGCGCCCAGCGACAGCACACGTCGTCTGCTGATATTTCCCATTCACTTACCTACTTCCAAGTAGGTCGAAGCAGTCCTCGACTCGCCTTGTTCCCTTGCCAGTTGACTGATCGGCGGGACTGCCCACGGGTGTGATTTCTGATTAACATAACGAGGCCTGCCGGGGTCGGCAAGAGTCGACGCGCCGCGCGTCAGAATCAGGAGTGGTGACCGAATGACCCGTGTGATCTCCACCCAGCGCTCCCTCTACGACGACGAGCACGAACTTCTGCGGGACACCGCCCGCGCGTTCGCCGACCAGCACGCCTCGCCCCACGTGGAGCGGTGGCGGGCCGAGGGGAAGGTCGACCGCACGCTCTTCGAGGAAGCCGCCCGCGTGGGCGTCCTCGGCTTCAACATCCCCGAGGAGTACGGGGGCGCGGGCGTCACCGACTTCCGCTTCAACGCGGTGATCGGCGAGGAGTTCTCCCGTCATCCCGCGGCGGACGCGCTCGCGTGCGTGGGTCTGTCCAACGACATCGTCGTGCCCTACTTCACCGATCTGACCGACGACGCGCAGAAGGCCCGCTGGCTGCCCGGGATCGCCGCCGGGGACCTCGTCGTGGCCGTCGCGATGACCGAACCCGGCACGGGCAGTGACCTCGCCGGCATCGCCACCACCGCCGTCCGCGACGGCGACACGTTCGTGCTCAACGGAAGCAAGGTCTTCATCTCCAACGGCCAGAACGCCGACCTCGTCGTCACCGCCGTACGGACCGGGCCGGACCGGCACGGCGGGCTCAGCCTGCTCGTCGTCGAGGCCGACCGCCCCGGCTTCTCCCGCGGCCGGAACCTGGAGAAGGTGGGCCTCCACGCCCAGGACACCAGCGAGCTGTTCTTCCAGGACGTGCGGGTGCCGGCCGCCAACCTGCTCGGCGAGGAAGGCACGGGCTTCAAGGCCCTCATGCGGAACCTGCCCCAGGAGCGGATCTCGATCGCCGCCAACGCTGTGGCGTCCATGGAGGGAGTCCTCGAACGCACCCTGGACCACGTCAAGCAGCGCACGGCGTTCGGCAAGCCGATCGGCTCCTTCCAGAACACCCGATTCGAACTCGCCGAGATGGTCACCACGGCGCGGGTGGGCCGCAGCCACCTCGACGACCTCCTCGCCCGGCACTCCCGCGGCGACCTCACGGCGGTCGACGCGGCTGCCGTGAAGTTCTGGGCCACCGAGGCGTACGTGAACATGGTCGGCCGCTGTCTCCAACTCCACGGCGCCTACGGCTACATGCTCGAGTACCGCATCGCCCACGACTACCTGGACTCGCGTATCAGCACGATCTACGGCGGGACCACCGAGATCATGAAGGAGATCGTCGGCCGAGACCTGGGACTCTAGGACCTGGGACTCTAGGGCGACGCACGGCTCAGGCGCCCTTCCCTAGGCGCCGTCCCCGCGCTGGGCGAGCAGGGAGCGTACGCCCTGGCTGGTGAGGATCAGTCCGTCGTGGTGGCCCGGATCGATGAGCAGGGCCAGGTCCTCGTCGGTGGGCCAGTTGGCCGCCAGGAGGCCGAGCTGGACCTGATGGCTTCCGTGGATGCCGGGGAGCGCCCGGCCCATGCGCTCGGGTGACGTGAAGACAGGCACGGCGTGCAGCCCCGGCGGTTCGTCGATCACGGGCAGGGTCAGTCTTCCGTACTCCGGGCGGTCGCCGGCGTCGGAGCCGGCCGATTCCGGTACGAGGATGTCGCAGGCGGCGAGGGTGTCCAGCGCGGCCATGTCGTCGGAGGACCGGCGGAGGTCGCGCAGGGCGTCCTGGGCCGCGCCCGCGAACAGTTCCATGGGGATGATGTCGTCACACATGGGCTTCCCTCAGCGGCTCGTCCGATGACTGTCCGGTACCCAGAAGTGATCGAACCATGTGAAAACAGACGGTACCCCCGCCGGTGCGGGGGTACCCGTCGGGCGCAGACGTCACCGAGAGGAGGCGTGTCATGAACGGGACCGACCCCGATCCGCGCCGTACCCCAGGCCTCGCCGCCGGTGGCGCGGTGCCGCCCGGCGAGACCCCACCGGCCGAGGAGGGGACGACAGCCGCCATCTCGTACCCGCAGGCCGAACTGCTGCGCAAGGGCTGGGGCACCATGCCCCTCGTCGCGATCGCCGTGGTGACACTCCTGGTGGCGATCGGCCTGATCGCCATGGTCGTGTCCCTGCTGGCCTAAGCCGATCGGCGACCGGCGGAGGCCGCCGACGCGGCGGTGGTCAGCGGGTCGCGGGCCGGGCGGCCGAGCAGGGCCGTGAGGTCGGGGGTCGTGCCGGCCAGGAAACCGTGCCGGACGCCGGTGGCGATCGAGGCGAGCATGGGTGGCTGGAACGGCAGGAGTCCGGGCGTCTCCTCGAGGAGCCTGCGCCGGTACTCGCCCAGGCCGATCGTGCGGTGCGGGACGCCGAGCCGGCCGGCCACCTCCCGCGCCGTGATCGGAGTACCGACGAGGTCGTAGACGCGCTCCCTGTGCGGTGCGGGATCCGCCGCGACGATCGCGGCCGCGTCGGCGAGGTCCTCGCGCGCCACGGCGGCCAGGGCGCCGTCCCCGAAAGCCGACTCCACGCCCTCCCCGGTCCAGCTCAGCAGGCCGCCGAAGAGTTCGGCGTACAGGCCGTTGCGCAGGATCGTCCACGGGAGTCCGCTCGTGCGGACGAGGCGTTCGGTGGCCCGGTGGGCGAGCGCGAAACCGAGATGGTCGCCCGCCGTGGTCAGGCTCGTGTAGACGACATGGCGGACGCCGTCGCGGACGGCGGCGTCCAGCACCGCCGCGTGCCGGGCGACGACCTGATCGTCCTCGGCGTACCCGGCGGAGACCAGGACCAGGGTCGCCACCCCGGTGAGATCCAGGCTCGCGGGGTCGTCGAAGTCGAGACGCCGCATCCCCGCGCCGGGCGTCCGGCTGCCGCCCGCGGCGGTGGCTCCGCCCGCCCGCAGTGCCGCCAGGGTCGCCGAGCCGAGGCTC
Organism: Streptomyces sp. NPDC025806; assembly: GCF_055558275.1. Classification (NCBI taxonomy): domain Bacteria; kingdom Bacillati; phylum Actinomycetota; class Actinomycetes; order Kitasatosporales; family Streptomycetaceae; genus Streptomyces; species Streptomyces sp. NPDC025806. The sequence goes on along the minus strand of NZ_JBVHMU010000021.1, from coordinate 70,007 downwards.
CCGCCGGCACCCGTCACCAAGATCATGTTCATCGCACAGCCGTCTTCCGTCGGTGGTTCTCATCGGTAACCACGCTTGATCAGCAACTACGCTCGATCCTCGATCGCACGACCACCGGCGACAAGAAGGCACTCTGATGTCACCCACGCACACCGGGGTAACCACCCCCGCCGAGCTCGACCCCTGCGGGCGCCAGGAGCACCCCGACTGCGGCATCCGCGACGTCCTGGACCGCATCGGCGACAAATGGTCCGTGCTCGTGATCGTCGAACTGGCCGGTGGACCCCGCCGCTTCCGTGAACTGCAGCGCGCCATCGACGGCATCTCCCAGCGCATGCTCACCCTCACCGTGCGCAGGCTCGAACGCGACGGCCTCGTGCTGCGCACCGTGTACCCGACCGTCCCCGCCCAGGTCGACTACCGCCTCACCGGGACCGGAGCCGGACTGACCCACCTGGTCAAGGCGCTCGCCGACTGGTCGCTCGCCCATCGCACCGTCATCGCGGAGGCCCGCCACGCGTACGACGAGGCCCACCCCGACCACGACATCCGCTGAGCCGGGAGGCGTGTCACCGCCCGCGGCGCACGGCGGCGGCTCGACATGCAGGGGCGGCGCGGGAGGTTTTAGGTTGTGGGGAGACTCGCTGATTCCGTACCGGCTGAGAGAGGCGACCATGGCGCAGCACCTGATCAAGCAGGTCGAGGGCATGGAAGCACTGGACGGTCTGTGCCGTTCCGCCGCCGGACGGGTGGGGCGGCTCACGCGCTGCTCAGCGGTCAAGAACGCCCTGTCGGGCACCTGGCTGGGGCATCAGCTGCACCCGATGCTGACGGACGTCCCCATCGGCGCCTGGGCGATGGCCTCGGTACTGGACGTGACGGCGGGCCCGGCCGGAGCCGCCGCCGCGCGCCGGCTCGTCGGGGTGGGGCTGCTCGCGGCGGTCCCGACCGCCGCGTCGGGGGCCTCCGACTGGTCCGACACGTACGGCTCCGACCAGCGGATCGGCGCCGTGCACGGAATCTGCAACGCGACCGCGACCGTGCTGCAGACGGCGAGCTGGGTCGTCCGGGGCCGGGGCCGGCGGGGGACCGGCGCGGTGCTCAGCGGCGTCGGCTTCGCGTTCACCGCCGCCGCCTCCTATCTCGGGGGCCATCTGACACTGGTGCGCGGCATCGGCGTGAACCACACGGCGTTCCAGCCGGAGGTCGACGAGTGGATGGACGTGGCCGCCCTGGACGCGTTGAGCGAGGGCGAGCCCCTGCGGGTCAAGGCCGGCGAGGTGCCGGTCGTCCTCGTCCGCCGCGGGCCGACGGTGTACGCGCTGTCCGCTGTCTGTACGCACGCGGGCGGCCCCCTCGACCAGGGCGAGGTGCTGGACGACGGCGACTGCGTGCGCTGCCCCTGGCACGGCAGCGAGTTCCGGCTCGCCGACGGTAGGGCCGCGCGCGGGCCGGCGGCGGCGGACGCGCCGCGCTGGGAGACGAAGGTCGACGACGCGGGGCGGGTCCACGTCCGTTCGGCCACTGCCTGAACCATCCGTCACGTGACCGGTGACCGGTGGCCGACCGCTGTCAGGCAGCCTCACGTGCGGCCCGGGGAGCCGTCAGCGGCAGCCCGTACCGTGCCCAGAGCTGCTTCATGACGATCAGGGTCGCGGTGCCGGAGATCAGCATGCCCATGAGGTTGAGGCCGAGCTGAACCAGCGACGCGCTCACCTCGTCCCAGTGCGCGAGCGGCACCGCGAGCGCCAGGTTTCCGGCGGCGGGCACCGTCGTGACCGAGATGAAGACGCCTACGAGCACGGCCGACTTGCCGGCCGTCAGCGAGAGGGTGCCGGCGATGCCGGCGAGCAGCGCCACGATGAACGACCAGCGGTCCGGATGCACGATGAAGTCGGTCAGCGGGCGGGTGACCAGCATGTCCGGCGTGACCCAGCCGAGCCCCCGGCCCACGGCCGCGCACGCCATCGTGAACGCGATGGCGACCGCGAAGCCGACCACGAGCGTGCGGACGGCGCCACCGACGGCTCTCCCGTCCCCGCGCACCAGACCGAAGCAGATGGCCGAGACGGGCCCGAACTCCGGGCCGAGCACCATGGCGCCGACGATGAGGACCGGTTGGTCGAGGAGCGCGCCGATGGCGGCGATCTGCGTCGCCAGCGTGAGGAAGGCGAGGAACGCCCAGGTGAGCCGGGAGTCGGCGGCGGTGTGCGCCGCGAGCTCGTCCCAGACGACGGCGTCGTCCGGGTCGCCCGGGACCAGTTGCTCGGCCCGGTCCGCCGCGCGCGACAGTGAGACGTCGAGCTGTTCCACCGTGATGCCGCCGCTCTCTTCGAGGCCGAGCGCGCGCAGTTCACGCAGCACGGTGTCGGCGGCCTCGCGGGCGACGTCGAACTCCACGACGTCGCCCGGTGGTTGATGCGCGGCGCCCCGGAGGAGGATCACGTTCACCGCGGCGGGGCTGTCCGCGGCGATGCGCGCGGCGGCGTCGGTGCGGTCGGGCGGGGCGATGAGTCGTACATGCAGCACGGGCCGATTCTGGCGCGTCCCGTGCCGAAGCCCCGTACCGTGACCGGCGCGTCGCCCGGGGACTCGCGCGGCCCGGTGCTCAGTCGCTCTTCACTTCAAGGACGCTTCCCGGTCCCCTCGCCCGCCGGACTTCTTCACCGGCCCGCCCGACAGTGAGGTGGTCATGATCGTGACAAGGAATGGATCCCCCTTCATGGCCCCGTCCCACCGGACCCGCCAAGTCGTAGGCCGGCTCGCGCTGTTGACCGCGCTCGCCGCACTCTCCACCGTCGTGCCCGGATCCGCCGTCGCGGCGGACGACCTGCCCGCCGTACGGCCGGCCGCCGAGACACCGGCCGTGTACGACGACGCGGCGGGCGGCAACGCGGACGCGGACGACCCCGCGATCTGGCGCAACCCGGCGGACCCGGACCGCAGCCTCGTCATCGCCACGGTGAAGGAGGGAGGCCTGCGCGTCTACGACCTCGACGCGCGCGAAGTGCAGTCCGTCCCGGCGCCGCGTGCCCCCGGTCCTGACGACGCGCCCGGCCGGTTCAACAACGTCGACCTCGTGCCCGGCATGAAGACCCCCTCGGGCAGGACCGATCTGGCCGTCACCAGCGACCGGGGCAGCGACCGCCTGCGCATCTACCGCATCGACGGGGACCGTTCGGACGCCCCGCTCACCGACGTGACCGCCCCCACGGCTCCGGCGGTCTTCTCCGGCTCCCAGGAGGAGATCAACGAGCAGCGCACCGCCTACGGCCTCGCCACCTGGACCGACCCGTCCAGCGGTCGCTCGTACGCGGTCGTCAGCCGGCGCGAGCGCACCGAACTCAGCCTGCTGGAACTGACCGCCGGCTCCGACGGCACCGTCTCGTACCGGAAGATCCGCACGCTCGCACTGCCCTCCGCGTTCAAGCTGCCGAACGGCAGGACGTGGACCCCGTGCGCCGAGCCGGACGAACTGCCCCAGGTCGAGGGCATGGTCATCGACCCGGAGACCGGCACGCTCTACGCGGGCCAGGAGGACGTCGGCATCTGGAGGATGGACGCCGACCTCGGCGGCACCCCCGAACTCGTCGACAAGGTCCGCGAGTACGGCGTGCCCGGCACGTACGACCCGGAGACCGAGGAGTGCGTCCCGGGCACGGACCCCGGCTACGGCGGCACGCGCCTGCGGGCCGACGTCGAGGGACTCACCCTGCTGCGCCAGAAGGACGGCGACGGCTATCTTCTCGCCTCCAGCCAGGGCGACAACACCTTCGCCGCCTACGACCGTGAACGTGACGAGGACAACGAGTACGAGGGCGGGTTCAGGATCACGGCCGCCTCCGCCACCCTCGACGGCACCGAGGAGAGCGACGGCGCCGCCGTCCTGAACGAGCCGCTCGGGACGAAGTACCCGCACGGCCTGCTCGTCGTCCAGGACGGCGACGACAAGCCGGGGGAGACGGGCCGGGACGCCACGGACTTCAAGTTCGTGGACCTGAAGCCTGTGCTCGTCGCGCTCGACGACTGACCCGGCGACGCCGCCGAACGGGAAGGCGGGGCCCACGCACCGGACGTGCCGGTGTGTGGGCCCCGCTCCCGCCTTTACGCACGGCCGCTACGGCGCGGCGGCCCGCACCGGCTCGTCGGCCGTGACCCGCACCGGAGCCGTGCCCGAGGCACTGTGCTGCTCGGCCCAACTCTCCAGCGCCGAACGGCAGGCGTGGTCGAGATGGTGCAGCCCGGACAGGTACACCTCGATCGGCCGGTCCTGCGGAAGCGCCTCCAGACTGTCGAGTATCTTCGGCAGCCGCAGGAACGTCGCGTTGCCCGACAGGTGCACCTGAATCGGACCGGCGCCCTTGTCTATGACCTCCGTCTTCAGGTGCGAGGCCTCCCAGGCGGTCTTGACGACGGCCAGGGCCAGACCGATGAGCACACCCTCCAGCATGTTCATCGCGACGATCGACCCGGCGGTGACGACGAGGATCAGCGCCTCGCCCCTGTGCCCCCGCCAGAGCAGGCCGACCTGACGGAACGGGATCAGTTTCCATCCCGCGTGCACGAGGACGCCGGCCAGCGCGGGCAGCGGGATGAGCGCCAGCGTCGACGGCAGCGCCGCCGCGAACAGCAGCAGCCACACGCCGTGCAGGACGCGCGACGCCTTCGTCCTGGCGCCCGCCTGCACGTTCGCCGAACTGCGCACGATCACCGCGGTCATCGGGAGCGCGCCGAGCAGGCCGCACACCGTGTTCCCCGCGCCCTGGGCGATCATCTCCTTGTTGTAGCGGGTGCGCGGACCGGTGTGCAGGCGGTCCACGGCCGCCGCGCTGAACAGCGACTCGGCGGAGGCGATCAGCGCGAACGCGAGGACGGTGCCCCAGATCGCCGGGTCGGCCAGTTCGCCGAGCGCGCCGGTTCCCGGCAGCTGGATCGCGCCGAGCAGGCCCTCCACCTCGACCGTGGCGACCGGCAGGTCGCCCAGGAGCGAGGCCAGCGTCGCCAGCACCACGGCCGCGAGGGCGCCGGGCACCGTCCGCACCTTGGCCGGCAGCCGCTTCCACAGCACGATGACGGCGACGGTGCCGGCGCCGATCGCGAGCGAGACGAGGGCCTGGGAGCTGCCGATCGCGTCGGCGAACGCGCCGGGCAGGCCCGCGATCTTCCCGAGGCCCGTCCCGGGGGCCTTGAGGCCCGCCGCCGCGTAGAGCTGACCGGCGATGATGACGAGGCCGATGCCGCAGAGCATGCCCTCGACGACGGACACGGAGATCGCCCGGAACCAGCGGCCCATCCCCAAGAAGCCCATGGCGAGCTGGAACAGACCCGCCATCAGGACGATCACGCCGAGCGCGGCCACTCCGTACGTGCTGACCGCCTCGTAGACCAGGACGGTCATGCCCGCGGCCGGGCCCGACACCTGAAGGCTGCTGCCCGGGAGCAGGCCGGTGACGATCCCGCCCACGATGCCGGTGACCAGGCCGAGTTCGGCGGGGACGCCGGAGGCGACCGCCACGCCGACGCACAGCGGCAGGGCCACCAGGAACACGACGAGGGAAGCGGCGACATCCTGCCGCAGGAAGGGAAACCTCGACCTCAGTGTCATCGTGCCCCTCACAGCGCCTCGAACGTGTCGGTCTCCGGGCGGTGTTCGCGCACGCCTCCGGTGTGCACCTCGTAGTACCAGGCGCGCAGATCGAGGCGGCCGGTGCGCAGGTGCCGCTCGACACACGGGTAGGAGCGCAGGCGCAACAGCTGGGTCAGGACGTGGTGTTGCACCGCCTCGGCGACGGTGGGGTCGGCGGGATCCGCGCACGCGGGTTTCCCCGCGGCGTGCGCGAGCCAGTCCCGTACGGCGGGCACGGCGCCGAGGTCGTCGCCGCGCACCACGGCGCCCACGGCGCCGCAGTGCGAGTGGCCGCAGACCACGATGTGCCGGACGCCGAGGACCTCCACGGCGTACTCGATGGTGGCCGCCTCGCCGGTGGGGTGCGCGGAGGCGTACGGCGGGACGATGTTGCCGGCGGTGCGCAGCTCGAAGAGCTGGCCGGGGCGGGCGCCGGTGATCAGCGCCGGCACGACCCGGGAGTCGGCACAGGTGATGAACAGAACTTCGGGTGACTGGCCTTCGGCGAGTCCGGCGAACTCCTCAGGGCGCTGTCCGAACGTGCGGGCATTGTCGATGAGGGGGTGCATGGCTGGTGTTTCCTCCTGGCGCACCACGAAGGCGCGTCGGACGGACAAGGACAGGTGTGGGGGTGTCCCGGGGCCGCCGGGTGCGGACGCCGTCCCGGCGGGAGTTCGTCCCGTGCGCGGCTCGTGCCGCTCCTTCCGGACGGTTCACATCTCTTGCGCACACCAAGACGTGGTCAACGAACTGCCAAGAAACACCATAGCCATGCAAAGTCGCCCGCCGGGTTAACTGGACGTTTCCATCCGGAAAGGGGCTGAAGCGCGATCATCGGTGGCGGATTTCCGCTCAGTCGTCCCCGAACCCGTACGCGGCCCAGTCCTCCGTCACGCGCCGCCGCAGCTCCTCGGGGTAGGAGGTGGCGAACGACGCGGTCCTGCCGCGCACTTCACCGTCGAACTCCTCGGGCCGGACGCAGCTCATGACCGACTTGCCGCCCCGGCCCGCGCGGATCTGCTCGCGGGTCAGATAGGGGACCATCGGGATGCCGGGGGCGTCCGGGAAGACGTACTCGGTGCCAGGGCGGTAGCGGGTCGCGAGGGCCCAGGCGACCTGGCCGATGTCGGTGACGTCGACGTCGGAGCCGACGAGGATCACCTTCGGCACGAGCCAGCCCGCGTGGGAGTCGAAGAGGACCTTCGCGATGTCACGGACGAGGTCCTCCTCCGTCGTCCGGCGGGCGGCGAGCCGCGCGCGGTCGACCGAGACGACCATCCAGCAGGTCGCGGCCTCGTACGAGCACCAGGCCAGGTCGACCGGCAGGCCGGCGGACCGGAGCAGACCGGTCGCCTCGGCGGAGATCATCGTGCCCCAGATCGTGTGGTTCTCCTCGGGCGGGACCCCGGCCACGCACACGGGCAGGATCGCCCGGTCGCGGAAGGTCACGGCCTCCACGTGGAAGAGCGGCTGCGGCTTGCCGCCGGGGAGCGAGTAGCCGTGGTACTCGCCCATCGGCCCCTCGGAACCCGTCCCGTCCGCGCTGATGTACCCCTCCAGGACGATCTCCGCGTTCGCCGGGACATACAGCCCGTTGGTCTCCGTCCGGACGACCTCCACCCCGGTCCCGGTGAGCGCGCCCACGTACCCGGCCTCGTCGACCCCGGCCGGGAGCGGCATCCCGGCCGCCGCCAGCGCGGCCGGGGGAGCGCCCAGGACCATCGCCCACGGCGTGGGCCGGCCTTGATCGCGCCACATCTCGCGGATCATGCCGACGTGCTGCTGCGGCATGGCCGGGCCCACCAGGGTGGTGCGATCGTGCAGCATCGTCCGGGCGACGGACCAGCTCGTCCACCGGCCGTCGGGGCTCTGGACCACATGGAACCCGTACGTGCCCACGTACCGGCCGCCGTCCTCCTCGTGCAGGAGCGGTACCGGCAGTCGCTCCAGGTCGACGTCCGCGCCGAGCAGGACGTTCTCCTTGCAAGGGCCTGTCGGGACGACGGTCGGGGGCACCGGGTCGGCGTGCATCGCCGCGACGAGTTTCTCGACGACGTCCCGTGCCGAACTGCGGGGCGGCAGGCCGACGTGCGCGGCGAGGCGGCCGTACGCTCCCTGCGCCTCGCCGCTCAGGCCCGCCGGCGCGCCGAGGACCCTCATCCCCGCGTCGCCCCCGGAGACGGAGTCGAACAGCGGGGCGGGGGAGCGGGTCTCGTACACCCGACGGGTCACCGCGCCGAGCTCCAGGTCGAGGTCCACCGTCCGCTCGACGCGCACGGCGTCCCCGCGGTCCAGCAAGTCGTCGAGAAAATCACGGAAGTTGAGGGCAGGGCCATGCTGTGTCATGTGTGTCTCCTGGAGGGGCGGGTGTGTGTGCAGGGAACGGGTCAGCGGGTCGGAGTGCCCAGGCGGGCCGCGCGCATGCCCTCCCACCGCCGCGCCCGCGGCGCGGCGAGACCGAACTGGTCGAGCACACGGCTGACCACGTGATCGACGATGTCGTCGACGGACTCCGGGTGGTTGTAGAAGGCGGGCATCGGCGGCACGATGCGCGCGCCCATCCTGGACAGCGCCAGCATGTTCTCCAGGTGGATCTCGCTCAGCGGCGTCTCCCGCGGCACCAGCACGAGGGGCCGGCGCTCCTTGAGCACCACGTCCGCCGCCCGCCCCACCAGGCCCTCGGCATAACCGGCCCGCACGCCCGCGAGGGTCTTCATGCTGCACGGCACGATCACCATGCCGTCGGTCCGGAAGGAGCCCGAGGAGATCGCGGCGCCCTGGTCGGCCGGGTCGTGACAGACATCGGCCAGTCGCGCGACCTCGCGCGCCGAGCGGCCGGTCTCCAGCTCGACGGTGGTCCGGGCCCAGCGGCTGAGCACCAGATGCGTCTCCACCCCGGGAAGCTCCCGCAGCACCTCGAGCAGCCGGACGCCCAGGATCGCGCCGGTCGCTCCTGTCATCCCCACGACCAATCGCACGGCAACGCCCTTCCTCGTCTCCTGTCGGACCGCCCCGGGCCGTGCGCGTGGACCTTTTCGGTCGGCGGACCCAGAAGCCGCAGATCGAGGCGACCTAGCCTCTGACCAGCTACGGAATAGACTCTAGGAGCGAGATCGGGCCGCGCGGCGAGGGAAAGCGGCCCGGAGATGTGCAAAAGGAGACGCACCTGTGGCAGGGATCCCGCAGCTCACCTTTCCCCGACGGGCGGGCAGCCTCCCCGCGGTCCGGGTGCTCGGGCTCGACGAGCTGCTCGAACTCGCCGCCGGCTTCTCGGGCAGCCCCTTCGCGCCACTGCGCCCCGGCTTCCATCTGCTGTTCACGCTCCGTACGGGCCACCTGGTGTGCACGGTGGACGACACCGAATGCCTGGTGACGAGCGGCAGTTGGCTGTGGGTGCGCCCCGGGCAGGTCCTTCGCCTGGGCGCGGGAACCCTGGAGACGACCGGCACGGCGGTGCTCTTCCTGCCGCACGCCCTGGGAACGGACGCGGGCGCCGCCGTCGGACTCGACCAGCGGACCTGGCGCCTGCCCGTCACCCTTCCGCCCGCGGTCGACGCGCCCGTGCGCCAGACCCTCGACCTGCTCGCCGACGAGTACCGGCAGCTCGGACTGCTCCCGCTGGAGGCCCACACCGAGGTCGTCCGGCACCTGCTCACCGTGCTGCTCCTGCGGCTCACGCATCTGCCGACGGAGCCGCGCGGGCCCGCCGCGGGCAGCGCCGCCTTCCACCGGTTCCACCAGGCGGTCGAGGCCGGCTACCGGCGCACGCACACCGTGGAGGACTACGCGGCCGAGCTCGGCTACAGCGTCCGCAGCCTCAGCCGCGTCACCCACGCCGCCGTCGGCCTGAGCGCCAAGCGCTTCATCGACGACCGGGTCCTGCTCGAAGCGCGCCGGATGCTGCTGCACACCGACCTGACCTCGGCCTCCATCGCGGACCGGCTCGGCTTCCCGACCGCGACGGCCTTCACCCGCTTCTTCCGCCACCGCACGGGGGAGACGCCCTCGGAGTTCGGCGGACGGAGCCGGGCCGCGTAGCCGGGTGCGTGCCTCCCCGGCCGCGCCGCCGGCCGGCCGGCGCCCCGAGCAGGCGCCCCGAGCAGGCGTCCCCGGCCCCCTCCGAGTGGCTGACCGCCGCGCGACGGCCGAAGCTGGACGCCAGTGCACCGGACCACGGGAGGCTCGCGCCGTACATGGACCACTCCTCCTCGGTGCCCGACGCACGCGCCCGACTGGAACTGGGCGCGATCAAGGAACTGCTCCTCGCCCAGCGCCGACGCGTGCTCGCCTACGCGCGGGACCGCGACCGGCGCGCCCGGCCTCCGGCCACCGAGGCCCCCCGCACCGACCCGCCGGCCGCGACGTACCACCCCTCCGGCCAGGAAGTGCTCGACGCCCTCCCCGTGCCCGCCCTGCTCCTCCAGCCGGTCACGGGCGCGGACGGCGAGATCATCGACGTCCTGCACGTCTCCCAGAACGCCGAGGCCGAGGCCCACTCGGCGGCGCGGCTGCACGGCGGCTCGCGGTCGCACCCGTCCGGGCCCGTCTCCCTGTACGAGCGGTTCCCCGCCCTGCGCGCCTCCCGGCTGCCCGAACTGATCGCCCGCGCCCACCGCCTGCGCGAGCCGCAGGGCCCCGCGACGGTCGAATGGATGGCCGGCGGCGCCGAGGACTCCGTACGCGTCAACGACGAGATCCGTGTCGCACCGTGCGGGTCCCAGCTCCTGCTGCTGACCTGGGAGCGCGGCAACCGGCTGAGGATGGCGGCGGCCGCCCAGCACCTGGTCCGCACCTGCTGGGCCGAGTGGAACCTCGGCGACGACGGGATCGAACCCTCCCGCGGCTTCCGCCAGGTGATCGGACTGCCCCCGGGCAGCGCCCTGCCCACCCTCGGAGACCTGGCGAGCGTCGTGACGAACGACAGCCTGCCCGGCTACTACCAGATGCTGTACGACGTCATCCTGCGCAAACGAACCGCCTCCTGTGACCTGCGACTCCGCGGACAGAACAGGCGGATCGTGCGGATGACCGCCGAGCCCGTCCGCATCGCCCCCGGCAGCCTCGTCTGGGCCGTGCGCGCCGTGCTCAGCGACGTGACGGCCGAGCGGCGGCGCCGTGAGACGGCCGAACGCGCGGCGCTGGAGGCACGCCGCCAGCGCCAGCGGGCCGAGACGCTCACCGAGGTCGCGGAGGCACTGCGCGAAGCCGTCCTGCCCCACTTCCAGGACGAACTGGCCACGTACGGACTCCAGGCGGCGGTCGTCTACCGGCCCGACGCCCGCGAGGCCGGAGTGGGCGGCGACTGGTACAAGGCCCGGCGGGTGCCCGACGGCCGGCTGCTGATCGCCCTCGGCGACGCGCGCGGGCACGGGCTCGCGGCGGTCACCCTCATGGCCAAACTCCGCTACGCCCTCGCCGGGCTCACGTACACCGAGCAGCCCGTCGAGCAGCTGACGCGATGGCTGAACGAGGCGGCCTGCGCGGACGGCGACGAGTCCACGGCCACCGCCATCGTCGCCCGCTACCACCCGGAGGGCTCAGTGCTGCGCTGGACCTGCGCCGGCCATCCGCGACCGGTGCTGATCCGTGACGGCCGCGCCGCGGTGCTGCCGTCTCCCGAAGGCGGTCCCGGACTCTCGCTGGGCGTACTGCCGGGCACGACGTACACCGCCGTCGAGACGCGGCTGCGGGTCGACGACATCGTCCTGATGTACTCGGACGGGCTCACGGAGCGCCGCCCCGGCGACCCGGACCGCGACACCGCCCGCTTCCTCACGCAGGCCCAGGAGTGCTTCGCCTCGGATCCGCCCCCGCCCGGCCGCCTCGGCCTCCTCCACTACGCGGAGCGGCTCGTCGAACGCCTCGACGGCCCGCACCGCGACGACGACGCCACACTCCTCGCCCTGCGCCGCGTGGACCCATGAGCCTCAACGGCCGCTCCCCGCAAGGGCGTCGGCCGCCACACCGAGATCCGCGAGCAGCCCCTCGTACGCGCTCTCGCGGTCGTCCGCCCTCAGCACCGCCGACGGGTGGACCGTGCAGACCAGACCGTGGGCCGGCGGGGAGCCGCTCGTCGCGGCGGCGTGCCCCAGGTCGTCCCAGTCAGGGGCCGGCAGCAGCAGCCCGCGCCGGTCGCCCACGCGGAAGGAGCTGCCGAGGAGCGCCTTGCCGGCGGTGGCACCGAGAGCGACGACCAACTCCGGGTCCACCGCCTTCAGTTCCGCCGAGAGCCAGGGTCGGCACGCCTTCAGCTCATGGAGGTCGGGGGCCTTGTGGATACGGCGCTTGCCCGACCCCCGCCGCTCGAACTTGAAGTGCTTCACCGCGTTCGTGAGGTAGGCGTCCTTCTCGCTGATGCCCACCTCGCCCAGCGTCTTGCGCAGCAGCTTGCCCGCCGGGCCGACGAAGGGCAGGCCCCGCACATCCTCCTGGTCGCCCGGCTGTTTCCCGATCAGCACCAGCCGCGCGGACCGCGTCCCGGAGCCGAAGACCGTCTGGGTGGCGTCCTCGTACAGAGGGCAGCCACGGCAGTCGGCCGCCGCGCGCCGCAGGGTGGGCAGCCCGCCGCGCGAGGGAAGGTAGCGCGCCGCGCCCTCCTCCTGGTCCGGAGCCTGGTGCGTCATGTCGTCCGCTCCCTCTCTGCGGCAGGGGTCAGGCGGCGGACCTGCGCCGGCCGTGTGTCTCGGACAGTGCCTCGACGAGTTCGTCGCGGTTCATGGAGGAGCGGCCCGGGATGCCGGCCTCGGCGGCCTTCTCGTAGAGCTCCTTCTTGGTCAGGGAGTCGAGATCCGTGTCTGCGGGCTTCTTCGCCCGGTCCACGCTCGCGCGCAGGGCGTCCATGAGGTCGACTACGTTGGTCGACTCCGCCGGGGGATCGGCCCGTTCGACCGGCTCACCGGTCCGTTTGGCCTCGACGAGCCGCGCCACCCGCTCCTGGTAGGTGTCGTGGAACTCCTCGGGGTCCCACTCCATGCTCAGCTCGTCGATGAGCCGCTCGGCCATCCGCACCTCCCGGTCGGAGACTTTGACGCGGCCGGGGAGCGAGTCGAGTTCGCGCGGGTCCCGGATCTCGTCGGCCCAGTGCAGGGTGTGCAGCGTGAGCAGTCCCGACTCGGCCTTCACGGCCACCAGGTACTCACGGTTGCGCATGACGAACGTCGCGATCGCCGCCTTCTCCTGGTGCTCCATCGCCTTCGCCAGCAGCGCGTACGTCTTGCCGAAGTCCTTGCCCTTCGGAGCGAGGTAGTACGTCTTGTCGAAAAAGATCGGGGCGATGTCGTCGAGGTCCACGAAGCCGTCGATCTCCAGGGACTTCGACCGTCCCGGGGCGATGTCGTCGAGTTCGTCCGGTTCCACGAGCACGTACGCGTCGCCGACGTCGTACCCCTTGACGATCGCATCGAGTGGCACCTCGTCGCCGGTGCGTTCGTTCACCCGCCGGTTGCGGACGCGGTCCGAGGTGCCGCGCTCCAGCTGGTGGAAGTGGACTGCGTGGCTGTCCGTCGCGGTGAACAGGCGTACCGGCAGGGACACCAGCCCGAAGGTCAGCGCCCCGCCCCATACGGCCCGAGCCATGGCGGTCGCCGCCTTCGGTCGGTGCGCGTGCCTAGGCCGGCCTGCTGCGGCGGTGCGCCGCACGGCCCCGCCCGGACGCGGCGGTGCCGCGCCGCAGCCAGCGGTGGGTGTGCCCGCCGTGCGTCTCGCGCGGCCGTGAGGTCCCGGCGTGGCGGTGCGAGGTGCCCCGCAGGGCCAGGGCCAGTCCGAGACAGAAGACGAGCGCGAGAGCCAGGCCGGAGCAGAAGATCGCCAACGTGTTCATGGTGGCGATGTCGTGGTCGAGCACGGACACGGTGTACTCGGGGCCGCCGCCGAGGTTGCCGGCGATCGCCAGAGCGGTGAACGCGCCGGTGGCGGCGAGGAGAAGAAGTCCCAGGGCCCGCATGTGAATCATCTCCCGGGCGGAGGCGGTCGGGTGACCGGCAGTCGGTTGAAGAACGAGCGGTGGTGAGGCAGCGCCTGGCGCGGGTCCTTGGACCGAGTGCCCGGAACCCCGCGGTCGAAACCGAACGAGAGGGGCCGACGGCGGCCGGTCGGGCCGCCGTCTTCGAACGGATGCGACGGTGTGCGCGGCGCCCGCGCGCCTACATCGTCCGACGCTGCTCCTCGCCGGTCTCGTCGACGTCCTCCAGGGCGATCTCCTCCTTGCGGACCTCGCCCGTGACCGTGCGCTCCTCGGTGTGTTCCTCGGTGGTCAGCCGGACGCGCTCCACCGGGACGGCCTCGGTCTCCACGACGGGGCGTTCGGCGTGCAGCGTGACCTCGTGCTCGGCCTCGCTGATCTCCGGGCCGCGCAGGGAGGCGTCCATGTTGGCCTCCGTGATGGGCTCACGCACCAGCCGGACTTCCTCGTGACTGACGGGGACGGTCTGTTCGACCTCCTCCGTCACGACGTACTTGCGCAGCCGCGCCCGACCCGACTCGTAGCGCTCGGTGCCGACGTGCATGCGCTCCTCGGACCGTGTCATCGCGGTGTCGCCGGAGGCCATGCCGGTCCGCTCCCGCTCCGCCGTGCCGGCCCGCTGTTCCTGGGTTCCGGCGGCTTCGTCGGGGCCCTTGAAGCCGGCGGCCGTACCCGTGCCGCCCGCCGCGGCAGCCATCCCGCCGCCCGCGCCGGCCATGCCGCCCGCGCCGGCCATGCCGCCGGCGCCTTCCATGCCGCCCGCCTCGGGGGCGCCGGGGCCGCCGTGGGCCCAACCACCCTCGCCGGGCTCGTTCGCCCGCTGCCAGGCGTCGTCCCAGGCGATGCCGTAGTAGTCGTAGAGGCGCTGTTCCTCCGCCACGGACAGGTGTCCGCCGTTGTCCACGTCGACGTTGGGCGCATCCTTGACCTTGTCCTTGGGGTAGGGGAGCTCGAGGTGTTCCCCGACCATGGCCGCTTCGCGGATCGGTGCGAACGACTCGTGGCTGCCGAACAGACCCGTCTTGATGGTGACCCACTCCGGGCGGCCCGTGGCGTCGTCGTAGAAGATGTGCTTCGCGTTCCCGATCTTGTTCCCTTCCGCGTCGTGGACGGGGTGTTCCAGTACCGACGGGATCTGCTCGTGGGTGATCATTCCGCAGCACCCTCTTTCGCTTCTGTGGCGTCCCCCATGACGTCCCCCTGGGCGGGTCACCGTCATCGAAGTGAATAAACGGGACTAAAGGGATAAATAGGATTGAAGTGAATCCCTCCGCCGGTGCGGCCCGGCGGCTACGGTGGTGCGATGACCACCACCGTCAACGTCCGCGGAGTCGATCTGGGCGTCGAGTCCTTCGGCGACCACGACGCGCCCCTGATCCTGCTCGCAGGCGGGACGACCATGCTGTCCTGGCCCGACGCCCTGTGCGAGCGGCTGGCCGGTGGAGGCCGGCGCGTGGTGCGTTACGACCTGCGCGACAGCGGCGCGTCGACGACCGGCGATCCCGAAGCTCCCGCCTACACGCTCAGGGATCTCGCCGCCGACGCCGCGGCGCTGGCCGGCGCGCTCGGCCGAGGTCCCGCGCACCTCGCGGGAATCGGCGTCGGAGGCATGGTCGCGCAGGTGGCCGTGCTCGATCACCCGGAGGCCTTCTCGGCGCTCACCCTGGCCGGGACCCGGCCGGTCGCGCCGGGCCCGGTCGACGACGACCTCCCCGACCACGATCAGGCGGCGCTCGGCCGGCTGTTCTCGCGGACCCTGCCCGACTGGAGCGACCGGGCGGCGGTGGCGGAGTTCGCCGCGGCCGGCGCCGAGGTGCTCGGCAACGACCCGGACGCCGCACGGGAGAACGCGGCGCGCGTATGGGACCGCACCCCCGGCACCGACCCCCGGGTCCACGCGGCCAACCAACTGGGCATGGTGTTCTCCCGGCTCGACTGCGGCCCCCGATGGCGCGAGCGGCTGCCCGGCCTCGCGCGCCCCACGCTCGTCGTCCACGGCCGCCGCGACCCGTTCTTCCCCGTGGGCAACGGGGAGGCGCTCGCCCGCGAGATCCCCGGGGCGCGGCTGCTCGTCCTGGAGGAGTGCGGCACCGCGATCGGCGCCGCGGCCTTCGGCGAGGTCGCCGAGGCGATGCTCGCGCTCGGGTAGGGGCGGGGCGGGACCTCGACCTGAATTCCGGGTACGACGAAGCGGCACCCGAGTCAGGAAAACCCGGGTGCCGCTTCGGTGTTGCCGCAGTGCGGCGGGGGACGCGGACTACTGCTCCAGCGCCGCGACGCCCGCCTTCGCGAACTTCTCGTCCAGGTCGCCCGACGGGGCGCCGGCCACACCGATGCCCGCGATCGGCGCGCCCTCCGCGGCGACCGGGGCACCACCGGCCAGGAACAGGGTGCCCGGGATGTCCTTCAGGGTCGGGGCGTTCGTGAGGCGCTTGGCCAGCTCGGAGGTCGGGGCGTTCCAGGAGACGGCGGTGAACGCCTTCTTCTCGGCGGCCTCGTAGGACTGCGGGCCGGCGCCGTCACCGCGCAGGGTCAGGACGGTGTTGCCGTCGCGGTCCACGACGGCCACGGAGACGCGCTGGCCCTCCTTCTCGGCGGCGTCGAGCGCGGCCTGGGCGGCCTTCGACGCGGCGTCGACGGTGAGGTGCGTGGTCTGGCGCAGGTGGTCGCCGGAGGCCTCCGCGACCGTGGCGGCAGGCGTGGTCTCCGACGCGTTGGCGGAGAGCACCCCGGCGGTACCCGCGGCCAGGACGGCGGCGACACCCGCGCCCATCAGTACCCGCTTGCGACGGGGCTTCATTGCGTGCTTCAACGAGGGCTCCTCAGGAAATGCCGGGGTGGTGCGGGAACCAGCCGTCCCGCTCTGCCCTCAGTCTCGGCGCCGGATCCGGCGACTCCTTCGGAATCTCGGCTGCGTTCCGCACACCGATCGGAGGGGGGAAGGATCATCCGATCGGTTGATGCGGGCCCGCACGCGAGCCTGCCCCGTCCCCGCGGAGTCCGTCAGCGTTTGTGCCCGACCCCGCCGAACATCGCCACCTCGGTGGGCAGTTCTGCCGCGGCGTCGTCCGGACGCCAGTGGTTGCAGGAGACGACGCCCGGTTCGAGGAGTTCGAGACCGTCGAAGAACCGGGCGACCGCGGCCGGTGTCCGCTGGGTCAGCCGGGGCGTGCCGTGCTCGTTCCAGAACGCCACCGCGGCGTCGACATCGGGCATGTCCGACCGGGTGATGGTGTGCGAGAGGACGAGGTGGCTGCCCGGGGGCAGCGCGTCCATCAGCCGCCGGACGACCCCGTACGCCTCCTCGTCCTGCTCCACGAAGATGACGACGCCGAGCAGGATCAGCGCCACCGGCTCGCTGAAGTCCAGGACGCGCGCGGCCTGGTCCAGGACGGCGTCGACGTCCCGGAGGTCCAGATCGAGGTACGCGGTGCGGCCCTCCGGCGTGCTCGTCAGCAGCGCCTCGGCGTGGGCCAGCACGATCGGGTCGTTGTCGACGTAGACGACGCGGGACTCCGGCGCGACGCGCTGGGCGACCTCGTGCGTGTTGTCGGCCGTCGGCAGCCCGGTGCCGACGTCGAGGAACTGCCGGATCCCGCGCTCGGCCGCGAGGTACCGCACGGCGCGCCCGAGGAACTGCCGGTCCGCGACGGCGTAGTCGCCGATCCCCGGATGCAGCGCACGGATCTGGTCACCCGCCGCCTGGTCGACCTCGTAGTTGTCCTTGCCGCCCAGCCAGTAGTTCCAGATCCGGGCGGTGTGCGGCTGATCGGTCCTGATGCGCCCGAGCGCCTCGATCGACGCGGCGGATATGTCAGTCACGCGGAGTCCTCCGGATCATGCCGATGGTCGGTCAAGGGCCAATCTAACGCCAGGAGTTGCCGCGTCTGAGCCCGGTCGCGGAGCTCAACTCGCCTGTCCGGCACCGGACATGTCTGATTCCCGTCAACGCGCGGGCCTTCCGCCGCTCGTCCTGGCATCGCTTGAATGCGGGTCAAGCCCAGGTAAACCGAGCCTGGCCACACCGAGGAGTCGGTACGGATGAAGCGTCCTCTTCTGGCGGCCCTGGCCGTCGTGTCGCTCACGACCCTGTCCCTCACCGGGGCGACGGCAGCCACCGCGAACACCCCCGCCCCGGCCGCCGCCTCCGCCACCGGCGGAGCCACCGCCTCCCAGGATGTCGCGCAACTGCGCCAGGAGTTCAACACCTACGTCGCCGGGCTCGATCTCGACCCCGCCACCAGAGCGGCTGCCGAGGAAGCGGGATCGTCCGACGAGGCGCTCGTCGCGGCCACCACCCGGTCACGGAACCAGATCAAGGCCGTGCTCGCCGACGCCGGCGTCGAGAACGAGTGGGCCTCCGGGGCGCTCGACCCCGGTGACTACCAGTGCTCCACCACGGACTTCCGCGAGTGGGCCCGCGCCGAGATCGCGAAGATCGACCCCGACGCGTGGAGCTGGTACCAGAACGGCTTCCTGGGCCTCTCGCCCGACCTGCTGGTCCAGTACTGGACCCTGATGAAGACGCCCACCGACCCTCACCGGACCGCGCTCGGGCCGGGCGGGGCGAACACGCAGGAGCTGGCCCGCACCTTCACGAACCTCCAGGGGTTCTGGGACGTCGACACCAGCAACGTCGGACTGGTCTCGCTCGACGGCAAGGTCCTCGGCCCCGACGCCGCGGCCGACCGGCAGTACGTCTACGACGGCCTCGCCAAGATCAGCCCGCTCGCCTCGCTCTTCCTCCGCCTGGGCGTCGAGGGCGGCCTTGCCTCGGGTGAGCTCGGCGGGTTCCCGGGCGGCGTCGACAACCCGATGTTCTCCCTCAACGCGTTCGCGATCGACCCCGCCCACGCCGGTGACTCCCAGGAGATGCTGGAGACGCTCGGCATCACCCGGCGCGTGGCGATGGGCCAGGGCATCCTCCAGATGTGGAACGAGCTCGGCCTCGGGCAGGCCGGCGGACGCGCCGTGCTGGCCCATGAGTTCGGCCACCAGGTCCAGTACTCCGACAACCTCTTCGAGACCGACATCACCGACGAGGCCGAGGCCACCCGCCGCACCGAGCTGATGGCCGACGCCCTGGGCACGTACTTCACGGTCCACAAGCAGGGCGAGGCGCTCAACAAGGCGTACACCCTCCAGGACCTGCGGACGTTCTACAACGTCGGCGACTGCGGCTTCACCAATCCCGGGCACCACGGCACGCCCAACCAGCGCTACCGCAGCGCCGCCTGGGGCGCCGACCTCGTCAAGAGCGCCGACGACCAGGGCCACATCCTCCCGAGCCTGACCGTCGCCGGCGCCTTCGACAAGGCGCTGCCCGAGCTCGTCGCCCCCGACGCGAACTGACGCACCACGCCCCCGGCCGTCGGGTCACACCCAGCCGTGTCTGGCGATCTGCAGTCCCAGCTGGAAGCGGGTGTCCGCTCCGAGCAGCTCCTGCAGGCGGGTGACCCGGCGGCCCACCGTCCGTTCGGACACGCCGAGTTCGCGGGCGATCGACCGGTCGGTGAGCCCGAGGCTCAGCAGCCGCACGAGGTGCTGGAGGTCCTTCGAGCCGTCCCGTGCGAGGCGCTCGTCGGCGAGCGGCATCGACAGCTGCCAGTACGACTCGAACACGCGGCGGAGCCCCGCGACGAGCCGGCGATTGCGGATGTTGGCGACGTGCACCTCCTCGTCGCCGTCGACGGTGACGTTCGCGGAGACCATGTCGTCGACGATGACGAGATTGATCGGAACTCCGGGGAACACCCGCGCCTGTTCCCCGGCCGCCATGCACGTCTCCACCACCTCGATCGCCTCGGGGAACTCGAACAGCCGGCTGTCGTACACGGCCCTCACCACGACCCCGCGCGCCAACGCCTCGAAGAGACCGGCCGCGGTCGCGATGGGCCGGTCGTTGCGCGGCCCCAAGGTCAGCGCGTCGATACGCGCCGACGCGGTGGTGATCAGCTCTGCGTACTCCCGCAGCGCGCCCTCGCCGGTCGTGATGTCGACGCCCACGTCCGCCCGCCGGGACGCGTTCCACGCGTCCGTCAGCTCCTCGCCGATCTCCCGGATGCGCGCCGCCGACCGCGCGTACGCCTGCGCCGTCGCCTCGAGCGGGCCACGGGGCGCCCGCGCCTCGACCATCCCCTCGGCCTGCACGGCGAGGCCCGAACGCAGCAGCGGTCCGAGGGCCCGCTCGTCCGTCTCGGCCAGTGGCCGCCGTCCCGCGGTGGCGAGCCGCACATAGAGCGCCCGTGCCTCGTCGTCGAGCCCCAACGGCACCTGTTCCGCGGGCGGAACGGGCCGAGGAACACGCGCCGCCGCCACTGGATCCCCAGCCATCCCCACTCCTGCCGCCCACCCCGCCCCTGGCCCGGCCCGGCAACTGCCGACCGGGCCGTCAGTCTATGAGCAAGCCCTTTCTATGGGCCCCCGCGATGCGCGCGGTGATCACGCACGGCTCCGCAAAGAGGCGATCACGGTGCGGATGTCGGTGCGCGGGCCGCGGTTGTAGGGGAGCTTGGAGAGCATCAGGCCCATGGCGCAGGTGTTGCTGAGGGCGGCGAAGGTCAGTCCGGCGCCGATCGCGGTGCCGATCAGGTGCACGCCGGGGACGAAGAAGCCCACGACGCCGGTGACCAGGACGACGGAGCCGGCGATGAGACGGACCTGGCGCTCGAGTTCCCAGCGCTGCTCACCGCGGTCGACCGGGGCTCCGGACGCCTCCCAGGCGCTCATGCCGCCGTCGAGGACGCGCAGGTTGGGCAGGCCGGCCTCGGCGAGCGCCTGCTCGGCCTACGTGGCGCGGGCGCCGGAGCGGCAGACCAGCACCACGTCCTCGTCGAGGTGGTTGCGCAGTTCCGTACGGTGCTCCCGCAGGGTGTCCAGGGGGACGTTGTAGGCGCCGGGAATGTGGCTGGTACGGAACTCGCCGGGCGTGCGCACGTCCAGCAGGCGCGGGCCGTCGCCGCTGCCGATCAGGTGCTGGAGGGCGGCGGGGGTGAAGGTGGCGGCGCGCGTGGCGTCGGTCGTCATGAGAACTGCTCCATGGAAGCGAAAAGGGGACGGGGGTGATGGGTGGGGGACGGTTCAGGCTGCGGCGTGCGCGTTGAGCAGGGCCCAGGCGGTGTAGCCGCCCAGTACGTCGGACACGTCGTCGAAGCCGTGGTGGCGCAGCAGGCTCGCCGCGATGGAGGAGCGGTGACCGCCGGCGCAGTGCAGGACCAGCGGTCGGTCGCGGGGGATCTCGTCGAGACGGCCGGGCAGTTCGCCCAGGGAGATGTGCCGGGCGCCCTCGATGAAGCCGGCGTCACCGCGCTCGCCGCAGGTGCGGACGTCGACGACCACCGGCGGGTTCTCTCCCTCCAGTGCGGAGCGCAGCTGTGCGGCGGTCAGGCGGCCGGCCGGGGCGACCTCCTCGGCCATGGCGGCCAGAGCCTCTTCGGGGGCATCCAGATGTCCGGCCGCGCGGTCGAACCCGATCCGGGCGAGCCGCGTGACGATCTCCTCCTCACGGCCCTCGGGCGCCACGACCAGCAGCTCCGCGTCGAGCGGCAGCACGGTGCCGGCCTGCTCGGCGAACCGGCCGTCGGCCGGGACGTTGACCGACCCGCGCACATGACCGGCGGCGAACTCCTGCGGATCACGCGCGTCGACGACCACCGCGCCCGCCGCGCGCCGGGCCAGGAAGTACTCCGCGTCCAGCGCCCGCGGAGTACTCGCCGGGTCGAACAGCGCGCGCTCCCGGCGGTTGAGGTCCGCGTCGTAGGCGAAGTAGCCCGGAGCCGCCGACTGCCCGGCGGTGACGATCGCGACGAACTCCTGCTCGCTCATCGGCGCGCACGCGTAGTTCGTCGCCCGCTGCTCCCCGATCGTCGACTGCCGCTCGGTGGACAGGTTCTTGCCGCAGGAGGAGCCGGCGCCGTGCGCGGGGAACACGCGCACCTCGTCGGGCAGGCCCATCAGCTTGTGCTGCACGCTGTCGTGCAGCATCACGCCCAGCTCCTCGGCGCTCAGTCCGACCGAGGCCAGCAGGTCGGGGCGGCCGACATCGCCGATGAACAGCGCGTCACCGGTCAGCACCCCGTACGGGACCGTTTCCTCGGCGCGCTCGTACACCAGCACGCTGATCGACTCGGGGGTGTGCCCCGGAGTCTCCATGATCTTCAGCGTCACGTCGCCGAGGCTGATGGTGTCTCCCTCGGCCAGCGCGCGTATCGCGTACTCGGTCTCGGCCCGCCGCCCGTAGCCGATCCACGCGCCGGTGCGGGAGGCCACCTCCAGGTGCCCGGCGACGAAGTCCGCGTGGAAGTGCGTGTTGATGACACCCACCACCTCGAAACCGCGGGCCTCGGCATCGCTCAGGTACTCCGACACGTCCCGGCGCGGGTCCACGACCACGGCCCGGCCGGTGGTCTCGTCGGCGATCATGTACGACGCCTGGGACAGGCAGTCGAGGTAGTACTGCGAGAAGAACACGGATGCCTCCGGAGAACTGACGTGCTGGGATACCCCAGGGGGTATTACGTCTCCGAACGTAAACAGGCGGGCTTCGTCCTGTCAAATACCCCTGGGGGTATTGGAGCGCGAAGGAAGATCCCGATATGGATACCCCTATGGGTATGATGGAAGGAAGTGTGGAGGAGGATCACATGCAAGTGGACGAAGCATCGGTGCGGCCCGTCCTGAACCGGCTGCGGCGTGCTCAGGGGCAGCTGGCCGCCGTGATCGCGATGATCGAGGCGGGCCGTGACTGCAAGGACGTCGTGACGCAGCTCGCGGCGGTGTCCCGTGCGCTGGACCGGGCCGGATTCAAGATCGTCGCAGGTGGAATGCGGCAGTGCCTCGCGGGGGACGCCGACGCTCCGCCCATGACGCAGGAGGAGCTGGAGAAGCTCTTCCTGGCCCTCGCGTGACCAGCTGCCGGCTGCGCGACCTGTCCGGTCGGGCGCGGGCGATCCGCCCTGCGCCCGCGCCTCAGATGCCGTCCGTCAGTTCCTCCGCGTACACCTGCGCCAGCGGCTGCGGGCCCACGTACCGCTGGCAGTTGCACTGCCCGGCCTCGTAGCGCAACGGCTTCTTGTTCTCGTCCCAGGCGGTCGGAATCTCGACGCGCTCGTGGCAGCGGCCCTGCTTGTCGTGCTTGGCCAGATGGTGGGTGCAGCCGCAGATCGGCTCCGGCGGCCGGTGCGCCGCTTCCAGGGCCAGGCGTTCCTGCTGGGCCGCTTCCATGAGCTCCAGCTTCCGCTCGTGCCTGCTGCGCAGCGCCGTGCGGACGGTGTCGGCGAGCCAGGCGAATCCGCCCGTCCAGAAGATGATCAGTACCCACCAGAACCAGTCCATGGCCATGTCCCCCTGACGGCGTCGACCCGGCAAAAGCGGTCAGGGCAAGGATAGTTCGGGGTCCGCTCCGATGCGCTCCGTCAGCGCCTGCCGGAAGTGGGCGCACCGCGTGAAGTCCTCGTGGTCGCAGTCGAGGGCGCCTTCGATCAGCGCGAGCGAGGCTTGCGCGGCGGCGATGCGGGCCCTCAGCGCGCCAGCTTCCGCGCGCAGGGTGTCCCTTCGTCCGGCGGGGTCGGAGGCGGCGGCCAGTGAGCGGATGGCGTCCAGCGAGAGTCCGGCTTCCTTGGCGCGCAGGACGACGGCCACGCGGACGAGGTCGGCGGTGCCGTAGCGGCGGCGGCCGGCCGGATCGCGGGCCGGTGTGAGCAGGCCCGACGCCTCCCAGTGCCGCAGTACGTGCGTGGCCAGCCCGAACCGTTCGGCCACGGCGCCGATGCTCATCCACTCGCGTGCGGCGCCGGAGCCGCCGGACGTCGCGGGGTTGTTTGACTTCATGCCGACATTAAGTCGCAGCCTGGCCTCATGACCAAGGAAACGGCACGGACCCCGTCGCCCCCGGACGCCCTGATCGCCCTCCTCGACGCCGCCGACCTGCTGCCCCAGGCCCAGGAACTGCGCTCCCTCTCCTACGACCTGCTCCGCGCGAAGCCCGGGACGTCCGTGGTGGACGTCGGCTGCGGCGCCGGCCGGGCCGTCGCCGAACTGGGGGAGCGTGGCGTGCGCGCCCTCGGCGTCGATCCCGACGAACGCATGATCGACGTGGCCCGGCGGCGATGGCCGGGGGCGGATCTCCGGATCGCGGGCGCCTACGGACTGCCGCTGGAGGACGCGTCCGTGGACGGCTACCGGGCCGACAAGGTGTTCCACGAACTGACCGACCCCGAGCGGGCGTTGACGGAAGCACGCAGGGTCCTGGTGCCCGGTGGACGGATCGTGCTCCTCGGTCAGGACTGGGACACGTTCGTCATCGACTCCGACGCCCCGGCTCTCACCCGCACGATCGTGCACGCCCGCGCCGACCTGACCGCCGCTCCGCGTGCCGCCCGCCGGTACCGCGGACTCCTCCTTGACGCCGGCTTCGAGGACGTGGAGATCCAGGTGCGCACCGGGGTGTTCACGGGCCCGACGATGCTGCCCCTGCTCACCGGCCTGGCCGAGGGGGCCCGCGCCGCGGGTGCCGTCACGCGCGGACGGGCCGACGCCTGGATCGCCGAGCAGCGAACCCGGGCCGAGACCGACCGGCTCTTCCTGGCCCTGCCGATGTTCGTCGCGGCGGCCACCGCGCCGAAATGAGTACAGCGGCGGAGCGGCAAGCGCGAGGGATCAGGTGTCGCAGCCGATCCCGTTGCCGTCGCCAAGGCCACCCGAGGGCGGGAAGCACGAAGCGCTTGCGTGCCCCCGGGGGCGCGGGGCGGCACCCGCCCCCCCGGGGGGGCACCCATCCACCACCAAAGGGGGGCGCCTTGAGCAGTCCGTACATGCTTGGGCAGCCGGTTGCGGGCCTGACGGTCAGGTCGCTGACGCACCAGGCCGCGTTCCGGCCGGGAAGTCCTCCGGCGCGTCGCGTGAAGATCTGGCACATATAGGGGCAATATCTGGCATGCGTGATGATCGGGCCCCAAGGGCTTGCGACGCGGGGCGCGGCGATCACGCGCTCAGGGGCCGGTCCGGGCCCTCTTCTCCTGGATCGGCCCCTGCCCAGCGCTGGATCATCTGCCGCGGCGAAAGGACCGATCCCTGGTGGGCCGGCAACTGCGATCCCCGGACCGGCTCCGCCGCACGCGGGCACTCGCCGTCCTGATCGCCTGCCTCCTGCCGGCCACGGCCTGCTCGGGTGGGAGGGACTCCGGATCAGGGACGGGTACGCCCACGGCTTCGTCCACCAAGGGAGCAAGGCACTGCGAGCGCACGCTCGTCGGCGTGGCGCACCCCGATGACGACCTCTTCTTCCTCAACCCGGAGGTTCGGGAGACGATTCGCGCCGGGTGCCCGGTCGACACGGTGTACCTGACCGCAGGCGACGCGGGCAAGAAGAACCGGGTCACGGCCCTGGAGTACGTCGACCGCAGGGAGTACGGCGTACGGGCGGCCTACGCGGAGGCGGCGGAGGCCGCCAACCGCTGGGAGCGGGACGATGCGCGGGCCGACGGCCAGGCGGTCCGGTCCTACCGGCTCACGGACAAGGACCGGGACACCGATGTGCGGCTCGCCTTTCTCGGCCTCCACGACGGACTGCCGCGCGGCCAGTCACCGAACAGCCTGCTGAAACTGTTCGACGGAAGCCGCAAGAGCATCGAGTCGTTCGACGGGGGCCGGCGGTACACGGAGGACCGGCTGGTCGCGGTCATGACCGCCCTGGTCCGCAGGAGTCACGCCGCGCGCATCCTGACGATGGACGCGGACAACGCCTCGTTCGCCTTCGGCCTCGCAGGCGGAGTCGACCACAGCGACCACGGCATCGGCGCCCGCTACTTCCGCAGGGTCGGCTACACGCTCGGCATCCCCGTGACCTCCTACCTCGGCTACACCATGTCCCCGCTGAAGCCGAACCTCAGCCCGGCGCAGTCGGCGGAGAAGGAGGAGGAGGTGGCGCGTTCGTACGTCGCCCACAGGACCTGCCGTGCCACCGGGACCTGCGCCGAGGTCGCCCCGTACAAAGGTCCCCTGCGCGAGGACTGGCGTCTGTGGATCGACCGCCAGTACGAACAAGTGCGCAGGGGGCCGCGCCCGGGGGAGATCCTCGGCGACGTCGGACGCACCACGTACCACTCGGGACGGGACCCCGCGCAGTGCCTGCACGCCGCAGCAGGGCCCCGGAACGCGCGAGCGGTCGAGCTGCGCGGAGGTGACGGATCGTCCGCCCAGAAGTGGGACATCCGCCACGACGGCACCATCGGACCCCGCGCCGACCGAGGCTCCTGTCTGACGGCGAACGGCTCCGCGGCGGACCTCGAACCGTGCGCGTCCGGTGACCGGGACCAGCGCTGGGAACGCGAGCCGTGGAAGAGCGCGACCTGGAAACGCGCGGCCTGGCGGATCTCTCAGCACGGGCAGCGTTGTCTGTACCAGGACGACCGCGCCTTCCCCGCCCGCTGGAACGCCCACGACAGGCAGCACCCGCGGCTGGAACTCACCGCGTGTGGCACGCGGCCTCAGCCCGAGATGTACTGGCGCTGGAGAAGTTGACCAGCAGGGTCGCCGTCACCGGACCCTCATGGAACGGACGAGCTCGAGAGGACATCTGCGGATGAGTGACGGCGAGCTTGTTCCCGTTCGATGGCGGTGCACCTCGTGCGGAGCCGAGGCCGACGCGGAGTCCGACGTGTGCTGTGAGTCCGGTGAAGTCGCGGCGGACTCGGACGACACGGCGTGGCCGACGGAGGAAACCGAGGAGTAGAGGTCCAACCTTCCGAACGAGGTGAGATTCAGCGGAGGGAGCTGCTGCTCTTCTCCAGCTTTGTCGCCCCGGCGGGCACACGTCCCGAGGGCATTGAAGTCTCCGTGACGGTGTCCGCCTGGGGGGAGGAGGCGGCACCCGAGTCGATCGCCCAGCGGGCCACCAGGAAGGTGAGAGGGGTGGCCAGGATGCCGGCGGCCAGGGCCGCCACGTTCTTTCCCATCCCCAGGGAATGGACGCCCAGGAAGAGGAGTGCGCCGCTGGCCACCAGGTTGACGAGGCCCGACAGCGGGAAACGGAAGAACGCTCGCCAGGTGGGCCGCGTGCGGCAGGTGATGTACGTGTTCAGAAGGAACGAGCCGATGATGCTGACCGTGAACCCGAGGACATGAGCGGCCAGATAGGGAATCGAGCGATTGAGCGACGCGTAGACGGCCATGTAGACCGCCGTGTTGACGACGCCGATGGAACCGAAGGCGAAGAACTGCCGCAGAGTGCGAAGCCTTTTGACCCTCCGCTGCGAGCTCGCGTGCTGGACCGGGATTCCCGGTTCGCATGCTGTGCGGGTGGCGGAAGCCGGGGGAGTGGTCGGCGCTCCGGCGGTGTCCTTTTCGGTCTCGCGGACCACGTAGAGGGGGCGGCGCTTCGTCTCACCGTAGATGCGTCCCACGTATTCGCCGATGACGCCGAGCGTGGCCAGCTGGATTCCGCCCAGGGCCACGACGGCGGTCAACAGCGTGGCGAACCCCGGAACTTCCACTCCCTGGACGAGCACGGTCACGACGATCCAGAGCGCGTACGCGAATGCGGCCAGCGCCAGCGTGAGACCGATGTAGATGACCACACGCAGCGGTCGGCTGTTGAACGAGATCAGGCCGTCGATACCGTAGTTGAGAAGGCGGCGGCCGCCCCATTTCGAAAGGCCCGCGGCACGGCACACGTTCTCGTACGTGAAACTGACGGTGTCGAAACCGATCCAGGAGAAGATTCCCTTCGAGAACCGGTTCGCCTCCGGCAGGGCGAGGACGGCGTCGACCGCTCGGCGCGACAGGAGCCTGAAGTCACCCTCGCCGTCGACGATGTCGACGTCCATGCAGTGGCCGATGGCCCGGTAGTAGGCCGAGCTCGCCGCCCGGCGCAGGGCGCCCTCGCCGGAACGGTCGCGACGGGCGATGACCTGGTCGTAGCCGTGCCGCCGGAGTTCCAGCATGCGGTGCAGGAGACCTGGTGGGTGTTGCAGGTCGGCGTCCATGAGGACCACGTCCGCTCCGCGCGACATGCGCAGACCCGCGAGCATCGCGGCTTCCTTGCCGAAGTTCCGGCTGAAGGACGTGTACCGGACACGAGGGTCCGCTGCGGCGAGGCCGCGCAGTCGCGCGCGGGTGGTGTCGCCGCTGCCATCATCGACGTAACAGATCTCGAAGGACCGGTGCGTCGCTTCCAGGACCGATGTCAACGCACCGTGGAAGGTGTCGATCACCTCTTCCTCGTTGAAACACGGCACGACAATCGAGATCTGGCACACGTCCATTCGCCACCTCGGCCGGTGTGAGGGCAGTCCTTTCGAGCTGTCGACAGCATCATGACACCGCCTCATTAAGGCAACATAAAGCAAGGTGTGTCGGGTGAGAGGGCGGTAATTCTTCTCTTGAGTTCTCTCGTCGGAGCCGATCGCGGTTGTAGGTTTGCGCCGAGAAGATTGTCCTTCTTGGCTCGATGGGGAAGAGAGCGGACCGTGAGGCAAGCCCCGGAAGAGGCTGTTCGGAATCAGGCCTCAGAAGGCCGTGCGGAGGCCCGCACGACCTGGAACGGGAGCGGGGCAGTCGTAGGACTTCTGTCGTTCCTGCCCCTGGCCCTGCTCGGATTCGCGGCCTGGGCGGCCCGGTGGGTACGGCCCGGCGGTGACGACTGGTGCTTCATCCCCGTGGTGCACGACGGTGGCTTGTCGGGGATGGTGCACAAGTTCTACTTCCACGACAACGGGCGGCTCGTCAACGCCGTGTTGGTGTGGGCGTACGCGCGGTTCGACGTCGCCGGACAGCAGTGGTTCGCACCGATCAGCGCGGTCGTCATTCTGGCCCTGCTGTGGGTGTTCGTCTCGGCGGTTCTGAGCGCCGCACGCATCGCGGCGCCGCGAGGGGTTCCGTTCCTGGTGGCAGGGATGGCGACGGCTCTGTTCCTGTTCGGCTCCACCAACACGTACACGACGTTCTACTGGCCGGCCGCCTCCGTCTCGCACACCCTCCCGCCGGTCCTCGCCTGCGCGGCGGCCGTGCCCGCCCTCCGCGCCAGGTCGACGCGCGGCAGGGTCCTCGCACTCGTCACGGTCTTCGTCGTGGGCGGAATGCTGGGCACGCTCTCGGAGGAGACGAGCGTCGTCGTGCTCGCGGTGCTGGGGACGGTCCTGCTGCTCGGCGGGCGGCTCGTACCGGCCGGCCGACGACGCTTCCTGCGCCGGTGGTGCACGGCGGGCATCGCCGGGATCGTGGTCGGGACGCTGATCCTCTACACCTCCCCGGGCGCCGCGCACCGGCGCCGGGTGAAGGACGCCTCCACCATGCTCACCGCCGACTCGCTCGCCGGCTCCCTGCGCGTCTTCGCCCACATCGTCGTCACCTGCCTGACGACCTGGCCGTACGTGGGAGCCCTCGCCGTCGGACTCGTGCTCGGCCTGCTCGCACGCGGCCCCCTCAGCGCACGCGCCCTCGGGAAGAACGAGGCACTGCTGGCCGGGGCCGGAGCGTGCGTGCTGCTCGTGTCCGGCTACGTGTGCACGGTCATCACGTACCCGGTCTTCGGGCTCGGTGTCCTGGACAGACCCCGGCTCTGGAACGACTACGTCTTCTTCTACGTGCTGTTCCTCGTGCTCCTGGGCGTCCTCGCGGCACGGGCCTGGTGCGGCCGTACCCGCGGGACCGGCCCGGTCCTCGCCGCCGGGGCAGCGGTGTGCGTCCTCGTCTGCGCCTCCCTCGCCGTGTCGCTGGTGAACCTCGAATCGGACATGACCGCGCGAGCACACGCGTGGGACCAGCAGGACCGCTGGATGCGGGGCCAGGCCGCGCAGGGCGAGCGTGTGCTCCCGTACCACCGGCTGGTCATCAGTCACATGACGGAGCCGTTCGGCCACGGGCCGCACCGCTCGACCTGGCCGGCCACCTGCGTGGCCGACTACTACAAGGTCGATCGCATCTACCCGGCGAGCGAGCTGCCCTGACCACCTGACCGGACTCCGCGGTTCCGGCCCCTTGGGGCCGCCCGGCCGACGACTCAGGCGCAAAAGCGAATCGCGTCCTCCCAGGCGCCGGGACTTCGGTAGTGGTTCCTGTGCCCCGCGGCGAGCACATGGCGCAGTTCGGCGAGGTGCCGCGTGTCCGGTGGCAGAGTCAGCCGATCGAGGAGGGCCAGTGCGGCAGCCGGCTCCAGGTCGCCGTAGACGTCGTGGAAGCTCGTCAGGAGGCCGCGGAAGACGGCCGCGTGCAGGGCGGGGAGCAGCATGGCGGTCCGGTACGCCGGCTCCTTCACCGTCCAGCGCACCGGACCCGAGCACTCCAGAACGCGCCGAGCTCGACGGAGCGGGGCTTCCGATCGCTCGGCCACCACGCGGTCGATGTCGTCGCCGAGAACCTCGGCGAAGGCCGTCGCGGAGGTGGCGTGGTCCTCGAACCAGTCCACCCACAGCGAGTAGGTGACCGGCTCGGCGTCCCGGTCGGCCTCCAGGCGCCGGCGGTAGCCGTCCCACAGCACGTCGGCCGGCAGAGGGCCCTCGGCGTCCTCGTTCGCGAACCGCATCTCGCACGTGACCCAGTACGCGTCGAGGAGGTCCAGCAGCCCGAAAGCCAACCGCACTTGCCCGGCCGCATCCAGGTCTTCGGCGAACACGTCACCGGCCCAGGATCGCGCCACCTCGTCGGCCGACAGCAACGCGTCCGGCTTCGCGTCGCTCACCCACCCGCCGGACACCTGCCGGACGCCCTGATCCGCCAGCCAACGCCGCGCTGCCTCCTCGGCTCGCCTCTCCACCCGGGAAGTATGACAAGCCTCGCGGGATCCGCTCCGGCCTCAGTCGCCGCGGCGCACCACGTAGGCGGTGCCGACCGTTTGGGGTGTGGCGGAGTCGGCCCGGACCGCGAGGCGCGGCGCCGCCGTGGTGAGGAGGAACGACTTCGTCACGGGGCGCGCGCAGTCGAGGCGCTCGGCGGCCCTGACGGTGCCGGACACGGCCGTGAACGTGACCGTTCCCTTTCCCGCGCAGGCCACGTCCACGCGCAGCGCGGTGTCGGACCCGACGGTCTCGTCCAGATTCTGTCCGGGGATCGCGAGCGTCCCGGACGCGATGAAGTCGTCGCCGTCCATGCTCGTGCGGCCGGTGCGGTCGAGCACGCGGCGGGCTTCGCTGTCGAGCCGCTCGTGGTCGGGCCGGGAGCCCTTCCGCGCTGGGGACGCGACCGGAGCGCCGGCCGTCGTCCCGTTCGATGAGGAAGCCCTTGGTGTATCGGTCGAGCCGGAGCAGGCCGATGCCACGGCCGTCAGGAGGGCGACGGCGGCGAGAGCGGCGGCGGTACGGCGGGTGCGGCGGTACATGTGATCCCCCGAGCGGTGCAAGCCGGACCGGGCAGGTGCCCGGAACCTCGTGATGATGCCGTGCCGATCCCCGGACCGGAAGTGCCCGTCCAGGCCCGGTGGGTCCGAACGGGCGCTCTCTGTCGCCTGCTCGTCCTTAAACTCTTCAACCGGTGCTCGAACGCGGGACCGCTCAGACGAAGGAGGCTCGCGATGCGCGAACCCAAGACACAGGGGTCCCCGTTCGGCTGGACGGCCACGAGCGACGCGGAGGGCACGACGGTGTCCCTGCACGATCCGCAGGGGCAGTGCCGGGCGACCTGGAAGCAGCAGGAGCGGGAGGCCCGCCTGCAGGTCATCCGCCTCCGGTCGCAGCACCGGCACACGGTGTGGATCTCTGACGGCGCGCATCCGGTCGGCGAGGCGGCTGTCGACAACGGGCGGCCTCGTCCGGTGCGTCGTCGGGACCACGACGGGGCGATCGCCCTGCACGGCCGCAGGTACGACGTGCGGCACACGCGGCGCTGGCGCTCGACGCTGTCGCTGGACGGCCGCCTCGTCGCCGTCGGGCGCAAGGGCTGGTTCGGCCGGTCCGTGCTGCAGCGTTCCCAGCCCGTCGACCCGATCGACGAACTGGCCCTCGCGCTCTTCTGGTTCGCGGTCGCTCCGGGCCGGCCGGGCATGATCTGGATGACCTTCGAATCGGTCTGATCGCCCGAAACAGGGCGGAGGCCGTCCGGCCCCACGCGCCGTAAGGTGAGTTCCATGGCAGGCAACTCCCCTCCTCAAGGCGGTCGAGCGGAACGACGCAACGCAGGCGAGCTGGAGAGCGAGGTGCTGGCCGCCCTGTGGGCCACCGACGGAGCCCTCACGACGGCCGACATCCAGGCGCAGCTCGGCGACGACCTCGCCTACAACACGGTGCACACCATCCTGAAGCGCCTGCACGACAAGGGACTCGTCCTGCGGGACGCCGACGGGCGCCGAGGCTCGTACCGCCCGGCCACGAGCGCCGCCGAGCACACGGCGGACGCCATGCACCAGGCTCTCGACCGGGGCCCTGACCCCATCGCCGCACTGCAACAGTTCGTCACCGGCCTCAGCCCCGCCGAGGAACAAGCCCTGCGCGCGCTGCTCGGCGACCCGGACGGCCACGCCGAGGGGCCCGCGCGACTTCGGGACGGCCCATGAGGATCGACGTCTACATCCCCCTCGTCCTCTCCCTCCTGCTGGCGTCGATCGGCCCCGCCGTCGGCCGCCGCCTGGCGCCTGCTCTCGCGGCTCGGGCTCTGGCCACCGCCGCGGTGGTGACGGCCGCGGCCACCACCTGGGCGTTCGTCCTGCTCGCCACCACGCTCGTCGGCGAGATTCCGCAGGTCGCCGCCGAGGCCCGCGCGGACGGCCACCGTCTGCCGGAACCCGTCCCCGCGGTGATCGGAACCCTCGCCGCTCTGCTCCTCGTAGCCCTGATCCACCGCGTCTGCTCAGCGGCACGCACCGAGTACGTGACCCGGCGCACCCTGCGCGCCCTGTGCCAGGGCCACCCCGAGGACACCGAGCTCATCGTCGCCGCCTCTCCCGAGCCGCAGGCCTTCGCCATCCCGCCCACCGCCACCGGCAAGCCCGGCCGCATCCTCGTCACGGCCTCCATGCTCGCGGCCCTCGCCCCCGCCGAGCGCCGCGTACTGCTCGCCCACGAGCGAGCCCACCTCGCTCACCGGCACGCCGTGCTCTGCACCGCCGTCACCCTCGCCGCGGCTGCGAACCCCCTCCTCACGCCGCTCCGGACGACCGTCACGTATCTCGTCGAGCGGTGGGCCGACGAACACGCCGCCACGATCGTCGGCGACCGCGGTATCACCGCCCGGGCCCTGGCCCGGGCCGCGCTGGTCGCCCACCGTCCGCGCCCCGTGTGCGCGCTCGCCTTCACCGACCAGACCGTCACCCGTCGCATCACCGCACTCCAGACCGCCCCGCCGCCGAGCCTGCGCGCGCTCACCGCGGCGGTGCTCGTCCTCGGCATCCTCCCGGCGCTGGGTGCGGTCGCCGCCACCCACGACCTCTTCGAGCTCGTCGAGCACGTCATCACCTGACCGTCCCGGGGCGGAACGGGCGGGCGGCCGGACCGGCGGGCGGCTCACCCGCACGGCCGTATCCCCGTCGTCGGCAGGCAGTGGCACTCCACCCACCAGGCCCCTGCCGGGCCGGGTGAGGGGCGACGCGGACCGACGGGTCGACAGGTCGACGACCCTCCACCGTTTCCCTACGAGGCGTAGGGTTCCACTTGCCTGTAAGTCGTGACACCAACCACGGAGTCGATGGCAAGCATGGAGAAGACAGATCAAGACGCTCGGACGTGCAGCGCGAAGGCGACCGCGGTCCTGAGAGGTGACGGGCAGAGTCTGCTGCTCTCGTTCCTCGTCCGTCCGCCGGCCGAGAACGCCACCCTGATCCTGACGGCGCACGGATGCGGACACGCGGAGCTGCGCCTGCCCGCCGACCCGCTGGGCGGACATGCGTTCCAGGCACACCTGCCGCTGGAAGCGCTGCCCCCTGCTCGCGGCGCACAGAAGTGGATCTGGGACATGCACATCGACACGGGCACGGGCGCGCGGCCCGCCCGGCTGAGCGGAGGCCCGATCGGCCTTGCCGGCGCGTCACTTCCCCACGCGGAGGCGGACCGGCCGAGCTCGGGCGTCCGGGTGGAACCGTACGTGACGAGCCGGGGGCACCTCTCCCTCGCCTGCGCATGGGCGAGGAGCGCGGGTGACGTCGACGCCTGACGTCAGGATGCGGCCGTGGCGCTTCGTCGTGTGGTTCGGCGGCGTGAGCATGCTGGCGGACATCGTCTACGAGGGCGCGCGCTCGATCACCGGCCCGCTCCTTGCTCCCTGGGCGCCTCCGCGCTCGTGGTCGGGGTGGTCACCGGCGCCGGCGAGGCGGCCGCTCTGGGGCTGCGTCTGGTCTCGGGACCGCTGGCCGACCGCACGCGGCGGTACTGGGGTCTGGCGATCGGCGGGTATGCGCTGACCGTGGCGTCGGTGCCGCTGCTCGGGGTGGTCGGCGTGCTGTGGGCGGCCTGCGTCGGGCGCCCTGCTGACGCTGATACCGGTCGCGCGGCACGGCCGTCCCGCCTGAGCCCACTCGTGCCTTCCGGGGGCGCCGCCGCCTCAGGCGGGCAGGACTTCCTCCAGCGCCTCCACGACTTCGTAGGAGTTCGGGGTGGTCTCGGGGGAGAAGCGGGCGGCGACGGTGCCGTCGGGGGCGACGAGGAACTTCTCGAAGTTCCAGCGGATGTCGCCCTTGTGCCCGTCGAGGTCCGCGGTGCGTACGAGCTTCGCGTACAGGGGGTGCCGCCGGGGGCCGTTCACCTCGACCTTTTCGGTCAGGGGGAAGGTGACGCCGTACGTGGACGAGCAGAACTCGGCGATCTCCTCGGGGGTTCCGGGCTCCTCCGCCGCGAACTGGTTGCAGGGGACGCCGAGGACGGTGAATCCCCGTGCCGCGTACTTCTTCTGGAGCTGCTCCAGTTCGGTGTACTGCCGGGTGAGGCCGCACTTGGAGGCGACGTTGACGACGAGGAGCGCCTTGCCGCGGTACTGGGAGAGGTTCGCGGGGCCGCCTTGGAGAGCGTCGATCCGGACTTCGTAGAGGGACATGTCGGAGATGCTAAGCGCCACCGGGATTCCCCGGCTCACCGCACTCGGTGGGTCGCCCGCAGCGCGTCGTCAGACCGCGGGGGTGACGTAGGCGGAGGTCGGGTTGCGGAGGCAGGCGCGGCCTGACAGGGCCCCGATACGCGCGCGACAGCAGAGAATGTGACGGCTGATAGAGGAGATCGCCAAGGAGATCCGCATGGCGAAGTTCACCCTTGCCGAACTGGAAGAGGAAGAGCAGTCGTTGGAGCAGCTGCGCCGCCGGCATCGTGATCTGACCGCGCGGGACGTCTTCGGCGTGCCGGAAGCACCCGGCGCCGTCCGGCGGCTCAAGGAGTGCGCCGCTGCGTGCGAGGCCTCTGCGGAGCGGGTCTTCACCGGCCTTCACGACGGCGCGCAGGAGCAGACACCATGACGCGGTCACATAAAGGTGAAGCGCTCTCGAACCGCCAGATGTGGCCGCTCTACGCGGCCGGCTTCACCACGGCCTTCGGGGCGCACGGTATCGCCGCCACGCTCGGTGGTGGTGCCGAGGGCGCCGTCACCTCCCTGCTCGTTCTGGGCGGCCTGCTGGCGTTCTACGACGGCGCCGAGGTCGTGCTCAAGCCGTTGTTCGGCACGCTGGCGGATCGAGTCGGGGCCCGACCCGTTCTGCTCGGCGGCCTGGTCGCGTTCGCCGCCGCCTCCGCGACATACGCCGTGGCCGACAGCTCAGGGTGGCTGTGGGCGGCCCGGCTGGGCCAGGGCGGCGCGGCCTCCGCGTTCTCGCCGTCCGCCTCGGCTCTCGTGGCCCGGCTCAACCCTGCGGCGAAACACGGCCGCGCCTTCGGCTCGTACGGCTTCTACAAGTCCATCGGCTACACGCTCGGCCCGCTGCTGGGCGGCGTGCTCGTGTGGGGCGGGGGACTGAGGCTGTTGTTCGTCGTCCTTGCCGTGCTCGGTGCGGCGGTCGCCCTCTGGGCCGCGTTCGCCGTGCCTGCGGTGCCGCCCTTGCCCAAGACCCGGCAGACGGTGCTCGACCTGGCCCGGCGCCTCGTCGATCCCG
Source organism: Streptomyces sp. NPDC025806 (assembly GCF_055558275.1). NCBI lineage: Bacteria > Bacillati > Actinomycetota > Actinomycetes > Kitasatosporales > Streptomycetaceae > Streptomyces > Streptomyces sp. NPDC025806. Next base: position 34,430 of record NZ_JBVHMU010000021.1, on the reverse strand, counting down.
TGTTCCTCACCCCGACGGCTGCCCTCGCCGCCGCGACCGCGGCGCTCTCCGTGGGCGTGGGATTCCTGCCGGTGTCCGGCCGTGTCGTCGGCTTGGGGACCATCGCCACGGGAGCGGCGGTGTCGCTGCTCGCCGCCTGTGCCGCGATCGTCCAGCCACGGGCGGGGCGTGCTCTGGACGCGGGGCGGCTCACGCTCCGTACCGGATTGGCCGTCGGCCTGATGACCACCGCCGCAGGCCTGCTCTGCGCGATGTTCCCCGGACTCGCCGGCATCCTTGTCGCTGCCGCGCTGATCGGCATCGGTACGGGACTGATCACCCCGCTCGGCTTCGCGGCGCTGGCCACCTCGACCCCTCGGGAAAGACTCGGACAGACGATGGGCGCGGCCGAACTCGGACGCGAACTCGGTGACGCAGGCGGTCCCTTGTTCGTTGCCGCCATCGCCTCGCTCGCCACGCTGACCTACGGGTTCGGCGCGCTCGCCGGGCTCATCGCGCTGGCCGGCGTCGCCACCTTCGCGTACCACCGTGCTGTGCCGGCCTCGGGCGAGACGCCCGAAAGGCCCTAGTTCTCCGGCCTGTCGCGGCACACTGCGGCGCGCCCGGTCAGCAGGGCAGGTCGAGGGAGACGGTCGTGCTGGACCCCGTGCTCGCCACCTGGGCCGTGCCTTGGTGGGCCGTGGCGACGGCGTGGACGAAGGCGAGGCCGAGACCGGACCCTTTCGTGGTGCGGCTCGCCTCGGCGCGGGCGAAGCGGTCGAAGGCCCGGGGAAGGAACTCGGGCGGGAAGCCCGGCCCCTCGTCGGTGACGGTCAGCCGCAGCCGACCGTCGTGCACGGTGGCGCTGATGCGGACGTCGCCCCGGCCGTGCCGAAGGGCGTTGTCGATCATGTTGCCGAGTGCGGGCCGCACCCAGCGGGCATCGACGTCGACGCTGCGGTCATCGGCCTTGACGACAAGCTGCCGGCCGGCGCGCACGGCGGTGCTCCGGTGGGACTCGACGGCCTCCTCCACGAGATCGGTCAGGTGAGTGGGCGCGCGGCTGATGTGGTCGCTGAGTTCTTCAAGGTCCAGCAGGGCGTTGGAGAGGTCGATGAGGCGCCCCACCTCGTGGTCCACGGAGCGCAGGGTCTCGGTGAGCTCGTCGGCGCTGCGGGGGCGGTGCAGGGCGACGTCGAGTTCGGCCCGCATCAGCGTGAGGGGAGTGCGGAGTTCGTGGCTGGCGTCGGCGACGAACCGGCGCTCGCGCTCGGCCGAGGCCTCGAGGCGGTCCAGCATGTGGTTCAGAGTGTGTCCGAGCCGGGTGATCTCGTCGTCGCGGTCTTTCGGAACCTCCAGGCGCAGGTGTTGGCGACCGTCGGCAAGAGCGGCGGCACCACTGCGGTAGCGCTCGACGGGCCGCAGGGCGGCGCGCGCGGTGCGGTAGCCGACGTAGGAGGCGGCGATCAGGGTGAGCAGGGAGGCGAACGCCAGTTGGGCCAGGAGTTCGCGCAGGGCCTCGTCGCGGTGGCCGCGACGGACGGCGGTCACCACGATCCGGGGCTGCCCCCGCGCCGTGACCCGCTTGGCCTGGAGGCGCATCGTGTCGGTGTCGATCGGCAGCAGCGAGCCGACGTCACGGCGCACCGTGGCCCCGTCGGCGACCGACTCCACCTCGGCAGAACTCAGCAGCCTCTGGTGGCGCACGGACCCGCTCGACCGGAGCAGGTGGCCGTCGGCGTCCAGGATCTGGCGCAGACTGCCGCTCGGGCCGGGAGGCAGCGGATTCCCGGCCCGTACCGCGTGGTCGAGGCTGCGCTGGTACTTGGCCAGGTCGTCGTTCAACTGCTGGTCCAGGGCGGTCTTCACCCGCCAGTAGACGAGTCCGGCCGTTCCGGCCAGGACCAGCGACATCGTGAGAGCCACGGCCAGCACCAGGCGCGTGACGACGGGCAGCCTCCGCAACCGCCCGCGGATGCGCCTGGGCAGCTTCACCTGGTCTCCAGGCGGTAGCCGCGCCCCCGCAGCGTGGTGATCGTCGTCCGCTGGAAGGCCCGGTCGACCTTGGCCCGCACCTTGGACACGTGCACGTCGATGGCATTGCTGCGCAGGTCCGTCTCGCCGTCCCAGACCTCGTCGAGGAGCATGAGCCGGGTGACGACGCGGCCGGCGTTGCGCATGAGCACGCGCAGGACGTCGAACTCGCGTCGGGACAGGTCCAGTTCGGTGTCGCCGCGCCAGGCGCGCTGCTGCTCGGGGTCGAGGAGGAGATCGCCGACCTGGAGGCGCCCGGTGCCCTCGGACCGACGCCGGTGGAGGGCCCGCAGCCGCGCCAGCAGTTCCTCCATGGCGAACGGCTTGACCACGTAGTCGTCGGCGCCGGCGTCGAGTCCGGCGACCCGCTCGGAGACCCCTCCGCGCGCGGTGAGCAGGATGACGGGGACGTCGATGCCCTCGTCGCGCAGGGTGCGGCACACCTCGATGCCGTCGAGGCCGGGGAGCATCACGTCGAGCACGACGGCGTCCAGGCGGGGATCTCGTGCGGCGGCGAGTCCGGACGGCCCGTCGTACCGGCCTTCCGCCGTGTTCCCGGACTCCGTCAGGTAGTGGACGACCAGGTCCGTGAGGCGCTTCTCGTCGTCGACGACCAGGTAGTGCATGCGGGGCAGGCTATCCGCCGGAGGCCGGGCCGCGGACGGCCGGCAGGGCTTCATGGTTCGTTCATGTGAAATCCCTACCTTCGTTCACGTCGCGGTGCCCCGCGGGCCGCGGACGGTCCGCTGCTGTGCGCCGTGGCGGAAGGGATTGTCATGCACGCAGGGGCCACCATGCTCGCCAAGGGCATCACCGACCACCTCGCCCCCTCGGACCTTCTGGCCCGGGGCGGGCTGGACGTCATCGCCCTTCTCATCCTGGTGGGCTGGCTCTACCGGCGTCGGCCCAGCGCCGGCGCGATGCCGCTGGTGCTGGCCGCGCTGAACGTCGGTCTGTTCGCCGCGATGAGCACGATCAGCTCGGGGAAGTTCCCGACCGGCGTCGGATTCGGGCTGTTCGGCATCCTCTCCCTGGTCCGCCTGCGCAGCGCGGCCTTCACCCTGCGCGACGTCGCGTACACCTTCGTGGCGCTGGTCGTCGCGCTGTGCACCGGTCTGCCGCAGCGCCAGACCTGGCTCGTCGTCGTCCTGGTCACGGCTGTCCTGCTGGCTGTCCTGCTGGTCGACGACCCCGCACGCCACGAGCCGCCGACCCGGACGGTGAAGCTCACGCTCGACCGGATCTACTCCGACCCCGCCCGCTCGCCGAGGACGTGGCCCTGCGCTTCGGACCGACCCCGCTGGCCGTCACGGTGGACGAGGTGGACTACGTACGCGAGACGACGCGGGTCTTGGCGAGCTTTCCCGTTGACGGCGCCGACCGCACACCGGCCTCCACAGAGCCGATCCTCCCGGTGGAGGCCGTATGAGCAGCGCATCGGCGTTCGCCGGGCAGCTCGGCCTGTCCGTGTTGCGCGGCGCCAGTCTGGCCGAGGTCGACGCCGCCGCCGCTCTTCAGCACCGTACGGACCGCAAGTACCTGATCCCCCTCGACCGGGCGCAGAACCTCGTCCGCGCGCTGGCCGGCAGCCACCACGTCCTCGACCTGGAGGGACGGCGCACGACCACCTACTCGAGCGCCTACTTCGACACCGAGCACCTGGCCGCCTGGCGGGCCCACGTCCAGCGCCGCCGGCACCGATGGAAGGTGCGCACCCGCCTCTACGAGGAGGACCGGCTGTGCCGCGTGGAGGTCAAGACCAAGGACGGGCGGGGCGCCACGGTCAAACATGCCCTGCGGGTGAGCCCCGCGGAACACGGTCGACTCGCCCCGTCCGCCGCGGAATTCGTCGACGATGTGCTGACGGGCGCGGGCGTCACTCTCAAGGTCGCGGAGCTCGCGCCCACCGCCGAGATCCGCTACGTGCGCGCCGCCCTTGCCGATCTCGTCCACGGCACCCGCGTCACCTTCGACGGCCTCCTCACCTGCCACCGAGGCGACCGCTCCGCCGGCCTCAGCCCGGGCCACGTCCTCGTCGAGACCAAGGGCGGCATCCGGCCGGCCCCGGCCGACCGGCTCCTGCTCCGCCTGGGCGGCCGGCCCGTCTCGCTCAGCAAATACGTCGTCGGGCAGGCCCTGCTCACCCCTGGCCTGCCCGACAACGACAGACGACGCCTGGCGCGCACCCACTTCACAGTGGGCCCACGCCCGCACACCGATGAACCCTGCGAAAGGAACGTCGCCGCATGAACACCCTGCGCGGCATCAAGTGGCCGTACGCCGTCATCGCTCTCGTCGACGTCGCCGCGGTCGCCTTCGGCCTCCTGCGACCGCAGACGAGCCCGGCCGCCACCGCCTCGGACGCGAAGAAGAAGCCCGGTGCCACGGACCGGATCAAGCAGAACCCGCCCCCCACGCTCTTCAGCGACGCCGAGATCGCCACGATCGGCCGTCAGGCGTCCGACCAGCACAAGAAGGCGGACGCCCTGTTCGCCCGGTGGAAGGCCGAGCACGGCACGACCCGCGACGACAAGGCGTTCGCCACCTGGGCAGCCGCGCAGGTACCGGCCCCGGTCGCGGCGAATCAGCGGGCCGGTGAGCTCCACCAGGTGCAGGCCCTTGCCAAGTCCCGTACGGCGGCGGGCCGGAAGGCCGCCACCTGGTTGGAGGCCAACGGCAAGAAGGACATCTGGAAGCTGTACCTGCACGATCAGCGCGAGTTGATTCCCGCGCAGCAGGGCAAGGCAGAGAAGCACGAGCTCAAGGCCGCGCTGAAGCTGGCCAAGACCATCAGCGACCAGGTCGCGGCGAAGGACAAGCAGCCCGCACCCTTCGTCACCGACCCCAGCCTGCGCCCGGACAAGCACCTCAAGCCCGGCGCGAAGGGCCCGTACTCCTACCCGTCCCGGCACGCCGCCCGCTCGGCCGCGGCCGTGACCTACCTGAGCGCCTTGTCCCCGCACCGGGCCACGGACTACGAGTGGATGCGCGCCGAGGTCCTGTACTCGCGCCTCTACATGGCCGGTCACGTCACGAGCGAACTGACCGCCGGAACCCTGCTCGGTGACCTGATCGGCGACTACGCCCTGGCTGTGCACGGCCACTGACGCGCCGTCCTTGTGGCAGGGCCGTCCGGTGAGGAGGCCGCGACCCGGTGCGCCACGACCACGCCGGCCCGGAGAGCGCTCAGCTGAGGCCGGAGGCCTTGAGGAGGGCACGGGCCGTCTCGGTGTCGATGTGGTGCGACAGCCGCTCGAGGTCGGCCGCACCGTGGTGGAGCGTGCCGAGTGCCCGAGCCGTTCCGGCGTCCTCTTCGAGCCGGAGCCACAGGGCGGGGTTGGCGAGGAGGACCTGGAGGTCGACCTCGGCCCGGGCGCCCGATGCGTCGCGCAGCAGGAGACGTTGTTGTGTTCCGCCCGGCCACCTGGCTGACGTCAGTCGGTCCGTGTGGACGGTCCGGGTGACGCACAGGCTCTGGACGGTGAGCACGCCCGGGGCGGCACTCACCCGGGCCGGCAGAAGGATCACCAGCAGGAGGACGGCCAGGGCCGTCCAGCCGAGCACGTGGAGCAGGGACAGGCCACGCGCCGTGGCGTCGATGACCAGCCCCGTCCCCCACAGCAGCCCCGCCGACACGAGGGCGGCGCGGGCGTTTCCGGGCCAGTCCGTGTCGTGCAGCACCTGCGACGCCGCCGAGCCGTCGGCGGGGCCCGGGCCGGGACGAGGAGTGGGGAGCGGAGGCTGCATGAGGCCGACGTTAGGCGCGCTCACACCCCGTGCGGCCGAACGCTGCGCACCCTTGACGCGGTGGCCGCCACCTTTGACGCCTCCCTGACGCGGTGGCCCGAAGGCGCGCTGCAACTTTCCGTCACTGGGGCAGCGTTCCGTCCGCCTCGTTCACACGGCCGCTCATGGCCGCCACGACGGTGGCGCGGAGGGTCAGCACCATGGTGAGCCCGCCGCCGGGGGTGTCCTCCGCGGTGAGCGTGCCGCCCATGGCCTCGGCGAAGCCGCGTGCGACGGCGAGGCCGAGGCCGACTCCGGCGCCGCGTGGAGCGTCGCCGTATCGCTGGAACGGGGCGAAGATACGGTCCTTTCCCTCGTCGGGGACGCCGGGACCGCGGTCCACGACGCGCAGTTCGACGCGCTCGCCGTGGGCGCTGGCCGCGACCAGGATCGGCACCCCGTCAGGCGTGTACTTGACCGCGTTCTCCACGATGTTGGCGACAGCCCGTTCGAGAAGCCCCTTGTCGACGGACACCATCGGCAGTGTTTCCGGGATGTCCAGGCGCACCAGGGGCAGGCTCTCGTCCGGGACGCCGCCGAGTGCCATCGGTACCACCTCGTCCAGGTCCGTCTCCCGGATGAGAGGGGTCACGGTGCCGGTCTGCAGACGGGACATGTCGAGAAGGTTGTCGACGAGGTGGTCGAGGCGGTCGGCGCCGACCTCGATGGCTTCGAGGAGGTCGGCCCGGTCGCTCTCGGACCAGTCGACGTCGTCGGCGCGGAGCGAGGAGACGGAGGCCTTGATGCCGGCGAGCGGGGTGCGCAGGTCGTGGCTGACCGCGGCGAGGAGTGCCGTACGGATGCGGTTCCCCTCGGCGAGCGTGTGGGCCTGCTCCGCCTCGGACTCGAGGCGTTCACGGTCGACGGCGACCACGGCCTGCGCGGCGAAGGCGGCCAGTACCCGGCGGTCCTCGGCGGGCAGGATCCGGCCGGACAGGACGAGCGAGGTGTGGTCGCCGACAGGCATGTCGACGTCGGCGTCCTCGGGGCGGCGCAGATCGGTCTCCGGGCCCACCCGGCCCGCGCAGGTCCACGGCGCGGTGTCGGTCTCCCGCTCCAGGAGGGCTGCGGACTCCATGGCGAACGTCTCCCGTACGCGTTCCAGGAGCGCCTGCAGTCCCGTCTCGCCGCGCAGCACGCTGCCCGAGAGGAAGGAAAGGATCTGCGACTCGGCGCGCAGCCGGGCCGCCTGATGGGTGCGCCGGGCGGCCAGGTCGACGACCGACGCCACCGACGCCGCGACGCCTACGAAGATGGCCAGGGCGAGGATGTTCTTGGGGTCGTTGATCGTCAGCCTGTGGACCGGTGGCGTGTAGAACCAGTTCATCAGCAGGGAACCGAAGGCTGCCGACGCGAGGGCCGGCAGCAGACCGCCGAGCAGGGCGGCAGCCACGGTCACGGCGAGGAAGAGCAGCATGTCGTTGGCGAGACCGAGGTTCGGCGCGACGTTGCTGATCAGCGCGGTGAGCAGCGCCGGGCCCACGATGCCGATGGCCCAGCCCCACAGGGTGCGGCCGCGTCCGACGCCCGCCCGTGAGGCGGGGGTGAGGCCCCGGCCGCTGCCGATCTCGTCGTGCGTGACGAGGTGGACGTCGAGGTCGGGCCCGGAATCGCGGGCGACGGTGGCGCCGACGCCGGGGCCGAACATGTACTGCCAGGACTTGCGGCGCGACACACCCAGCACTATCTGGGTGGCGTTGACGCCGCGCGAGAAGTCGAGCAGAGAGGTCGCCACGTCGTCGCCGACGACATGGTGGAACGTGCCGCCGAGATCCTCCACCAGCGTGCGTTCGAGGGCGAGTTCCTTGGGCGAGGCGGCGGTCAGACCGTCGCTGCGGGCGATGTAGACGGCCAGTACCTCGCCGCCCGCTCCCTTCTCGGCGAGCCTGGCCGCGCGTCTGATCAACGTACGTCCTTCGGGGCCGCCGGTGAGGCCGACGACGATGCGCTCGCGTGAGCCCCAGATCTTGGAGACGCGATGCTCGCTGCGGTACTCCTGGAGGTACTCGTCGGCCCGGTCGGCGACCCACAGGAGCGCCAACTGCCGCAGGGCGGTGAGATTTCCGGGCCGGAAGTAGTTGGACAGGGCCGCGTCGACCTTGTCCGGCGTGTAGATGTTGCCGTGGGCCATGCGGCGGCGCAGCGCCTGGGGCGACATGTCGACGAGTTCTATCTGATCGGCGCGGCGCACGAACTCGTCCGGGACGGTCTCCTTCTGCCGCACTCCGGTGATGGACTCGACGACATCGCCCAGCGATTCGAGATGCTGGATGTTGACCGTCGACACGACGTCGATGCCGGCGGAGAGGAGCTCCTCGACGTCCTGCCAGCGTTTGCTGTTGCGGGCACCCGGGACATTGGAATGCGGCAGCTCGTCGATCATGGCGACCCGGGGGCGCCGCGCCAGCACGGCGTCGACGTCCATCTCTGTGAACGCTGTGCCCCGGTACTCCAGTTGCTGCCTCGGCACCTGTTCGAGACCGTGCAGCATCACTTCCGTACGCGGCCGGTCGTGGTGCTCCACGAACGCGACCACGCAGTCGGTCCCGCGCTCGACACGGCGGTGAGCCTCGGACAGCATCGCGTACGTCTTGCCGACACCAGGTGCCGAACCGAGGTAGATCCTGAGCTTGCCGCGCGCCATCTGCTCGTCAGTTCCCTGGGTTCTCGAATCGGTAGCCCATGCCGGGCTCGGTGATGAGATAGCGCGGATGCGAGGGATCCACCTCGAGTTTGCGTCTCAACTGGGCCATGTAGACCCGCAGATAGTTCGTCTTGTCGCTCCGGGAGACTCCCCAGACTTCTTGGAGGAGCTGCTTCTGGCTGACGAGGCGGTCCGGGTTGCAGACCAGGATCTCCAGCAGATGCCACTCGGTCGGGGTCAGGCGGACGTCGTGCCCGTCGCGTGTGGCCTTCTTCGCCACCAGGTCGACGGTGAAGTCGTCCGTGGTGACCGTGCTCGTGCTCGGTGTCGTGGGCGCGGATGCGCCGCGCCGCACCGCCGCCCGCAGGCGGGCCAGCAACTCGTCCATGCTGAACGGCTTGGTGACGTAGTCGTCGGCGCCGGCGTCGAGTGCGGCGACCTTCTCCTCGGAGGCGCGGCGGGCCGAGAGCACCATGATCGGAGCCCGGGTCCCTTTCCGCAGCGCCTTGATGACGTCCACGCCGTCCATGTCGGGCAGACCCAGGTCCAGGACGACCACGTCCGGCTGCCGCGCGGCGGCCAGACGGAGCGCGGTGGCTCCGTCCGGCGCCGCGTCGACCCCGAACCTGCGGGCCTGCATGGTGATGACCAGGGCCCGGACGAGCTGGGGGTCGTCCTCCACCACCAGTACCCGCGTCATCGAAGTGCCCCCTTCGTCGTGCGTGCCGCACCGCCGCGCGCAGTCCTGCCTAACGCCGCCATCAGTTCTTCTGCGTCAACTGCTTGAGCGAAACGTTGAGTTCGAGAACGTTGACGGTGGGCTCGCCCATGAAGCCGAGGAGCCGGCCGTCCTTGTGGTCGTCGACGAGCTTCTGGACCCGCTCGACGGAGAGGTGGTTCCGCTCCGCGACGCGGTGGACCTGGAGGTCGGCGTACTCCGGGGAGATCGCCGGGTCCAGGCCCGAGCCGGAGGAGGTGACGGCGTCGGCCGGGATGTCGGCCGGGTCCACCCGGTACGTGGCGGTGGAGCTGTCCGCGACGACGGCGGCGCGGGCCTTCTTCACCTGGGTGACCAGCTCGGGGCTGTCACCGGCGAGGTTGGTGGCGCCGGAGAGGATCAGCTTGTACCGGGTGTTGACGCTGTTCGTGCCGAGGCCGTTCTGCGGGCGGCCCTGGAACCACTTGAGGTCGGGCTTCGGAGTCTCGTTGGCGCTCTTGGCGGGAAGGTTGTAGCTCTGTCCGATGAGGGACGAGCCGACGACCTTGCCGTCCGACCTGACCTCGGAGCCGTTGGCCTTGTCGTGGAAGACGGCCTGTGCGACGCCGGTCACCGCGAGTGGATAGATGACGCCGCAGACGACGGTCAGGACGATCAGGGCACGCAGCCCAGCCCACAGCAACCGGCCCGTGTTTTCAACAGAGTTGTTCATCGTGATCAGCACGCTTTCTGCGGGGTCACAGCCCGGGGACGAGTGAGATGAGCAGGTCGATGATCTTGATCCCGATGAAGGGCGCGATCAGGCCGCCGAGGCCGTAGATTCCGAGGTTGCGGCGGAGCAGCTTGTCGGCGCTGACCGGCCGGTACCGGACGCCCTTCAGGGCGAGCGGGACGAGCGCGATGATGATGAGCGCGTTGAAGATGATCGCGGACAGGATCGCCGAGTTCGGGCTCGACAGATGCATGATGTTGAGCGTGTTGAGCCCCGGGTAGATCGCCGCGAAGAGCGCCGGGATGATCGCGAAGTACTTGGCGACGTCGTTGGCGATCGAGAAGGTGGTCAACGCACCACGGGTGATCAACAGTTGCTTGCCGATCTCGACGATCTCGATCAACTTGGTCGGGTTCGAGTCGAGGTCGACCATGTTACCGGCCTCCTTCGCGGCCGACGTGCCCGTGTTCATCGCGACACCGACGTCCGCCTGGGCCAGCGCGGGCGCGTCGTTCGTGCCGTCGCCGGTCATCGCGACGAGTTTGCCGCCCGCCTGCTCCCGCTTGATGAGGGCCATCTTGTCCTCGGGCGTGGCCTCGGCGAGGAAGTCGTCGACACCGGCCTCCTCCGCGATGGCCTTGGCCGTCAGCGGGTTGTCACCCGTGATCATGACGGTCTTGATGCCCATGCGGCGCAGCTCGTCGAAGCGCTCGCGCATGCCGTCCTTGACGACGTCCTTGAGGTGGATGACACCCAGGACACGCGGACCCCTGTCGTCCTCGACCGCCACGAGCAGCGGAGTTCCGCCGCCCTCGGAGATCTTGTCGGAGAGACGGTCGGCGTCCTCGGCGACCTGGCCGCCGCGCTCCTCGACCCAGGTGATGACCGAGCCTGCCGCGCCCTTGCGGATGCGCCGCCCGTCGACATCGACACCGGACATCCGGGTCTGGGCGGTGAACTCGATCCACTCGGCGCCCACCAGTTCGCCCTGGTGGCGTTCGCGCAGCCCGTACTTCTCCTTCGCGAGGACGACGACCGAGCGGCCTTCGGGAGTCTCGTCGGACAGCGAGGACAACTGTGCCGCATCGGCGACCTCGGCCTCCGTGACACCTCGTACGGGGACGAACTCGGCGGCCTGGCGGTTGCCGAGGGTGATGGTGCCGGTCTTGTCGAGGAGCAGGGTGGAGACGTCGCCGGCGGCCTCCACCGCGCGGCCCGACATCGCCAGTACGTTGCGCTGGACCAGGCGGTCCATGCCGGCGATGCCGATGGCGGAGAGCAGGGCGCCGATCGTGGTCGGGATGAGACAGACCAGCAGGGCGACCAGGACGATCATCGTGAGGTGCTGGCTGCTGCCCGCGTTCGCGAACGACCAGTTGGCGATCGGCTGGAGCGTGGCCACGGCGAGGAGGAAGACGACGGTCAGCGAGGCGAGCAGGATGTTGAGCGCGATCTCGTTGGGCGTCTTCTGCCGGGACGCGCCCTCGACCAGGTTGATCATGCGGTCGATGAACGTCTCGCCGGGCTTCGTCGTGATCTTGACGACGATGCGGTCGGAGAGAACCTTGGTGCCGCCGGTGACGGCGCTGCGGTCGCCGCCGGACTCGCGGATGACCGGGGCGGATTCGCCGGTGATCGCCGACTCGTCGACGCTGGCCACACCCTCGACGACGTCACCGTCGCCCGGGATGATGTCGCCTGCCTCGCACACGACACGGTCGCCCACCTTCAGCTCCGTGCCCGGCACCTGCTCCTCACGGTCACCCGCCAGGCGCCGCGCCACGGTGTCGGTCTTGGCCTTGCGCAGGGTGTCGGCCTGCGCCTTGCCGCGGCCCTCGGCGACGGCCTCCGCGAGGTTGGCGAAGATCACGGTCAGCCAGAGCCAGGCGCTGATGGTCCAGCCGAACCAGTCGGTCGGGTCCTTGAACGAGAACACCGTCGTCAGTACGGACCCGATCAGCACCACGAACATCACGGGCGACTTGACCATGATCCGTGGGTCCAGCTTGCGGCAGGCGTTCGGCAGGGACCGGATCAGCGCCTTCGGGTCGAAGAGACCCGCGCCGACCTTGCCCTCTTCGGGCTGGTGACCGGTCGGCACGTCCGAATGCGGTGCCCGGGTCGGAGTGGCTGTGGACATGCTGTCCTCTGGATTCTGGGTGTTCTGGGTCTTCTTGGTGTCCTGGGTGTCGGTGCTCATCACGCGAGACCCTCGGCGAGCGGCCCGAGCGCGAGCGCCGGGAAGTAGGTCAGGCCCGTGACGATCAGCACCGTGCCGACCAGCAGGCCCGTGAACAGCGGCTTGTTCGTCCGCAGGGTGCCCGCGGTGGCGGGGATCGGCTTCTGTTCGGCCAGCGATCCGGCGAGCGCGAGGACGAACACCATCGGCAGGAAGCGGCCGAGCAGCATGGCCAGACCGATCGTGGTGTTGAACCACTGCGTGTCCGCGGACAGGCCCGCGAAGGCGGAGCCGTTGTTGTTGGCGCCGGAGGTGTACGCGTAGAGGATCTCGGAGAACCCGTGCGCGCCCGAGTTGAGCATCGAGTCCGGCGGGGTCGGCAGAGCCATGGAGACGGCCGTGAAGACGAGCACGAGGGCCGGCGTGATCAGGATGTAGCAGGCCGCGAACTTGATCTCGCGGGTACCGATCTTCTTGCCCAGGTACTCGGGCGTGCGGCCGACCATCAGTCCGGCGATGAACACCGCGATGATCGCCATGATCAGCATGCCGTAGAGGCCGGAGCCGACTCCGCCGGGCGCGATCTCGCCGAGCTGCATGCCCAGCATCGTGATGCCGCCGCCGAGGCCGGTGTAGGACGAATGGAAGGAGTTCACCGCGCCGGTCGAGGTCAGCGTCGTCGACACCGCGAAGAGGGACGAGCCGCCGATGCCGAAACGTGTCTCCTTGCCCTCCATCGCGCCGCCGGCCGCCTGGAACGCGGGACCGTGGTGGGCGAACTCGGTCCACATCATCAGGGCGACGAAGCCGACCCAGATGGTCGCCATGGTGGCGAGGATCGCGTAGCCCTGCTTGAGGGAGCCGACCATCCCGCCGAAGGTGCGGGTCAGCGCGAACGGGATGACGAGGATCAGGAAGATCTCGAAGAGGTTCGTGAAGGCATTGGGGTTTTCGAAGGGGTGGGCGGAGTTGGCGTTGAAGTAGCCGCCCCCGTTGGTGCCCAGCTCCTTGATGGCCTCCTGGGAGGCGACGGCGCCGCCGTTCCACTGCTGAGAGCCGCCCATGAACTGGCCGACCTCGTGGATCCCGGCGAAGTTCTGGATGGCCCCGCAGGCGACGAGGACGATCGCGCCGATCGCGGCGATCGGCAGCAGGATGCGGACGACGCCGCGCACGAGGTCGGCCCAGAAGTTGCCCAGCTCACCGGTGCGGGAGCGGGCGAACCCGCGGACCAGAGCCACCGCCACGGCGATGCCGACGGCCGCGGAGACGAAGTTCTGCACGGCGAGTCCGGCGGTCTGCACGACGTGGCCCATGGCCTGCTCGCCGTAGTACGACTGCCAGTTGGTGTTCGCGACGAAGGACGCGGCCGTGTTGAACGCCTGGTCCGGGTCGATCGAGGAGAAGCCGAGCGAGCCCGGCAGGCTCCCCTGGACCCGCTGGAGCAGGTAGAGGAAGAGGACGCTCACCGCGGAGAAGGCGAGGACGCCGCGCAGGTACGCGGTCCAGCGCATCTCCGCGTCGGGGTTGGCGCCGATGCCCTTGTAGATCCACTTCTCCACCCGCAGGTGCTGTTCCGAGGAGTAGACCCGGGCCATGTAGTCGCCGAGGGGACGGTAGGCCAGAGCCAGCGCCGCGAACAACGCGAGGAACTGAAGCACTCCGGCAAGTACGGGGCTCATATCTGTGCTCAGAACCTCTCCGGGTAGATGAGGGCGAGGACGAGATAGCCCAGCAGGGTGACGGCCACGACGAGGCCGACGATGTTCTCGGCGGTCACAGCTTGGTCACCCCCTTGGCGACGAGTGCCACCAGCGCGAAGACCGCGAGTGTGGTGACGACGAAGGCCACGTCGGCCATCGTGAGCTCCCTGGATGAAGGTTCGAAGCGGACTGGAACGCCGGTCTTGATCAAGCGGATGACCGGACGAATAGAGGAAACCCCCGGTCGTGGGCGGATTCGATCCCCGTTGACGGCTCTCATACGGGGGTGCGTACGCCCTTGACGCGTCCCTTACGTGGATCTGCGGGTGTCGCGACCTACGTGAGGCGGAATCGCAGCCGGCAGATGACGGCATCGGTGTCTCGGCGCACGGCGTGGGCGACGACGGCGCCACGCTGGTTCTGCAGGATCCGCTGCCAGGCATGGGCCGGCTCCACCTCGGGGATGAGCACGGTGACCCGGGTGCCGGGCTCGGCGGCGGCCAGATCACGGACGTACGCGGCCACGGGGCGGCCCAGGCTGCGCCGCTCGGCAGGGATCCGTACGAGGTCGACCCCCGGGTCCCACAGCGCCCAGTCACGCGTCAGGGCTTCCGTGGCGTCCCGGTCCTCGGGGTCGGTGTGGCACACGGTGACGGCGCGCACCTCGTCGCCGAGGGAGTTCGCGGCGGACAGGGCCTCACTGGTCAGCCGGGAGATTCCGGAGACGGGGACGATCACCAGGGAGCGGGTGCGGGTGGGGCACTGCGGGATGCGGCCGATGCCGAGCCGCTCGCCGATCCGGTCGTAGGCGTGGTGCACGGCCTGGAACGCGAGCACGAGCAGCGGCAGCGCCACCACGATGAGCCAGGCTCCGTCGTGGAACTTGGTGGCGGTCACGACGACCGCGCTGACGCCGGTGAGGACCGCGCCGAAGCCGTTGAGCAGCGCCTTGCCGATGCTCCCCGGGACGCCGCGCCAGTGCAGCACCATGCCGACCTGGGCGATGGTGAAGCCGACGAAGACGCCGATGGCGAAGAGCGGCACGAGGGTGTTCGTGTCGCCGCCGGAGAAGACCAGCAGGCCGGCGCTGATCCCGGCGAGGGCCAGGACGCCGTGCCGGTGAACCTGGCGGTCGGCCTTGAGGGCGAAGACGTGCGGCAGGTAGTTGTCGCGGGCCAGCAGCTTGAGCAGGACGGGCAGGCCGCCGAAGGACGTGTTCGCGGACAGGGCCAGCAGGACCATCGTCGCGAACTGGACGACATAGAAAGCCCAGTTGTGGCCGAGGGAGGCGTCCGCGAGCTGCGCGAGAACGGTGACACCCTCGACGGGTTGAAGGTGGAACCGGGAGATCAGCACGCTCAGCCCGATCAGCATGACGCCGAGCACGGCTCCGAGCGCGACCTCCGCATGCTGGGCGCGGCGGGCCCGCGGGGCGCGGAAGGACGGCACCGCGTTGGCGATGGCCTCGACGCCGGTCAGCGCGGAGCACCCGGAGGCGAACGCCTTCAGCAGGAGCAGCGCGCCGACGGAGGTCGCGTTGTCGGCGAGCACGGAGGCGTGGCCCGCGGCGGCCGCGGTGGAGACGGGTGCGTCACGGAACAGGCCGATGCCGATGAGGACGAGGATGGCGAGGACGAAGACGGCGGTCGGCACGATGAACGCGCGGGCCGAGTCGACGATGCCGCGCAGGTTGATGGCGGTGATCAGGACGAGGACGCCCAGGCAGATGGCCAGCCGGTCGCCGTACAGGGACGGGACGGCGGAGGTCAGGGCGGCGACTCCGGCGGTGACGGCGACCGCCACGTTCAGTACGTAGTCCAGGACCAGGGACGCTGCCGCCACGAGACTGGTCCGGGCGCCGAGGTGCTTCTTCGCGACCGCGTAGGAGCCGCCGCCGTCCGGGAACGCGGCGATCACCTGCCGGTAGCTCGCGACCAGTACGGCGAGCAGGCCCGCGATCGCGAGGGTGACCGGAAGCGTGAAGCCGAGTCCGTGGGCACCGGCCGCCGCCAGCACCAGCACGATGGCCTCCGGCCCGTACGCCACTGATGCCATCGCATCCAAGGAGAGCGCGGCAAGGCCGGTCAGAGCGGTGAGCCGGTGCCTCTCGCCTGCGGAGTCGTGCGGATCCGGAGGTTCCTCCGCGCTCTTGGTGGTGACGGGCTCTATGACGGCGGTCATGGTGTTCCTTTGCCTGGTCGCCTTCGCGATCACTGATTCGACGATCGGTGCCGCATCCTGCGGCTGGTCGAGCGAGCCCCACGACCTGAGGGGGTGGGGCACACGCTCAGGTTCTGTCCGGAGGGAGCCCACGGCTGCGCGCCCTAGCGCGTTCTTCGCGCGTGGTCTCCCTTACTTGACGACCTGTTGACGCGTTCCGGGACGTTCGGACGCGTTCAGGCGAGGCGGCGTCAAGAAGGTGTCCAGACGTGCGCTTCAACCCCGACAAGACGCGGGACGGATCCCGCGTCGGGCCCTACCGTCGGCCGCATGCGCGACACGAGCGAGGGTCACGAGGCGGTGCTCCGGGACGAGCGTTGGGCCGGAGAAGCGCGCAGCGCCGCGTTGTGCGGCACGCTCCTGCTGGTGCCGCTGTTCGGGATCGACGCCTTGTCCGGTTGGCTCACTCTGTGGCGCTCGGCGCTGTGGGTGCTGCACGGACTCACGTTCTGCCTCGTGCTGTGGCCCTCCCGCGTCAGCGTCTCCGCCGACCGTCTCCCCGCTCGTGGTCCGTGGCGGGAGCGCACCGTGTGCACCGACCGGCTGGTGTCCGTGCGTTGGTCCGACGGCGTGCAGCAGAGGATGGTCTTCCGCGACGAGCTGGGCGGCAGGGTCACGGTCGACCCGCGCGTCTTTGTCGCCAACCCTCCGCTGTGGCGCATGCTCGACGCCGGTGCCCGGGCGTCGGTCGAGCGCGGGCTGCTGCTGTGCGGTGAGACCGCGCTCCAGCAGTTGGCCCGCCGCGTGGACCGAGAGGTGGCGCGGGCCCGGATCCGGTACTCCGGGCTGCGCTGACGCCGACGTGTCGCCCCAGATCACCAGGTGCTGGGAGCGGGCGCCCTCATGTCTCGTAGGCAGATGGAGGGCGAGGCCAAATCGAGACCGACAGCGGCTTCCGGCCCTCCCCCCCGAGAGAAGTCGTACGTGGCGCCGCTCCGGACGGCTGATCCCGGCCCCGGTCTCGGCCGGCCAGGGACATCAGAACCCCGTATGGAAACGGCGGGGACCGTTGCCCGGCCCCGCCCCACCCGGTTCGATGGACAGCGTGAACAGCACGTGGATCCTGCTCGACCGGCCACCTCATCAGGTGCCCCGTCGCGCTCCCCGCTGTTGGCGAACGTCCGCCCTGCGCTGACCAGTTCGCCGATCTCGCCTCGGGGCGCCGTGACCCGTCCGGCGCCCGGTTCCCGATTCCGTTTCCGTACGCCCCGCCTCGCGGGCGAGGCGTACCCCCACCCTTGGACCTTCCATGCCCGAAACATCCCTGTCCGGCCGCACGGTCCTGGTGACCGGCGCAAGCTCCGGCATCGGCTACGAGACCGCCAGGACGCTCGCGGAGCGCGGAGCCACCGTGCTGCTGCACGGCCGCACCGCGGAGGAGGCGAGCGCGGCAGCCGACAAGCTGGTCGCGTCGTCGGCCGGTGTCAGCGCGGACCAACTGTGCGTCTTTGCAGCGGACTTCACCCGTCTCGACGAGGTCGAGACCCTCGCGCACAAGGTCGTCCACGTGCACCCGGACCTGGACGTCCTCGTCAACAACGCGGGTATGGCCGCCCCCGAGCGGCACACCGTCACCGCCGACGGCAACGAGATCGCCTTTCAGGTCAACTTCCTCGCCCACTACCTTCTGACGTGCCTGCTCGAACCCGCGCTGACCACCGACCCGGGCGGTCGCGTCGTCAACGTCTCCTCTTCCCTGCACCGCACCGCCAACATCCAGTGGAGCGACCCCAACCGGGCCCGCCGGTACTCACGCCTCGCCGCGTACGCGCAGTCACAGCTCGCCCTGACGGTGTTCGCGGCGGACCCGCGGGTCACCGCCGTCTCCGTACATCCCGGCGTCTGCGACACCGCGCTCCTGCCGTTGTACGCCGACGAAGGCGTGACGCCGCCGAGGGGGCGGCCCACGTGGTCAGGTTGTGCGATCCGGCGGTGGAGATCGTCAACGGCGCGTACTACGACCGTGACGAGCGCGTCGAGCCGGCGCCTGCCGCGCAGGAGGGCCGCACGGTCAAGCGCCTGAACAAGCTGGCGGACCTGCTGGTCGGCCGCACTGCTACGACGGCTTGAACGCCCTTCCGCCGGCCAGAGGTGACCCCGGCCGCGGGGTGCGCACCTCGACAAGATCCTCTGACGAGGTGCCAAAGGCACTACTGGGTATCGAGGTGCCGGCGGGAGCTTCCCTGCCGGTTGAGGGCCTGGTAGCGGTTCGCCAGGGCGTGGAACACTTCCTTGGGTTCCCAGGGCATGTCCGGGTACTGTCGCGCGTCCGTCGGATAGCCGCTGTGTTCGTCGAGGATCTTGACGATGCCGTAGGAGGCGAGATCGGGGTCCGGTCCGGACAGGCGGTGGGGGGTGCCGTAGCCGGCGAAGCTGAACCAGAAGACGGAGTCGACGCCTTCGGCCTCGAAGACGGGCATGAGCTCGTCGAGACAGCGGACCTGCTCGCTCTCGTCACGCACCAGGTGCGGCTTGGGGGTGACACCGTCCGGCTCCATGGCCACGTACCAGCCCGCGCCGCCGTGGTCACCCGCCCCCTGGAACGTGCAGCAGCCGACTTCCATGACGGCGACCGGCTTGCCGTGGGTGAACTCCCTGCGGAGGTCGTCACGGTATGTGGCCGCGTTGCGGAGTCCCCGGAAGGCATCGAGGCCGACGATGTCGAACGGGCTCCAGTCCACGCCGTCCAGGGGGCACGAGGCGTAGCTGACCGGACCGGCGAAGAGGGGGCGGACGGTGCGGACGACGTCGCCGAGGAAGGCGTTGACCTTGTCGGGCAGGGGCCGGAGCGCGGCTTCGCGATCGGGGCCGGCCAGGACCGGGATGCGGTCGTTGAAGGTGTCGCCGGGCAGGTACCCGCGGGCGAAGATGCTCAGTTCGCAGCCGGTGACAAGGACGACGTCGGCGCCGTCACGGCGCAGGCGTTCGGCCCGCTCGGCGCAGTCGGCGAAGTACGGCAGCATCTCTTCGTCGGTCATCTCGCAGGGGAACGGTGAAAACCAGACCTCCAGCCCGGCGGCTGCCGCATGCCGCGCGGTGGTCTCGATCCGGTCCGGATCGCCGCCCGTGATGCGGATCGCGGTGCAGTGCAGGTCCTCGGCGATGACCCGCATGTCCCGCGCGACGACGTGGGCGTCGAAGACGGGGCGGGAGGTCTCGCCGTTGGGGAAGGTGCCGGTGTCGTAGTGGATGCCTTTGCCTCGCATGCCGTGCGCCTCCGATGAGAATCCGCGTGTCGCCTACAGCGCGATCGTCGAGCCTCCAGCGGCGTCAGAGTCAAGCAAGCCCGGACAGTGACGAGCCGTTCGACTCCGGTCGCCGTCTCGGCATCCGCGCGTCTGGAAGCGAGCGAGAATTCGGCCATGACGACGGACGCTTCAGGCGCGGACAAGGTGGAAGCGGCATGGCAGGAGCTGCTCGACTCCGACCGTGTGAGCGCCGAATTGATTGCGGCGGCACACGCCGAGCCTCGGCTGCGGCAGCTCTTTCCCTGGGTCGGGATGTGGGAGCTGCACTTTAGCCGCTGCACTGAGCGGCGTTGGACCTGGGACGTGCCCTACATCGGCCCGGCAGCAGCCGGACCGGGCCACGCCGGGCCGTACTACGTGGAGGGACCTTCGCGGACCCAGAAGATCGGGAGAGCTGATACAGCGCAGGAGGCGATCGCGATGGTCGTGGACCGACTGCCTCTCCACTGTGGCCCCGCGTTCAGCGGCACGCCCGAAGAGCTGGCCGTGTATGAAGGGGCAAGAAACCTGTGATCGACCGGAGTTGCCGACTGGGGGGGCGGGTCGCTCAGCTGCGCAGCGGGGTCCGGCGGCGCCAGCGATCCGCCGCCTTCTTTATCTTCCGAGTCCGCCACCATCCGCCGAATTCCGACTCCCACCCCTGCGTCTTCAGGACCAGGACGTTCTCCGGGTCGCCGGAGCGCTCACCGAGCGTGTCCAGTGCGCCGAGGTGCACATCGCGCTCGAAGTCGTCGTTCGCCCCGATGAACGCCCAGAAGACGGGAGCGTGGGCCGCCCGCTTCAATGTGGCGATGACGGCGGCTCCGTCGTGCGGTGCGGCGGTCAGCACGACGACGGCGAGCGTGGGTCCGGCCAGGTCGCCCGTGGCCGTGACGATCGCTTCGAGCGTCGGCGCGAGCGTGAATCCCCCTGGCCCGAAAGCCTTGTTCTCCCTCACCAGGTGCTCGGCCGCGTTGCCCCGGCTCTCACCCCGCAGGGCGTCGACCGGGTCGCGCCTGGCGAACCACTCGCCGACCCATTGCTCCATATCTCCCGGCCCGGGTACCGGAATCCGGACCGGGTCCCGCCGGAACAGCCAGAACGCGGCGGGCGTCTCACGGAAACTCCTGCGGGCCATCTCCACGCAGAACCGCGCGCCGTCGACGGCCAGATAGTCCAGATCCCCTTTGGGAGCTCCCACCGCCACCGCTATGTGCACAGGAAATCTCCTCAGTGGCGCGCAGGAGTCGTCGGGATCGTCCGCCGTCGTCCTGACGGAAGGTCAGGTCAGCGCACCCGCCCCCGCGGCTTGAGGGGAACGGACGGAAGTTCCGGAGCCGCCAACGGCTCCCCGTCGTACCCCTTCACGTCCCCGAATCTCGAACCCGTCATCCAGTCCTCACGGGCCTGGGCGATATCGTCCTGCGACCTTCCGATGAAGTTCCACCACATGACGAGCTCCTCCTCGAACGGCTCGCCGCCCAGGAGCATCAGGCCCGCGTCCGAGCCCGCCCGCACCGGAAGCTCCGTACGGCCGCAGCCGAGGTAGAGCATCGAGCCGGGGAGGACCGGGACGTCGTCCACGTGGGACTCGCCGGACATGGCGAGGACCGCGTACTCGAAGTCCGGGTTCAGGGGGACGTGGACATCGGCGCCCGCGGTGAGCGTCAGGTCCGCGCCGACGAGGGGGCTGTACGTCGTGCCGGGGGACGTCGCGCCGTCGAGCGAGCCCAGGATCACCGTGGCGGTGAGGCCCGGGGCCGTCACCGTCGGCAGCTCCGCATGGTGCTGGAAGTGCGGCTCGACGTGGCGGTGCGTGTCCGGGAGCGCGACCCACAGCTGGGCGCCGTGAAGGTACCGCGCGTGGGTCTTCGGGCTCTCCTCGGAGTGCGAAATGGCGCGGCCCGACGTCATCAGGCCCAGCTCGCGCGGGCGGATCGTCTGCAGGCTGCCGGTCGAGTCGCGGTGCAGCACCTCGCCCTCGTGCAGCCAGCTCACCGTCTGCAGGCCCATGTGGGGGTGGGGCGGCACCTGCATGCCGGGCTCGTCCGCGATGTCGTCGGGGCCGTAGTGGTCGACGAAGGCCCAGGCGCCCACCATGCGGCGGCCCAGGTTCGGCAGCAGGCGCCGGACCTCGGTGGACTCGCCGAGCTTCACGCGGCGCGGGCTGAGAAGCTCACGCACCGGTTCCGCCACGACGAAACCCCGTCCGCCGCACACGGAGGGAACCGCCTCACGATCAAGATTGCTCATGTCGGACAACCTAGGGCCTGCGCGGCCTTCCGTCAGTCCCGCGGCGGGAAGTCGCCCCGACGGGCGGCGCGCGCACCGGCGCGTCCGCCGCCCGTACGGGTCACCCGGCGCGCCATCCGCACCGCCGGCCACTGCAATGGACGAGTGCCCCAAGTGACCGCGGCGTACCAGACGACCCTGGCGAGCCAGGCGTACCAGGCGACCCCGGCCGTGGACGCCGCGCCGCCGGACGACTGCCTCGCCCGCAACGACTGGATCTGCGGCGCGTACCTCGACACGCGCCGGCACATCCTCGTCGACGCCGTCGTGCAGCACCTGCAGATCACCGCGGTCGCCGTCGCGATCGCCCTCGTGATCGCCGTGCCGCTGGCCGTCGTCGCCCGCCGCTGGGGCTGGGCCGCCGGACCCGTGCTCGCGCTCACGACCGTGCTCTACACCATTCCGTCGCTCGCCATGTTCTCGCTGCTCCTGCCGGCGTACGGGCTCTCCGCGACGCTCGTCGTCGCGGGCCTTGTGCTGTACTCGCTCACCCTGCTCGTCCGGAACATCCTCGCCGGACTCCGCGCCGTCCCCGAGGAGACCCGGCAGGCCGCCCGGGGCATGGGCTACGGGCCGATCCGGCTGCTGCTCACCGTCGAACTGCCGCTCGCGCTGCCCGCCGCGATGGCCGGGCTGCGCATCGCCACGGTCTCCGCCGTCTCGCTCGTGACCGTCGGGGCGATCGTCGGCTACGGGGGCCTGGGCAACCTCATCTACTCCGGCATGAACACGTACTTCAAGGCGCAGGTGCTCACCGCCTCCGCGCTGTGTGTCGTGATCGCCGTCGTCGCCGACGTGCTGCTCCTCGGCGTCGGCCGCCTCCTGACCCCCTGGACGAGAGCGAGCCGTTCATGACGACAGGAAGTCCCGCGTGAGGGCAGGGAAACCGCTCGTGACGACAAGGAGCCGCTCGTGACGACAAGGAGGCGGTCGTGAAGACGCTCACCGACGCCTGGGACTGGCTCGCCGACGCCTCGCACTGGGCCGGCGACGACGGCATCTGGCACCGGCTCGCCCAGCACCTCGTCCTGACCGTCGTGTGCCTCGTCGTGAGCTGCCTCGTCGCCCTGCCGATCGCCCTCGTGCTCGGCCACCTGGGCAAGGGCGGCGCGCTCGCCGTCAACATCTCCAACGTGGGGCGGGCCGTACCGACCTTCGCCGTCCTCGTCCTGCTCCTGCTGACCCCGCTCGGCCAGTACGGCGAGGGGCCCACCGTCGTCGCACTGGTGCTGTTCGCCGTGCCGCCCCTGCTCACCAACGCCTACGTGGGCATGCGCGGTGTCGATCGCGGCGTCGTCCAGGCCGCTCGCGGCATGGGCATGACGGGGAAGCAGATGCTGCTGCGCGTCGAGGTGCCCCTCGCGCTCCCGATGATCATGAACGGGGTGCGGATCGCCGCCGTGCAGCTCGTCGCCACCGCCACCATCGCCGCCCTCGCGGGCGGCGGCGGACTCGGCCGCATCATCACCGCCGGGTTCAACCTCGCCAGCACTCCGCAGGTCGTCGCCGGTGCCTTCCTCGTCGCGGTCTTCGCCCTCCTCGTGGAGGGCCTGTTCGAGGTCGCGGAACGGTTCGCACCGTCCTGGGCGCGGGGGAGCGGATGACCGGGCGAAAACTCGCCGTGTTCGCGGCGCTCACCGCACTGCTCGCCGGCGGCTGCTCAAGCGGCCCCGCCCTGGAGGACCAGGGCGCGGTCACCGCGCCGCCCGGCGACAGCAAGCACCTCGTCATCGGCTCCGCCGGCTTCACCGAGAGCGACCTGCTCGCCAACCTGTACGCCCTCCTGCTCGACGACGCCGGATACGGCACCCGCATCCTGTCCGTCAACAACCGGGAGCTCTACGAACCCGCCCTGGAGGCCGGCCAGATCGACGTCGTCCCCGAGTACGCCGCCACGTTCGCCGACTGGCTCAACGCCAAGGCCAACGGGGCCGACGCCAAGCCCGCCGGGTCGCCCGACCTCGACACCACCATGTCCGCCCTGCGCGCTCTCGCCGGGCCCCGCGGCCTCGTCGTCCTCGACCCCGGCAAGGCCGTCGACCAGAACGCCTTCGCCGTGACCTCCGCGTACGCCCGCGCCCACGGCCTGCGCACCCTCAGCGACCTCGGGGCCTCCGGCCAGAAGGTGCGGCTCGCCGCCGGGGACGAGTGCGTCCAGCGGCCGTACTGCGCGCCGGGGCTCAAGAAGGTCTACGGGATCGACGTCACCGGCGTCGACCCGAAGGGCGTCGGCACCACACAGTCCAAGAAGGCCGTGCAGAACGGGCAGGACCAGATGGTGCTCACCACGACCACCGACGCCACGCTCGACGCGTTCGGCCTCGTCCTGCTCGCCGACGACAAGAACCTCCAGAACGCCGACTACATCGTGCCGGTCGTGAACCGCACCCGCGCGGGCAGCGCCAAGGTCGCCGAGGCGCTCGGCAAGCTCAACGCGGTCCTCACCACCCAGGACCTGGCGTCACTGAACGAGCAGGTCGACGGCTGGCGCCGGCTCCCCGAGGACGTGGCCCGCACGTATCTGGAGGACAAGGGACTGCTACGAGGGCCCCACACCGACCGCTCACCCTCAAGGTGAACTTTAGGGTGAGGGTTCAGGGTTGATCCGGAGGCCGCGCGGGCGGCTCAGGCGTCCGCGACCGAGTCGAAATCGACCTCGTCGCGCCCCACGCCCTGCGCGTCCGCGTCCACCGACCGCCGCAGCGCCTCGTGCAGCTTCGCCGGTGTCAGAACGCCCAGGAAGCGGGAGCCGTCGAGCACCGCGACCCAGCCCGCGTCGTGCTGCAGCATCACGCCGAACGCCTGCTTGAGAGGCGCCCCGACCGGGACCCACGCGTTCATCCGGTGCGCCAGCTCACCGACCCGCACGCCCGCGCCCGCCCGGGTCACCTCGTCGACGCCGACCCAGCCGTGCAGGTCCTGCCGCCCGTCCAGGACCACGGCCCAGCGCGCCCCCTCCTCCCGCAGCCGGGCGGCTGCCACGGCCGCCGACTCATCGATCCCGACCACCGCGGGCTGCTCCAGATCGGCCGCCTCGATCGCGGTCACCGACAGCCGCTTCAGCCCCCGGTCCGCACCGACGAACTCGGCGACGTACGGCGTCGCCGGCGTCCCGAGCACCGCCCCCGGCGTGTCGAACTGTTCGATGCGTCCCTGCCCGTACACCGCGATCCGGTCGCCGAGCCGCACCGCCTCCTCGATGTCGTGCGTGACGAGCAGGACCGTCTTGCGCACCGCCGCCTGCATCCGCAGGAACTCGTCCTGCAACTGCTCGCGCACCACCGGGTCCACGGCGCCGAAGGGCTCGTCCATCAGCAGCACGGGCGGATCGGCGGCCAGCGCCCGCGCCACCCCGACCCGCTGCCGCTGACCGCCCGACAACTGCTCCGGATACCGGCCCCCGTACGTCTTCGGGTCCAGGCCCACCAGGTCGAGCAGCTCGGCGGCGCGGGCCCGCGCCTTCGGCTTCTTCCAGCCGATCAGGGCCGGGACGGTCGCCGTGTTGTCGAGGATCGTGCGGTGCGGGAAGAGGCCGACCTGCTGGATGACGTACCCGATGCGGCGCCGCAGCCGCACCGGGTCGACCGCCGCGATGTCCTCGCCGTCGACGAAGATGCGGCCGGAGGTGGGCTCGATGAGCCGGTTGACCATCATCATCGTGGTCGTCTTGCCGCAGCCGGACGGGCCGACGAGCGTGACCAGTTCGCCCTCGGCGACCTCGAAGGAGAGGTCGTCCACCGCCGTCGTGCCGTCCGCGTACCGCTTGGTGACCTGATCGAACCGGATCATGCGCCCACGCTAACCGCGCCCCTCACTCCCCGCTCACCAGCACCACCTCCAGGGTGCGCGGACCGTGCACCCCCTCGACCCGGTCGAGCTCGATGTCGCTCGTCGCGGAGGGGCCGGAGATCCACGTCAGCGGGCGCGCCGGGTCGAGCCGTTCCAGTGCCTGCGGCACCGAGGACACGACCTGGTCGGGCACGCGCACCACGCAGATGTGGTGGTCGGGGATCAGGGTGATGCGGCGCCGGCCCTGGTCGGGGGAGCCGTCCAGGACGATCGTGCCCGTCTCGGCGATCGCGATCGCGCACCCCGTCACGACGCTCTCCACGCGGTCCAGTTCCGCCGGGGTGCTGACCGCCCGGTCGTGGACGCGCGGCGGGTCGGCCGCCGACATCCACTCCGGAGGCAGGCCCGGCGGGACCAGTACCGACTCCGGGCCCCGCTCGGCCAGCAGCCGCATGATCAGGAGGGGCAGCTCCCCGGCGTCGCAGCGGTGCACGATCGCCCGGTAGTCCGCCAGGTTCTCGGCGAGCAGCTCCACCGTCTCCTCGACGCTTCGCCCGCCGTGCTCGCGCAGATAGCTCCGGTCGACGTCCGTGCCGTACGAGGACGGCGGCTCGACCGGGCCGCCGAGTGCCCGCCGCACCCGGCCCAGGATCACGTCCCTGCTGCTCACTTGCCCGCCTCCTTGCCGCCGTCGGTCCGCTGCCACCAGTCACGGAAGGACTCCGCGGGTACCTGCGGGAGATCCCGGGTGTCGGTCCACGCGCGGCCCGGACCCGGCACCGTCCGCGGATGGAAGCGTCGGGTGCGGGCGGCCAGGCGCTGGCCGGCCGCGAGCGCCGCCGGATGGGTGAACGCCCAGCGGGCCGCGCGCATCGCGGCGCGCTCGGCGGCATGTCCCTTGGCCGGCTTGAGGGTGACCTTCGTGCCGCGCCGGGTCACCGGACCGCCCTCCACCACCCGCTCCCGCAGATGGACGAGGACCTCGGGGATGTCGATGGCGACCGGGCACACCTCGTAGCAGGCGCCGCACAGCGAGGACGCGTACGGCAGCGAGGCGTCGATCTCGCTCTGCGTGCCGCGCAGTTGGGGGCTGAGGATCGCGCCGATCGGCCCCGGGTACACGGAGCCGTACGCGTGCCCGCCGGCCCGCTCGTAGACCGGGCACACGTTGAGGCACGCCGAGCAGCGGATGCAGCGCAGCGCCTGCCGGCCGACCTCGTCGGCGAGGGTGTCCGTGCGCCCGTTGTCGAGCAGCACGAGGTGGAAGGTCCGCGGGCCGTCGGAGTCGGTGGTGCCGGTCCACGTCGACGTGTACGGGTTCATGCGCTCGGCCGTGGAGGAGCGCGGCAGGGTCTGCAGGAAGACCTCCAGGTCCTGCCAGGTCGGCACGATCTTCTCGATGCCGACGACCGAGATCAGCGTCTCGGGCAGGGTCAGACACATCCGGCCGTTGCCCTCGGACTCGGCGACCACGAGGGTGCCGGTCTCGGCGACCATGAAGTTCGCGCCGGAGACGCCCACCTTGGCGCGCAGGAACTTCTCGCGCAGATGCAGCCGGGCCGCCTCGGCGAGTTCGGCCGGGGTGTCGGTCAGCCCGTCCGGGGCCGGGCGCCCCCAACTCCCCATCTCCTGCGTGAAGATGTCGCGGATCTCGCCGCGATTGCGGTGGATCGCGGGGACCAGGATGTGCGAGGGGCGGTCGTCGCCGAGCTGCACGATCAGCTCCGCGAGGTCGGTCTCGTAGGCGCGGACACCCTCGGCCTCCAGCGCCTCGTTGAGTCCGATCTCCTGCGTGGCCATCGACTTGACCTTGACGACCTCCCGCTCGCCGGTCGCGAGGACGAGCCGGGTGACGATCCGGTTCGCCTCGTCGGCGTCGGCCGCCCAGTGGACGGTGCCGCCCGCCGCCGTCACCGACTCCTCCAACTGGACGAGATAGTGCTCCAGATGGCGCAGCGTGTGGTCCTTGATCTGCTTTCCGGCCTCGCGCAGCCGCGCCCAGTCGTCCAGCTCGGCGACCGCGCGGGCGCGCTTGTCGCGGATCGTGTGGGTCGCGTGCCGCAGATTGGCGCGCAGCGTCGTGTTCCGTACGGCGTCGTGCGCGGCCTCCGGGAAGGCGGGCATGCCGACAAACGTGCCGCTCATGTGAGGGGCTCCTCTTCCGTGCTCGCCAGGATCTCCGCGATGTGCACCGGCCGCATGCCGACCTGCAGGCGCGACATCGTGCCGCCGAGGTGCATCAGACAGGAGTTGTCGGCCGCGCACAGGACCTCGGCGCCGGTCGCGACCGCGTTGCGCACCTTGTCCGTGCCCATGGCGGCCGAGACATCGGAGTTCTTCACGGCGAAGGTGCCGCCGAAGCCGCAGCACTCCTGCGCGCCCGGCAGCTCCCGCAGCTCCAGGCCCTTCACCGCGGCGAGCAGCCGGGTCGGGCGGTCGCCGAGGCCGAGCGAGCGCAGGCCGTGACAGGTGGGGTGGTAGGTGACCGTGTGCGGGTAGTACGCCCCGACGTCCGTCACGCCCAGGACGTCGACCAGGAACTCAGTGAGTTCGTACGTCTTCGGGACCACCGGCGCGAGGGCGGTTGCGAGCCGGTCGCCGCGTCCCTCCGCGCGGGCCCGCTCGCCCATCCGCGGATACAGCTCGCGCACCATCGCGGCGCACGAACCCGACGGCGTGATGATTGCGTCGTAATCACCCGAGGCGACTCCGGGACCGAAGACATCGGAGTAATGCCGGGCGAGCGGCTCGGCCTCGTGACGGTAGCCGGTGTTGTAGTGGGGCTGCCCGCAGCAGGTCTGCGCGGCCGGGAAGTCCACCTCGACGCCCAGTCTGGTCAGCAGTTTCACCACCGCGCGGCCGGTGTCCGGATAGAGCGTGTCGTTGACACAGGTCAGGAAGAGTGCGACACGCATCGTGGCCCCTTCGTCGGGTCGGCTCGGGTCGATCATCGGATGGGTGCAGCGTACGTCGTCGTGGCCTGCCGGTCACGGGGTGTGCGCGGACGGCCGCGCCCGGCTGACGGTCCGTCACAGGCCGGGGGCCCGTCAGGCCCGGGTCCCGCCCGCCCCGGACGCGAGGGCGTGTGCTGAACTGGCCCCGTCCCGGTCGTCCGGAATCCGGGGCCTTCGTACCGTCATCCGATCCGTCATCCGATCAGTCGTCATGGAGTCGAATTGAGCGCCGCGCGATACCGGCAGGCCGGGGTCGTCCTCACCGACCGCCGTTTCTCCGTCCCGTTGGACCACTCAGCCCCCGACGGCGAGCGGATCGAGCTGTACGCGCGCGAGGCCGTCGCGCCGGGCCGCGAGGACGCGGACCTGCCCTGGCTGCTCTACCTCCAGGGCGGCCCCGGCTTCGGCGCCAACCGCTTCTCCGGCACCCAGGCCTGGCTCGGCCGCGCCCTGAAGGACTTCCGCGTCCTCCTCCTCGACCAGCGCGGCACGGGTGCCTCCGCTCCGGTCAACCGGCAGACGCTCCCGCTGCGCGGCGACGCGCCCCAGCAGGCCGCGTACCTGGGCTTCTTCCGCGCCGACTCGATCGTGCGGGACTGCGAGCTCGTCCGCCGCGAGGTCACCGGGGGAGCGCCCTGGACCGTGCTCGGCCAGAGCTTCGGCGGCTTCTGCACGGTCACCTACCTGTCGACGGCGCCCGAGGGCCTCGCCGCCGCGCTCATCACCGGCGGACTGCCGACCCTCGACGGGCACGCGGACGACGTGTACCGGGCCGCGTACCCGCGCGTCGAGCGCAAGGTCCGCGCGCACTACGCCCGCTACCCGATGGACGTCGAGCGGGCCCGCGAGATCGGCGCATACGTCCAGGAGCACGAGCCCGTCCTGCCGAACGGCTACCGGCTCACCCTGGAGGCCTTCCAGTCCCTCGGCATCTGGCTCGGCGCGGGCGACGGCAGCGACCGGCTGCACTACCTCCTGGAGGACGCGTTCGTACGGACCCCGGGCGGGCGCGAACTGTCCGACGCGTTCCAGGAGCAGACCGGCGCGGCCCTGTCGTACGCGAGCCATCCGCTGTACGCCGTGCTGCACGAGGCGATCTACGCGCAGGGCGGTCGGGCCACCGACTGGTCGGCGGAGCGGGTGCGGGGCGAGTTCCCTCAGTTCGACGGGGCGAAGGCGCTGGCGGACGGGGGCGCGCTGCTGTTCACCGGGGAGAGCGTGCATCCCTGGCAGTTCGACACCGACCCCGCGCTGCGGCCCCTGCGGGAGGCGGCGGAGCGCGTCGCCGGGCGGGTGGACTGGGCGCCGCTGTACGACTCCGCGCGGCTCGCGGCGAACGAGGTTCCTGTCGCCGCGGCCGTCTACCACGACGACATGTATGTGGACACGGGGATGGCGCTGCGGACGGCCGAGGCGATCCGGGGGGCCCGGTGCTGGGTGACGAACGAGTTCGAGCACGACGGGGTGCGGGCGGGTGGGTCCCGGGTGCTCGATCGGTTGCTGGGGATGGTGCGCGGGGAGGTGTAGCGCGCCGTGGCTCCGCGGGTGCGTTCTTCGGTGCGGGCCGGTGGGGCTTCTCGCGCAGTTCCCCGCGCCCCTGAAGGCGAGCGGCTTCGCCGCTCAGCCTTCATCGGGGAAATGCGACGCGAAGCGTCTGCATTTCAGGGGCGCGGTGCTGTATCGATGTGCGGCTCCGCCGCGTGGGCGCGACCAGCCCCCACCGGCCCGCGGCCGCCCCGCCCTCGGAAACATCGTGCCGCCCGCCGCACAGGCGCATACGCTGCCTGGCATGAGCGTGCCCGAAGCGAAGAAGACGCCGCTGGAACCGATGCCGGACGACTGGAGCCGTGCTCTGGCCGTCGTGGCGCACCCCGACGAC
This sequence comes from Streptomyces sp. NPDC025806, assembly GCF_055558275.1. Lineage (NCBI taxonomy): Bacteria > Bacillati > Actinomycetota > Actinomycetes > Kitasatosporales > Streptomycetaceae > Streptomyces > Streptomyces sp. NPDC025806. The sequence continues at coordinate 4,314 of NZ_JBVHMU010000021.1, read as the reverse complement.
CTGGAGTACGGATGCGCCGCCGCGATCGCCGCGTGGACCGACGCCGGCCGCGAGGTCACCTACGTACTGGCCACCCGCGGCGAGGCCGGCATCGACACCCTGGAGCCGGAGAAGTGCGGCCCGCTGCGCGAGCAGGAGCAGCGGGCCAGCGCGGCCGTCGTCGGCGTCGACACCGTCGAGTTCCTCGGCCACCAGGACGGCGTGATCGAGTACGGCACGGCGCTGCGCCGCGACATCGCCGCCGCGATCCGCCGCCACCGCCCCGAACTGGTCATCACCCTCAACCACCGGGACACCTGGGGCGGCCTCTACTGGAACACGCCGGACCACGTGGCCGTCGGCCGGGCCACTCTCGACGCCGCGTCCGACGCGGGCAACCGCTGGATCTTCCCCGAGCTCGTCGAACAGGGCCTGGAGCCCTGGAACGGGGTGAAGTGGGTGGCGGTCGCGGGCTCGGCGCAGCCCACGCACGCCGTCGACGCGACCCCCGGCCTGGAGCGCTCCGTACGATCCCTGCTCGAACACCGCACGTACATCGAGGTGTTGACGAAGGAGGACCCGGAGACGTACTGCCGCAATTTCCTCACCGGGAACGCGCAGGCCGCGGCCGAGCGCTTCGGCGGGAAGCCCGCCGTGGCGTTCGAGCTGTTCAGCCGCTGACGTCCGCCTCCACCCGGAGCGGGGCCCTGGCGGGCAGCACGCGCAGCGCGGCCACGGCCGCGAGCGCCGTGAGCAGCCCCAGCACCGTCAGGGTCGTCCGCATCGACGCGGTGAAGTCGGCCCCGTGGGCGGCGGCGGGGGAGACCAGGAGCATCGTCGCCAGGGCCACGCCGAGGCTCGGGCCGATGTTCATCGCCGTCTGCTGCAGGCCGCCCGCCACCCCGGCGTCGGCCCGCGGCGCCCGCCGCACCAGGACCTCCGTCGCGGTCACCATGACGGTGCCGAAGCCGGCCCCCATCGCCAACGCGCAGGCACCGACCGCGAGTCCGGACGCGTCGGTGGCGAGCCGGCCGAAGGCCAGAACGCCCACGGTCAGCACCGCGAGCCCGCCGGCCGTCGTCGTCCGCGCCCCGTGCCGCCGCAGCAGCACCGCGCCCAGCGGCGCCGACAGGATCATGCACAGCGCGGCCGGCAGCATCCGCAGCGCGGTGGCCAGGGCATCCAGGTGCTGCACGTCCTGGAGGAAGTACGTAGCCGAGAACAGTGCGCCGAAGAGCGCCGCAGACGCCGTCAGCAGGATGCCGAGCGAGGTCGCCGTCACCGGTGCGGCGATCACCGCAGGGGAGAGCAGCGGGCTCGGCGCGCGGCGTTCGTGACGTACGAGGAGCGTTCCCGTCACGGCCGCGCCGGCAAGGGCCGGGACGGCGACCGTCGTGTCGGGGAGTGACACGAGCGCCGTGACCAGGCCCGCCAGCGCGCAGCCGAGGAGCAGCGCCCCCAGCGGATCGAGCCCCACCGGCTGCTCACGGGAGGCGTCCGCCGCCTCCGGGTCCCGTACGAGGAGCACGAGCGCGGCGATCACCAGCGCGGGCGGCACGCCGAGGAAGAACACCGAACGCCAGCCGAAGTGCGCCGTGAGCACGCCGCCGACGACCGGACCCGCCGCAGCCGCGAGGCCGATCGCCGCGGTGCGGGCGGCGATCGGCGGGCCGAGCCGGTCCGCCGGGAACGCGGCCCGCAGCATGCCGAGCGTCGCCGGTTGCAACAGCGCCCCGCACACGCCCTGGACCACCCGCAGCCCGATCAGCAGGCCGATGTCCGGAGCGAGCCCGACCCCCGCCGAGGCCGCCGCGAAGCCGAGCATGCCGTACCCGAACAGGCGCCGGTGGCCGTACCGGTCGCCCAGCCGGCCCGCGAACACGAGCAGGCTCGCCACCGTGATCAGATACGCGGTGCTGGTCCACTGGACCTGGCCGAGACCGGCCCCGAGGTCGTCGCCCAGCGCGGGCTGCGCGACGGTGAGGACGGTGCCGTCGAGCGCGACGAGCACCGCTCCGACCACGCTGCCCGCGAGGGTGATCCGGCGGTGCGCCGTGCCGCTCATCGGGCGACCGGGCCCAGGTGGGCGTCCAGTACGGCGGTGAGGAGCGGGTCGACGGCCTCGGACCCGGTGGCGAGCTGAAGGCTGCCCCAGCCCCACAGCTGGGCCACCCCGTGCAGGTTCGCCCACAACGCCCCGGCCACGACGGCGGGTCCGGCCTCCGGGCGGACCTCGGCGATCAGCTCCACGAGCACACCGAAGAGCGGCAGGCTCGTCTCCCGCAGCCCGAACCGCTCGCTCTCCAGCAGATCGTGACGGAACATCAGCTCGTACATCCCGCGATGGCGAGCCGCGAAGTCCAGGTAGACGCGCGCGAGGGCGGTGATCCGGGCGCGCGGGTCCGCGTCCGCCTCCGCCAGGGTTCCGGCGACGCGCGAGCCCAGATCCGTGAAGCCGCGCCGGGCGATCGCCGACAGGAGTTCCAGATGGGTCGGGAAGTAGCGGCGGGGCGCGCCGTGCGAGACGCCGGCCCGGCGGGCGATCTCGCGCAGTGACAGTGCGGCCGCGCCTTCCGCGTCGACGAGTGCGACACCCGTGTCCACGAGGCGGTCGCGCAGGCTCGCGCCGCCGTCCGGGGCGGGCTCGGGCGGCTGAGGTTCTGACGGTGCGGATTCAGGCATAGACAGTGTCTACCCGATGGGCGTAGACGCTGTCTACTCCTGGCGGGGGGAGGCGGGGTGCGCTGTCCCGTCAAGGCGCTTCATGGCTCTTCGCGGCGCCTCAAGGCCCTTCAAGGTCGAGGCGATTGCCGTTACGCTGCGCGCCGCTCGCGGTGCCGACGACGTCCGGCTGGAGGCAGCATGATCGACACGACCGACGGGGATCTGCCCGACGGGGACGACCTGCGGATGAGGCTCGACGTCGAGCCGGACGGGATCGGGGTGCTCACCCTGTGCCGCCCGGCCAAGCTGAACGCCTGGAGCTGGGAGGCCAGCCGACAGCTCGGGGTGATGGCCGACCGGATCCGCTTCGACGACCGCGTCCGGGTCGTGCTGCTGCGGGCCGAGGGGCGGGCCTTCTGCGCCGGGATCGACGTCGGCGCACCCGGTGGCGGCATCGAGGGTGAGAGCGGGTCGGCGCGGGCGCGCGGCTACTACGAGGGAATCCGCTGGGCGCACGAACGGTTCGCCGCGTTCGCCCGCTTGCCGCAGCCGGTCGTCGCCGCCGTGCAGGGCTACTGCCTCGGATTCGGCTTCGAACTGGCGCTGATGGCGGACGTGCGGATCGCGGCCGAGGACGCCGTGTTCGCCCTGCCGGAGGCGCAGTTGGGGGTCGCCGTCGACGCGGGAGGCGACCTGCGGATCGCGCGGGAGGCGGGGGCGGGGTGGGCCAAACTCCTCGCGCTCACCGGGCGCAGGATCGACACTGCCACCGCGTACCGGCTGAACCTGCTCCAACAGGTCGTTCCCGTCGACGAGTTGGAGAAGACCGCCCGTGCGGTCGCCGCCGAGATCGCCGGGAACGCGCCGCTCGCCGTGCAGTCCGTCAAACGGGACATCGACGCCTACGCCGACGCCGGACTCGATGCGGCGCTCGACCGCGTCGCGATGAGCGCCGCGCTCACGCTGACCTCCCGGGACGCCACGGAGGGGTTCACCGCGAAGGCGGGCCGCAGGCCGCCCCGGTTCCGCGGGGCGTGAGCCGTCCGGGCGAATCCGTACGTCAGGGGGGAAGAAAGCTCGACGGCGGGCGGTTGGTGGACCCCGAGGCCCCTAGTCCGCTCCGTCCGGAAGGCACCCATGACCTCCGCACCGTTCGACCCCCGCGCCCTGCTCGCCGAAAGCCGCCTCGGCGTCCTCGCCACCCTCAAGTCCGACGGCCGGCCCCAATTGTCGCCCGTGCTGCCGTTCTACGACCGGGACACCGAGACGCTGTACGTGTCGATGACGGAGGGCCGCGCCAAGACGGCGAACCTGCGCCGCGACCCGCGCGCCGCCCTGGAGGTCACCGGACCCGGCGGACGCGAGTGGGCCACCGCCGAGGGCGCCGTCGAACTCGTCGGCCCCGGCACCGATCCGCACGGACCCGAAGTCGAGACCCTCGTCGCCTACTACCGCAAGGCCGCGGGCGAACACCCCGACTGGGACGAGTACCGGGCGGTCATGGTCGCCGACCGGCGCGTGCTGATGACGATGAAGGTCGACCACGTCTACGGCCAGCGCCTCGGCTGACTGACGGCGCCTAGGGCGTGTGTCGAAAGTCCCGTCGTTCGCCCGAAGGGCGGGCCCCGCGGTGTCCGGTGCGTGCGATCGCAAGGCGCCGGAGCGTCCTCA
>NZ_JBVHMU010000020.1:100441-138944 GCF_055558275.1 Streptomyces sp. NPDC025806 | reverse complement strand
GTACTCACCCTCTCGGGCTTTCCTCCGGGCGCTTCCCTTCGGTCTTGCGTTTCCGACTCTATCAGACCGTTTCACCGGCCGATTTCCTCGGGGTCCTGCTGGTCTTGCTTTTCGCTTTCCGGCCTTTCGGCCTTCCTGCGGTGTTGACTCTATCAGATCCTTTCGGGCCTGATTCCCAGTCAACCGGGTTTGTCTTCCTGGCCGTTGGGCCGTTCCGACGTCCCAAACATTAGCGGATCCTCGCGGCAGTTCCTAATCGAGTCGATCAGGTCCTGCGCAACCCAATTTCGAATGGAATTCGGACATGCCGAAATCATTCCCGTTGGGAGATCGTGCTGGTGTGTGGGTGCCGCGTTCGCGGCGGAAGTTGCTGTCGCAGAACCGTTACGGCCCCGCGGCAACCCGAAGAACTTTACGGAGCGGGGAGGGTCGTGTCAACCCCCACCCGGTGAACAGCCTGGCGGGTTCCGTGCGGGTCTCAGTCCAGGTCGCTGAGCCGGCCGCCGGCGTCCGGCTGGGCGTGCTCGACGCGTCGGAGCAGGCGGGTGAGGACCTCTCCGAGGAGGCCGCGCTCCACGGAGGTGAGGTCCTGGAGGAGGTCCTCCTCGAAGACCGTGGCGAGGCGCATGGCCGCCAGCCACTTCTCGCGGCCTTCGGCGGTGAGCTCGACGATGACGCGCACGCGGTTGCTCTCGTCGCGGTCCCGGGTGACCAGGCCCTCCTGGACCATCCGGTCGATGCGGTGGGTCATCGCGGCGGGCGTGAGGCCCAGCCGCTTGGCGAGCTCGCCGGGGCCCATCCGGTACGGGGCGCCGGACAGGACGAGGGCCTTGAGGACCTCCCACTCGGCATTGCTGATGCCGATCTCCGCGGTCTGCCGGCCGTACGCCACGTTCATGCGCCGGTTGAGCCTGCCGAGCGCCGAGACGATCTGCTCGACCTGGGGGTCGAGGTCCTGGAACTCGCGCTGGTACGCGGCGATCTGCTCGTCGAGGGTCGGCTCCGCTGTCGGTCCGTCGGGGTTGTCCGCCATGCCGCGAAGTATGGCACGGGGCCAGTTGGCGTTGAAGTCCTTGGAGGTGTACTGTTTAGCTTCTAACTTTAGGTTCGAAGTCTTCAGGGTGAAGGCTTCACGAAAGAGGCAGGTGAAAGTGACCAGGGCGATGGGCGCCGCGATGCGGCGTGTGCAGGTGGGTAGCGCGCTGAGTTCGTTCGGCGTGGGCTTCACGGTTCCGTTCCTCTATGTCTATGTGGCAGAGGTCCGGGAGCTGGGGGCCGGTGCGGCGGGCATCGTGCTGGCCGCGTTCGCGATGGCCGCCCTCGTCGTCCTGCCGTTCACCGGCCGCGCCATCGACCGGCGCGGCCCCATGCCCGTCCTGCTCGTGGCGTCGGGTGTGGCGGCGGTCGGGGCCATCGGGCTCGGGCTCGCCGTCAGTGAGCCGGCGGCCATCGCGGCTGCCGCCGTGCTCGGCGCGGGCACGGCCGTGCTGCAGCCCGCGCTCGCCACGATGATCGTCTGGTGCTCCTCCCCGGAGACCCGCACGCGGTCCTTCGCCATGCAGTTCTTCCTGCAGAACCTGGGGCTCGGCATCGGTGGCCTGATCGGCGGCCAGATCGTCGACGTGAACCGGCCGGACAGCTTCCTGCTGCTCTTCGGCATCGAGGCCGTCATGTTCCTGGTCCTCGCGGGCATCGTGCTGACCGTGCGGATGCCGCAGGGGCAGCACCTCGGCGAGGCCGCGCCCAAGGGCGACTCCAAGGGCGGGCTGCGCACGCTGCTCGGGCACCGGGCGATGGTCCAGCTGTGCGTACTGGGCTTCGTGCTGTTCTTCGCCTGCTACGGCCAGTTCGAGTCCGGGCTGAGCGCCTACGGTGTCGAGGCCGCGGGGATCTCCCCGTCCACCCTGGGCATCGCCCTGGCGGCGAACACGGCGATGATCGTGGTCGCCCAGTTCGCCGTTCTGAAGTTCGTGGAGCGTCGCAAGCGCTCGCGCGTGATCGCCGCTGTGGGCATCATCTGGGCCGTCGCGTGGGCGGCCGCCGGATACGCGGGGCTCGGGCACGGCAGCCAGGCCATGGCCACTGCCGCGTTCATCTCGACGTACGCGCTGTTCGGGCTCGGTGAGGCGATGCTGTCGCCGACCGTGGCGCCGCTCGTCGCCGATCTGGCCCCGGACGGCATGGTCGGCTCGTACAACTCGGCGTTCGCGCTGGTCAAGCAGCTCGCGCTGGCCGTCGGGCCTGCCGTGGGCGGGCCCATGGGCGCCGCGCTGCACGGTCCGTACATCGTGACGTTCATGCTGTTCTCGCTGGGCATCACCGTGCTCGGGCTGCGGCTCGGGAAGCGGCTGACGCCGGTGCAGGACCAGCCGTCGCTGGCCGGCAGCCGGGTCGTCATGAAGGGCGCGCCCGAGCCGGCGACCACGGTGTCGGCCGGCTGAAGCGGCCGGGACAGGCCCTAGGGGGTGCTGTCGGGGAGGACGAACTCGCACCAGACGGCTTTGCCGCCGCCCGGTGTGCGGCGTGATCCCCAGTTCGAGGCGATGGTCGCGACGATCGCGATGCCGCGGCCCGTCTCGTCGCCCGGCTCCGCGCGGCGGCGCCGGGGCAGATGATCGTCGCCGTCGGTCACCTCGATGATCAGGCGGCGGTCCGTGCGGCGCAGGCGCAGGCGCATGGGCGGGGTGCCGTGCTGGAGCGAGTTCGCGACGAGTTCGCTGGCCGCGAGGACGCCCAGGTCGTGCAGGTCCGTCGGGAAGCGCCAGCTGGTGAGGACGCCGGAGGCGAAGGCGCGGGCGCGGGGGGCCGCCTCGACGCCGCCGAGCAGTTCGAGTGCGGCGTTGCGGAAGAGTTCGCCGTCGGTGCCCTTGCGGGCCGGGTGCTGGAGGACCAGGACGGCGACGTCGTCGTCGTGGTCGGCGCTGACGCCGAGGGCGCGCATCAGCCGGTCGCAGACGACCTGCGGGGTGCCGGTGGCGCCGGCCAGCGCGCGCTCCAGGGCGGCGACGCCCTCGTCGATGTCCTCGTCCCTGCGCTCGACCAGTCCGTCCGTGTAGAGGACGGCGGTGGAGCCGGGGCCGAGCGGGACCGAGCCCGAGGCGTGCAGCCAGCCGCCGGTGCCGAGGGGTGGCCCGGTGGGTTCCTCGGCGCGGTGGATGGTGCCGGTCTCGTCGCGGACGAGGATCGGCAGGTGGCCCGCGGACGCGTAGACGAGGCGGCCCTCGTTGGGGTCGTGGACCGCGTAGACGCAGGTGGCGATCTGGTGCGGGTCGATCTCGATGGCCAGGCCGTCGAGGAGCTGGAGCACCTCGTGCGGGGGCAGGTCGAGGCGCGCGTAGGCCCGGACTGCGGTGCGCAGCTGGCCCATGACCGCGGCGGCGCGGACGCCGCGTCCCATGACGTCGCCGATGACGAGGGCGGTACGGCCGCCGCCGAGGGTGATGACGTCGTACCAGTCGCCGCCGACCGCGGCCTCGGTGCCGCCGGGCTGGTAGGTGGCGGCGATGCGCAGGTCGTCGGGCTCCTCCAGTTCCTGCGGGAGCAGGGAGCGCTGGAGGGTGACGGCGGTCTCGCGCTGGCGGCGCTCGCTGGTGCGCAGCCGCTCGGCGGCCTCGGCGTGGTCGGTGACGTCGGCGGCGAAGATCAGGACTCCGGGGCCGGCGTCGGTCTCCAGCGGGGTGCAGGTGACGGTGTACGACCGGCCGCCCGAGGTCTTGCGGGACTTGACCGTGCGGGGCTTGGAGCTGCGCAGCACCTGGTCGAGGAGGGGCAGCAGGCTCAGTTCGTCGAGTTCGGGGAGCGCGGTGCGGGCGGGCTCGCCGGCGGGGCGTGCGCCGAAGGCGGCGACGTAGGCGTCGTTGAGGTAGGCGACGCGGTGCTCGGGGCCCTGGACGAGGGCGACGAGGCCGGGGATGCGGTCGAGGACGTCGCGGACGGGGAGGGTGTCGAGGCCGCCGTCGGGGCTCTCGTCGGGCCTGCGCTCGGCACGGGCCGCGGGGACGGCGCCCTCGCCTCGCTGGGGTGCTCCGTGGTCGGCTCGCGCTGCCGCGCGGCGCTGCGTTCCGGGGAGCCGGGCGCTCCAGCGGGTGAAGTTCACGGTGGGGAAAGCCTCGTGGGGTCGTGGTCGGGCGATGCGCCCGCCCATGGTCGGGGACCAGTCTGGCCGACCGTACTGACAAACGTCAGAGGCCGGACCGCCTGCGGTAGTTCCGCGTTCCGTACGTGGGGCCGTGTACGGGCCCGGGTGTGGGGCCGCCGTCGGGCCGTGGGACGGGCGTCAACGGTGCGGTCAGGACGACCCTTTCGGGTCCGGGGAGGGATCGTCGGCGGGTCCGTTCGGCGGGTCGGCAGAAGGGTCCGCAGGAGGGACACCACCGGCCGCGAGTTCGAACTCGGCGCGCGGCCGTTCCAGGGAGCCCAGCGAGACGATCTCCCGTTTGAACAGGCCGGAGAGCGTCCATTCGGTCAGAACACGGGCCTTTCGGTTGACGGTCGGCACCCGGCTGAGGTGGTAGACGCGGTGCATGAACCAGGCAGGGTAGCCCTTCAGCTTGCGTCCGTAGACGTGTGCGACGCCTTTGTGGAGGCCGAGGGAGGCGACGGATCCGACGTACGCGTGGGCGTAGTCGGTGAGGGGTTCGCCGCGCAGGGATGCGGCGATGTTGTCGCCGAGGGTCCTGGCCTGGCGGACGGCGTGCTGGGCGTTGGGCGCGCAGGTGCGGCCGGGCTCGTCGGCGGTGGTGTCGGGGACGGCTGCGGCGTCGCCGGCGGCCCAGGCGTGCGGGGCGCCGTCGACGGCGAGGGCGGCGGTGCAGGTGAGGCGACCGCGTTCGTCGCGGGGCAGGTCGGTGGCGGCGAGCAGCGGGCTGGGTTTGACGCCGGCGGTCCACACGACGGTGCGGGTGGGGAAGCGGGAGCCGTCGCTGAGGACGGCGACGCGGTTCTCGCAGGATTCGAGGCGGGTCTCGAGGCGTACGTCGATGTTGCGGCCGCGCAGTTCGCGGATCGTGTAGCGGCCCATCTCGGGGCCCACTTCGGGCAGGATCCGGTCGCTGGCCTCGACGAGGATCCATTTGAGGTCCTCGGGTCTGACGTTGTGGTAGTGCTTCGCGGCGAACCGGGCCATGTCCTCCAGCTCGCCGAGGGCCTCGACGCCCGCGTAGCCACCGCCGACGAAGACGAAGGTGAGGGCGGCGTCGCGGATCGCGGGGTCGCGGGTGGAGGAGGCGATGTCGAGCTGCTCGATGACGTGGTTGCGCAGGCCGACGGCTTCCTCGACGGTCTTGAAGCCGATGCCGTGGTCGGCGAGTCCCGGCACGGGCAGGGTGCGGGAGATCGAGCCGGGGGCGAGGACCAGTTCGTCGTAGGCGATCGAGGCGGGGCCCATGCCCTCGTCGGAGCTGGCGAGGGTCGTGTAGCGGGCGGTGCGCTTGGCGTGGTCGATGGACTCGACCTCGCCGACGATCACCTGGCAGTGCGGCAGGACGCGGCGCAGCGGGGCGACGACGTGGCGCGGCGAGATGGATCCGGCGGCGGCCTCGGGGAGGAACGGCTGGTACGTCATGTACGGGTCGGGGGTGATCACGACGATCTCCGCGTCCCCGTTCCGAAGCTCCCGTTTGAGCTTCTTCTGAAGGCGCAGGGCCGTGTACATCCCGACGTATCCGCCGCCGACGACGAGAATGCGCGCTGTGGGGGTCGTCCCCCGGTCGTTTGCTGCCCTCACCCTCCCATGACGCATCGGGCTCCTGCGTTTGTCCACAGCCCCGACCATTTGTGTGACGGAACGGAGTGCGCCGTACCGGTTGCGCCGGGTGGTGGGGTTCTCGGGAGGTGTGCAGGTCAGCGGGTGAGGGGGTGGGAGGTGCCGGGGGTGCATTCGGGGTGGAATCCCCGCGTACTCCGTTCGGGGGGCGCTCCGTGCGGAACCTGCCCCTTCTGAATTGACTCCCGGTCAACTATGTTCGTGTGCTGTCGGGGTGTCGGGGGACGCACTGACGGCGCCGCGGGTCGGCTGCCGGACTTCTCTGTCGGTTCCTCACGCTCCGGCTGACAAATGACGGGGAGTGTCTCCGGGGGGAGACGTCATTACCGGGGGAACACATATGCACATTCAGGATTCTCATTGGGCCTCGGCGTCCACCGCGACGCCCACCAGTGTCCCTGGCGGGGCCAACGGGCGGGGAGCGAGCGACAGTTCCCGCTCCACTCCGCTGCGGGTGGACGCACAGCGCAACCTGGAGCACGTGCTGCGCGCGGCCCGGGAGGTCTTCGGCGAGCTGGGGTACGGGGCGCCCATGGAGGACGTGGCGCGCCGCGCGCGCGTCGGTGTGGGCACGGTCTACCGGCGCTTTCCCAGCAAGGACGTGCTGGTGCGGCGCATCGCCGAGGAGGAGACGGCCCGGTTGACCGACCAGGCGCGTACCGCCCTCGGCCAGGAGGACGAGCCGTGGTCGGCGCTGTCGCGCTTCCTGCGGACCTCGGTCGCCTCGGGCGCGGGCCGGCTGCTGCCGCCGCAGGTGCTGCGCGTGGGCGTGGCCGACGAGCGGTCGGGGGCGGCCGGGGCACACGACGAGGCGCGGGTGCCGCAGCAGCGGGCCGCGGTCGAGGGGGCCGAGCTGCGGGTCGTGGACCGGCGTTCGGCGCCGGCCGAGGTGCTGCCCGCGGACGACGCGGGGGCGGCGGCGCTGCTCGACGTCGTGGGCCGGCTCGTGGACCGGGCGCGGGAGGCGGGTGAGCTGCGCACCGATGTGACCGTGGCGGACGTGCTCCTCGTGATCGCCACGGCGGCGCCCTCGCTGCCGGACGCCGCGCAGCAGGCCGCCGCGTCGTCCCGACTGCTCGACATCCTCCTGGAGGGCCTCCGCTCGCGTCCCGCGTGAGCGGGCGTTGCGGTCGGGGGGCTCGGTCCGGGGTCGCGGTCGGCGTGGCTGGTCGGGGGTCGCCGGTCGGGCCCTGGGCGGTTGTGTGGGGCGGTCGGGTAGGTGCGGTCGTGCGCCTGCGATCGCCCCTGCGTGATCGGCCACCACTGATCAGTCCCGAACGGTCGGCCGCCTGTGATCGGGCAGGTACTGCCGGGCCCGCGGTCGGCTGCGGGTGAGCGGCTGGGCAGGTGTGAGCACGCCTGTGGGGTCGGGCGCGTGTGAGTGCCCTCTGGGGCTGGGCGCCTCCGGGCGACGGCGTGCGGTCGGTCGACTTCGTACGGCCCGCGCGGGCGCAGCCCTGCGTAGGAACCATCTGTGACGGCCTGAACACGATGGGTCGGTATCTTTGTCCGTGGGCGGTGCGTGTGCGCCGTTCTCGGTCAACTGCCGGTCCGTGTACGGCCGTTGAGTCTTACCCCAATCGCCGAACACTAGTGCACCGTGGCTGGAAAACTCCACGGATGAGTGGTTGACGGGCAGCGACCGGCGCGGTGGGGCACCCGTGTGGCACTCTTTCCCGGTGGTTCGGGTCAGAGTGGGCGGTCGGGGGCTTCCGCGATGAGCGTTGACGGGCGGGACGAGCAGCAGCCCGACGGGCAGGGAACGAGCGGCGAGGGCCGCTCCCCCAGCGATGCCGCACAACAGGTGCCGAGCCAGGGCGGACCCGGCCGGGTCCAGCCGCCGGCGCCGGCCGATCCCGAGGTGTCCGTACCCGCGCAGCGCGAGAGCCTCGGCCCTGACGTCGCGGGCGTACCGGGTGCCGGCGGGGCCGACCTGCCGCCGTCCGACGCCGACCTGATCGGACAGATGCGCGCGGGCGACGACGGCGCCTACGAGCAGCTGTACCGCCGCCACGCGGCCGCCGTGCGCCGCTACGCCCGCACCTGCTGCCGCGACGGACACACCGCCGACGACCTCACCGCCGAGGTGTTCGCCCGCATGCTCCAGGCCGTGCGCGGCGGCAGCGGGCCCGAGCACGCGGTGCGCGCGTACCTCCTGACCACGGTGCGCCGGGTCGCCGCGGGCTGGACGAAGTCCGCGAAGCGGGAGCAACTGGTCGACGACTTCGCCGTGTTCGCCCAGCAGGCCGCCCGCTCCAGCGAGGTCTCCGACGACGACACGCTCGAGCTCGGCGCCGACGTCCGCGCGATGCACGAGGCCGAGCAGTCGATGGCCATGCAGGCCTTCCGCTCGCTGCCCGAGCGCTGGCAGGCCGTCCTGTGGCACACCGAGGTGGAGGACGAGTCGCCCAGCGACGTCGCCACCCTCTTCGGCCTCGACGCCAACGGCACGCGGGTGCTCGCCAAGCGCGCCCGCGAGGGCCTCAAGGAGGCCTACCTCCAGGCCCACGTCTCGGCCACCCTCATCCAGTCCGAGGAGTGCTCCCGCTACGCGGACCGGCTCGGCGCCTACGCGCGCGGCAGTCTGCGCACACGCGCCGAGCGTGGGCTGCGCAAGCACCTGGAGGAGTGCGCCAAGTGCCGGCTGGCCGCCGGCCAGATCAAGGAAGTCGCCGGCGGTATCCCGGGGGTCGTGCCGATCGCCGTCATCGGTTGGTTCGGTGCCGCCGGGTACGCGAAGGTCGCCGCGCTCATCGGCGGCGGCGCCCTGGGTGCGGCGGGCGCCGGTGGTGCGGCCGCCGCGACGGGCGGGACCTCGGGCGGCGCGGCCGGTGGTGCCGCGTCCGAGGGGCTCGGCGCCCCGGCGAAGGCGGGTATCGCGGCCGGTGTCGTGGCGACCGGCATCGCCGTGGCCGTCGCCATGGCGCTCACCGGCGGCGACGTGAAGAAGCCCGAGCCGGAGGCCCGCCAGGAGAAGCCGCCGGTCTCGCAGCCGATCGTGCCGCAGAAGCCGAAGCAGACCCCCAAGCCGCAGCCGCCGCAGCCGCCCGCCGCCGCGCCGAAGCCGGCACCGACTCCGCCGCCGTCCGAGAAGCCGAAGCCGACCCCCACGCCGACGCCGACGCCCACACCCACTCCCACCCCGAAGCCGACGCCCACCCCCACGCCGAAGCCGACGCCGACTCCGACCCCGAAGCCGACGCCTCCCCCGGCGCCCCCGGCCGTCTACCAGTGGAACCAGCTCTCGTACGGCGGCCTCGGCGACGGCACCGGGCCCGAGATGCGGTTCGGCAGCACCCCGGTCTGGCAGCGCACCGGCCTGTCGATCGCGGGGCAGCAGTACGCGCACGGCGTCTCGGTGGCGTCGACCTCCTCGGTCACCATCGACCTCAACCGCACCTGCAGCGCGTACGACGCCGTCGTCGGCGTCGACGACATGTCGCTCGGCATGGGCGCGGTCCGCTTCTCCGTCTACGTCGACGGGGCGCGGGCCTGGCAGTCGCCGGTCGTCCGGGGCGACCAGCCGGCGGTGCCCGTGCACGTCGGACTGTCCGGGGCCAAGACGATCCGCCTCGTGGTCGAACCGCACGCCCCCTTCGGCGCCGCGGCGATCGCGGACTGGGCGAACTCCCGCTTCACCTGCTCCTAGGGCGACACACGCCCTAGGGCGCGAGCTCGGCGAGGATCCGGTCCGGGGTGAGGGACCGGCCCTGCGCGCGCAGCGTCTCGTGGCGCGCGTCGCCCAGCTCGTCGCGCGCCCGGGACTCGACGTCCTCGTACGCCTTGCGCTCCGGATACGGGCGTGCCAGGTCGCCCCGCAGGGCGCCGGACGCGGCGAACAGGCGCACCGCACTCTCCAGGTCGCCCGCGCGCGCCTTGAGTTCGGCCCCGACGTCGATGAGGCCGCCCGTGACCGCCTCCGCGCACTGCTCCATCACCGCGTCCCGCAGCACCGACACGAGGAGCGCCAGGGCCGCCTCCGGTCCTGACTCGGCCGCCGTGACCCGGGCGTCGAGGGCACCCAGGACGGCGACGAACTGTGGCGGCGGCGTGCCGGCCTCCGCCAGGGCCCGGGCCTCGTCGCACTGCTCGCGCGCGGCGGCCACCTCACCGTCCGCCAGGAGCAGCTGGCCCCGCAGCAGCCGCACGAACGCCGTCGTGTCCGTCACCCCGACCTGGGACGCCTCGGCGTGCGCCACGTCGAGCGTCCGCCAGGCCGCCTTCTTGTCACCGGACCGGTAGGAGAGCTCCGCGAGCCGGGCCAGCAGGAACGGTGCCTCCGCGTACGCGCCGACCTCGTAGGCCAGCCGCAGCGACTCCTCGTACTCGGCCTGTGCCTCCTCCAGGAGGCCCCGCGCCATCGCCGCCTCGCCGGCCGCGCTGCTCACCTGGGCGCGCATCCAGCGGTCGCCCACCCTGCGGCTGATGTCCCGCAGCTCGGCCAGGTCGCCGTCCACACCCCGCATGTTGCCCGGCATGTCGACCGCCACATGGGTCCGGAACATCAGCGTCACGCCGATCTCCCAGTCACCGCCGTACCGACGGCAGTTGGCCAGCGCCGCGTCCAGGCTCGCCCGTACGTCCCGGCGCTCCTCGTCCAGGAAGAACAGCGAGAACGGCCAGATGATCCCCGGGAAACGGGCGCCGCGCGGGTTGGGCGGCTCGAACGCGGCCTGCACGCGCGCGATGTACTCCCGGTCGGCGTCGTCGCGCACCGTCTCCTGCGGCTTGGTGTCCGCGAGGAGGAACAGGTCCAGCAGCCGCAGGTTCATCCGCGGCCAGTACAGCGGGTGCTCCGGGTCGTCCGGGGCGTCGCGGCCGGGCAGCAGCGCGATGACGCGCTCCAGCCAGGCGACCGCCTCCGTACGGTAGTTGCGCAGCCACCAGAACCAGCCCATCAGCAACGTCAGCGCGATCGCCGTCTCCTCGTCCGGCGCGTCCGACGAGGCGGCACCGGACGAAGAGGCCGGCTGGGTCGCGCGGGCCAGAGCCGCCCTGATGTTGTCCAGCTCCGTCTCCAGGCGCTGGATCCACGGCAGTTGCTCCCCCGAACGGATCTTGGGGTCGGCCACTTCGAGCAGCGCGCGCACCCACGCGGTGTGCCGGTGCTCGGCGTCAGGGCGCAGGCCCGGGAACTCGGCGGCGCGCTCCGTGGCGTACTCGTGGATCGTCTCCAGCGTCCGGTAGCGCATCCCGGCCGCGACGCCCGGCTGTGAGGTGGCGATGAGCAGGGATTTGTCGAGGAGGGAGCCCAGGGCGTCCGCCGTCGTGGCGGGCGGGGCCGCGCACACCGACTCGGCGGCCTCCAGGTCCCAGCCGCCGGCGAACACCGACAGCTCGCACAGCACCCTGCGCTCCTGCTCGTCCAGCAGGTCCCAGGACCAGTCGACGACCGCGCGCAGGGTCTGCTGGCGGGGCAGCACGGTGCGGCTGCCGCCGGTCAGGAGGCGGAAGCGGTCGTCGAGGCGGTCGGCGATCTGGCGCGGGGTGAGCAGCCGGAGCCGGGCCGCCGCCAGCTCGATGGCCAGCGGCAGGCCGTCGAGGCGCCGGCAGATCTCCGCCACTGCCTCCCGATCCTGGGCGGGGTCGAAACCGGGGCGGACCGCGGCGGCCCGTTCGGCGAACAGGCGGGAGGCGGGGTCCGGCGGCAACGGCTCGACGGGGCGGACGGACTCCCCCGGGACTCCGAGGGGTTCGCGGCTGGTGGCGAGGATCGTCAGGGACGGGCAGTGCGTGAGCAGGGTCTCGGCGAGCTGGGCCGCCGCGTCGATCACATGCTCGCAGTTGTCAAGGATCAGGAGCAGGCCGCGCTGGGCGCAGTGCTCGATGAGGAGCCGCGTCGGGTCGTCCTGCGGCACGGTCGACATCTCGCTCGTCATCAGAACCGTCTCGCGAAGGCCCAGAGCGCTGACGACCGCGCCGGGGACCGCCCTCGGATCGTCCAGCGGCGCCAGCTCGACCAGCCAGGCCGGGGAGAAGGACGTCGCTGCCTCTTCCGCCAGGCGGGTCTTGCCGGAGCCGCCCGGACCCGTGAGCGTGACCAGGCGTGCACCTCGCAAGTCAGAACGGATGGCGTCCAGTTCGGGTTCCCGCCCCACGAAACTGTTCAGCCGGGGGCGGAGGTTGCCGTTCCGGACGGGGGTCCGCGCGGCGGGCGGCTCCACCGGCGGCCCGGCCGCTTCGGCTCGCTCGGCTCGTTCGGCTCGTTCGGCGGGGGCCGCCGAGAGGAGTTCGGCGTGGATGCGCCGGAGGTCCGGCCCCGGGTCCGTGCCCAGGCCGTCGGCGAGGGTGCGGCGGGCCTGTTCGTACGCGGCGAGGGCGTCGGCGCCCCGGCCCGCGGCGCGCAGGGCCCGGATCAGCAGGGCGTGCAGCGGCTCGTCGTACGGGTGAGCCGTGGTCAGTTCCCGTAGCTCCGGTACGAGGTCGGGGGCGCGGCCCAGCAGCAGGTCGGCCTCGGCCCGGGCGCGGGTCGCCTCCAGGCGCTGGGCCTCCAGGCGGCGGGCCTCGGGGCGGATGGCGCCGTCGAGGTGCGGGAGGTCGGTCAGGGCCGGGCCGTGCCACAGGGCCAGGGCGTCGCGCAGGGTGCGGGCCGCGGTGTCCGGGGCGTTCTCGGCGAGGGCGCGGGTGCCGTCCCGGGTGAGGCGCGCGAACACGTGGGCGTCGATGTCGTCGCGGGCGGCGGCCAGGCGGTAACCGCCGGCCTCCGAGGTGACGGCGTCCTTGCCGAGGGCTCGGCGGAGACGGGCGACGAGAGCCTGGAGGGCGGCGGGGGCGTCGGCCGGCGGGGTGTCGGTGTCGGGCCAGACGTCGTCGATAAGGGTGTGGACGGGCGCGGGGTGGGGGGCGTGCAGGGCCAGGGAGGTGAGGAGGGCGCGGAGGCGGGGGCCGGCCAGGGGTACGGGTGTGTCGCCGTTCGCGTCGTCGATCGCCTGTGTGGCGCCCAGGATTCTGTACTGCACCCGGGCATTGTCGCCGCTCCGGGTGTGCGGGGCGCGGGGTTTACGGGGCTGGGCGGGTCCACGGTGTGCCCTGCCGGGGCGCGGGGTTTCACTACGGTCCTCTGAATCGCGCACCCGGCACCTGGGTGCCGCGTTGCCCACCCTCCCCCAAGCTCTCGGCTTCGCTCGAGCAGGGGGTACCCCCATCGCCCCAGGCGGCAGACTGCCCAAGGCTGGGTCGACCGTATGCGCACCCAGGACTGGAGTGCTGGTCGAAGGAGTCCCGTCAGGACAACCCCGAGCCCAAGGCTCGGGCCGGGGTGACCGTGCCGGAGGGGACCGCTCGGGCTCGGGCGGGGGTGCCCGTCCAGCACGTGCCACGCCGCGCCAGCAGCCTCCGTAGCCACAGCTCCAGCGAGACCAGCTCGGCGAGCCCGTCGACGGGCAGCGGCTCCCCGTCGGCCGCCGCGCGGAGCGCCTTGCGGACGACCCGGGCCTCGACGAGCCCGGTCTGCGCGAGCAGCGGGGTGTCGAAGAGGCCGATCAGCGTGTCCGCCGAGGCCCGCAGCCCGGTGCGGGCGGCGGCGGCCGAGGAGGCGTGGGAGGGCGCGCCCCAGCCCGGCGGGAGGTCCGTGACGCCGGCGCCCTCCAGGACCGTACGGAGAATGTCCGCGCGGGCCCCCGGCTGGACGCGGAGCGCTTCCGGCAGGGCGCGGCACGCGCGGACCACCTGGTTGTCGAGGAACGGCGCGTGCAGCCGCTGGAAGCGGACCTCGGCGGCCTGTTCGAGGATGCGCAGGTCCGCGGCGTGCCGGGCCAGCGCCGCGCGGGCCCGGAACTCGCCGGGACGCTGCCCGGGCCCGGGTCCCGGCCGCGTCGCCCCGGCCTGTAGGCGAACCGATACTTCAGCAAGGGCCTCGCCGGTCAGCCAACGGGCGGCGGGCCCGGGTCTGGCCCAGGTGAGCGCGGCGAGCGAGGCCCCGACCGCCCCCGCGGACCCGCCCGGATCGTCGAAGCGCCGCTGCCGCAGCAGCTCGGCCAGGCCGTCCAGCCCGGCCCGGTAGGGCGTGCGGGCGAGCTTGCGCGCGGCGCCGTACACGCGCGCGGGCACGGTGAACGAACCGTCCGCCTTCGTGAGCGCGGCGACGGGCCGCAGCATGTGGCGGCGCCGACGGTCCATCAGGAGGTCGGTGAGGCGCGCCGGATGCGCGTCGAGCACCTGGCGTGCGCCGTACCCCGTGAAGTGGTCGGCGCTCCCGGAGGCGAGCCGCGCGCGGTGCCGGGCGGCGGAGACGAGCACGGGGCTCGGCTCGTCCGTGAGCGGGCCGTCCAACTCCGCGTAGGGGAGCGTCTCTTCGCCGCCGGCCACGACGACGTGGTGCAGGCGCGGATTCGCGGCCAGCGCCCCCGCGCGCTCCCGCTCGGCCTCGTGGTGGGTCGGCGCGGCCGACAGGTCGTTGAAGGTCACCGCGAGGAGCCGCTCGCCGGCGCCCGTGCCGTGCCCGAGGACGGTGCCGGGCAGCCCGGGCAGCCCCGCCGCGAGCAGCGCCAGCGTGCCGGAGGCGGGCCCGCCCGAGAGGTCCGCGCCGATGCCGGGCACGGGCATGCCGCGGGCGGCGCGCCGCTCGGCGGGCCCCATGCCGGGCACGGGCCCGGGGTCGAGGTCGGTGCCGGGCACGTGCCGGGGGGCGGCGAGCCGGGTGCGTACGGCGTCCACGAGGGCGTCCCGTACGCCGTCCACGGCGTCGGCGGGGTCGGTGGGGGTGGCGGCGACGGCGAGGGACGCGACGGGCTCGTAGCCGGCGATCTCGCGGGAGCCGGCGCGCAGCACGAGCGCGTGGCCGGGCGGGATGCGGTGGACGCCTTCGTAGGGCGTCGAGTCGTGCAGGGCCTCAGGGACGTCCGGGGCCGCGAGCAGCGCGGCGAGATGTCCGACGTCGAGGTTGGCCTCGATGAGGTCGGCGAGCGGGAGGGCGGCGGTGGCGTACGCGGTGCCGCCGGCCCAGGGGGTGTGGAAGACGGGCCGGGCGCCCGCGAGGTCGCCGAGGACGGTGACGCGGCGGCCGGCCTGGACGACGGCCGTGTAGCTGCCGGGCCAGGCGGTCAGGTGGCGCAGGGCGCCGCCGCGGGCGGCGAACAGGCCGACGCGCAGCTGCTCGTCGGAGGCGCCGCACACGCCGAGGACGGCGATGCGGGTCTGGTCGTCGACCTTCACCATGCGCACTTCGTCTGGGCGCCAGTCACCGACCGCCCACAGCGGATCCGGGTCTCCCCACAGGAGTTGGGACCCGACCGGGTGGACCGTCTCGCCGTCCGTACCGGTCGCTCCGGCGGAGCCGGGGGTGACAGGCCCGGCGGCGGTACTGCTCCACCCCACCAACCACCGCATCGCCGCCTCCACAAGCTGTGGACATCCAAGGGGGACCCATGCTGCCACGAAGCCGGCGTCGGGGAGGATGCAAGTGGGCACGCGAAACTGGGGCGCGCTCCCCCTCGTGCGCCCCCGATACCGCCCCGATGCGCCCGTTTTGAGCGATGGTTGAAGCGCGACGGACCCGCGGCGCTACCCACGCAGCGTGGGACGACAACGGAACAACAGCGGCGAGATTCGGCCAAATCGGCGCGGGATGGCCGGAGCCGGCCGACCCGCTTCGGCCACAGCGCGCAACGCGCAGTCCGGGAGGCTCGGTCGGCCTCCCGGACCGTTCCGCCACCCGCGGGGATGAAGGCGGCGGTGTCCCCCAGCCCGCTGGATCCAGTACGGCGGGCCGACCCACGCAGGTCCCATGGAAGCCCTCTCCCCAGGGCCGGCCAAGAGCGCACGCGCAGGCGCACGGCACCACGGGTGGAGCACACGGTCACACGGCGTGGCCTGCGCCGCACTTCAGTACGGACAACAATCCCGCCATCTGGAACCGCCGCCCTTAACGCTTGGGATCCGGCGAACTACGCTGGGTGTACGAATGCCGCGCGGTTATGCCAGGCCGAGTCGGGCCGTCTTCTCGGCGTAGCCGCCAGGCGCGGCAGCCGTCTGTGTCGAGGGGTGACGCATGTCCAGGGAGCTACGCGGGCCGAACGAGAAGCTCGGCGCCGTTCTCGCCCTCGCGGGAATCAGCAACGCGGGACTGGCGCGCCGGGTCAACGACCTGGGGTCGCAGCGCGGACTGACGCTGCGCTACGACAAGACGTCGGTGGCCCGGTGGGTGTCGAAGGGCATGGTGCCGCAGGGCGCCGCCCCGCACCTGATCGCCGCCGCGATCGGCCAGAAGCTGGGCCGGCCTGTGCCGTTGCACGAGATCGGCCTCGCGGACGCGGACCCCGCGCCCGAGGTCGGCCTCGCCTTCCCGCGGGACGTGCGGGCGGCGGTGAAGTCGGCGACGGAGCTGTACCGGCTCGACCTCGCCGGCCGCCGGGCGGGCGGTGGCGGGATCTGGCAGTCCCTCGCGGGCTCCTTCGCGGTCAGCGCGTACGCCACGCCCGCCTCGCGCTGGCTGATAACCCCGGCCGACTCGTCGGTCGCGCGGGAGGCGCACAGCGCCGAGGAGGGCGCACCGCAGAAGGTCGGCCACAGTGATGTGCGCAAGCTGCGCGAGGCCGCGGAGGACGCGCGGCGCTGGGACTCCAAGTACGGGGGCGGGGACTGGCGTTCGTCCATGGTGCCGGAGTGTCTGCGGGTGGAGGCGGCTCCGCTGCTGCTCGGCTCGTACTCGGACGACGTGGGCCGCTCCCTGTTCGGCGCATCGGCCGAACTGACGCGCCTGGCCGGGTGGATGGCCTTCGACACCGGGCAGCAGGAGGCGGCGCAGCGGTACTACATCCAGGCACTGCGGCTCGCGCGGGCCGCGGCGGACGTGCCGCTCGGCGGCTATGTGCTCGCCTCCATGTCGCTGCAGGCGACGTACCGGGGCTTCGGGGACGAGGGCGTGGACCTGGCGCAGGCGGCCCTGGAGCGGAACAAGAGCCTGGCGACGGCGCGCACGATGAGTTTCTTCCGGCTCGTCGAGGCGCGCGCCCACGCGCGTACCGGTGACGCGCACGCGGCCGGAGCCTCGCTGCGGGCGGCGGAGGGCTGGCTGGAGCGGGCCCGCGACGGGGACAACGATCCGTCCTGGCTCGGCTTCTACTCCTACGACCGTTTCGCGGCGGATGCGGCGGAGTGCTACCGGGACCTGAAGGCGCCCCGGCAGGTGCGCCGGTTCACGGAGCAGGCGCTTTCGAAGCCCACGGAGGAGTTCGTGCGCTCGCACGGGCTGCGTCTGGTGGTGTCGGCGGTTGCCGAGCTGGAATCGGGGAACCTGGACGCGGCGTGCGAGCAGGGCACGCGCGCGCTGGAGGTCGCGGGCCGCATCTCCTCGGCCCGCACCACCGAGTACGTCCGGGACCTGCTGCACCGCCTGGAGCCCTACGGCGACGAGCCGAGAGTGGTGGAATTACGAGAACGGGCGCGGCCTCTCCTGATGGCGCCGGCGTAGTCCCCTGCCGGGGTCGTGCCGTCGGTCGCCCGGGGTCGGGCGCAGCGCACACAGCGCGTTGTCAGTGGCGTCGGGCAAGATGCAGGGCGTGGAGGTGAGGCCTGGTGGGGACGGCTGCGTTCGACGGGGATGTGTTGGTGGTCGGCGGGGGGATCGTCGGTCTGTCCACCGCCTATGCCGTCTCGCGGGCCGCGCCGGGCACGCGGGTCGTCGTCCTGGAGAAGGAGCCGGGCCCGGCCCGGCACCAGACGGGGCGTAACAGCGGGGTGATCCACAGCGGGATCTACTACCGGCCGGACTCGCTGAAGGCGCGGTACGCGGTGCGCGGGGCGGCCGAGATGGTCAAGTTCTGCGCGGAGTACGGGATCCCGCACGAGGTCACCGGGAAGCTGATCGTCGCCACGGACCGGGACGAGCTGCCGCGCCTGCACGCGCTGGTCCAGCGCGGCAGGGAGAACGGGATCTCGGTGCGGGAGCTGGGCCCCGCCCAGATCCAGGAGTACGAGCCCGAGGTGCGGGGGCTCGCCGCGATCCATGTGGGGACGACGGGCATCGCGGACTACCGCGCGGTCGCGGAGCGGTTCGCGGAGGTGTCCGGGGCGGAGATCCGGTACGGGGCGGAGGTCGTGCAGATCGACCGGCGGCCCGATCTCGGGGTCGCGGTGCGCACGCGCGCGGGGGACGTGGTGCGGGCGCGGGTGATGGTGAACTGCGCAGGGCTGCGGTGCGACGAGGTGGCGCGGCTCGCCGGGGACGACCCGGGGATGCGGATCGTGCCCTTCCGGGGGGAGTACTTCGAGCTGGCACGGCCCGAGCTGGTGCGCGGCCTTGTCTATCCGGTGCCGGATCCGGCGTTCCCGTTCCTCGGGGTGCATCTGACGCGGGGCATCGACGGCGGCGTCCACGTGGGGCCGAACGCGGTGCCGGCGCTGGCCCGCGAGGGGTACGGGTGGGGGGTCGTGCGGCCCCGTGAGCTGGCCGGGACGCTCGGCTGGCCCGGGTCGTGGCACATAGCGCGGCGGCACTGGCGGTACGGGGCGGGCGAGATCGTGCGGTCCGTGTCGAAGGGGGCGTTCACGCGGGCCGTGCGCCGGCTCGTGCCGGCCGTGGAGTCGGGGGATCTGGTGGCGGCGCCGGCCGGTGTGCGGGCCCAGGCCGTGCTCCGTGACGGGACGCTGGTCGACGACTTCCTCATCCGCGAGGGAGCCCGCACGGTGCACGTCCTGAACGCGCCGTCGCCGGCGGCGACGGCGTCCCTCCCCATCGGCCGCGAGATCGCCCGCCGGGTGCTGGCTTCGCTGTAGCCCCGGCGCCGTAGCCCCGGCGCCGCGGCCCGCGCTGCCGCTTCGCCGGGTACGTAAAATCGTGGGCATTGTGTCTGAGTCACCTGAGATCCCCAGCGCCGCCGCACCGTCCGCGCCCGCCGCACCGTCCGCCCCGTACGAGGACGCCGCTCGGGCCGCTGCCGCCGCGGCCCGGCCCAACGAGCCCCGGTTCCCGGACGGGCCGCGGCCCGATCCCGCCGGGTCGCACTTCGAGCGGCGGATCCGGAGTTTCCAGCCGCGCCGCAGCCGGGTCACCACCGCGCAGGCGGACGCGCTGGAGCGGCTGTGGCCCAAGTGGGGGCTCGACATCGACGGGCAGCGGGTGCTGGATCTGCCGGGGATGTTCCCCGGGGTCGAGCGGATCGTGCTGGAGATCGGCTTCGGGATGGGGGAGGCCACCGCGCAGATGGCCGCGGAGGACCCCACCACCGGGATCCTCGCCGTCGACGTGCACACCCCGGGCCAGGGCAACCTGCTCAACCTGGCGGACCGCAACGGACTGACGAACATCCGGGTCGCCAACGGTGACGCGATCATCCTGCTGCGCTCGATGCTGCCGGACGACTGCCTGGACGGCCTGCGCGTCTACTTCCCGGACCCGTGGCCGAAGAAGCGGCACAACAAGCGCCGCCTGATCCAGCCCGAGTTCCTGTCGCTGGTCGCCGGCCCGCTGAAGCCCGGCGCGCTCGTGCACTGCGCGACGGACTGGGAGGACTACGCGGAGCAGATGCTCGAGGTCCTCACCGCGCACCCGGACTACGTGAACACGATTGCGGACGGCGGCTACGCCCCGCGCCCCGAGTTCCGCCCCCTGACCCGGTTCGAGGGCAAGGGCCTGGACAAGAGCCACGTGGTGCACGACCTGCTGTTCACGCGCCGCTGAGCCCGCGGGGAGCACGGGCCCCGTCGCGGCGACCCGCATCCCTCGTTAGGGTCAATCCGTGGCCCCGTACCCCACCTATCCACCGCATCAGGACCACGCCCTCGGCACCCCGCCGAGCGGCGCGGTCCCGCATCCGCGCTGGTGGGAACGGAAGGGCGTGCAGGCCACGGCTCTCGCCGCGCTGCTCGCGCTGTCCGGTGCGGTGATCCTGGCGCTGGTGCGGGAGCAGACCGGCACGGAGGGCTTCCTCGTCGGCCTCGGCCTGGCCGTGCTGCCCGTGCCGCTGCTGATATCCGCGTTCCGCTGGCTGGACCGGGTCCGGCCGGGCCCCTGGCGGAACACCGTGTTCGCGTTCGCGTGGGGTGCCTGCGCGGCGGCCCTCATCGCGATCGTGGCGAACAGTTTCGCGACCCGCTGGATAGCGACCGCGACCGCCGACCCGACCAGCGCCGACACCCTCGGAGCCACCGTCATAGCCCCCGTCGTCGAGGAGTCGGCGAAGGCGGCGGCGGTCCTGCTCGTCTTCCTGTTCCGCAGACGGGACTTCGCCGGGGTCGTCGACGGCATCGTCATCGCCGGGGTCACCGCGACCGGCTTCGCCTTCACGGAGAACATCCTCTATCTGGGCAACGCGTTCGGCACCGACCAGATCAGCGGCACGGGCCCCGGCCTCAGCTCGGTGACCGCCGCGACGTTCTTCGTCCGCGTCATCATGTCGCCGTTCGCGCATCCGCTGTTCACGGTGCTGACCGGCATCGGCTTCGGCATCGCCGCCGTCACCGCCCCCGACCGCGGCCAGGTCCGCCGCGTGCTGCTGCCGCTGGCCGGACTGCTCACCGCGATGGGCATGCACGCCTTCTGGAACGGCTCGTCGAACTTCGGCGAGTACGGCTTCTTCGCCGTCTACGCCACGTTCATGGTGCCGGTGTTCGGCCTGGTCACCTGGCTCGCCGTGTTCCTGCGCCAGCGCGAACTGCGCGCCGTCCGCGAGGAACTGCCCGCCTACGTGGCCGCGGGCTGGCTGGCCCTGCCCGAACCCTTCGCGCTCGGCTCGCTCAAGGCGCGCCGCCTGGCCCGCGAGTACGCGGCGCACTTCGGCGGCAAGGAGGCGCTGAGGGCGGTCACCGAGTACGAGGAGTACGCGACCTCGCTCGCCCTGCTGCGCCGGCGCGGCGCCCGCGGCCGGGCCGGCTCCGACTTCGTCGTACGGGAGCGGGAACTGCTCGACGCGCTGTGGCAGCGGCAGGGCTACGCACGGGCCGCCCTCGCGTACGCGGCCCGCGCCGTCGTCCCCGTGTGGCCGGTGTACGCGGGGCCGCCGGCGCAGGGGCCTCCTTACAACCCGTACCGGTACTAGAGCGGCTGTCAGGCGGAGGCGCGGGAGAGGCGCTGGAGCTCGGACTCGGTGAGGTCGAGGTCGGCGACGGCGAGCAGCGCCGGGAGCTGCTCCACGGTGCGCGCCGAGGCGATCGGGGCGGTCACGGTGGGCCGCGCGGCGAGCCAGGCCAGGGCGACGGTCGCGATCTCGGCGTCGCGCTCCTTGGCGATCTCGTCGAGGGCGGTGAGGACGGCCTGCCCGCGCGGGGTCTCCAGGTGCCGGGCCGCGCCCTGCGCCCGCGCGCTGTCGACGCTCACGCCGGGGCGGTACTTGCCGGTGAGGAAGCCGGAGGCGAGCGCGTAGTAGGGGACGGCGCCGAGGCCCGCGCGGGAGGCGACCTGCTCCAGTTCGCCCTCGTACGTGTCGCGCGAGACCAGGTTGTAGTGCGGCTGGAGGGCGACGTAGCGGGCCAGGCCCTCGCGGTCGGAGACGTCCAGGGACTCCTGGAGGCGGGCCGCGCTGATGTTGGACGCCGCGATGTAGCGGACCTTGCCCGCCCGCACCAGTTCGTCGAGCGCGCCGATGATCTCCTCGACGGGCACGTCGGGCTGGTCGAAGTGCGTGTAGTACAGGTCGATGTGATCGGTGCCCAGGCGCTGCAGGGAGGCGTCGGCGGCGGCCTTGATGTTGTCCGCGGACAGGCCCTGGAATCGCGGGTGCTGGCTCACCTTGGTGGCGATGACGACGTCGTCGCGCCGGCCCCGCGCGGCCAGCCAGCGGCCGATCAGGGTCTCGGACTCGCCGCCCTCGTTGCCCTCCACCCATGCCGAGTAGGAGTCGGCGGTGTCGATGAAGTTGCCGCCGGCCGCGGTGTAGGCGTCGAGCACCGCGAAGGAGGCGGCCTCGTCCGCCGTCCAGCCGAAGACGTTGCCACCGAGGGCGAGGGGGAAGACCTCGAGGTCCGAGGAGCCGAGAGAGCGCAGAGAAGTCATGAACGCTCTCAACGCCCGCGCAGAATCCGGTATTCCGACCGGGCCCGAGTCCGTCCGGACCTGACGGGCCGTCTTCGGGCCGGTGCGCGCGGACATGCGAAACCGGCAGCCCTGGCGTCGGGGGGTTGCCGCCAGGACCGCCGGGGCTTCGGGAAGGTCAGAGACCGAGGCCCTTGTCGCGCAGCCAGGCGGCCGGGTCGATGCCGGTGGCCTGGCCGTCGGGGTGGACCTCGAGGTGGAGGTGGGCGCCCGTCACGTTGCCCGTCGCGCCGACGCGGCCGATGACATCGCCGGTGCTGACCTTCTGGCCGACGCTGACGTTCATCGAGGACTGGTGGCAGAACCACAGCTCGGTGCCGTCGTCGAGGGTGAGGACGGTGCGGTACCCGTAGGCGCCGGCCCAGCCCGCCTCGGTGACGGTGCCGGAGTGGATCGCGTAGATCGGCGTACCGGTGGAGGCCGCGAAGTCGAGGCCCGTGTGGTAGCCGGAGGACCACATGGAGCCGGGCTGCCCGAAGGTGCCGGTGATCGTGTACGAGGCGACGGGGAGCTTGTAGCTCTTGGCCAGCTTGGCGAGGCGCTCGGCCTCGGCCTTGCGCTTGGCCTCCTCCTCGGCCGCCTTCTTCTCGGCGGCGGCCTTGGCCTCGGCGGCCTTCTGCTGCTCGGCGGCCTCCTCGGCGGCCTTCTGCGCGGCGGCCTCCTCGGCCGCCTTGCGCTCGGCCTCCTCGGCGGCGGACTGCTGCGTCTCGGCCTGGGCCATGATGCGGGCCCGCAGCGCCTCGCCCGCGTCGGACTGTCCCTGCGCGCCGTCGGTCACCGTGGTGAGCGGGGCGGCCTGGGCGGCCGGCGAGGAGTCGGACGCGGAGTCGGCGGAGTCGTCCGAGCCCGATATGAGCGCGCCCACGCCCGGCAGCGACTTGGCCTCGGGCAGCGAGTCCTTGACCGCGGACAGGTCGGGCATGGAGAGCGAGACGGCGGGCTTGCCGCCCTGCGCGGTGGCGATGCCGCCGGCGCCGACGGCGGCGATCACGCCGACGCCGAGAACCGTGGAGCTGCGCGCGAGTCCACCCCGCTGACGGGCCACGCGGTGACGTCCGCGGACGGGTCGGACGGACTCCTCGGTGGGGTTCCACTCCTCCCAGTTCTCTCGCTCGACGCCGAAGTCGTCAGACGCTTCGGCGGAGCCGTAGGAGAACTCGGGGGCAGGACGGTTCGACGCCACGGGGGCGCTCTCCTTTCCTTCCTTCTCGCCTACCGGGTTAGCTGACGGGTTCGGAGCAGGAAGGTCTCCTACGGGCGTAGACGTACGCACATGCGTCGCTACAGTCCGATTCACCCCAAGTTGGTGGTTCCCCGGCTCCCTTGCGGGATTAAGCGCGTGCGCGCGGAGCCGACTCTTGTGACGGCTGGGACGACCGCGCTGCGTTATCGAACGTTAATAGACAGCCGACACGATTTCCAAGCCGTTCCCACTGATCGTTCACGTCTTTGGCCTGGACTTATCAGGGCACGAGCGGGCGGAATCGGGCGAGTTGACCCCCCGTCGGAGGACACGGATCCGCCACGAGTTTCTGACGCTGTATCAATTGTTATGCGCAGGGGTGCCGTTCGATCACCCCCCGTGATGTCGATCAAGGACGGCGCACGGCGAGCAGCGCCATGTCGTCCCGCGCGCCCCCTCCGGTGTGCTCGCGGACCTCCTCGGCGACCTCCGCGAGCAGTTCCTCGGGCCCGTCGAACTTCCGCCCCGACAGCCGGGCCGCCGGGTCGTAGAAGACGCCGTGCGCGTCGCGCGCCTCGGAGAGGCCGTCCGTGTAGAGCAACAGCGTGGCGCCGGCGGGGAACGCCTCCTCGGTGGCCCGGTCAGGCCAGGTGCCCAGCGCGCTCAGGCCGAGCGGCAGCGCGGCCTCCCCCGGACCGAGCGTCCGCAGCGTGCCGTCACCGTGCAGCAGGAGCGGCTCGGGGTGCCCGCGGTTGAGCACCCGCACCAGGTCGGAGCCGTACGGGAACTCGGCGAGCACCGCCGTCGTGAACCCTTCGAAGTCGTCGACGCCGCTGCGCCGGGTTCCCTCGCGGGCCAGGGCCCGCTCCAGGCGCCGGGCCACGTTCTCCAGGCTGCCCTCCTGCTCGGCGGCCTCGCGGAACGCGCCGATGACGACGGCCACCGCCGACACCGCGCCCATGCCCTTGCCCCGTACGTCGCCGACGACGACGCGCACCCCGTGCGGGGTGTCCTGCACCGCGTAGAGGTCGCCGCCGATGAACGCGCCCGCCTGCGCGGCCTCGTAGCGCACGGCGACGTCCAGGCCGCCGGTCCGGCCGGGCGGGGCGGGCAGGACGGCGCGCTGGGCCGCCTCGGCGATGTGCCGGGCGGAGGCGAGCTGTTCGCTGCTGTGCCGCACGATCCGGTTGATGAAGCAGGCGAGCAGGCAGACGGTGGCCACCGTGACCATCTCGGTCACGACGTCGGCGCCGAAGTCGTTCGTGAAACGCAGATGGACGGCGACGATCGCCGCGATCGAGGCGACACCGGCCAGGATCGTGGCGCGCATCGAGAAGAACGGGGCTGCCACCAGCGGCGCGGCACTGAACAGGGGGGAACCGGCGAAGCCCGCCGGGGTGCTGTACTCGTAGGCCGCGCCGCCGATGACGAGGAGCGCGGGCAGGAGACGCAGGACGGTGCGCAGGCCACGGTTGCCCGGTGCGTGTGCGTGCCGCCCGCGTCGCTGCCCCACCGCTTCGTCTCCTGCCGCCGCGCCTGCGCGCCCGAGTGTCCGGCGTCTCCCCAAGGTTTCCCGGGGCGGGCCGCGGCGGCGAGCAGTGCTGGGCCGTCCGGGTGCACGGAGACAGCGGGATTGCGGCGAACAAAAAAGAGCGAGGCCGGAATCTCGAAAGATTCAGGCCTCGCTCCATCAGTAGCGGGGACAGGATTTGAACCTGCGACCTCTGGGTTATGAGCCCAGCGAGCTACCGAGCTGCTCCACCCCGCGCCGTTGAATGCAACAGTACGCCATCAGTGGAGGTGAACGCGAATCGGTTGCCGGGAGGCCTCCTGGTCAGGCGGCCCGGGCGTGCGTGAGGGTCTCCCAGGCGACGAACAGGTCGTCGGTGCCCTCGGGCCGTTCCTCCCGGGTGAGCCGGGTGGTCTGCGGCAGGTCCATCCTCAGCCGCCCCCGCAGGTGCGCGAGGCCCACCTCGGTGTCCGGGCCCATGTCCCGCTGCACCTTCCCGCCGCACAGCCAGGCGGGGGCACGCGCGCCCAGCTGGTACCTGGAGTGGAACTCCAGCGCGGCGGCGAGGCGGTCCTTCACCTCCCCGTAGAGGTCGAGGCCCTGGTGCCAGGCGGTCTCGGCCATCTGCGAGGTGGCGGCCAGCGAGTAGCTGGCGTGCTTGAAGTTGCGGCAGGTCTCCTGGGCGAGCCCGTCCTTGAACGTGGTCTGGCCGAACCAGTACGTGTGGATCTTCTCC
This sequence comes from Streptomyces sp. NPDC025806, assembly GCF_055558275.1. NCBI lineage: Bacteria > Bacillati > Actinomycetota > Actinomycetes > Kitasatosporales > Streptomycetaceae > Streptomyces > Streptomyces sp. NPDC025806. The sequence continues at coordinate 113,784 of NZ_JBVHMU010000020.1, read as the reverse complement.
GGGGTGTCGATGTCGCTGCCCTCGGGCTTGACCGGCAGCTTCCCGTCGGAGGACAGGTAGAAGTAGGCGGGGACGCGGGTGCGGAAGTGGTGCACCGCCTGATCGAAGGACGGCTTGTCGTTCAGGTACACGGCCATGCTCATCGTGGCGTCGGCCATGACCAGGTCCCAGTTGCCGTTGAAGTCGGCGGACCCGCCCCGCACGACCGGCAGGTACACGTCCCGCAGCATCCGCTGGAACTTGAGCTCCTGCCCGTCCGGCCAGCCGTCGTACGTGTACTGCATGAGCTCGGCGGCCTTGGCCCAGGAGGTCGCGGCCCAGGCGGTCTGGAGTCCGGCGTTGCCCTCCGTGTGCTTCTTCACCTTGTCCGACCAGGCGTCCATGATCTGCACGGCCTTCTCGGCGTGCGCCTTGCGACCCGTGATGTTCCAGAGCAGGGCCTGGGTGTACGCGGCGATGGCGTCCTCGCGCTCCTCCACGCAGCCCTGCCCGGGGCGCGTGTCGGGCGGGCACTCCACCACCGCGTACGGCTTCGCCTCGTAGGCGAGGTTCGCGTACTTGCTGCGGCTCATCTGCCGGTAGGCGGACAGCCACGGCTCCTGGCGGTGCTCGACGTGCTGCCGTGCCGCCGTCAGCTGGCCCTTGCCGACCAGGACCCCGGGGTGGGCGAAGGTCTGGCCGGGGGGACGTCTCTCGGGACGGTCGGCGATCTGCGCACGGGTGGCGGCCACGCCGCCGCATGCCGTGGCGCCGGCCATCAGGGCGGGGATCAGCAGTCCCAGGAGAACGGCTCGTGCCCGCGTGCCCGCTGCCATGCAACACCTCCGGTTCGGTCACTCGAAGCGTGACCCGCGAGGGCGTGCGGCGCAGGATCTGTTGGGCCGGTCGGGAGCGCACGGCGGGTCAAGATTCCCCCAAGCGGGACTTCCTGAGGCGGTGTCAGGGGCCGGGGCGAGGTTCGGGGAACGGCCGACGGCCCGGTGCCGGGCGCCCTCGTGCGGAACGCGCCCGTCCATGGGGCTCCGGTGGGAAAATGGCCGTGTGAAGCGCCCGGATCTGGACGACCTCGTACGGCTGCGGCGGGCCCGCGACCGCATGGACCGTGACTACGCCGAGCCGCTCGACGTGGCGGCTCTGGCGCAGGACGCCCTGATGTCCGCGGGGCACTTCTCCCGCAGCTTCCGTGCCGCGTTCGGCGAGACGCCGTACAGCTATCTGATGACCCGGCGGATCGAGCGGGCGAAGGCGCTGCTGCGGCGCGGCGATCTGTCGGTGACCGACGTGTGCTTCGCGGTCGGGTGCACGTCGCTCGGCACGTTCAGCACGCGGTTCACGGAGCTCGTCGGGGAGAGTCCGAGTGCGTACCGGGCGCGGGAGCACGGGGCGGACGCCGCGCTTCCGGCGTGCATGTCCAAGATCCACTCGCGTCCGCTCAGGAATCCGTGACGTCTCCGGCGCCGGCCGGGGCCCAGACTCCGGCGCGGGCCGCCTCGGCGACGGCGCGGGCGGCGCGGGCGGCCTCCGCTTCCGTCAGCGGGCGGCCGGTGTTGAGCAGGGCGTAGTAGAGCGGGGCGGAGACGGCGGCGACGACCGCGTCCGGGTCCGTCCCGGCCGGGATCTCCCCGCGGGTGACGGCGTCGGTGACGCAGCCGGCCCACTCCTCGATCCGCACGGCGTAGAAGCGGTGCAGGGCCTCGGCGGCCTGGTCGTTGCACAGGGACGCCGCGATCAGGGCCTTGAACAGGCGGCCCTGGCGGGGATCGGTGAGGGTCGCCACGACCAGGCGGGCGTTGGCCCGGAGATCGCCCTCCAGGGTGCCGGTGTCGGCGCGGGGCAGTGACTGCTCCGCCATGTCCGCGAGGAGGTCGGCGGCGAGGGCGCCGGGGCTGCCCCAGCGCCGGTAGACGGTCGTCTTGCCGACGCCGGCGGTGCGGGCGATCTCGCCGAGGTCCAGGGCGTCGAAACCGTCGGCGGCGAGGGTGTCGCCCGCCGCCTGGAGCACGGCCTCGCGGACCCGGGCGGTGCGTCCGCCGGGGCGCTGGGTGCCGGGGGCTGCGGCGCTGCCGGGCATGGGGGCTCTCCTTCGTGCGTCGTGGGCGCGGGGTGCCCGTCTCGCGTCCGACACCCTCGCAGAACCTCAGCTTATCGGAACCATAGTTCCCTTACCAGCTCGGGGCGTGCTACGTTCCGGCGTAACGGAACCACAGACCCATTACGCCTCGGCGTTCAGTTCACGTTCACGGAAGGGGCCGTACGCCCATGTCCACCACCGCACCCACCGACGCGCGGCAGCACGGAACACAGGCCGCACCCCCGGCGGAGCGACTGCCCGGCCGGCTGAAGCTGGTCCTCGCCGTCCTCCTGGTCGCCCAGTTCATGCTGGCCGTCGACTTCTCGATCCTGAACGTCGCGCTGCCCGCGATCGGCGACAGCCTCGGCTTCGCCCTCTCCGACCTGCAGTGGATCGCCACGGCCTTCGCCCTCTCGGCGGCCGGCTTCACCCTCTTCTTCGGCCGGATCGGCGACCTGATCGGCCGGAAGAGGATCTTCGTCGGCAGCCTCGCGCTGCTGGGCGCCGCCTCGCTCGCGGGCGGCCTCGCGACCAGCCCGGAGGTACTGCTCGCCGCCCGGGTCGCCCAGGGCCTGGCGACGGCGGCCGCCACACCGGCCGGCCTCGCCCTCCTGACGACCTCCTTCGCGGAGGGCCCGCTGCGCCAGAAGGCGCTGGGCATCAACGGCGCGCTCATGTCGGCCGGCTTCACCACCGGCGCGATCCTCGGCGGCGTCCTGACCGACCTCCTCTCCTGGCGCTGGGCGTTCTTCCTGAACGTGCCCGTCGCGCTCGCCGTCGTGGTGATCGCCCCGGCCGTCGTCAAGGAGTCCCGGCCCACCGAGCGCCCGCGCCTCGACCTGCCCGGCGCGCTCACCGTCACCCTCGGACTGCTCGGCCTCGTCTACGGACTCACCCAGGCCGGCGAACGCGGCTGGACCCACCCGCACGCCCTGCTCGGACTCGGCGCGGGGGCGCTCCTGCTCGCCGCGTTCTTCCTGATCGAGCGGCGGTCCCCCGCACCCCTCGTACCGCTGCGCACGCTCGGCCGCCGCACCGTGGCCTGGGGCAACGTGCTCGGCCTGCTCGCCTTCGTCACCGAGACGTCCCTCGTCTACCTGCTCACCCTGTACCTGCAGAAGACCCTGGGCTTCTCACCGCTCGCGGCCGGCGTCACGTTCGGCGTCCTGGGACTCGGCACGGTGGCCGGCGGACTGCTCGCCCCGCGCGTGATCGCCCGGACCTCGACCCTCACGGCCCTCGTGGCGGGCGGGGTGATCCAGACGGTCTTCACCGCGGCCCTGCTCCTCCTCGGGACGTCGACCGGCGCCTCGCTCGCCCTGCTGCTGCCCGCGACCTTCTTCGGCGGCGTCGGCAACATGCTCGTCATCGTGGGCTTCATGGTGACCGCCACGAGCGGGCTCCCCGACGCCGAACAGGGCCTGGCCACCGGCCTCGCCTCCATGGCGCAGCAGGTCGGCATCACGCTCGGCACCCCCGTCATGTCCGCGGTGGTCACGGCGGCGACGGCGGGAGCGACCACGGCCGCGGCGGTCCACACCGGCGTCAGGACAGCCATCGCGGTGAACGCGGGCCTGGTCCTGCTCGGTGTCGTCCTCGCGGCGCTCTTCCTGCGGCCGCGGCCCCGAACCTGACCCGGTCCGGCCCGGCCCGGCCCGGTCGCTGAAGTTTTCTCCGGATCCCCTTCCCTGGATACCCCCAGGGGGTATATGTTTCTGATCGTCGCCCCGAGCGGGCGGCGCCCGAAGAAGACGGATCAGAGCCCCTCAGAGCCCAGGGAGTCGTCATGACGAACCACCACGCTGCTCACACCGGCCACGCAGGTCACACCGACCACTCCGCTCACGCCGGTCACGGCGCCCAGGCCGGCGGCCTGTCGGTCTCCGAGAGCGGCTACACGCTGGAGCTCGACGCGACGATCCTCGGCGCCGGCCGGCAGACGATCACCTTCCGCGTGACCGGCCCCGACGGGCGGGCCGTGACCGAGTTCGTGCCCGAGCACGAGAAGGAGCTGCACTTCATCGCCGTACGGCGGGACACCTCCGGGTTCCAGCACGTGCACCCGGTGCGGGACGAGAAGGGCGTCTGGACCACCGAACTGGCCCTGACGCCGGGCGACTGGAGGCTCTTCACCGACATCCACCCGGCCGGCCACACCGGCACCCTGACGCTGGGCGCCGACGTCGCGGTCGCCGGCGCCTACGACCCGCAGCCCCTCCCCGAGGCCACCCGCATCGCGCGGCTCGGCGACTACGCGGTCACGCTCGACGGCTCGCTCCGGGCCGGTGAGGCGAGCGCGCTGACCCTCACCGTCAGCCGCGAGGGCCGGCCCGTCACCGACCTCGAGCCGTACCTGGCCGCCTACGGGCACCTCGTCGCCCTGCGTGTCGGCGACCTGGGCTACCTCCACGTCCACCCGGAGGGCGCGCCCGGCGACGGTGTCACCGCGCCGGGCCCGGAGATCTCCTTCATGGCCGTCGCGCCCTCGGCCGGCACGTACCGCCTGTACCTGGACTTCCAGCACGAGGGCGTCGTCCGGACCGCCGAGTTCACCGTGCGCACGGCGCCGAAGACCGCCGACGCCGCGCCGGAGCACGGCGACCACGGACACCACGCGCACCACGGCCACCACGACGCCCACGCCCACCACTGACGGGCCGGGCGCGCATACCCCCCGCCCCTACCTCACCCGTCCCGGAATCCCGAGCACTCTCCAGAAGCCCGAGCACTCTCCAGAAGGGAGCGCACGCAATGCCCCGCCTCAGCACGCTCACGCCCGAGACGGCCGTCGGCGCCTCCCGCGACCTCCTCGCGGACCTGGTCTCCCGGCACGGGCAGATCGGCGACATGGTCTCCACGATGGCCCACTCACCGGCCGTCCTGGGCGGATACCTCCAGCTCAGCCGGGCCATGGGCCGCGCCAAGCTCGACCGCCGGATCAGCGAGCGGATCTCCGTCGCCGTACAGGCGCAGCAGGGCTGCGGGCTCTGCCTGGAGGCCCACATCGCCGCCGCCCGCGCGCTCGGCGTGGAGGAGGACGAGATCGAGCGGGCCCGCGCGGGCACCTCGGCCGATCCCGCGATCGCGGCGATCGTCGCCCTCGCCCTCCAGATCTACCGCGAGCCGGCGTCCATCACCGACGACCAGGTCACCGCGCTGCGCGCGCACGGCTACAGCGACCGCGCGATCGCCGATGTCGTCGGCGTCGTCGCCCTGAACGTCCTCACCGGCGCCTTCAACCTCCTCGCCGGCCTCACCCCGGGAGGTGACGCCGATGCCTGACCGCGACACCCCCGTCTGTACCCGCGGGGCACGGCCCCCGCCCCGGGGCCGTGCCCCACCGCACGCGCACGGAAGGAACCCGTCATGCGACTGTTCGCGATCCGCGACTACCGCCACCTCTTCGGCGCCCAGGTCATCGCCCTCTTCGGCACCGGGCTCACCACGGTGGCCCTCGGCCTGCTCGCCTACGACCTCGCGGGCCCGCGCGCCGGCACGGTCCTCGGCACCGCCCTGACCATCAAGATGGTCATGTACGTGGTCATCGCCCCGCTGGCCGCCGCGTACATCGACCGGCTCCCCCGAAGAGCCGTCCTCGTCGCCCTCGACGTGCTCCGCGGCGCGGTCGTCCTCGCGCTCCCGCTGGTCAGCGAGGTCTGGCACGTCTACGTCCTGATCGGCCTGCTCCAGGCCGGCTCCGCCGCCTTCACCCCCACCTTCCAGGCGGTCATCCCCGACATCGTCACCGACGCGTCCGCCTACACCCGGGCGCTGTCCGCCTCCCAGGTCGCCTCCACCATGGAGAGTCTGCTCAGCCCGGTCCTCGCGGCCGTCGCGCTGACCTTCATGAGCTTCGACCGGCTGTTCCTCGGCACGTCCGCCGGGTTCCTCGTCTCCGCGCTGCTCGTCCTGTCGGCCCGCGTCCCCGACGCCCGCCCCTCCGCCCACACCAAGGCCTGGGACAAGGCCGCGGCAGGCATCAGGACCTTCCTCACCACCCCGCGGCTGCGCGGCGTCATGGCGCTGAACCTCACGGTCGCGGCCGCCGGTTCGATCGTCGTCGTCAACACCGTCAACTACGTACGGGACGTGCTCGGCGGCTCCCCGTCGGACGTCGCCTGGATGCTCGCCGCCTCCGGCACCGGAACGCTCCTGACGGCCCTCGCCCTCCCCCGTGTCCTCGACCGGGTCGCCGCCCGCACCGTGATGCTCACCGGCGCCGCCGTCCTCGTCGCCGCGACCACCGCCGCCGTCACCCTCGTCACGACGGGCCTCACCACCTGGGCCGGCACCGCGGTCGTCTGGGCCGTGACCGGCATCGGCATGGCGCTGATCATCACCCCGACCGGCCAGATCCTGCGCGCCTCCGCCGGCCGCGCCGGGATCCCCGAGATCTTCGCCGCCCAGTTCTCCCTGTCGCACCTGGCCTGGCTGATCACCTACCCGATCGCCGGCTGGCTCGGCACGACGGCTGGCTTCCCCCTCGCCTGGGCCGTCCTCGCAACCCTCGGGGCAGCGGGCGCCGCCGGAGCCCTCCTCCTGTGGCCGCGCCACGACACCGCGGAGACGAGCACGGCCCCGGCCCGCCTGGACCGCTCCACTCTCACCAAGGCGGCATGAGGCACCGGCACGACCTCAGGCGAGCAGTTTGGCCTTCGCCTTGTCGAATTCCTCGTCGCTCAGGGATCCGGACCGGTGCAGCTCGGCGAGTTTCGAGAGTCTGGCGATGTCATCCGTTCCACCGGCACCCGAATTCGCCTCGCCGGCCGTCTTTCGAATGTAGTCCTGGAATGCTGCTTCCCGGTCCTTCGCCTGTTTCACGTCCCGCTGCCCCATGCCCTTGCCGCGGGCGATCACGTAGACGAACACGCCGAGGAACGGCAGAACCAGGCAGAAGATGAGCCAGCCGGTCTTGGCCCAGCCGCTCAGGTCGTCGTCCCGGAAAATGTCCATGATCACCCGGAAGAGCAGGAAGAACCACATGATCCAGAGGAAGAAGAACAGCATCGTGAGGAACAGATCCAGAAGCGGGTAGTCGTCCATGAATGCCTCTCTTCCGCCCTGCGGCAGGATGGTTCTCAGAAGTATTCACGGCGCTTTTGTACCGCGCATTTCGAGAGGGGTGCTTGTCGCGCCCTGCCCGGCATCCGGGACCTTGCCGGTCAGCCGGCGGAAGCGATCCGTATCGCCGCGCGCGCTTCGGTGAGGGCTTCCTGCCTGATGTCGCCGAACAGTTGGATCGAGGTGGCGGCCAGGACGTCGTCGCCGCCCACGGTCCGTCCTTCCCCCTCGCGGACGACCACGGCCGCGTCCCGGGCGAGGTTCGTCAGGAACACGCTCGCGGTCGCGTCCAGGTCGCGAACCACCGCCGGGACAGCCCTCACCCCCCGACTCCTCAGCAGCTTCCTGACCCCGCCCTCGAACCTGTGGGCGCCGACCACGGCACTGGACCGGCGCGACCCGCGCCGGGGAGCGGGCACGACGACACCCTCGGCGTCGTACTGAACACCGTTCAGGCCCCGGAAGGTCGGGCTGTGGCCGAACCACTCACCCGCCACCTCCAACTCGACGTTCCGGTCGATCGCCGCGACAAAGTCCCCAGGAACCAGCTTCCCGCGCCCTTCCTCCGACGCCGCCCGCCTCGCGCCGTCGACGATCCCCGTCAGCACGGTCCGCGTCACCGCGGCGGCGGCCAGCGCGGCCGGCCGGGACACGTGCAGCGGCGTCACGTCCCGGAACACCGCTTTGACGAGAGGCGGCTTGAACGGCACGAAGCTCGTGGTCGACGAGGTCTCAGGATCGCTGCACCCGGGGCGGGCCGGCTCTGCGGTCATCGGAAGGAAGGGTCCCTTCGGTCGGAGTCGGAGCGGAGCCGTGCAAGGGCCTGGCAGACAAACCGAAAGCCCAGCCAGACAACCGTCTGAGCTGGGCTTTCTCCGTAGACCCTGTGGGACTCGAACCCACAACCAATGGATTAAAAGTCCACTGCTCTGCCAATTGAGCTAAGGGTCCACCGCGCCGGCACCGGCCGACGCAACCCCGAGCATAGCCCGAGCCGCCCGGGACACCGATCGGGTATCGGCATCCCGGGGTGTCCGGGGCTACTCGCGGGGCGTCTCGCGCAGGAACCAGTGCCGCGCCGACACCCCCCACCACGTCCCGGCGAAGCCGAGGACGACGAGGACGGCGATCGGGGCGTAGTTGAAGGTCTCCCAGGTGACCGGGGAGACCTGAGGGAGCATGAACAGGACCGTGATGACGGCGACCCAGGCGACCGCGACGACGCCGATCGGGCGGGACCAGCGGCCCAGGTGCCAGGGGCCGCGCTCGAACTCCTCGCCCTTGCGCAGCCGCAGCAGCGTCGGGACGACGTACGCGATGTAGAGGCCGATGACGGCGATCGAGGTCACGGCCGCGTACGCCGTGACGTTGATGAGGTACGGCAGGCCGAGGACGAGGGCGCCCGCCGCCGCGAGCCAGACGGCGGCGACCGGGGTGCGGGTGCGCGGGCTGACGGTGTGCCAGACCCGGGAGAAGGGCAGGGCGCCGTCGCGCGAGAAGGCGTAGATCATGCGGGAGTTGGCCGTCACCGAGGCCATGCCGCAGAACAGCTGGGCGCCGATCACGACCAGGAGCAGCAGCTTGCCGGTGGTGGCGCCGAGCGCGTCGAGGAGGATCTGCGCGGGCGGCGCACCGGTCGGCGACTTCAAGGCGCCCTGGTACGACTGGATCGCGTACGTGAAGCCGAGCAGGAGCACGAAGCCGGCGATCCAGGACGTCCAGATCGAGCGGACGATGCCCTTCGGTCCGGCCGTGGACGCGTCGTGGGTCTCCTCCGTCATGTGGGCGGAGGCGTCGTAGCCGGTGAACGTGTACTGGGCCATGAGCAGGCCGATCAGGACGACGTAGAGGCTGCTGCCCCAGCCGGTGTTGTCGACGAACTCGGTGAACACGAAGGCCGTCGACTGGTGGTGGTCGGGGACGAGGGCGAGCGCGGCGACGATGACGACGACGCCGAACACGTGCCACCACACGCTGACGCTGTTGAGGAACGCGACGATGCGGACGCCGAAGGTGTTCAGCAGGCCGTGCAGCAGCAGGATCGCGGCGAAGAGGAGGATCGTGCGGCCGGGCGTCACCTCGAAGCCGAACTGCAGGTTCAGGTACGCGCCGAGGAAGGACGCGGCGCCGAAGTCGATGCCGGCAGTCACGGCGACCTGCCCCAGCACGTTGAACCAGCCCGTGAACCAGGCCCAGGCCGCCGCCGACCGCTCCGGGGCGAGCCGGTGCGCCCAGAAGTACAGCCCGGCGGAGGTCGGATAGGCCGAACAGATCTCGGCCATCGCGAGCCCGACGAACAGCGTCATCAGGCCGACGCCGACCCAGCCCCAGGTGATGAGCACGGGGCCGCCCGTGTTCATGCCGAACAGATACAGCGTCAGACAGCCGGACAGGACGGAGATGATGGTGAAGGAGACGGCGTAGTTGGAGAAGGCCGACATCCGGCGGGCCAGCACCTGGGTGTAGCCGAGCTGGGCGAGACGCTCCTCGTCCGACCCGGCGCTCACCGCCGGGCCCGTGGGGCCCGGCGGTGGTTTCCGGTCGATCTCTTCGTTCGCTTCACTTGTCATGCCCCCAGCGATTCCCTCGCCGGGGGCCTGACATGCGGTCGATCAAGGACCGACCGGCAGGCTAGAAAACGCCCTTGTAGGTGCCCCAGCCCGACGCGATCTGCGTCCGCGAGGTGAACGACCCGTTCCCCTTGCCGTCGTTGCGGTACAGGTTCCCGTTCTTGTCCCGCACCACGAGGTCGCTCCGCCCGTCACCCGTGATGTCACCGGCCCCCACGATCGTCGTGTACGAGCCGCCCCAGTCGGTGAACACGGTGACCCGGTCCTTCAGCGTGCCGTCGCCCTTCCCGTCGTACCGGTAGAGCGTGCCGTCCTTGCCCCGCGCCAACACGTCCCCGACTCCGTCCCCGTTCAGGTCACCGGCGCCGACGATGTGGGTGTAGGTCCAGGCGGAGCGGATCTTTTTGGCCGCGGCGAGCGTGCCGTCGCTCTTCGCCGCCCAGACATAGACGTCCCCCGTGGACGCCTTCCGCCCGAGCAGGTCGGCACGGCCGTCGCCGGTGAGGTCACCGGGCGAGGTGAGGACGTTGTACGCGTTCCAGCCGGTGCCGAGCTTCTTGTACGGGGCGGTCGTCTCGAGGGGCTGACTGCACTCGGGCTGGTAACCGCGCAGGGAACCGTCGGTCATGCGCACCAGGACGTCGTTGCACCGGTCGTTGTTCAGGTCACCGAACGGCACGGCCAGCGCCTTGGTGGACCAGCCGCCGGCCGACACCTTGCCGGAGAAGCCGCCCTTTCCGGTGCCCTGCTGGAAGGTGAACTGGCCGCTGGAGTTAAGGGTGAGCAGGTCAGGACGGCCGTCGGGAACGGTGCTGTCGCCCACATGATCGCGGCGCACCGCGCCCGCGTCGCTCAGCCGGAACCCGCCCCGAACGTCCAGGGGCTCACCCACACCGTCTACGGGGCGTGCGGTCATCGTCCACGTGTACTCACCGTTGGGGAGGAACACGTCGCCGGTCCGCTTCGGGTCCACGCCGTGCCAGTCGACGGTCAGCCTGCCGCGCGCGATGCCACCCTGGACCGTGTCGACGACCGCCCCGGTCGTCTTCGCACGCACGGTGAACGTCCAGCTCGCGGGCTTGGACAAGACCATCGTGGTGACCTCGCTCGCCACCTCGTCCCGGGCGCTGGCCGGCAACCAGGTGGCGTTCTTCGGGGGCGTCGACAAGGACAGCGGCCGGGCGGGCAGACCGGAGGGCACGATGTGTACCCGCTCCTGCTCGTCCACGTAGGCCGCGTTCGTGCCGGTCTCGTCGACGGTCCAGCGCACATGACGCTGCGAGACACCGGTGTCGGGCAGGTCGCCGACGACCCGGGTCGCGGGCGTGCCGTCCGCCACGGTGGTCAGGCTGAGCTTGCCGGCCTTCTTGTCGTGCGTGACGACATACCCGTCGCCGAGCAGGGCTTCGCCCTCGGGCACCGGGACCGTGCGGCCGCTGGTGCGGTCGTACACACCCGCCGGGCCCTGCGGTCCGCAGCTCCAGTACAGCCAACGCCCCAGCGCCTGCAGCTCGTCGGGGGCGCAGCCGGCGCCCGTGTCGACGCCGGGCACCGCCTTACGGGCCGCCAGGTCGTACGCGGCGACCTTCCCGGTCGTGCCGTCGGGTGTCCACAGCACGCCGTCCCCGATCGCCGCGGCGCCCGCGTCCCGGGTCACCTGCGGCCCGGCGTAGTCGTCGAGGCGGCGGACGTACTGCTTGTCGCCCGCCGTGTAGAGCACGTACCCCCCGGACACGTCGGTGACCGTGCTGCCCACGGGCACGGTCATGTCGTAGTAGTCGTACGTGGCGCGGCCCTTCGCCTCCAGGTGGTCACCGTTGCTGCCGCGCTCCACCCAGAGGATCCGGCCGTCGTCCGTCCCGTGCACCGCGGAGCAACCCAGGTCCTGCTCGGGGCAGGAGTCACCGATCAGAGCGTCGCCGTCCGTGAACGACGACCGTTCCCCGACCTGCGGCGCGGACGTCGCGGACAGGCCCTCGACCGTGCGGGCATAGTCCTCGCGCCGACCCGTCGCCCGGTCCGTGACCAGCAGCCTCCCCTGGCTCAGCGCGATGCCCTGGATCCGGGCCGGCGGCCTCGGCAGCGGCTTGACGGTCGACACGACCGGCCGGCCCGTGCTGTCGGGCGCGATGCGCTGCACGGCCTGCTCGGTGTCCGGCTTGGCGATGACGACGGCGGTGCCGCCGGGGGCGACGGAGATGCCGGGCCGGTTCATCTTGGTGACGAGCGTGATCGGGGCGCCGCCGGCGATCGGGGTCGCGCGCACGGTGTTCGCCGTGGCGCCGGAGATCGGCCGGTACACAAGCCAGTCACCGACCAGCGCGAGGTCATAGCTCGGTTGGACCGTGCCGTTGTCCAGGAGGACCGACTCCGGGGCCGCGCCGAGGTCGGCCCGGTCAAGCACCAGGACCTCCGGCGCGGAACGGCTGACCATCGCGATGCGGCCGGGCGAGAACGTGGCGATCGAGTAGCCGCTGGGCAGCGCGCGCGACCAGCCCTTGACCTCGCCGGTTCCCGCGTCCGCCTCGATGACCCGGGCCGAACCGTCCACCGTGCCCATGAAGTACGCGGACCCTCCGTCGACCCCGAGCGGGGCCCCGAAGACGCCGCCCTCGGGCAGCGCGCCGACCGTCACGTCCCGCGTGCCGCCCGCCGCGTCCCGGTCCGCCGACAGCAGGTGCATGGTGTTGACCGTGGTGCCGTCGGCGGCGGTGGTCTTCGTGTACGAGACGACGGTGGAACCGAAGACGAAGAGGAAGGCCTGCCCCACCGGGACGTGCACCGTGCTGGACGTCCGGTCCACGGCGTCCCACAGCTCGATGTCGGAATCGCCGACCAGCCGGGCCAGCGCGTCGCTGCCGGTCGCGCGGGCGGCGACCGAGGTCATCTCGTCGGGTACGGGGAAGGTCCGGCCATCCTCGTACCTCGTCCAGACGACCTGGGTGGCCCTCGGGTTCGTCGGACTCTCCAGCCGGTGGAAGACACCCTTGGCGCCCGCTCCATCCGCGGCCCTCGCCTGCTCGGCCCAGAACAGCGAAGCCGCCACATCAGTGGTGCGCTGCGTCGCGGGCACCACCGCCTCCGGGACGTCAGCCACGACATCGGCCGCGACGGCCTGATGCGGAGTCAGCGGGCCGAACCCGCCGGCGGCGACGGCCGAGACGGAAACGGCGACGGCGATCGCGAGTCGTCTCGCTCCACCACGGCCCACACGGACATGACGCGTCACAGAACCCTCCCCAGGGTGCGAGGAGGTGATCGTCGTCGCACGCGCCCAGTCCCACCCCGGCGCGCGCGTCCTCCTCAGAAGTTGCCCGATCTTATAGCCGCGGCCACCAACGCACCGTGGCCCCCACCCTGGTGCGGGTGGGGGCCACGATGGCGGGTCTCACTCAGTGTCAGCCGTTGCGCTTCCAGCGCGGCTTGTCGTCGCGGCGGCCGAAGGACGAACCGGAGCCGGAGCCGGCGCCGCGGTGGTCGTCACGGCGGCCGTACGGGCGGTGGCCCGTGGCGGGGCGGTCGTCGCGGCGGTCACGGTTGAACGGACGGTCGCTGCCCCGGTGACCGGACGGGCGGTCGTCGCGGCGGAAGCCGCCACGGTCGCCGCCACGGTCGTCGCGGCGCTCGAAGGAACGGCCACC
>NZ_JBVHMU010000020.1:0-100345 GCF_055558275.1 Streptomyces sp. NPDC025806 | reverse complement strand
CACCACGGTCGCCACCCCGGTCGTCACGACGCTCGAAAGAACGGCCGCCGCGGTCGTCGCGGTTGAAGCCGCCACGGTCGTTGTCCCGACGGAAGCCGCCACCACGGTTGTCGTCGCGGCGCTCGAAGGAACGGCCACCACGGTCGCCACCCCGGTCGTCACGACGCTCGAAAGAACGGCCGCCGCGGTCGTCGCGGTTGAAGCCGCCACGGTCGTTGTCCCGACGGAAGCCACCACCACGGTTGTCGTCACGGCGCTCGAAGGAACGGCCACCACGGTCGTCACGGCGGTCACGGTTGAACGGACGGTCGCCACCCCGGTCGTCGCGACGCTCAAAGGAACGGCCACCGCGGTCGCCACCCCGGTCGTCACGACGGTCACGGCGCTCGTAGTTGCCCCGGTCGTCACGGCGCTGGCGCGGCTCGTACGAGGAACGCTCTGGCTGCTCCGGGACCTCGACCACGACGGCGGCGGCAGCGGCCTCCGCGGCGGCGGCGACGGCCGCGGCCACGCCCTCCTCGTCCTCGCCACGGTCACGGGCGGCGCGGGCGGTGAGGCGGTCGGCCTCCTCGCGCAGCTCGCCGGCCCGCCGGGTGGCGCGCTCCAGCTGCTTGGTCAGGGAGGCGACCTCACGCTCGGCCTGCTGCGCCGCGTTGCCCGCGGACTCGGCCTGGACCTCGGTCATGGAGCGGGCGCCGGTGATCTCGGCGACCTCCGGCTCGAAGGCCGCGCCGCCCTGGATGATGTGACGCCCGGCGTCGACGCCCGCGTCCTCCATCAGGCGGAAGATCTGGCGGCGCTGGTGCGGCAGGGACAGGGAGACGACCGTGCCCGTGCGGCCGGCACGCGCGGTGCGGCCCGCGCGGTGCAGGTAGTCCTTGTGGTCGCCGGCCGGGTCCACGTTCAGGACCAGGTCGATGCCGTCGACGTGGATGCCGCGGGCGGCGACGTCGGTGGCGACCAGGACGTTGACGTAACCGTCCTTGAAGTCGGCGAGGGTGCGGGTGCGCGCGCCCTGCGTCATGCCGCCGTGCAGCGCGTCGGCCTTCACACCGGACTCGCGCAGCTGCTCGGCGACGCGGTCGGCGCCCAGCTGGGTGCGGACGAAGATGATCGTGCGGCCCTTGCGGGAGGCGATGGCCGCGGTGACCGGCGCCTTGTCCTTGGGCTTCACGATGAGGATGTGGTGCGACATGGTCGTGACGGCGCCCTGGGCGGCGTCGACCTCGTGGCTGACCGGGTTGTTCAGGTAGCGCGAGACCAGGGTCTTGATCTCGTTCTCCATCGTGGCGGAGAACAGCATGCGCTGGCCGCCGGCCGGGACCTGGTCGAGCAGCTCGGTGACCTCGGGCAGGAAGCCCAGGTCGGACATCTGGTCGGCCTCGTCGAGGACCGCGACCTCGACCTCGGAGAGGTCGGCGGCACCGCGGTTGATGAGGTCGCGCAGACGGCCCGGGGTGGCGACGAGGATGTCGACGCCGCGCTCGAGGGCGTAGATCTGGTTGCCCATCGACGTACCGCCGCAGACGACCTTCATCTTCAGGCCGACCTGGTCGCCGTAGGGCTGCAGCGCGTCCGCGACCTGCATCGCGAGCTCACGGGTCGGGGTGAGGATGACGGCGCGCGGCTTGTGCTTCTCGGTACGGCCGCCGGCCAGACGCGCCAGCGTCGGCAGACCGAACGAGAGGGTCTTGCCGGAGCCGGTGCGACCGCGGCCGAGGATGTCCTTGCCGGCCAGGGCGTCCGGGATGGTCGCGGCCTGGATCGGGAAGGGGGTGGTCACCCCGTTCTGCGCGAGCTTGCGGACGACGCCCTCGGGCAGACCGAGGTCCGCGAAGGTGATGGTGGGCTCGGCGTCCTCGGTCTCGTCGAGCTCGGCCTCGGGGGCCTCGACGACGTCGGCCTGGGGGGCCTCGGGGGCCGCTGCCTCGATGACGGCCTCGTCGTTCACGTCGCTCTCGACGGCGACGTCGACGTTCTGGTCAGCGAGGTTCTCAAAGGAAATGGACATGCGAAATGCGAAACCTTCCGGAGTCTCGGCACGCGCCCGTCAACTCCGTGTAATTGCGCTTTCGCAAGTCGACCGCCTCAATGCGGTCCAGCCACGGCAAGGGAGAGTACGCGCCACACGGCGCTCTCTTCTGCGGCGCCGGGCAAATGGGATCAAACGATCTACCACCATACGCACCCACCCACCCCCGAGGCAAACCAGATCCCTGAGACCCCGCTCACAGCGGGCCGCGAGGGCTCAGGCGGGCGCCCCGGCGCGCGGGGTCGGCTCCCCCATCATCACGCGCGCCCCGGCCTGCTCGTGCGCCGATGACGAGGGCTCCGCGGTGGTCGGGGACGGCGGCGGGGTCTGCGACGGGGTCGGGTCCGGCGTGGGCGTCGTCACCGGCGGGGTGGTGCGCGGCGGCGTCGGCCGGCCCGGGGAGGGCGCGGGCGCCGGCTTCGTGGGGCGCCCGCCGCGCGAGGGCGACGCCGCCCCGGACGGCTCCGCCGAGGCGTCCGCCCCCTCGTCGCCGTGCCCGTGCTTGCCGCCCTTGCCGTCCTCGGCGCCCTTCGCGTCGTCGTCCGCCCCGTCCGAGGCCCCCGCGCGGCCGGGGTCACGGCCGGCCCGCGGCCCGGCGGCGCCGCCCGAGTCCGCCGTACCGCCCTCGGGGGCCGCGGCGCCACCGCGGTGCGAGGCGGAGTGCGAGGGCGCGGGCCCGTCCTTGCCGTCGGCCACACTCATGCACCCGGCGGCCGCGGCGACGGCCACCGTGGCCGCGGCCACACGCCCCAGACGAAGGACACGAACGGATACGGGCAGCTGGCGCACGGGGGCACCTCCGGGGCACGGAACGGGGACACCGTTCCCAACTCCCGCGCCCCGCAAGAAGACACGCGCCACCCTGGCCGGAACCGCCCGTCAGCCGTATCCGAGCGCGTGCAGTCGGGCGTCGTCGATCCCGAAATGGTGCGCGATCTCGTGCACCACGGTGATCTCCGTCTCCGCGACCACGTCCTCCCGCGCCTCGCACATCCGCAGCGTCGGCCCCCGGTAGATCGTGATCCGGTCCGGCAGCACCCCCGCGTACCACTCACCGCGATCGGTCAGCGGCGTGCCCTCGTAGAGCCCGAGCAGCTCGGGGTCGTCGGCGGGCGGCTCGTCCTCCACGAACACGGCCACGTTGTCCATGAGCCGCGTCAACTCGGGCGGAATCCGGTCGAGCGCCTCGGCGACCAGTTCCTCGAACTCCTCACGCGTCATCTCCAGCACCCGGCCATTGTCCGGCACAACCCGCATATCCACCCGCCCACTTGGGCATACGGGAGCAATGGCCCGCCCGACCGTCGCCGCCATACGTGTCCTGCGCCGGGCGCTCCGCGCCGTGCGGGGAGCCCGGGCCCCCCGCGCGCGCCCCGTCGCCCTCCAGCTCGTCCACCCGCCGCACCCCCTGACCCGCGCCCTCGGCCTGATCGCCGTCGTCCTGCTCGGCGCCTGGCTGGGCCTGCTGATCGTGGGCAGCGTCCGCACCCCGGTCGGCCCGATGGACACCAAGATGACGCTGCGGCCGTCCCTGACCGGCGGCACGAAGATCAACGTGTCGCCGCTCGGCGCCCTGGAGCTGGACTCGCACACGGGCCCGATCCGCCTGGACGTCGACGTCGACCGGCTCGACCCCGACCGCTCCCAGGCCCTCGTCGACCACCCCGAGCGCATCTCCGGCCTCCAGGACGAGGTGGCCCGCGACGTCGAGCACGGCACCGTCGACCTGGCCCTGCGCTCCTGCGTCGCCGTCGTCTCCGGCGCCACCGCCCTCGGCCTCGCCGTCTACCGCCGCCCGCGCCGCGCCCTCGCCGCCGGCGGCCTCGCTCTCACGCTCCTGATGGCCTCGGGCGTGAGCGCGTACGCCACCTGGAACCCGAAGTCGGTCCTGGAGCCGAAGTTCTCCGGGCTGCTCTCCTCGGCCCCCTCCGTCGTCGGCAACGCCCGCTCGATCGTCACGGAGTTCGACGTCTACCAGCAGGAGTTGGCCCGCCTGGTCACCAACGTCACCAAGCTCTACGACGTGACGTCCACGCTCCCCGCGTACCGGCCCGACCCGTCCACGATCCGCGTCCTGCACGTCTCCGACATCCACCTCAACCCGGCGTCCTGGAAGATCATCGCCTCGCTCGTGAAGCAGTACCGGATCTCGGTGATCGTCGACACCGGCGACACCATGGACCACGGCTCCACCGCCGAGAACGCCTTCCTCGACCCGGTCGCCGACCTGGGCGCCCCGTACGTGTGGATCCGCGGGAACCACGACTCGAAGGAGACCCAGCGCTATCTGGGCCGCTTCAAGAACGTGCACGTGCTCGACGAGGGCCGGGCGGCCACCGTCGCGGGCCTGCGCTTCGCGGGCACCGGCGACCCGCAGTACACCCCGGACCGCTCCACGAAGGCCCTCGGCGACCCCGCCGAGCGTCTCGCGGGCATCCGGCTCGCCTCGGCGCTGCGCAACCAGCGGGCGGCCGGCACGCCCGTCGACGTCGCGCTCGCGCACAACCCGCTCGCCGCCCGCCAGACGGACGGGGCGGTGCCGCTGGTCCTGGCGGGCCACATCCACCACCAGGAGATGGAGGTGCTGCCGCTGGGGACCCGGCTGCGGATCGAGGGCTCGACCGGGGGCAGCGGGCTGCGCGCCGTCGACGACAAGGAGCCTGACCCGGTGGAGGCCTCGGTCCTCTATCTGGACCGCACGACCAAGCGCCTCCAGGCCTGGGACGAGATCAGGCTCGGCGGCCTGGGCCTGACGACGGCCGAGGTCAGCCGCCATCTCCCGGCCGAGAACCAGCCCGGGGCCACGCCGTCGCCGAGCCCTCCGAAGGGCACCCCGTAAACCGTTTTGGCGAACCGTCCCCGCATCCCATATGCTTCTCACGTCCCCGACGCGCTGCGAAGCGCGCAGGCGGGCCGATAGCCCTCATCGTCTAGCGGCCTAGGACGCCGCCCTTTCAAGGCGGTAGCACGGGTTCGAATCCCGTTGGGGGCACGCAACACAATGTGCGACACTTGGTCGCGCAACAGCTTGGTCCTGTGGAGCAGTTTGGAGTGCTCGCCACCCTGTCAAGGTGGAGGCCGCGGGTTCAAATCCCGTCAGGACCGCCGAAGTTCTTCGGAACTTCGTGGCTGGGTAGCTCAGTTGGTACGAGCGATCGCCTGAAAAGCGATAGGTCGCCGGTTCGACCCCGGCCCCAGCCACCAGCCTTCGGGCCCCGTCCATCGGACGGGGCCCGAAGTCGTTTCCGGGTCAGTTCTCCGGCAGCACGACGGTCTCGCCGACCGCGAGGAGCAACTGGACGGGCCATTCCGGGTCCGCCTGCCCCACGGCCAGCCCGATCCAGCGGTCGGTGACCGGCAGGCGCCACACCTGGACGGTCCCGGCCATGCCGCTGAGGAAGCCCAGCGGTTCGGGCACCGGCCCGTCCGCCTCCACGTACGGCCACAGGTCGATCTCCAGGGGCGCGCCCCAGCGTCCGGTCAGCCGGTCCGCGAGCTCCGAGTGCGCGGCCTCGATCTCCCGCTCGGCCGCCTCGACGGTCTCGGTGTCCCGGTCGTCCCAGAAGTCCCGGCTCTCGCGGAGCACGGCGAGATGGTGGCCGGGTCCGCCCCACCGGCCTTCCAGGGGCCGCGTCGGCTCGGGCGGGAACGGCAGGGCGGCGAGCCGGTCCACGACAGACAGCTCGTTCGGCATGGCTGGAGCCTACGAGTCGGCGGCTACACCGGTGCCGCGTGCACGGGCTGGGTGCCGCGGCCACCCGGGTGGCGGTGGCGCCAGAACCAGAAGAGGGCGCAGGAGACGACGGACCAGGCGGTCAGGACCAGGAACGGGAAGGCGTGCTGGTTCCCCTGGAAGTAGACCGCCGTGTGCTGGGCGTTGACCGAGGCGCCGGGCGGGAGCCACTGGCCGAGGCGGCCGATGAAGGTGGGGAGCAGCGGCGGGGCGACGGCGCCGCCGGAGGCCGGGTTGCCGAGCAGGACGAGCAGGCCCCAGGTCGGGATCATCGCCCAGCGGTGGAAGAACGTGTTGAACATCGTGAAGACCATGCCGCAGGTGAACATCGTCAGGGCTAGGATCAGCCAGGACTCGACGAAGGGCAGGTCGACCGCGCCGAGCCACCAGTCGGCGACGGCGGCCACGGCGAAGCCGCCGAGCAGGGCGTAGGCGACGGTGAAGGCGATCCGCTCGGCCGGGTTGAGGCCGCGGGCGTGGACGCTGAGCTGGATCGCGCCGACGAAGCCGATGATCACGGCCGCGAGCGAGATGTAGAAGATCGTGAGGCCGCGCGGGTCGCCGCTCTGCAGCGGGCGCACGTCGCGGACGGTGACCGGGATGCCGGTGGCCTTGCCGACGGCGGGGCCGGCCTCGGTGAAGACCTGGGCGACGGAGAACCCGGAGGCGCCGGAGACGTCGAGCAGGACCCGGTCGCCGCCGTCCCGCACGTCCATCACGGCGTAGATGCGCTGCTCGTCGATGGCCTCGGCGGCGTCCTGCCGGGAGGCGTAGGGCTTGAGGTCGAGCTGGGCGTCGAGGGCCTTCTCCATCGCGCCGAGGAACTGCCGGCCGCGGGCCTGGTCGTACTGGCCGGTGACGCCGGTGGGGATGTGGTGCGGGGTCGGGTTGGCCATGGAGTACGTGTAGGCGGCGGCGAAGAGCGCGGCCGCGGCGGCGAGGATGAGGACGAGCACGGTCGCGGGCAGGAACGGGGACTTCTTGTAGTTGGCCCAGTGGTCGGCCCGGGTGGGCGGGCGTCCGTGCTCACCGTGCGGCGGGTGCGGGCGCGGCTGTTCGTCATCGGCCAGGGGCGACATACCCTGCACGCTAAAGCACGTATAAGCCGCATACATCCCAGAAGGGTCCACGTCCCTCCCCCAGGGCCGGGCCCGCGGCAAAACCGTTCGCCACGAATTTCTCCGAGGTGAGATCCTGGAGGACGTATGTCTACGCAGCCTGCCCCCGCCGCCGCCGACCGGATCGCCGCCGTAGCGCGACGCCTGTCCGAGCTCTCCCTTCGCGACGCCCACCGCCTCGGTCGCAGGCTGGAAGGGGCCCGCAAGATCCGCAAGCCCGAGGCCCGGGCCGCGGTGATCGCCGAGATCGACGCCGAGGCCGAGAAGGCCGCGGTGCGCACGGACACGCGCCGGGCCCGCCGGGCCGAGCTCGAGGTCACGTACCCCGAGCAGCTCCCGGTCAGCCAGAAGAAGGACGAGATCGCCGACGCGATCCGCGATCACCAGGTCGTGATCGTGGCCGGTGAGACCGGTTCCGGCAAGACCACGCAGATCCCGAAGATCTGTCTGGATCTGGGGCGCGGGGTGCGCGGCATGATCGGGCACACCCAGCCGCGCCGGATCGCGGCCCGTACGGTCGCCGAGCGCGTGGCGGAGGAGCTGCGCACGCCGCTGGGCGACGCGGTGGGCTGGAAGGTCCGCTTCACCGATCAGGTGAACCAGGACGCGACGTTCGTGAAGCTGATGACGGACGGCATCCTGCTGGCCGAGATCCAGACCGACCGCGATCTGCGCGCGTACGACACGATCATCATCGACGAGGCGCACGAGCGGTCCCTGAACATCGACTTCCTGCTCGGGTACCTGGCGCAGCTGCTGCCGCGCCGCCCCGACCTGAAGGTCGTCATCACGTCGGCGACGATCGACCCGGAGCGCTTCTCGCGGCACTTCGGCGACGCCCCGATCGTCGAGGTCAGCGGCCGTACGTATCCGGTGGAGGTGCGCTACCGCCCGCTCCTGGAGGAGGACTCGGACGACTCCGACCGCGACCAGATCACGGCGATCACGGACGCGGTCGAGGAGCTCCAGCGCGAGGGGGACGGCGACATACTCGTCTTCCTCTCCGGCGAGCGGGAGATCCGCGACACGGCGGACGCGCTGGAGAAGAAGAAGTACCGGTTCACCGAGGTGCTGCCGCTGTACGCGCGGCTCTCGCACGCCGAGCAGCACCGGGTCTTCCAGCGCCACACGGGCCGCCGGATCGTCCTCGCGACGAACGTGGCGGAGACCTCGCTGACCGTCCCGGGCATCAAGTACGTGATCGACCCGGGCACGGCCCGCATCTCGCGCTACAGCCACCGTACGAAGGTGCAGCGGCTGCCCATCGAGCCGGTCAGCCAGGCCAGCGCCAACCAGCGCAAGGGCCGCTGCGGCCGTACGAGCGACGGCATCTGCATCCGGCTGTACTCGGAGGACGACTTCCTCGCCCGCCCCGAGTTCACGGACGCGGAGATCCTCCGCACGAACCTGGCCTCCGTCATCCTGCAGATGACCGCGGCCGGCCTCGGCGACATCGAGAAGTTCCCCTTCATCGACCCGCCGGACCACCGCAACATCCGCGACGGCGTCCAACTGCTCCAGGAACTGGGCGCGTTGAACCCGGCGGAGAAGGACGTCCGCAAGCGGCTCACGGAGCAGGGCCGCCGGCTCGCCCAGCTGCCCGTGGACCCGCGCCTGGCCCGCATGGTCCTGGAGGCGGACAAGAACGGCTGCGTGCGCGAGGTCATGGTGATCGCCGCCGCGCTGTCCATCCAGGACCCGCGCGAGCGCCCCTCCGACAAGCAGCAGCAGGCCGACCAGCAGCACGCCCGCTTCAAGGACGAGACCAGCGACTTCCTGGCCTTCCTGAACCTGTGGCGGTACGTGCGCGAGCAGCAGAAGGAGCTCGGCTCCTCGGCGTTCCGCCGGATGTGCAAGCGCGAGTTCCTGAACTTCCTGCGCATCCGCGAATGGCAGGACATCTACACACAGCTGCGCACGGTCGCCAAGCAGATGGGCATCCACCTCAACGAGGACGACGCCCCCGGCGACTCCATCCACGTCTCCCTCCTGTCCGGTCTGCTCTCGCACATCGGCATGAAGGACGTGAAGGAGTCCAAGGAGTCGCAGTCCAAGGACCCCAAGCAGGCGGGCCGTGATCGCGGTCGCAACGAGTACGTGGGCGCGCGGAACGCGAAGTTCGCGATCTTCCCCGGCTCGGCGCTGTTCAAGAAGCCGCCGCGGTTCGTGATGTCGGCCGAGCTGGTGGAGACCAGCCGGCTGTGGGCGCGGGTCAACGCGAAGATCGAGCCGGAGTGGGTCGAGCCCCTCGCCGAGCACCTCCTCAAGCGCACGTACAGCGAGCCGCACTGGGAGAAGGACCAGGCGGCCGTGATGGCGTACGAGAAGGTGACGCTGTACGGCGTCCCGCTCGTGGCGCAGCGCAAGGTGAACTACGGGCGGATCGACCCGGAGGTCTCGCGCGAGCTGTTCATCAGGAACGCGCTGGTGGAGGGCGACTGGCGCACCCACCACAAGTTCTTCGCGGACAACCGGAAGCTGCTGACCGAGGTCGAGGAGCTGGAGCACCGGGCGCGCCGCCGCGACATCGTGGTGGACGACGAGACGCTCTTCGACTTCTACGACCAGCGGGTCCCGGAGCATGTCGTCTCGGGCGCCCACTTCGACTCCTGGTGGAAGCACAAGCAGAAGGACGAGCCCGAGCTGCTCGACTTCGAGCGCTCGATGCTGATCCGCGAGTCGGCGGAGGCGGTCACCAAGGCCGACTACCCGGACTCGTGGCGGCAGGGGCAGCTCAAGTTCCGGGTGACGTACCAGTTCGAGCCGGGCGCGGACGCGGACGGTGTCACCGTCCACATCCCGCTCCAAGTGCTCAACCAGGTCACGGACGAGGGCTTCGACTGGCAGATCCCGGGCCTGCGCGAGGACGTGGTGGTCGAGCTGATCCGCTCGCTGCCCAAGCCGATCCGGCGCAACTACGTGCCGGCGCCGAACTTCGCGAAGGCGTTCCTGGAGCGGGCCGTGCCCCTGCAGGAGCCGCTGCCGGCCACGCTCGCGCGCGAGCTCCAGCGGATGGTCGGGGTCCCGGTGAAGCCCGACGACTTCGACCTCACCCGCATCCCCGACCACCTGAAGATCACCTTCCGGATCGTCGACGAGCGGCGCCGCAATCTCGCCGAGGACAAGGACCTGGAGGCGCTGAAGCTCCGGCTCAAGCCGAAGGCCCGGCAGGCGATCTCCAAGGCGGCCGCGGCCACGGCCGAGCGCTCCGGCGGCGAGTCCCTCGAACGCACGGGCCTGACGGACTGGACGCTCGGCACGCTGTCGAAGGTCTTCGAGACCCGCCGCGCCGGCCAGCCGGTCAAGGCCTACCCGGCACTCGTCGACGACGGCGACACCGTCTCCGTACGGCTCTTCGACACGGAGGCCGAGCAGGCGCAGGCCATGTGGAAGGGCACGCGCCGGCTCATCCTGCGCAACATCCCGGTGAACCCGGGCAAGTTCGCCTCCGACAAGCTGAGCAACGCGGCGAAGCTCTCCCTCTCCGCGAACCCGCACGGCTCGATCCAGGCGCTGTTCGAGGACTGCGCGATGGCGGCCGCGGACCGGCTCATCGGGGAGTTCGGCGGGCCCGTCTGGGACGAGGAGTCGTACCGCAAGCTCTACGAGAAGGTGCGGGCCGAGATCGTCGACGCGACGGTGCGCACGGTGGACCAGGTGCAGCAGGTGCTGGCCGCCTGGCAGGCCTGCGAGCGGCGCCTGAAGTCGACGAAGAGCCCGGTGCTGCTCGCCAACCTCCAGGACGTGCGCACCCAGTTGGACCGGCTGGTGAAGCCGGGCTTCGTGACGGCCACGGGGACGCGCCGGCTGCCGGACCTGATGCGGTACCTGGTCGCGGCCGACCGGCGGCTCCAGCAGATGCCGACCAACGTCCAGCGGGACACCACCCGTATGGAGAAGGTCCACGAGATGCAGGACGAGTACGCCTGGCTGCTCGAACAGATGCCGCAGGGACGTCCCGTGCCGCAGGAGGTCCTGGACATCCGCTGGATGATCGAGGAGCTCCGGGTCAGCTATTTCGCCCACGCCCTGGGCACCGCGCACCCCGTCTCCGACAAGCGGATCGTGAAGGCGATCGACGCCGCCGTTCCGTGACGAGGCAGCCACGCGGGGTGAGTTCGACGCGTGGGCCTGCACTGCTGTACTGTCCTACTCGCAGCGCAACGCAGAAGAAAAAGCGCCGCGAACCTGGTCCTGTGGAGCAGTTTGGAGTGCTCGCCACCCTGTCAAGGTGGAGGCCGCGGGTTCAAATCCCGTCAGGACCGCAGTAAGAAGGCCCGCACCGAATGGTGCGGGCCTTCTGCGTGTGCCCGCCCGCCCTGGACCACCCCCGGAGACCGCACCCTCCGCGTGCACCCGCCCCCCCCTGGGCCACCCCCAGAGGCCGCGTCCGCGACGAAACCGCAGACGACACCGCAAATCCCGCCAGGACCACACCCACAGAGAGCCCGCACCCCGGCTGGTGCGGGCCCTCTGCGTGTGCCAGGCGGCCGCGCCCTTCCCGCCGCACCCCGGTAGGCCCGCGCTCTTGACGGGTACTCGGGTGCTGAGTACGCCAGAAGCAACGCACCGCACCGCGGGAGGGGAGGCGGCGGCATGGCGGCACCCGTACGGCACGAGACCCGGGCCCTGTTGCGCGCGCACCTCGCCGCGGCCTCCGGCTACCGGCACGTCACCCGGCACTGCCCCATCTGCCATCGCCTCCTGCGGCTCGCCATGGAGCCGGGCGGGGAGCTCGCCCCCGAGGACCTCACGCAGGCCCTGACGGGCCGTGAGAGCGCCTCCGACGGGGGCGAGGACGAAAGTCCCTCGAAGGGGTGACGAAAGCCGACCCACAAGCCGCCCGTCAGATGGCAGCCTGGGGAGAGTCGGAGACCCTCCCACCCCCGCCGGCCCCTCTAGCGCACGGGCATCTGCGGCAACAAGATTCAGGGCATGTGACGGGTGTCACCGAACTTGTTTTGGAAACACCGTTTCTTACAGCCGCCCTACAACTCCTCAATTTAATATGTGCAATTGCACCACCCTCACAGGCGTCCACCGGCCCTCCATCGGCCCTCCGTCAGGCTCTGGCCAGAGGCCCCGCCGAGACTCCCCCAAGACCCACCAAGACCGCACCGGAACCCCCGCCACAGCCCCCACGACCCCCCGGCCGGCACCCCGCCCAGCGCACAAAAAAATCGCGCTGGACCCGGCGGAGTCCAGCGCGATCGACGACGCACCGTGTGAAGCAGTGGAGATGACGCTTCGTGGCGCTTCATAAGAAGGGGGCCTGTTGGGGCAGGTCCCGCGTCGTGTGGAGCTATGGGGTGGGCGCAGTACGGGTTGGGGGACCCGAAACGCCCGATATGCACCGCGTTCTGCGGGGTCCTCAGGCCTCGCTGCGCTGCTGCGGAATACCCGCAAGCAGAGCGCGGACCTCGGCCTCGCGGTAACGGCGGTGCCCGCCGAGCGTGCGGATCGACGTGAGCTTGCCAGCCTTCGCCCAGCGCGTGACCGTCTTCGGGTCGACGCGGAACATCGTGGCGACCTCAGCGGGGGTCAGCAGCGGCTCGGCATCAGGGGTGCGAGCGGTCATGAGCGGCCTCCTCGGGAGAACCGAACCTTCTCGGTTCTTTCCTTTAAATTCTGCACCTTGACCCGCGTTGCCCGATATGGCGGACACGGGTCGAGTCGGTTATAGGACGAACGGCTTGTCCTCGGCACTACAACTACACCATCCGTCCAGCCGCGTCGGCCAAACCGATGGAATTGCCCTCCCAGGTGTTCATCAGCGACGGAAGCCGATGGACCATGCCATAGCGGACAGTCACGCCCCTGTGACGATCAGTCACAGGGGCGTCAGGAGTCACCAGACCCCCCAAAGACAGTGCAATGCTGAGTGATCCGCCCAAAGTGGTGCCTAGTCGGGCGGACAGAGTCCTCCCCGGACTCCTTGTCCTATTTTGGCACGAGGAGGGGTGATGGGCGCAAGGGCGAAGTAAGTGCAGTCCGTCACGCTTGCATCACGCTTGATGCAAACGCCCGGATCAGGACGTAGGTCCTGAAGGCCCGCATGCGTCCGGTCAGTTGGCGTTCTGCCGTTCCTTCACCGCACGCCAGCGTGCCACGAGCCGCGCGTACGCCGCGCTCGCGCCCGCCCCGTCGCCGGCCCGCAGCGCCGCGATCCCCTCCGCGACGTCCGCCGCCGAGTGATCCTCGTCCAACTGCTCCGCGGGCAGGGTGTGCACGAGCCCGCCGTAGTCGAGCTCCACGTACGAGCGCGGGTGGAACTCCTCCAGCCAGCGCCCCACATCCAGCAGGCCGTCGATGAGCGGCCCCTCGTCGAGCGCGTCCTTGAGCGCCTTCAGCGCCCGCGCCACCCGCCGCCGCGCCTGCACCATCGGCGTCCGGTACCGCAGCGACGCCTCGCCGCCCGCGCTCTTCGGCTCGTAGACCCGCTCCTCGTCGGAGACGAGCACGAACCAGTTCAGCGGCACGTGCCAGGTCGAGGTGCGGATCCAGGGGCGCGCGTCCGGGTTCCGCTCCAGCCAGCGCTCGTAGTCGTCGGCCGTCTGCCGGCGCACCACCGGCGGCAGCACCGCGTCCAGGACCGGGAGCGGCAGGAAGCCCGGCAGCTCACCGAGCGCCTGCCAGCCGCGCAGCCGGGTGCGCCACGGGCAGACGCACACCACCCCGTCGGCCTCGAGCACGAACGCGTCGTCGCTCTCGTGGACCGGCACGGGCACCGGCGGCGTCGGCAGCAGATCGGCGAGCGAGCGGCGCAGTTCGTCCTGGTAGGAGGGCAGGTGCTCGCGCCGGGCGTAGCGCTCCCAGTGGCCGCGCTCGGGCTGCGGGAACGCGGCCAGCGGTTCGTAGACCCGCAGATAGGCGGCGTACGGGACGGTCGGCGAGGACACCTTCTTCGGCACGGCTGCTCCCTCCCCCGACCACGACCCGGAAAACACTGCAAATCGTGCCACGGCAGGCCCCGGCGCACGCGCCCCCGCGTACGGAGTGCCCCGACGCGAGAGAGTGATCCTGGGCACTGCGCGGGTGGCGGCCCGCGGCGCGTTCTAGTCTTCTGCCCACGGAGACCCGCCACCCGTACGGGGCTCCGCTCAACCGCCGCAACTTACTTGGGAGTCACCACAGTGACCGATGTGACCGGCGCCGCTGCCGACGTGCTGCAGACCCTGTTCCACTCGGACCAGGGCGGGCACGAGCAGGTCGTGCTCTGCCAGGACCGGGCGAGCGGCCTCAAGGCCGTGATCGCCCTCCACAGCACCGCCCTGGGCCCCGCCCTCGGCGGCACGCGCTTCTACCCCTACGCGACCGAGGCGGAGGCCGTCGCCGACGCGCTGAACCTCGCGCGCGGCATGTCGTACAAGAACGCCCTGGCCGGACTGGACCACGGTGGCGGCAAGGCCGTCATCATCGGCGACCCGGACCGCATCAAGACCGAGGAACTGCTGCTCGCCTACGGGCGCTTCGTGGCCTCGCTCGGCGGGCGCTACGTGACGGCCTGCGACGTGGGCACGTACGTGGCCGACATGGACGTGGTGGCGCGCGAGTGCCGCTGGACCACCGGCCGCTCGCCCGAGAACGGCGGCGCGGGCGACTCCTCCGTGCTCACCGCCTTCGGTGTCTTCCAGGGCATGCGGGCCAGCGCCCAGCACCTGTGGGGCGACCCGACGCTGCGCGGCCGCACGGTCGGCGTCGCCGGCGTCGGCAAGGTCGGGCACCACCTGGTCGAGCACCTGCTGTCCGACGGCGCCGAGGTCGTGATCACGGACGTGCGCGAGGAGTCGGTGCGCCGGATCACCGACCTGCACCCGGAGGTCCGCGTGGCCGCCGACACGGACGAGCTGATCCGCGTCGAGGGCCTGGACATCTACGCCCCGTGCGCGCTGGGCGGCGCCCTGAACGACGACTCCGTGCCGGTCCTCACCGCCAAGGTCGTCTGCGGCGCGGCGAACAACCAGCTCGCCCACCCGGGTGTGGAGAAGGACCTCGCGGACCGCGGGATCCTCTACGCCCCGGACTACGTGGTGAACGCGGGCGGGGTCATCCAGGTCGCCGACGAGCTCCACGGCTTCGACTTCGACCGGTGCAAGGCGAAGGCGTCGAAGATCTTCGACACCACGCTCTCGATCTTCGCTCGCGCAAAGTCCGACGGGATCCCGCCGGCCGCCGCGGCCGACCGGATCGCCGAGCAGCGCATGGCGGAGGCGCGCGGCCGGGCGTGATCGCGGGCGCTGCGTAACGAGCGTCACTCTTCTCGGCGGGTCGCCCGTCGAGAAGAGGTTAAAATCGCAGCTGACCAGCGAGGACGGGGCTCCTGGCTGGTCCTGCGCACACGCGCGTCCTGCGGGCGACGTACCGTATGGGCGTGGGCTCAGGTACCGTGGAAGCCCTACGGACCGGTCTCTCTGCGGAGAGCCCGTTCCTGAACATGAACGCGTGTCAAGACTCTGGGGCCGTCGAGCCCCGTCACCGAGGGGGTCGAGCCATGGGGCGCGGCCGGGCAAAGGCCAAGCAGACGAAGGTCGCCCGCCAGCTGAAGTACAGCAGCGGCGGGACTGACCTGTCGCGTCTGGCCAACGAGCTGGGCGCATCGACGTCTGATCCGGTCTCGAATCAGCCGCCTAACGGCGAGCCGTTCGAGGACGAGGAGGACGACGAGGACCCGTACGCCCGCTATGCGGATATGTACGACGACGATGAGGACGAGGACGAGGAGTCCGGTCCATCGTCTCAGCGCCGCGGCGCTTGACCTCGTAGTACATAGCACGTTCAGCAGTTCATTCGTTCTCCGAATACTGCTGCACTCACCCGGTCCGGGGTGGTCACCACGCCGGACCGGGTTTTGTGCTGCCCCGGGACCCTGAGGGCCCGGGGCGGCACCCCGTGTGTCCTACCGGGCGTAGTCGCCCGTGAGCTCGGCGCCCGTGGTGTGGTCGCCGCGCTCGGTGATCTCGCCGGCCACCCAGGAGTCCACACCGCGGTCGGCGAGGGTCGCGAGGGCGACGTCGACGGACTCCTGCGGGACGATCGCCATCATGCCGACGCCCATGTTCAGCGTCTTCTCCAGCTCCAGGCGCTCGACGGAGCCGGCCTTGCCGACGAGGTCGAAGATCGCGCCCGGGGTCCAGGTGGAGCGGTCGACCGTGGCGTGCAGGCCGTCCGGGATCACCCGGGCCAGGTTGGCCGCGAGGCCGCCGCCCGTGATGTGGCTGTAGGCGTGGACCTGAGTGGTGTTGGTGAGCGCCAGGCAGTCCAGGGAGTAGATCTTGGTGGGCTCCAGGAGCTCCTCGCCGAGCGTGCGGCCCAGCTCGTCGACCTGCTGCTCCAGCGCCATGCCCGCGCGGTCCAGGAGGACGTGGCGGACCAGCGAGTACCCGTTCGAGTGAAGACCGGAGGACGCCATGGCGATCACCGCGTCACCCGTGCGGATGCGATCGGGGCCCAGCAGGTTGTCGTACTCGACGACACCCGTGCCGGCACCCGCGACGTCGAATTCGTCCGCGCCGAGCAGGCCCGGGTGCTCCGCCGTCTCGCCGCCGACCAGGGCGCAGCCGGCGAGGACACAGCCCTCGGCGATGCCCTTCACGATGGCGGCGACGCGCTCGGGGTGAACCTTGCCGACGCAGATGTAGTCGGTCATGAAGAGCGGCTCGGCGCCGCACACCACGATGTCGTCCATGACCATCGCGACCAGGTCGTGGCCGATCGTGTCGTAGACGCCGAGGCGGCGGGCCACGTCCACCTTCGTGCCGACGCCGTCGGTCGCGGAGGCGAGCAGCGGACGCTCGTACTTCTTGAGGGCGGAGGCGTCGAAGAGGCCGGCGAAACCGCCGAGGCCGCCGAGGACCTCGGGGCGCTGCGTCTTCTTCACCCACTCCTTCATCAGCTCGACGGCGCGATCGCCCGCCTCGATGTCGACGCCCGCGGACGCGTAGCTGGCACCAGTCTCAGACATTGCCTGGGATCTTTCGGGTTGGTGGATACGAGAACTAGGGCGCCTACGGCCGACGGATCGCGTCGGCCGCGGCGGTGGCGGCAGGACCTGCGGCCAGTTCCGTCTCCAGGAGCTGCTTGCCGAGGAGCTCGGGGTCCGGCAGTTCCATCGGGTACTCGCCGTCGAAGCAGGCGCGGCAGAGGTTCGGCTTGGCGATGGTGGTCGCCTCGATCATGCCGTCGATGGAGATGTAGGAGAGCGAGTCGGCGCCCAGGGAGGTGCCGATCTCCTCGACCGACATGCCGTTGGCGATGAGCTCGGCGCGGGTCGCGAAGTCGATGCCGAAGAAGCAGGGCCACTTCACGGGCGGCGACGAGATCCGGATGTGGACCTCGGCGGCGCCGGCCTCGCGGAGCATGCGGACCAGGGCGCGCTGGGTGTTGCCGCGCACGATCGAGTCGTCGACGACGACCAGGCGCTTGCCCTTGATGACTTCCTTGAGCGGGTTCAGCTTCAGCCGGATACCGAGCTGGCGGATCGTCTGCGAGGGCTGGATGAACGTACGCCCGACATAGGCGTTCTTCACCAGGCCGTTGCCGAACGGGATTCCGCTGGCCTCCGCGTAGCCGACGGCGGCGGGGGTGCCCGACTCCGGCGTCGCTATGACGAGGTCGGCGTCGACCGGCGCCTCCTTGGCGAGGCGGCGGCCCATCTCCACGCGGGAGAGGTACACGTTCCGACCCGCGATGTCCGTGTCGGGACGGGCCAGGTACACGTACTCGAAGACGCAGCCCTTGGGCTTCGCTTCTGCGAAGCGGGAGGTGCGCAGGCCGTTCTCGTCGATGGCGACGAACTCGCCCGGCTCGATCTCGCGGACGAAGCTGGCGCCGCAGATGTCGAGGGCGGCGGACTCGGACGCGACCACCCAGCCGCGCTCGAGGCGGCCGAGGACCAGCGGGCGGATGCCCTGGGGGTCACGGCCGGCGTAGAGGGTGTGTTCGTCCATGAAGACGAGGGAGAAAGCGCCCTGGACCTGGGGCAGCACCTTGTGCGCGGCCTCTTCGATGGTCAGGGGCTTGCCGTCGTCGTCGACCTGACCCGCGAGCAGCGCGGTCACCAGGTCGGTGTCGTTGGTGGCCGCCACCTGGGTGGCGCGGCCGTTCTCCTTGGGGAGGGCGGCGACCATCTCGGCGAGCTGCGCCGTGTTGACCAGGTTGCCGTTGTGACCGAGCGCGATCGAACCGTGCGCGGTGGCGCGGAACGTCGGCTGGGCGTTCTCCCACACGGAGGCTCCGGTGGTCGAGTAGCGGGCGTGACCGACCGCGATATGACCTTGGAGTGAACCTAGGGAAGTCTCGTCGAAGACCTGGGACACGAGGCCCATGTCCTTGAAGACGAGGATCTGGGAGCCGTTGCTGACCGCGATTCCCGCGGATTCCTGACCCCGATGCTGGAGGGCGTAGAGCCCGAAGTACGTGAGCTTTGCGACCTCTTCGCCCGGAGCCCAGACACCGAAGACGCCACAAGCGTCCTGGGGGCCTTTCTCGCCGGGGAGCAGATCGTGATTGAGTCGACCGTCACCACGTGGCACGCCACCGAGTGTAGACGGGATCGACCACTGGTCCGAATTGGGGACAAGCGCTACCCGCGTTGACGAACGGGGGCCGCCCCAGGGTCCGGGGTGCGCCGGACCGGTCGACCTGAGCCTCTTCTATGGCTTTGACCTGCGTAAACGTGGTCTCCGCAGGGCTCGGGGCGGGGGCGGGACGGGTGTGACGGAACTCGCGTTGCCGCCGCCCCGGCGCCGTTGTCCACAGGGCGGAACGGCGTTGACAGGTGTACGTCATGATCGGCATCGTCCTGGGTCATGCAGCCACTCCGTGACCGTACGGTCACCCTTGTGGGGCGCCGCCACGTCGACCTGGTCCGTGTCGCGAGCGCCATCTGTCGCCGCGCCTTCTGAGCGCGTTCTCCACCGTTCAGATCCTGCGTTCCCGGGTTCACAGCGAGTCGCTCCTTTGCGCCGGAGGAGCGGTCCCTGGCCCGTTCTCCCCCTTCGCTCTCCTTCCTGGAGCCTTCATGTCCTCGCATGCCTCGAAGCTGTCCCGGCGCGCGTTCGGCGGGGTGGTCGGCGCCTCGGCGACCGTCGCCGCGCTCGGCACCGCCGCCCCGCCCGCCGCCGCCACCACGCCTGCCGCGGCCGACGCCCCGCGGGAGCGGCCGTTCCGCGCCGCCGCCGGGCGGCGCTCCCGCCGGCCCAACATCCTGTTCATCCTCGGCGACGACCTCGGCTGGGCCGATCTGTCCTCGTACGGGGCGCCGCACATCAGGACCCCGCACCTGGACCGGCTGGCCCGGCAGGGCGTGCGGTTCACCGACGCGTACAGCGGGTCCGCGACCTGCTCGCCGACCCGGTTCAGCCTCTACACGGGCCGCTATCCGGGCCGGACGAAGGGCGGGCTGGCCGAGCCGATCGCCGACCGGTCCGCCGGGCTCGACCCGAACCATCCGACGCTCGCCTCGCTGCTGCGGGGCGCGGGCTACTCGACCGCGCTCATCGGCAAGTGGCACTGCGGCTACCTGCCGGACTACTCGCCGACCCGCTCGGGCTGGGACGAGTTCTTCGGGAACTTCGGCGGGGCCCTGGAGTACTACTCGAAGCTGGGGCTCGGCGGGGAGTACGACCTGTACGAGGGCGACGCCGAGTACAAGGACCTGCGGTACTACACGCGGATCCTCACCGAGCGGGCGAGCGAGTACGTGCGCCGCGACCACGGGGACACCCCGTGGCTGCTCAACCTGAACTTCACGACCCCGCACTGGCCGTGGATCGCCGACGGGGACGAGGAGGCGAGCGCCGAGGTCGTGCGGCGGATCAAGGCCGGTGACCGGCGGGCCCTGTTCCACGACGACGGCGGCTCGGTGGAGAAGTACACCGAGATGGTCGAGGACCTGGACCGGTCCGTCGGGCAGGTGCTCGCCGCGCTGAAGGAGTCCGGCCAGGAGCGGGACACGCTGGTCTTCTTCGCGTCCGACAACGGCGGCGAGCGCTTCTCCTACAACTGGCCGCTGTCCGGCAACAAGTCCTCGCTCCAGGAGGGCGGCATCCGCGTCCCGACGATCGTGCGGTGGCCGGCCCGGTTCGACGCGGGCCAGGTCAGCCACGAGCCGGTGTTCACCCCGGACTGGACGGCGACGCTCCTGGAGATCGGCGGAGCCCGGCCCGACCCGGCGTACCCGCTCGACGGCACGAGCCTGGCCGGGTACCTGCTGCGCGGCGAGGAGCTCGCGGAGCGCGATCTGTTCTGGCGGGTGCGCGGGGAACGGGCCGTGCGGCGCGGCGACTGGAAGTACTACCGCGGCAAGGACGGCAAGGACCGCCTCTTCGACCTGTCGGCTGACCGCCGCGAACAGGCCGACCGGGCGGCGGACGAGCCGGAGCGGCTGGCCGGGCTGAAGGCGGTCTGGGAGCGCGTCGACAAGGGGCTGCTGCCCTATCCGGCCTGAGTCCTCCGGGCGGCTGCCGGCTACCGGCTACGGGGTCTTGGCGGTCAGGGTGACGCCCTTGCCGTCCTTCGTGGTCAGGGTGAGCCGGTCGCCCTTGATCGCGTAGTGGACCTCGCTGTCGAGGGCCGAGGTCATCGCCTTCTCCAGGTCCGCGGCGGGGCCGAAGCAGCCCATCCGGGTCGTGATCAGGCGGCCGAAGCTGATGCGGTCGCCCTTGACCGTGGCCTTGGTGCTGCCGGTGTTGCAGCCGAGGCGGGCGTCGACGCGGCCGTCCTTGTGCAGGACGACGCGGGCGCGGTCCCGGGCGGCCTTCGGCAGCGGGGCGTCGGTGCCGGCCGAGCGCAGGCCCGTGACCTGCCACTCCGTGCCGACCAGCGGGGTGTCGGTCGTCACGGTCCCGGGACCGGGGCGGCCGGCGCCGGGGGCCTTCTCGGTGCCGCAGGCGGTGAGCGCGGCGAGGGCGGTCACCGCGAGCGTGGTGCTGAGCGTCGTGGTGAGCAGGGCGCGGGGGGTGGTTCGTATCGGCATGGCGATGGGACGGGGGAGCCCCCCGGTCCGGTTCCATCCCGCCCCGTGGGGCCGCCCCGCCCCGTAGGCCTCAGGCCATGATCGGGAGCAGCGCCTCCAGGTCGGCCCGCTCGCCGCTCGCGCTGACCTTCGCGTCGTCGAGGGCGGTCCGCCAGCTCGTACGGCCCGTCGCGAGGCGGAGCCAGGTGAGTGGGTCGGTCTCCACGACGTTCGGCGGGGTGCCGCGGGTGTGCCGGGGGCCCTCGACGCACTGGACGACGGCGAACGGCGGGATCCGCACCTCGGTGGACGCGCCGGGCGCCTTCACGGCGAGCGCGTCGGCGAGGAAGCGGGTCGCGGCGGCGAGCAACTGCCGCTCGACGGGCAGGCCCAGCTCGGGCAGAGCGTCGTTCAGGTCGTCGGTGTGGACGGCGAGTTCGACCGCGCGGGTGACGAGGGCGGTGGTCAGCGTCATGGTCCCGACCCGGTGGGCGAGCGGCCGCTCGCCGTCGACCCCGGCCGGCAGGTACGTGTCGAGCCCCTCGGCGACCTCCGCGTACAGCTCGCCGAGCGGGGCGGCGGCCAGTTCGTGGACGCGCGTGTCGATGGCGGGGGCGGCGGGCGCGGTGAGCGACGGATACTCCGTCAGCGTCAGTTCGGCCCGGGCCGGGGCGGGTTCGGCGAGGGCGCGGGGCAGCATCCCGACGGCCATGGTGAGGTGCGCGGCGAGCTCCCGCACGGTCCAGTCGCCGAGCCGGGTGGGCGCCGCGAGCTGCTCCGGGGTGAGGGCCTCGACGGCCGTACGCAGGGCGGCGAACTGGGCCAGTACGGCGGTCCGCAACTTCTCGGCGTCGTAGGAGCGCTGGCGTTTTCTGGAGGTCCTGGGCGCGGGCATGACGGTGACCCTACGCCCGCACGGCGAATCCGCTCAGGCCCTTTTCGACCAGGGCGAACGCCCGCTCGGCGCGCTCCGCCGCGTCCGCCGCGACCGCGGCCGGGGACTCGCCCGCCAGGACCCTGCGGTGGTGCTCGCTCATGAGGGCGCCGACCACGCCGGACAGCTGGGCCGCGGCGACGGCGGACAGCAGGGCGTCGCCGGTCTCCTCGGTGAGCACGGTCGCCGCCGCCCGCTCGCCGCGCACCGACCAGAGCATCGCGCGGCGGGCCAGGACCGGGGTGCGCTGGACGAGCTGGATCAGCGCCAGCTCGTTGCCCTGCTCGCTGAGGCCGATCGACGGGTCCCGGTCGGCGATCTTGCGGAGGACCATCGCGCGGGTCGCGTCGACGGCCGAACTGCCGCTCGGGCGCGCCCTGATGGCCTCGGCCAGGTCCTCGACGTGCTCCTCCATGGGGCCCATGAGGAGGTCTTCCTTGGTCTTGAAGTAGTTGAAGACCGTCATCTTCGAGACCTCGGCGGCCTCGGCGATCTGGGCGACGGACACCTGCTCGTAGCCGTGCTCCAGGAACAGGTCGACCGCGGTGCGCCACACCTTGATCGCCGTCTGCTTCTTCTTGCGCTCGCGCAGTCCGGGTCCGCCGTCTTCAGCCATGCCGGAACCGTACCAAGCCGTGGTCGAAGTTTGAGCCGGACAAAATTTTTGGCTCCACCGAAATTTGATCCGAGCAAAAAGATTGACCCGATACATTTTCTCGGGCACGGTGATGCCATGACTGAGACGCCCGCACCGAAGACGCCCGGAGCGATGACTCCGGCGGCCCGCGCGATCGGCATGTTCGTCTGCCTCTTCACGATCGTCCTGGCCGTCCTCGACCTGCAGATCGTGTCCGCGGCCGCCGTGCCGATCGTCCGCGACCTCGACCCCGCCCACGGCATCGACTGCTTCCCGTGGCTGGTCAGCGCGTTCGCCCTCGCCGCCGCCGCGATGCTGCCGCTGTACGGCAAGCTCTGCGACACCCTCGGCGCCCAGCGCGTCTTCCTCGGCGCCGTCGCCACCTTCCTGCTGGGCTCGGCGCTGTGTGGGCTCGCCCAGTCGATGACCCAGCTGATCGCCGCTCGCGCCCTTCAGGGCCTCGGCGGCGGCGGGCTGATGAGCGTGACGATGGTCGTGATGGCGCACCTCAAGGACCCCGGAGAGGAAGGGGCCGGCAAGGGCGGCGGGCTCGGCGGCATCGTCGCCGGCTGCGGCATGGCCCTCGGCCCCTGGCTCGGCGGCTTCCTCACCGACCACGCGAGCTGGCGGTGGATCTTCTACGTGAACCTGCCGCTCGGCATCGCCGTCCTGATCGCCGGCGCGCTCGTCCTCAAGCTGCCCGACCACCCCGTGCGCCGCCCGCTCGACTGGGCCGGAGCCGCCCTCGCCGCCGGCTTCTCCACCGCGCTGCTGCTCGCCATGGAGTGGGGCGGCCGGGAGTACGCCTGGAGCTCCCCGCAGATCATCGGCCTGCTGTGCGCCGCCGTGCTGGGCCTCGTCCTGTTCGTCCGGCGGCAGGCCACCGCCGCCGACCCGCTGCTCCCCCTGTCCCTGTTCCGGATCCCCGAACTGCGCTGGGCCTTCGTCGTCCAGGGCATCACCGGCGCCGCGATGATGTGCTCGATCTACTACGTGCTGGTCTATCTCCAGGTGGCCCGCGGTCTGTCCAGCTCCGACGCCGGGCTCTACCTGCTGCCGATGGCCGTCGGCATGACCGGCGCCGGCCTCGTCGCGGGCCGCCTCGACTGGCCCGCCCGGACCGCCACGCTCTCCGGCACCCTCACCATGGCCGCCGTCTTCGCGCTCCTCGCCACGACCCTGTCCCCCGACACGTCCCTGTGGCTGATCCGCGCCGAACTGTTCCTCGCCGGGATCGCGTTCGGCCAGCTCATCGGGCAGCTGATCTTCCTCGTGCAGGACGCCGCGCCCCGCCCGCTCCTCGGCGTCGCCACGACCGGCATCCGCTTCTTCCAGACACTGGGCAACGCACTGGGCGCCGCCCTGTTCGGCACGATCCTCTTCCGGCTCCTCGACACCGACGTCAACACCATCCCGTCCCTGCACGGTTCCGCGCACGCGGCGGCCGTCCAGGACTTCGTCCACGCCACCAGCATCGTCTTCTGGGGCGGCGCCGCCCTGATGCTGCTCGGCACGGCGCTCGCCACGCGCCTGCCGCGCAGGGACGAGGCGCGGGCCCAGGTCGCCGTCGGCGCCGGGGCCACCCAGCCGTAGAAAACGCGCGAAGTCCCCGTCCGCCGGAGCGGACGGGGACTTCGTGACGTACCGGGAGCCTGGCTTACGCCATGAGCTCCGGGATCGTGTTCTCGTGCGCGGCACGCAGCTCCGTCAGGGAGAGCGCGAACTCGCCCTGGACGTCCACCGCGTCGCCGTCGACGACACCGATACGGGTGACGGGAAGACCCCGCGCACCGCACATGTCGTTGAAGCGGAGCTCCTCGCTGCGCGGCACCGCCACGACCGCGCGGCCCGCCGACTCGGAGAACAGGAAGGTGAACGCGTCCAGGCCGTCCGGGACGACAAGGCGCGCGCCCTTGCCGCCGAGCAGCGCGGACTCGACCACGGCCTGGATCAGACCGCCGTCGGACAGGTCGTGCGCGGCGTCGATCATGCCGTCGCGGGAAGCCGAGATCAGGATCTCGCCGAGCAGCCGCTCGCGCTCCAGGTCCACCTTCGGCGGCATGCCGCCGAGGTGGTCGTGGACGACCTGCGACCAGGCCGAACCGCCGAACTCCTCGTGCGTGTCACCGAGCAGGTAGAGGAGCTGGCCCTCTTCCCGGAAGGCGACCGGGGTGCGCCGGGCGACATCGTCGATCACGCCGAGGACCGCCACGACCGGGGTCGGGTGGATCGCGGCCTCGCCCGTCTGGTTGTACAGCGACACGTTGCCGCCGGTCACCGGGGTGCCGAGCTGGAGGCAGCCGTCGGCCAGACCGCGGACGGCCTCGGCGAACTGCCACATGACGGCCGGGTCCTCGGGCGAGCCGAAGTTCAGGCAGTCGGAGACGGCGAGCGGCTTGGCACCGGTCGTCGCCACGTTGCGGTACGCCTCCGCGAGGGCGAGCTGCGCACCGGTGTACGGGTCGAGCTTCGCGAAGCGGCCGTTGCCGTCCGTCGCGATGGCGACACCGAGGCCGGTCTCCTCGTCGATGCGGATCATGCCCGAGTCCTCGGGCTGCGCAAGGACCGTGTTGCCCTGCACGAAGTGGTCGTACTGCGAGGTGATCCACTTCTTCGACGCCTGGTTCGGCGACGCGACGACCGCGAGGACCTGCTGCTTCAGCTCGTCCGCGGAGGACGGGCGGGCCAGCTTGTTCGCGTCGTCGGCCTGGAGCGCGTCCTGCCACTCGGGGCGGGCGTAGGGACGCTCGTACGTCGGGCCCTCGTGGGCGACCGTGCGCGGGTCGACGTCGACGATCTTCTCGCCGTGCCAGAAGATCTCCAGGCGGTCGCCGTCGGTGACCTCACCGATGACGGTCGCGATGACGTCCCAC
The DNA here is from genome assembly GCF_055558275.1 of Streptomyces sp. NPDC025806. Classification (NCBI taxonomy): domain Bacteria; kingdom Bacillati; phylum Actinomycetota; class Actinomycetes; order Kitasatosporales; family Streptomycetaceae; genus Streptomyces; species Streptomyces sp. NPDC025806. Next base: position 75,064 of record NZ_JBVHMU010000020.1, on the reverse strand, counting down.
TTGTCGCAGATCTCGAGGAAGCGCTCGACCTTCTCGGGCTCCACGACCGCGCACATGCGCTCCTGCGACTCGCTCATGAGGATCTCCTCAGGAGAGAGCGTGGAGTCGCGCAGCGGCACGTCGTCGAGCTCGACGCGCATGCCGCCCGAGCCGTTGGACGCCAGCTCGCTGGTGGCGCAGGAGATGCCGGCGGCGCCCAGGTCCTGGATGCCGACGACGAGCTTCTCCTTGAAGGCCTCCAGGGTGCACTCGATGAGGAGCTTCTCCTGGAAGGGGTCGCCGACCTGCACGGCGGGGCGCTTCGACGGCTTGGCGTCGTCGAAGGTCTCGGAGGCCAGGATCGAGGCGCCGCCGATGCCGTCACCGCCCGTGCGGGCGCCGTACATGATGACCTTGTTGCCCGCGCCGGACGCCTTCGCGAGGTGGATGTCCTCGTGCCGCATGACGCCGATGGCACCGGCGTTGACCAGCGGGTTGCCCTGGTAGCAGGCGTCGAAGACGATCTCGCCGCCGATGTTCGGCAGGCCCAGGCAGTTGCCGTAGCCGCCGATGCCGGCGACGACGCCGGGCAGCACGCGCTTGGTGTCCGGGTGGTCCGCGGCGCCCATGCGCAGCGGGTCGACCACGGCCACCGGGCGGGCGCCCATGGCGATGATGTCGCGCACGATGCCGCCCACGCCGGTCGCGGCGCCCTGGTAGGGCTCCACGTAGGAGGGGTGGTTGTGCGACTCCACCTTGAAGGTGACGGCGTAGCCCTGGCCGACGTCGACGACGCCCGCGTTCTCACCGATGCCGACGAGCATGGCGTCGGACTGGGGGGCCTTCTCGCCGAACTGGCGCAGGTGCACCTTCGACGACTTGTAGGAGCAGTGCTCGGACCACATGACCGAGTACATGGCGAGCTCGGCGCCGGTCGGGCGGCGGCCGAGGATCTCCACGACGCGCTCGTACTCGTCCTTCTTCAGGCCCAGCTCGGCCCAGGGGAGTTCGACGTCGGGGGTCTTGGCGGCGTTCTCTACGGTGTCGAGGCTCATGACGCGGAAACCAGCTTCTTGAGGATCGAGGTGAAGAAGGGGAGACCGTCGGTGCGGCCGGACCCGATGAGGGGCTCGACGGCGTGCTCCGGGTGCGGCATCAGACCGACGACGTTGCCCGCCTCGTTCGTGACACCGGCGATGTCGCGCAGCGAACCGTTCGGGTTGAAGTCTTCGTACCGGAAGACGACCCGGCCCTCCGCCTCCAGCTTGTCGAGCGTGTACGAGTCGGCGACGTACCGCCCGTCCATGTTCTTCAGCGGGATGTGGATCTCCTGGCCGGCCTCGTAGTCGGCGGTCCAGGCGGTGTCCGCGTTCTCCACCCGCAGCTTCTGGTCGCGGCAGATGAAGTGCAGGTGGTCGTTGCCGAGCATCGCGCCGGGGAGCAGGTGGGCCTCGGTGAGGACCTGGAACCCGTTGCAGATGCCCAGGACCGGCAGGCCCGCCTTCGCCTGGTCGATCAGCGTCTCCATGACGGGCGAGAAGCGCGAGATGGCGCCCGCCCGCAGGTAGTCACCGTAGGAGAAGCCGCCGGGCAGGACGACCGCGTCGACCTGCTTCAGATCCTTGTCCTTGTGCCACAGGGCCACCGGCTCGGCACCGGCCAGACGGATCGCGCGCTGGGTGTCCCGGTCGTCGAGCGAACCGGGAAAGGTGACGACGCCAATACGAGCGGTCACTTTTCGGCCCCCACCGCGAGCTCTTCCACCTTCACGGTGAAGTTCTCGATCACGGTGTTGGCGAGGAAGGTTTCCGCGAGCTCGTGGATACGGGCGAGGGCGGCGTCATCCACCGGCCCGTCCACTTCGAGCTCGAAACGCTTTCCCTGGCGGACGTCGGAGATGCCGTCGAAACCGAGGCGCGGCAGCGCACGCTGCACCGCCTGGCCCTGGGGGTCGAGGATCTCCGGCTTGAGCATGACGTCGACTACGACGCGTGCCACTGGCACTCCCGGTGTGTGGTGCTGAGCAGGTCCGTTCAGCGTACCCGCCCAAATCTTCTACTCGCGTAGACGGTAGGAAGCTACGAGATCCGCGTCACGTCGGGGCAACGCCCCGAGATCCGTACGGAAAATTACGGGAAAACCCGAGCGAGGCACCCGGAAAACGGGGACGGTAGACACGCGGAGGTTTTCTATTGGCCTTCCCAGCACAATGCCAGGCAGGGTAAAAAGGAATTATCAAGGGCACATCAAGGGCACACCAACGGCAGGACAGTCGACATCACCGCACGTCAAAGCGGGATGCCGGACGAAGGGACCGATATTCGTGGCGCAGCGTGTCGTGGTCACTCTGTTTGACGACATCGACGGCGGAGAAGCGGCGGAAACGGTGGTCTTCGGCCTCGACGGCAAGTCGTACGAGATCGACCTGAATCAAGCCAATGCGAAAAAGCTCCGCAAGGCCCTCGCCCCGTACCTCCAGGCCGGGCGCAAGCAGACCGGCGGCGCCGGCGCCGGGCGGACGCCCAAGGTCCCGACGGTGTTCACGCACACGGCGGTGACCCCCGCCCCGGCCGCGGTGCGCGCCTGGGCCCGCTCGCACCAGCTCGACGTGCCGCCGCGGGGCCGGATCCCCAAGCGCGTCTACGAGGCGTTCGCCGAGGCCAACTGAGGCGCGCGTCCCTCCGTCAGGAGCCCCTCGCCGGAACCGACTTGCGCTGCACCCCCGCTGGTCAGCTAGAGTCTGGAGCACGCCGAGGGGCAAGGCCGAAAAAGCCGCACCTCACGGAGTACATGCGGGTGTAGTTCAGTAGTAGAACATCCCCCTTCCAGGGGGAAGGCGCAGTGTGCAATTCCTGTCACCCGCTCTGCATCGCGTACCGATCACCACTTGTGGTGCGGTAGGCTGGTGCTCGCACCGACCAGTGAGAGCTGATCGGCCGCATGCGAACGTAGCTCAGTTGGTAGAGCGCAACCTTGCCAAGGTTGAGGTCGCGAGTTCGAACCTCGTCGTTCGCTCCAGTTCCGGAAGCCCCGGGTCCGCAAGGATCCGGGGCTTCCGGCGTTCCTGGCCCCGCCCCGGTCGCCCCTGACATTTGTCATGCGGGCCGATGACAGCGCGCACTGCCCGCCGGCCCGCGCCGCCGCGAGGCTGGATCCATGACCAGCAACGAGCGCGTGATCGATGTCACTGATCTGCGCCGCGTGTACGGGGACGGCAAGCGGGGGTCCTTCGAGGCGGTGCGCGGAGTCAGCTTCTCCGTGGGCCGCGGCGAGCTCTTCGCGCTCCTCGGCACGAACGGCGCCGGAAAGACCTCCACCGTCGAGCTCCTCGAAGGACTCGCGGCGCCCGCCGCCGGACAGGTCCGGGTCCTCGGGCACGACCCGCACACCGAACGCGCCCGGGTGCGGCCCCGGATCGGCGTCATGCTCCAGGAGGGCGGCTTCCCCGCCGAACTGACCGTCGCCGAGACCGTCCGCATGTGGGCCGGCTGCACCAGCGGAGCCCGGCCGGTCGGCGAGGCCCTGGAGTCCGTCGGGCTCACCCGCCGCGCCAAGGTGCGGGTCAAGCAGCTGTCCGGCGGCGAGAAGCGGCGGCTCGACCTCGCGCTCGCCCTGATCGGCCGGCCCGAGGTGCTCTTCCTCGACGAACCGACGACCGGCCTCGACGCCGAGGGCCGGCAGGAGACCTGGAACCTGGTGCGGGCCCTGCGGGCCGAGGGCACCACGGTCCTGCTGACCACCCACTACCTCGAGGAGGCCGAGGAGCTGGCCGACCGGCTCGCGATCCTGCACCAGGGGCGGATCGCCGCCCAGGGCACGGTCGACGAGGTCGTCGCCGCCCAGCCCTCGCACGTCGCCTTCGAACTGCCCGACGGGTACTTCGTGGGCGATCTGCCGCCGCTCGACCGGCTCGGCGTCACCGGGCACGAGGCCGACGGACGGCTCGTCCGGCTGCGCACCGGCGAACTCCAGCGCACCGCGACCGAGCTCCTCGTGTGGGCGCGGGACGCGGGCGTGACCCTGCGCCGGCTCGACGTGCGGGGCGCCTCGCTGGAGGAGGCGTTCCTGCGCATCGCCCAGGACGCCAAGCAGCAGGACGGCACGGTCGCCGCCCGCGAGAAGGAGATGGCGGCATGAGCACCGCGACGATCACGGCCACGACCACCCCGCTCGGGAGGCTGCGCGCGCTCGGCCGCGCCGAACTGACCCTGCTCGGCCGCAGCAAGGGCGTCCTGATCACCTCCCTGTTCGTGCCGCTCGCCCTCCCGCTGAGCCTGGGCAGCACCCTGAAGGAGGACCGGCTCAAGGGCACGGGCCTCGACCTCGGCACCGTCGTGGTGTCCTCCGCGATGGGCTTCTCGCTGCTGTTCGCCGTCTACACGGCCCTCGTCAGCGTCTACGCCGCGCGCCGCGAGGAGCTCGTCCTCAAGCGGCTGCGCACCGGCGAACTGCGCGACGCGGAGATCCTCGCCGGGGCCGCGCTGCCGTCCGCCGCGATCGGGCTGCTCCAGTGCCTCGTGCTCGCCGTGGCCTGCGCCGCGTTCCTCGGCACCGGGATGCCGGACGCACCACTGCTCGCCGTGGTGGGCCTGGCGCTCGGGTTCCCGCTGTGTGCGGCGCTCGCCGCGCTGACCACGGTGGTGAGCCGCAGCGTGGAGAGCGCGCAGGTCGCCGCCATGCCGCTGATGCTCCTGACGATGTTCGGCTCGGGCTCGTTCGTGCCTCTCGAGTTGCTGCCCGACCGGCTCGCCTCGGTCTGCGAACTCCTGCCGCTGACCCCGGTGCTGACCCTGATCCGGGGCGGCTGGAGCGGCCAACTCGACGCGTCCGAGATCCTGTCGGCGATCCTGACGGCGGTGGCCTGGACGGTCGTGGCGGTGTTTGCTGTACGACGGTGGTTCCGCTGGGAACCGCGGCGCTGACGGGGGGTGTGCGGTGGGCCGGGTGCGGTGGCGGGACCGGAGCAAGGTCGAACGGGTCGAGTGGCAGAGCCGGGTCAGTCTGCGCGTCATCAACTGGGTGTTCTTCCTGGCCTGGTCGGGCCTCGGGCTCGTCGGGAGCATCCGGGACGACGCCACGGCCACGACGCTCTTCGGCTGCCTGATGGCCGTCAACGTGGCGCAGTGCGTGGTCGCCGACCGGCACGTGCGGCTCGCCATCGACCAGTACCTCGGTCGGGGCCGGGTGCCCCGGGCGTGGACCGCGGCCGGCTTCTGTCTCGCGCTCGCCTCGGTCGGCCTGATCGCCGCGCTGGCCGGGACGCGGAGCGTGCAGCACGGCATGATCGTGATGCCCCTGATCTTCGCGCCGATGCCGTTCGGCGGGGCGTACGCGCTCCAGGTCCCGATCCGCACCTTCGTCCGGCGGGCCGTCGCGCTGCTCGCCGTCGGCATCGTGGCCACCGCCGTGATCGCCCGGCCGTCGCCGGGCTGGCTCGCGACCCTGACCGCGATGCTGGCCCTCGCCCTGGGCATCGCCCTCCTCTGCTACCGGTGCAGCATCTGGAACCTCTCGGTGATGTGGGAGTCCGAGCACGCCCGGGAGATCGAGGCGCGGCTCGCGGTCGCCGAGGAGCGGCTGCGGTTCGGGCGCGACCTGCACGACGTGATGGGCCGCAACCTGTCCGTCGTCGCCCTCAAGAGCGAGCTCGCCGTGCAGCTGGCCCGGCGCGGCCGCACCGAGGACGCCGTCGCCCAGATGACCGAGGTGCAGCGCATCGCGCAGGAGTCGCAGAAGGAGGTCCGCGAGGTCGTCCGGGGCTACCGCGCGGCCGACCTCGGCGCCGAACTCGCCGGTGCGCGCGGCGTGCTGGGCGCCGCCGGCATCGCCTGCACGGTCACCGGCGACGCCCCTGACCTGCCCGCCGACGTGCAGTCGGCGCTCGGCTGGGTGGTGCGCGAGACCACGACCAACGTGCTGCGCCACGGCGACGCCCGGACCTGCCGGGTCACGCTCGCGGCGGGTGACGGCGACGTGGTGCTGACGGTGGAGAACGACGGAGTGGACCCGTCCGGCGGCGACGGCCGTCCGGGATCGGGACTCGCGGGCCTGCGGGAGCGGCTCGCCGAGGTGGCCGGAACGTTGGAGGCGGGTGCGGTGGAGCGCGACAGGTTCCGGGTGGTGGCGACCGTCCCGGTCCGGGCGGGCCGGGCCGACGGTTCCGGGGCCCCGGAGGCGCCGGAACCCGTGGAGGCCGGAACGGCGTCGCGCGGAGGTGCCCGATGAGCCTGCGCGTGCTGCTCGCCGACGACGAGCACCTGATCCGCGGCGCGCTCGCCGCGCTGCTCGCTCTGGAGGACGACCTGACCGTGGTCGCCGAGGCCGCGAGCGGACCCGAGGCGCTCGCCATGGCCCGCGCCCACCGACCCGACGTCGCGGTGCTCGATCTGCAGATGCCGGGCTGCGACGGTGTGAGTGTGGCCACAGCGCTCCGCGCCGAACTCCCCGCCTGCCGCACCATGATCGTCACCAGTCACGGCCGCCCCGGACACCTGAAGCGGGCGCTCGCGGCGGGCGTGCGCGCCTTCGTGCCGAAGACGGTCAGCGCGCAGCGGCTCGCCGAGCTCATCCGTACCGTCCATGCCGGTAACCGTTATGTGGACCCGGAGTTGGCGGCCGACGCGATCTCCGCCGGGGACTCGCCGCTGACCGCGCGCGAGGCCGAAGTACTGGAACTCGCGGCCGACGGGGCGCCCGTCGCGGAGATCGCCGAGCGGGCCGCCCTCTCCCAGGGGACGGTGCGGAACTACCTGTCGTCGGCCGTCTCGAAGCTCGGTGCCGAGAACCGTCACGCGGCGGTGCGTCTCGCACGCGAGCGAGGTTGGGTATAGTTGGCGTCGCGCTTCGGGCCACAGAGTCCGGAGAGCAAGCCTGCGAACGTAGCTCAGTTGGTAGAGCGCAACCTTGCCAAGGTTGAGGTCGCGAGTTCGAACCTCGTCGTTCGCTCCACAAGGAGAAGGCCCCCGGTCACCGACCGGGGGCCTTCTTCCGTTCGCTACAGGTTCCAGCTCGTGCCGGTCAGCAGCTCGTACGCCTCGATGTACTTGGCGCGCGTCGCGGCGACGACCTCGTCGGGCAGCGCCGGCGGCGGCTCCTCGCTCTTGCGGTCCCAGCCGGAGGAACCGGTCAGCCAGTCCCGCACGAACTGCTTGTCGTACGAGGGCTGCGCGCGGCCCGGCTGCCACTGGTCGGCCGGCCAGAAGCGCGAGGAGTCCGGGGTCAGCACCTCGTCGGCGAGGATCAGCGTGCCGTCCTTGTCGAAGCCGAACTCGAACTTCGTGTCCGCCAGGATGATGCCGCGCTCCCGCGCGATGTCACGGGCCCGGCCGTACACGGAGAGCGTCGCCTGGCGCAGCGCGGCGGCGGTGTCCGCACCGACCTGGCGGGCCACCTCCTCGTACGACACGTTCTCGTCGTGCTCGCCGACCTCGGCCTTGGTGGCGGGCGTGAAGATCGGCGCGGGGAGCTCCGAGCCGTCCACGAGGCCCTCGGGGAGAGCGAGCCCGCAGACCGTGCGGGACGCGTTGTACTCGACCAGGCCGGAGCCGGTGAGGTAGCCGCGGGCGACGGCCTCCACGGGGACCATGTCGAGGCTCTGGCAGATCAGGGTGCGGCCCGCCCAGTCGGCGGGGGCGCCCTCCGGCAGGTCCTGCGAGATGACGTGGTTCGGGATCAGGTCCTTGAGCTGGTCGAACCACCACAGCGACAGCTGGGTGAGGACCTTGCCCTTGTCGGGGATCGGGGACGGCAGCACCCAGTCGTAGGCCGACATGCGGTCGGTGGCGACCATCACCAGGTCGCCCGCCTCGTTGCGGTACAGGTCCCGCACCTTGCCGGTGTGGAGATGTACCAGGCCAGGGACCTGCTCTGGCTCGGGCTTTTCGACGAATCCGGACACGGTGCCTCCCCGTGGTTCTGTACGAGTGGTTCCGATTCTCCCGTACGGGGGGACCGGATCCGGCCACGGGGCGGCCGGTGGGGCCGTGTGCTCAGTCTCGTTTGCAGATGCGGTCGAGGAGATTGGCCGTCGCGCGCTGGACGCGGGGGTCGATGTGGCCCGGCCGGTCCAGGGCCGGGGACCAGGCGAAGGTGCCCGACGCGAAGACCAGCGCGCCCGACGGCGCCCGGTACAACGATGTCTCCTGGTGGCGGCGGGTCCGCTCGCCGTCCCGGTACGGGGAGTGGGCGAGCAGGATGCGGTCCTGGTGCTCGGGCAGGGCCGTGCGCGGGAAGTAGCGGTCGGCCTCGCCCGCGACCAGGCCCTCGATCTCGTCGCCCTCGTGCGCGCCGGTCGCCTCCCACAGCCAGTGGTCCGCGTTCCGCACGACCAGGGGGTGGGGCTCGGGTACCCGGCCCGCGTACTGGATGCCGAGGAGCTGCTGCTCGGGCCGGTCGATCTCGCGCCACAGGGACGGCTTTCCGGGGCCCCGGCGCTTGCGGCAGGTCAGCAGGCGGTCGGGGACGCCGGACGCGGAGGGGCTCAGCTCGACCTGCCAGTACATCGTGTTGGCCGAGAGGAAGACGAGGGACGTGCCGTGCTCGCGGGCCTGCTCGGTGGTCCGCCGCATGTTCGCCGACCAGTACTCGTCGTGGCCGGGGAAGACCAGGCCCCGGTAGCGGGTCGGGTCGACGCGGCCCGCGTGCAGGTCCCGGGTGTCGGCGTAGGCGAGGTCGTAGCCGTAGCGCTCCGCCCAGCGGATGAAGTCGTAGGCGTGCCCGACATGCAGCGGCAGGCCCGCGCCCGCGTACGGGCGGTCGAAGGAGACCGTCGTCGCGGCCTCGCTCTCGCCGAGCAGCCGGCCCTCCTCGTCCCACGCGTGGTAGAGGCTGGCGCCGGTGTGGCCGTCCTCCGGATACAGGTTGTACGCCTGCCAGGTGATGTCGGGCAGGAGCAGCAGCAGATCGGCGGGCTCGCTGTCGCGGACGGTGAAGGGGATGTGCGAGCGGTAGCCGTCGAGCGTGGTCAGGACGGCCACGTACGCCCCCACGTTCCAGTACGACGGGATCTGCAGGCGCCAGGACAGCCACCAGTGGTGGCAGGAGACCGTGCGGTCGGCGGTCAGCGGCGCGGGCTGGACGATGCCGGAGAGGCGGGGGCTCGTGGTGATCTTGGAGGCGCCGTCGCCGCCGTAGTGGCCGATCCGGTACACGTCCACGGTGAACTGCTGGGGCGGATCGACCGTGATGTGGAAGTCGATCGCCTCGCCGGGCGCCGCCGCTCCGGTGGAGGTGAAGCCCTTGATCTGGCGGTGCACGTCGTCGGCGGTGCGGGGGCCGCTCGTGCGCGGGGCCGGGATCGGGGCGCCGCTCGTCGCGAGGTTCGTGGCTCCGGGCTGCGGGGCGTGGTCCACGTACCAGGGGACGACCTGGCCCGTGTCGTCGAAGTAGTGCTCGCTGCCGCGCAGCCAGGGCAGCGGGCCCTGGCCGAACGGGTCGGACACCGCGTGCGCCATCGCGCCGGACTCCCAGCGGGGTGTGCGGGGCCTCGGCGGCACCGGGTCCGCAGCCGCCCGCTCCCGCTCGTGCTCCTTGCCCGCGCTGTCCCGCCCCATGGCTGCGCCCCTCCCTCGCTCCCCCGAGATCGGCCCGGTCGCGGAATCGCTCCGCTACCGGTCCCAGCACATCACATTACGCACGCAGTCCGTCACCGTTCGTCGCTAATTGGCTGGAGGGGGCGGGAGTGGAACGTTGCCCTCCGGGGGGTGCGGGGTGGTGTACGGGGGGATTGGGGTGGTGCCGGTGGTTTGGCCGGGTGCGGGTGGGTGGGGGCTGGGCGCGCCCCGCGACGGAGTCGCTGATCGGATACAGCCCCGCGCCCCTGAAGGGCACACTCCGTGCGCCCCAGGGGCACGGAGTCGCTGATCCGGCACAGCCCCGCGGCCCTGAAGAAGGCACGCTTCGCGCGCCCCAGGGGCATGTCGGTCGCGCCCCGCCACGGAGTCGCTGGTCAGATAAGGCCCCGCGCCCCAGGGGGGTCAGACCAGGCGGACCGGTTTTTCCGGGCGGATGCCGAGGGTGGTCAGCCAGCCTCTGAGGGGCTCGGGGTCGCCGTCCTCGACCAGGCTCAGGACGCGCGGCGCGAGGTCGGCGGCGCGCTCGCCCTCGACCAGCAGCGACGGCCCGTCGAGCCAGTCCAGACCGGGAGCCGCGCCCGCCGTGTCGACGGCGGCGCAGCAGACCATCGCGACCACATGGTCGGCGAGGAGGTCGCGGCCGGTGCGCGGGGGCTGGAGCGGGAACAGGGGCAGGGCGCCCTCGTCCCACAGCGCCTCGTCCGGGCTCTGGCCCGCGGCGGGCGCGGGCGGCGCGGGGCGGGCCTGCTCCTCGCGGGCCAGCTCGGCGCCGATGCCGGCGGCGAGAGCGTCGGCCTCGGGGCGGGAAGGGACGCTCTCGTCGTCCTCGGGGGCGAAGCCGAGGGCCAGGCCGTGATCAGGGTCGAGCTCCGCCGCCGGGTCGCCCACGTCGTGGGCCGGCGGCTCGGCGGCCTCCCGCGCGGCCATCGTCTCCGGGTCGGCCGCGAGGTGGTCGAGGACGCGGGCCAGCGTCGGGCCGTGGGCCGCGGGGCCGGAGGGGCCGGGGCTGTGGACACCCAGCGCGTCCAGCACGCGGTGCAGCCGGGCCGCGTCCGCCCGCCACTGACGATCCACGACCTCGTCCGGGTACTCCTGCCAGTCGACCGGGGCCCAGTCCGGGCCGGGGTCGGCGGGGCCGCCGTGGAACAGCCGGGCGGCCAGCAGGGAGGCCGCCTCGTCGACGACTCCGGGCTCCTCCAGCAGGTCACAGGCGGGACGCTCGCCGAGCCGTGAGGCGAACGCGCCGTTCTGCGCGGCGAGGCGGTCGCGGCGGGACAGCTCGGTCAGGGCGGAGACCACGCCCGCGTCGAGCTGGGACGGCCAGCGGCCCATCCGCCAGGCCGGCAGCGCCACCCGGGTCAGCAGCCGGTCCCAGCCCGCGTAGGCGAGGCCGACCTGCTCCTGCGCGACGATCCGCAGGCCGTAGTCCACCGTCTGGGCGCGCTCGGCGGCTGCCGCGGCGACGCCGCGCTCCATCTCGCCCGCGTGGACGCGGCAGCTGCTCAGCATCAGCCGGGCGACCCGGCCGACTCCGGCGAGGACGAGGCGGGAGAGCGGCCCGCGGCCGGGGGCGGCGGCGACCGCGACGGCGGCGTCCAGACCGCGGACGAAGCGCCGGGCCGCGGCTATGTCGGGGTGGGCCGAGGGGCCCGTACCGGCGACCACCGGCGCGAGGACGGCGCGCAGCTCACCCACGCGCATCCACCACAGGAAGGGGGAGCCGATGACGAGGACCGGGGCGACCGGAGCCGCCGGGGAGTTCCCGTCCGGCCCTTCGAGGCCGTCGGGCCCGGATATGCGGCGGCGGGGGCGCGGCGGGCCGTGCGCGGGGTGCGTCCGGTCCTCCAGCCAGCTGTCGCAGTCCGGGGTGAGGGCTATCGCCGAGGGCGCCGGAACGTCCAGGCGGTCGGCCAGGTCCCGCACCAGGCGGTACAGATCGGGGGCCGTCTCCTCGGCGATCGGGACCGTCGGGCTGACGGCGGGGCGGGCCCGCGCCACGACCAGGGCGATGCCCGCCGCGGCGAGCAGCACGACCACGGCGCACGCGGTGACGATCCCGCGCGCGACATCCCAGCCGGCGCCCGTCAGATGGCCCGTGGTGCCGCCCGCGAGCAGGATCACCGCGGCGGCTGCGGGCAGCAGCGCCAGTGCGGTCGCCCTGCTGCGCACGCGCAGCACCGCGAGCGCCCGGGCCCGCGCACTTCGCGCACCCGCCTCCGCACCCGTACCGGACACGATCGATGTCACCCCCTGCTGCCTGTGCCTGCTGTCCGGCCGCGGACTCGCGCCCACGGCAGGACCCTGGTGGCGTTGCTCACTCCCCCACTGTGGCACCCGCCACTGACATCGCAATGCCGGTGGTCCGTATGGTTCTGTCCGGTCTCGCGGATGCCCGAACTCCGTGCGCCGCACCATAGTTGGGCGTCGCGGCAGCGTCAGCCGGATGGGTCAGCGGTCACTCGATGGAATGGCTTTGGGTAAAGGATGGGTGACAGGAAAGGGCCGGGCGGGGGAAGGTGACACCCTCCCCCGCCCGGCCCTTCAGGTACGCCGGTCAGCTCTCGTCGGCGGCCTTCGCGGCGATGTCCGTACGGTGCTGGGAGCCGTCGAGGCCGATGCGGGCCAGGGCGGTGTACGCGCGCTCGCGGGCCTGCGTGAGGTCCGTGCCGGTCGCGGTGACGGACAGGACGCGGCCACCCGCGCTGACCACCTGCCCGCTCTTCTCGTCCCGCTTCGTGCCCGCGTGCAGCACGTACGCGTTCGGGGCGTCCTGCGCGGCCACCTCGACGAGCCCGGTGATCGGGTCGCCGGTGCGCGGGGTCGCGGGGTAGTTGTGCGAGGCGATGACGACGGTCACGGCCGCGTCGTCGCTCCAGCGCAGCGGCTCCAGGTCGGCCAGCGTGCCGTTCGCGGAGGCCAGCAGGACTCCGGCCAGTGGAGTCCGGAGCCGGGCCAGGACGACCTGGGTCTCCGGGTCGCCGAAGCGGGCGTTGAACTCGATGACGCGGACGCCGCGGCTGGTGATCGCCAGACCCGCGTACAGCAGGCCGGAGAACGGGGTGCCGCGCTTCTTCATCTCGTCGACGGTCGGCTGCAGCACCGTGTCCAGGACCTCCTGGACCAGCTTCGGGTCGGCCCACGGCAGCGGCGAATAGGCGCCCATGCCACCGGTGTTGGGGCCCTCGTCGCCGTCGAGCGCGCGCTTGAAGTCCTGCGCGGGCTGGAGCGGGACGACCGTCTCGCCGTCGGTGATCGCGAAGAGCGAGACCTCGGGGCCGTCGAGGAACTCCTCGATGACGACGCGCTCGCAGGCGTTCGCGTGGGCGCGGGCGGCCTCGACGTCGTCGGTGACGACGACGCCCTTGCCGGCGGCGAGACCGTCGTCCTTCACGACGTACGGAGCGCCGAACGCGTCCAGCGCCTCGTCGATCTCGGCGGGCGTCGTGCACACGTAGGAGCGTGCGGTGGGCACACCGGCGCCGGCCATGACGTCCTTGGCGAACGCCTTGGAGCCCTCCAGCTGGGCGGCCGCGCCGGACGGACCGAAGACGGGGATGCCGATCGCGCGCACGGCGTCGGCGACTCCCGCGACCAGCGGGGCCTCCGGGCCGACGACGACGAGGTCCGCCTCCAGCTCGCGGGCGAGGGCGGCGACCGCCGCGCCGTCGAGGGCGTCGACCGCGTGCAGCTCGGCGACCTCGGCGATGCCTGCGTTGCCAGGAGCACAGTGCAGGGCGGTGACGGCGGGGTCGAGGGACAGGGAGCGGCACAGGGCGTGTTCGCGGGCGCCGTTACCGATGACGAGGAGCTTCACGCGGGCCAGCCTAGTCTGCGGCTGTTGTGCGGGCCGCCTATGGGTGGGCCTGCGTGGATTTGTGGGTTCGCACAAGCGGGGCACCGGCGGACTGGAACCGTGGGCTACTCGTTCGTGAACTCTTCCAGCACCGTCGCGCCGAGCTCCCTGACGATCAGGTCGTGGCCGGACAGCGACTTCTCGTCCAGATCCGGGTCGTCGGCCTCGGGGGTGTCGTCCTCCGGGGAGACCGACATGCGGGGCGGCGGCTGCGGGGCCGCCGGCTGTGCGGGGGCGGGGGCCGGAGCCGGGGACGGGGCCGGTGCGGACTGCGGGGCCGGGCGGTCCGGGGCGGGGGCCGCCGGGGCCGGGGGCGGGGTGTAGCCGCCACCGCCACCGCCGTAGCCGCCGCCTCCACCTCCGTAGCCGCCCGGCGCGGGGGGCGCGGGGGCGCCGCCGGACGCGTCGACGACGGCGTCGATCTTCCAGTTCACATGGAACTGCTCGGTGAGCGCCGCCTTCAGCACCTCCTCGCTGCCGCTGCTCGCGAAGTTGTCCCGTGCGCCCGCGCTCGCGAACCCGAGCTGGAGCGTGGCGCCGTCGAAGCCCGTCACCTGGGCGTTCTGGCTGAGCAGGATCCAGGTGAAGCGGCGCTTGTTCTTCACCGCCTCCAGGATGTTCGGCCACAGGGTGCGGGGGTCCGGGCCGCCGACGGGGGCGGCCTGAGGCACGGGCGCGGGCGTGGGCGCCGGGGCGGACTGCTGCGGGGCCGGGGCGGGGGCCGCCTGCGGGGCCGCGGGTGCGGGCGCGGGGCCCGAACCGGCCGCGGCCGCCGTGGGCCAGCCGCCGGGGCGCCGGGCGCCGCCCGCGGGAGCGGCGGTGGGCCAGGCACCGGGAGCCGACGCGGCCGGGGCGGCCTGGGGCTCGGGCTGAGCGGGGGGCTGGGCCACCGGGGCGGGGGCCGGAGGCTGGGCTTCCGCCGCCGGAGCCGGGGTGGGGGCAGGGGCCGGTGCGGGAGTCGGAGCAGGTGCCGGGGCGGCCGGCGGCGGGGTCGCGGGCGCCGGAGCGCCTCCGCGCACGGCCGCGCGGGCCGCGGCAGGGCCGCCGCCGGGCGGGACCGGAGCGGCGTGCGCCTCGGGCCCGGGCACGTACGCCATCGCCGGGGCGGGACCCTGCCCGGCCGGGGTGAAGGCGCCGCCGGCACGCTCGATGCGGTCGAGCCGGGCCATGACGGAGCGCTCGTCCCCGTAGGCCGCGGGCAGCAGGACGCGCGCGCAGATCAGCTCGAGCTGGAGCCGCGGGGAGTTCGCCCCGCGCATCTCGGTCAGGCCCTCGTTGACGAGGTCGGCGGCGCGGCTGAGCTCGGCGGCACCGAAGGTGCTCGCCTGGGCCTGCATCCGCTCGACGACATCGGCGGGCGCGTCGATCAGCCCCTTCTCGGCGGCGTCCGGGACGGCGGCCAGGATCACGAGGTCCCTCAGCCGCTCCAGCAGGTCCGTCACGAACCTGCGCGGATCGTTGCCCCCCTCGATGACGCGGTCCACGACCTCGAAGGCGGCGGCCCCGTCCCCGGTGGCGAAGGCCTCGACCACGGAGTCGAGCAGCGACCCGTCCGTATAACCGAGCAGACCCGTCGCCATGGCATACGTCACACCGTCCTCGGCGGCGCCGGCGAGGAGCTGGTCCATGACGGACATCGAGTCACGCACGGAGCCCGCGCCGGCCCGCACGACGAGCGGCAGCACCCCGTCCTCGACGGGGATGGCCTCCTTGCCGCAGACCTCGCCCAGGTAGTCGCGCAGGGTGCCGGGCGGCACGAGCCGGAAGGGATAGTGGTGCGTACGCGACCGGATCGTCCCGATGACCTTCTCGGGCTCGGTGGTCGCGAAGATGAACTTGAGGTGCTCCGGCGGCTCCTCGACGACCTTCAGCAGAGCGTTGAACCCCGCCGAGGTGACCATGTGGGCCTCGTCGATGATGTAGATCTTGTACCGGCTGCTCGCCGGGCCGAAGAAGGCCTTCTCGCGCAGGTCACGGGCGTCGTCCACACCACCGTGCGACGCGGCGTCGATCTCGATGACGTCGATCGAACCCGGCCCGTTCCTCGCCAGGTCCTGGCAGCTCTGACACTGACCGCAGGGCGTGGGCGTGGGCCCCTGCTCGCAGTTCAGACAACGGGCCAGGATGCGGGCACTGGTCGTCTTGCCGCAGCCGCGCGGACCACTGAACAGGTACGCGTGATTGACCCGGTTGTTCCGCAACGCCTGCTGCAACGGGTCAGTGACATGCTCCTGACCGATGACCTCGGCGAACGACTCCGGGCGATAACGGCGGTACAGCGCGAGAGACGACACGCCTACGAGGTTATAGGCGACCACTGACAACCCGGGCCCCGGCGACCTCGGCGCGGGCTCCCCCCGCCCCGGAAACGCAAAACGCCCCCCACGCACCCGCCAGAGCCGACCTACCCTTGCTGCCTTCCGGCCCTGGGGGAGTTCAGTCAGATAGCGCCGCGTGGGGAGCTTGCGGACAGAGTACATGCTCGGAGCGGGTGGGAACGAGTTCGCGAGCACTCCCTCCGGTCATGTAATGTCTCCAGCGGAGGATTCGCCTAGAGGCCTAGGGCGCACGCTTGGAAAGCGTGTTGGGGGCAACCCCTCACGAGTTCGAATCTCGTATCCTCCGCACTCGCCCGTCAGGGCAAACGAAGGGCCCCGCCGGTGACCGGCGGGGCCCTTCGTTGTTCCTCGAGAAGGCCGCCCGCGACATGGCGGTACCCGCCCGCGTTCGCGAAGCCGCCCCTCCCGGCCCGGCCCATGACCTGGCGATGACGCGATCCGGCCCCAGGAGTCGGCGCCGTCCCGCGACGTGTCGGGCAGAGAGGTCGGCCAGGGCGACGCGCGGGCCACTGTCACTCCGGCATGTCCGTCGGCGGACATCGATCATGGAGCCGCGCGCACGTCGCTCATCGCGAGCCCGAACCAGGCGGCGGCCAAACCGTTGAGGGCTCAAATCGCCCTGGCTCTCGACCATATGATGCGGCATCAGACGTGACTCGGAGGGGGTCCACATGCCGTCGGACGAGAAGCAGCAGGAAGAATCGGAGTTCGAGGCCGAGGTCCTGCGGATCTCCCGCGCGCTCTTCGCGCCGGAGAACGAGTTCCAGGGGTCCACTTACATCGGCACCGCAGAACGTGACGGTGTCTTCATCGGTCCGGACTCGGTCACGATCGTCGAGTGCACGGTCTCGCGACGCAAGGACAAGGCCGAGAAGGACGGCAAGAAGCTCTACGACGCCTGCCTTGCCATGGCCCGGAAACACCCGTTCAAGTCCGTCAAAGGCTTCTTCGTCACCCGCGACGAACCCACCGCTGACCAGCGCACGGTCGTCAAGGGCTTCGGTCCCCCGCTCATCGCCTGCAGCTTCGCCCAGCTGCGAGGGCAGCTTGTCGACTCCCTGAAATACCTCGAGCTGCGCGGCTCCTACCCCTTCGGCAGCGCGCGCGAGCCGAGCAGCGGCGACCACGAAGCCCTGAAGCCCTACGTCGCCGTTGATCCGGTGGAGAGCACCACGGGCGAACCGTTCTCGATAGCCCGTGTGGCCGAGGAGGTCAGGAACGGCAAGCCCGTGCTCCTGTACGGCGATTACGGGGCCGGCAAGAGCATGTTCCTGCGTGAGCTGTACCGACGTCTGGCGAAGGCCCACCGCAAAGACAGGTTCGGGCCCTTCCCCATCCTCCTCAACCTGCGTGATCACCAGGGCCAGGTCTACCCGGTGGAGGCGCTGGAGCGACACGCTCGCGAGATCGGCTTCCCGGCGCCCGCACAGCTGGTCCGCGCATGGCGTTCCGGTGATGTGACGCTCATCCTGGACGGCTTCGACGAGATCGCGACGCCCGGCTGGATCGGTAAGACGTCGGCCATGCGAGACATCCGTCGCCGCTCCGTGGAACTGGTGCGCCGATTCTGTCGCGATTCGCGCCCCTCGACCTCCGTGGTTCTCGCGGGCAGGGCGCACTTCTTCGACAGCGAAATCGAGATGCGTACCGCGCTGGGCGCCCGTGACGGGTCCCTGTCCCTGATGGCGGGCGAGCCAACCGAGGAACAAGCGAAGAGGATCCTGGATGCCTACGGCTGGCACGACGCGCTTCCGGATTGGCTGCCCTCGCGGCCTCTGTTGCTGAGCTACTTGGGATCATCGAGCGCCCTCCAGGGATCCGTCGAAGGGACGTTCGGCCGCTCGGCGGGTGAGGGCTGGCACATGATGCTGGACCGCATCGCCGAGCGGGAGGCCAGCATGGAGGTGGGCGTGGATGGGTTCACCATCCGCAGGGTGCTGGAACGGCTTGCCACACAGGCCCGGCGCTCCACAGACGGACTGGGCCCGATCTCGCAGGAAGAGCTGACGTCCGTCTTTCAGTCCGTGTGCGGCTACGCCCCGGATGAGGGCTCGTACCAGCTTCTGCAGCGACTCCCGGGGCTTGGAGCGATGGATCGCGTCGACGGCTCCCGGCGCTTCGTGGACGTCTCGCTTGCCGACGCCGCCCGCGCGGGCGACGTCGTGACCAGCATCCTCGAACCGAACGCGGACAGCCCGCTGCTGGAGATGACGGGCAGCATCGCTTGTCTGGACGAGGTCGGTATCGACGTGGCCGCTGTGCGGCTGGAGGCAGAGAGCACCGCGAGCCCGGGACGTGCCTACTCATCTGCCAGCGCTTTCCAACACCGGGGAGTCTCTGATTCCGTCATCGCGGACATCGTCCGCGTCGCCGCGCGCCTGTGGCCGGGGGATGAGTCGCGCGCACCGCTTTCCATCCACGAGGTCGAGCTTCGCAGCTTCTCGCTGACAGCCGACGCCAAGGGCTACGACTGGCTGAGTTTCCACGACTGTGTGATCCAGGAACTCGACCTCACCGACCATGACGGATACGCGCTCCCGCACTTCCAGAACTGCCTCATCGGGCAGATGACCGGTGTGGCCGGCTGGGCGGCGTTGCAGCCGGGCCGGTTCGTCGAGTGCGAGGTGGCCCAGTTCGATGCACAAATGTCGACAGCCAAGGGCATCCTCGCTCTGAAGACGACACCGCTCAACAAGGTCCTCCTCACGATATTGAAGAAGATCTACGCGCAGCGAGGCACTGGGCGAAAGGAGTCCGCTCTCTTCCGCGGACTGGACGCCAAGCACCGCCAGCTCGTGCCCGAGGCCTTGCAGCGGCTCGCCACAGAGGGCTTTGTCACCACCGCCCGATCCAACAGCACCCAGATCTATCTCCCGGTGAGGGGGATGGCGAGCCGGGTCCGGCGCATCCTCCAGGCCCCTCAGTCGAGTGCCGACAGCCTCCTTGAGTGATTTCGGGTCAAGCTCTCGTCTGCGCCGAATCGTCCCGCCGGGGCAGATGGAGGTCCCGATCACTCAGCGGTCGGGACCTCCGCCGTTGTGCGAGACGCTCTGCGCCACCTGCCCGACGACACCCAGAAGGCCACGGCCGAAGTCCGTCGGCGCGACCAGCAGACCGAGGACGAGCACGATCGACACGGTCAGCCACTGGTCGGAGCGACTTCGTGCCTGCACTTTGCGGCGGATGCGGAAGTAGACGATGACGGCCAGCACCAGTGCCAGGTTCAGCGTCACGATCACGAGTCCCACTCCCCCTCAGGCCGGAACGACGCCGCCGGAGGTGCATGACAGCACGCATGGCTCACAGAAGGTAGGGGGCGCATCACCTACAGCGATGGCTTTTCGGTCAAGGATGGTGCCCCGTCGCGCGTTCAGGCATCGGCGACGTGCGTCTTCGGCTCGGGACCCGCTCCCCTTCAGCCGATTCCGACGCGTCACGCCCACGGGGCGATCCGGACCGCTCGGTGCCCCGTTCCTACTCCCCGTCGAACCCCGTCCCCCGCGACACCTTCTCCCACGCCGTGATCTCCGTGCGGATGCCGTCCAGGTGGGCGGTGATCGCGTCGACCGCGTCGGGGCCGAGGGGGAGGCGGAGGGGGGTTTCGGGGGCGGTGAGGGCCTGGAGGATGGCGGTGGCGGCCTTCTTCGGGTCGCCGGGCTGGGTGCCGCCGCCGTCGCGGACCATCGCGCGGGTCGCGCCGGCGGTCTCGGCGTAGGCGGGGTGCTCATCGGAGAAGTAGGCGGCGTCCTTGCCGAAGAGGTTGGTGCGGAAGGCGCCCGGTTCGACGATGAGGACCTTGATCCCGTACGGGGTCACCTCCGCGGAGAGGGCCTCCGAGAGCTGTTCGAGGGCCGCCTTGGTCGCGCTGTACGCGGCGAAACCGGCGAAGGAGAGCTGGCCGCCGACGCTGCTCATGTTCACGATCGCGCCGCTGCCCCGCTCCCGCATCTGCGGCAGCAGCGCCCGGGTCAGCCGGGCGGGGCCGAAGACGTGCAGGTCGAAGAGGTCGCGGAGTTCCTGGTCGGTGGTCTCCTCGAAGGCGCCGACCTGGGTGCGGCCCGCGTTGTTGACCAGGACGTCGACGCGGCCGTAGCGGGCCAGCACGTCCGCGGCCACGGCGTCGACGCGGGCGCCGTCCGTGATGTCCAGGGCGAGGGCCTCCACCCGGTCGGGGTGCGCGGCGACCAGGTCGGCCAGGGCCTCGGGGCGCCGGGCCGTGCCGATCACCGTGTCGCCGGACGCGATCGCCGCCTCCGCGATCGCCCGCCCGAATCCGCTCGTCGCGCCGGTCACCAGCCAGACCCGCCCGGTCGACACCTTCGTACCGCTCGTCGCGCTCGTGTTCGTCATCGCTCGTTCTCCCTCGTGTGGTGCGGCTGGTGTCCATCCTTCGGCCCGGAGGCGGGGCGCGTCCAAGACCCGTTGTGATAGCCGTTGGTTATGGATGTCCATGGGCGGGATCTTCGCTACTTCGCTTACGTGGCCGAGGAGTTGAGCTTCACCCGGGCCGCCGAGCGGCTGTTCGTGTCGCAGCCCGCGCTCAGCAAGCAGATCCGGATGCTGGAGAAGCAGGTCGGGGCGGAGCTGTTCACGCGGGACCGGCGGGCGGTGCGGCTGACCTCGGTGGGGGAGGCGCTGCTGCCGTACGCGCGGCGGATGCTGGAGGTGTGGGAGGACGCCGAGGGGGCGGTCGGGCGGGCGCGGGCCGCGGCGGCGCACACGCTGGTCATCGGGATGTCGACGAGTCCGGGGCGGGGGCTGCTGCCGGCGTTGCGGGCCCGCCTTCTGGACCGGTCGCCGCAGGCGCGGCCGGTGCTGCGGCAGGTCAACTGGGCCGATCCCAGCGCCGGGCTGGCGGACGGGTCGAGTGATGTGGCGTTCGTGTGGCTGCCGCTGCCGGACGGGGAGCGCTACCGGTGCGTGGTGGTCGCCGAGGAGCCCCGGCTCGTGGCCCTGCCGCAGCGGCATCCGCTCGCGGCGCGGGCCGAGGGCGAGGGGGCCGTGGACTTCGCGGAGCTGCTCGACGAGCCGTTCCTCGCGCTGCCGCCCGAGGCCGGACCGCTGCGGGACTACTGGCTGGCGCTGGACGCGCGGGGCGGGCGCCCGGCGCGGATCGGCGGTGTTGTGGCCAGCGCCGAGGAGACGTACGAGGGCGTGGCCAACGGGCAGGGGGTCGCGCTGCTGGCCGTCGGCAACGCGCCGCTGGTCGTCCGCGACGAGGTGATCGCCGTGCCGGTCCGGGGCGTGTCCCCGTCCCGGCTCGCGGTGGCCGCCCGCCGGGGCGACGAGCGGCCCCTGGTGGCGGCCTATCTGGCGGCGGCGGACGCCGTCAGCTCTTCTCTTCCTTCCGGCGGGTGAGGACAGGGCGCAGCGCGTCCAGGACGGTCGCGTCGTCGACGGTCGACGGGACGGGCTCGTCGCGGCCGTCGGCGATGCCGCGCATCGTGCGGCGCAGGATCTTCCCGGAGCGGGTCTTGGGCAGGGCGGCGACGACCGCGACGTCCTTGAGCGAGGCGACGGCGCCGATCCTCTCCCGTACGAGCTGGACGAGTTCGGCCTCGACATCGGACTCGGCGCGCTCGACGCCCGCCTTGAGGACCACGAAGCCGCGCGGGACCTGGCCCTTCAGGGAGTCCGCGACGCCGATCACGGCGCACTCGGCGACGTCCGGGTGGGAGGCCAGGACCTCCTCCATGCCGCCCGTGGACAGGCGGTGGCCCGCGACGTTGATGACGTCGTCGGTGCGTCCCATGACGAAGACGTAGCCGTCCTCGTCGACGTGGCCGCCGTCGCCGGTCAGGTAGTAGCCGTCGTACGCGGAGAGGTAGGAGGCGACGAAGCGGTCGTCGTCGTTCCAGAGCGTGGGCAGGGCGCCGGGCGGCATCGGGAGCTTCACGACGATGGCGCCGTCCTCGCCCGCGGGGACCGGCTTGCCGGACGCGTCGAGGACCTGGACGTCCCAGCCGGGCAGCGGCCAGGTCGGGGAGCCGGGCCGGACCGGGGCGAGCTCGATGCCGGCCGGGTTGGCGACGATCGGCCAGCCGGTCTCGGTCTGCCACCAGTGGTCGAGCACGGGGATGCCGAGCAGGTCGCTCGCCCAGTGGTAGGTCTCGGGGTCGAGGCGCTCCCCGGCGAGGAAGAGGTACTTGAGGCCGGAGAGGTCGTAGCCCTTGGTGAACTCCCCCTGGGGATCGGCCTTCTTGATCGCGCGGAACGCGGTCGGGGCCGTGAACAGCGTCTTCACCCCGTGCTCGGCGGCCACCCGCCAGAACTGGCCCGCGTCCGGCGTCCCGACCGGCTTGCCCTCGTAGAGGACCGTGGTGGCGCCCGCGAGCAGCGGCCCGTAGACGATGTACGAGTGGCCGACGACCCAGCCCACGTCGGACGCCGTGAACATCACCTCGCCGGGGCCCACGTCGTAGACCGCCTCCATGGACCAGCGCAGCGCGACCGCGTACCCGCCGCTGTCCCGGACGACGCCCTTGGGCCTGCCGGTCGTGCCCGAGGTGTAGAGGACGTACAGCGGGTCGGTGGCGGCGACGGGCACGCAGGGGACGGGCTGGGCGTCCCGCATCTCGGCGGCCCACTCCACGTCACGTGGCCCCAATTCGCCCTCGTACTGGGGCCGCTGGAGGACGACGCACTTCTCCGGCTTGTGCGCGGCGAGCTCGACGGCCTGGTCGAGCAGGGGCTTGTACCGGACGACGCGGGAGCCCTCGATGCCGCAGGACGCGGAGACGACGACCTTGGGCGCGGCGTCGTCGATCCGCACCGCCAGCTCGTTCGCCGCGAAGCCGCCGAAGACGACGGAGTGCACGGCGCCGATGCGCGCGCACGCGAGCATCGCGATCGCGGCCTCCGGCACCATCGGCATGTAGATCACGACCCGGTCCCCGCGCCCGACCCCGAGGCCGTCGAGCACACCGGCGAACCGGGCCACCTCGTCGCGCAGTTCGGCGTACGTGTACGTGCGCGTGGTGCCCGTGACGGGCGATTCGTGGACGAGGGCCGGCTGGTCACCGCGGCCCGCGTCGACGTGCCGGTCGAGGGCGTTGTGGCAGACGTTCAGCCGCCCGTCGGGATACCAGTGGTAGAAGGGCGCGCGGGAGTCGTCGAGCGCCCGCGTGGGCGCGACGTCCCAGTCGATCGCACCGGCGGCCGCGAGCCAGAACCCTTCGGGGTCCTCGGTGCTCGCGCGGAACACTTCCTCGTACGACGTCGTCATCGTGCGTACCTCTATCCGGTCACTCCGGTTGCACCCGTCTGGACGGGAACACGATCAGGTCAGGCCGTCACCGCCGTCAACAGGACCGCCGCGTCCGTGAGGGCCGTCAGGCCGTGGCGTTCCTGGGGGATCGCGTGGAGTTGGCCCTCGGTGAGGGTGATGTCGCCGGAGACGGCGGTGAGGCGGACGCGGCCTCGGATGACCTGGAGGGTGGCGGCGACGGGGGCGTTGTGCTCCTCCAGCGCGTTGCCCTCGGTCAGGGCGATGACGCTGAGGCGCAGGGGGTCCTCGCGGATCAGGAGTTCGGCGCTGCGGCCGTGCGCGGCGGCCCGGGCGGCGGTCAGATGGTCCTCGGCCAGGGCGGTGAGGTCGTGGGTGGTGGTCATGGGGCCAGGGTCCCGCGCGGCGGCGCCCGGCGCGATGTGTGTCAGCCGATCGGGCCCGGCGGCGGGCAGGTGCGGGCGACGGTGTCGGCGAAGGCGCGGGCCAGCGGGGAGAGGGCCGACCAGCGGCGGACGGCCCAGCCGACCTGGAGCGGCGGCAGGCAGGGCACCGGGACCAGGGTGAGGCCGGGGTGGCCGGGGCCGCGCAGTCCGGGCAGGTCGGGGACGACGGCGTGGCCGAGGCCGAGCTCGGCGAGGTGGACGGCGGTGTCCCAGTCGGCGATGCCGGTGCCGGTCGCGGTGGAGCGCGGGATGCCGAGCTCGGCGAACCGGTCGTCGAGGTGGCCGCGGGACGTGGAGTGCTCGGGCGGCAGGATGAGCTGGGCCGAGTCGGTGAGGTCGGCGGGGCTCGCGGCGGTGGCGGCGGCGAGCGGGTCGTCGGCGCGGACGGCGAGCACCCAGGGGAGTTCGACGACGGGGCGCAGTTCTATGCCGCGGGCGGGGGTGCCCATGGTGATCCAGGCGAGGTCCAGGTCGTGCGCGGCGAGCGCCTCGAAGCAGCTGCGGCTGGAGCTGACCGTCTGGAACTCCAGGCTGACCTGCGGATGAGCGCGCCGGAAGTCGACGATCGCCTCGGCCATGAAGTGCCGTACGGACGTGGCGCCGGTGGTGACCCGCACCGAGCCGCTCTCGCCGCGGGCGAGGTCGCCGAGCCGGCGCAGGGCCTGGTCGAGGGCGCCGATGCCGTCGGCCGCGGCGGCCTGGAGGACGCGTCCGGCGGGGGTGGGGACGACGCCGCGCGGGTGCCGCTCCAGGAGGCCGATGCCGACCTCCTTCTCCAGTCGTTTGACGTGCTGGCTGACGGCGGACTGGGTGCAGGAGAGGTCGCGGGCGACGGCGCTGAGGCTGCCGGCGCGGCACACGGCGACGAAGACGCGGAGGTCGTCGAGGGTCATGGGCCGACAACCTACCCAAGATCCAAGCCATTGCTTGGACATGTGCAAGAAAACCCGAGGATTGACTTGGGTCAGGGCTGGGGCGGACGATCAACGGCGGGGCAGCCCAGGGCGGCAACCCGCCGCGGAGGTCGCGAACTCCCGGCGGGTGCCGACCCGTTCAGCCGTACAGAAGGCCGTTCAGCCGAGAGGGCCGTCCGGCCGTACAGAGGGAGTCACATGGACATCTGGGAAGCCGTGGCGATCACGGCCGCCGGAGTCGCCGCCGGCGGCATGAACGCGGTGGTCGGATCCGGCACCCTGATCACCTTTCCGACCCTGCTCGCCTTCGGCGTACCGCCGGTCCTCGCGAACGTCTCCAACAACGTCGGCCTGGTGCCGGGTGTCCTGAGCGGCGCCTACGGCTACCGGCGCGAACTGCGCGGCCAGGGCGCCCGGTTGCTCCGCTTCGGCGCCGCCTCGCTGCTCGGCGGGCTCGGCGGCGCACTGCTCCTGCTCACCCTGCCCGCCGCCGCGTTCCGCGCGATCGTGCCGGTGCTGATCCTCACAGCCTGCGTCCTGGTGCTGCTCCAGCCGCGCCTGAACCGCTGGGTGGCGCGGCGCCGCGGCGAGGCCTCCCGCACCGACGGCGGCGTCCCGCTCTGGCTCGGCGTCCTCGGCACCGGTGTCTACGGCGGCTACTTCGGCGCCGCCCAGGGCGTGCTCCTGATGGGCATGTTCGGCGCGGTGCTCCATGACGACCTGCAACGCCTGAACGCGGCCAAGAACGTGCTCGCGTCGCTGGTCAACGGGGTCGCCGCGGTCGTCTTCATCGCGGTCGCCGATGTCGACTGGACGATCGCCGCGCTGATCGCGGCCGGTTCGACGGCGGGCGGCCTGCTCGGGGCGCGGCTCGGCCGCAAGCTGCCGCCGGCCGCGCTGCGCGGCGTGATCGTCACCGTGGGCGTCACGGCCTCCGCGTTCCTGGTCGCCCGCAGCTGAGGCCATTAGGACGTGAACTACCGGCTGTAGAAGGCCAGTCGGGCGCGCTTCTCCGGGAGGTGCACCTCGGGCAGGTCGACCTCCGGGAGCACGATCTCCCCGGCCGCCTCGAACCCGGCGCGCTCGAAGAGGGCCACGGCCTTGGCGTTGCGGGCGTCCGGCTCGACGACGACCCGCCGCCGCCCGAGCCCGTCCAGCAGGTACGCCATGAGGACGCTCACCAGCACCTGTGTGAACCCGGGCACGGCGCCCCCGGGACCGCTCGGCGCGACCAGCAGATGGGCGCCGATGTCGCCGTCCCGCACGGCGTAGCACTCGCTGACCCGGTCGGCCTCCGGCTCGTACGTCTGAAAGAGGGCGATCGGGGTGCCGTCGAGGCGGACGAGGAAGGCGTGGTGGGTGTCGAGCGTGGCCATGTGGGCGTAGACGCCGCGCACGTCCTCGCGGCCGATGCCGGTCATGCCCCAGAACCGGGCCCGCTCCTCGCTCACCCAGCCGTGCAGGACGTCGATGTCGGCGCCCTCCGGGTCCAGGGGCGTGATCCGGAAGGTGCCGAAGCCGTCCACTGCCTGTGTGTGCACGTGGGTCACGGGTGCTGCTCCTCGGTGAGTTGGGCGAAGTCGGTGACGAGCGGGGCGAGTTCGCCGCGCAGCCACAGGGGGAGCTGGTCGCGGTGGTGGGCGTGACCGGGGACGCCGGAGGCGCCGAGGGGGACGATCCAGCGGCTGTTCGCGCGGTCGGCGAGGTCCCACACGTAGCGGGCGGCCGGCCCGCGCGCGCTGCACTCGGTGACGCCGGGCACCCCGGACGTCGACAGCACGCAGTCGTGGTCGCCGTCGAGGCCGGGCCACGCGGCGTCCGGGTCGGGCAGCGCCTGCCAGGGCGCGAGCCGGTGCAGCTCGCCCCAGGTCGCGGCGGAGGGCTCGGCCGCGACCTCCTCCACGGCTTCCCGCACGGCCGCGAGCCGGTCCGCGTACGGGATCGTGTCCAGGCTCAGCAGGTTCTCCAGGCCGTACGCGACGCGCGGTACGAGCGCCAGCCACGGGCGGAAGACGTCCGGGTAGGCGGGCATCAGGCCGGCGAGCGGGGCGAGCGCCCGGTGCGCGGCGATGCGCCGGACGACGGCGGCGCGGACCCGGGCGTACGCGGCGGCGAGCGCGCTGTCCGCGTCCATCCGCCGGTCCCAGCCGAGGAGTTCACCGCGCAGTACGGCTGCCTCGGGGGACAGACCGTCGAGTGCTTCTCCGTCGGGTGCTTCTGCGTCGGGTGCTTCTGCGTCGAGTGCTTCTACGAGGGTGAGGAGCGGGCCCGCCGAGGGGAGCAGGGTGTCGGTGTGCACGGCGCGCATGCCGTCGGCGTCCCAGACCGGGCGGCCCGCGAGCAGTTCGGTGATGCGGCGGGCGCGGTGCGGCGGGGCGAACTCGACGCCGAGCGGGGCGGCGAGGGAGCGCTCGTTGGCCATGACGGCGACGCCGGTGTCGATCGCGGCCCGGGGCAGCGGCTCCGTCCGGCCGCGCCAGGCATACCGCTTCTCCCACGCGGGCACGACCCGCAGCCTGTTCTCGGGGTCGCGGTCGGGGACGGTGCCCGCGACCCGGTGCAGCAGGCCGCCCGCGGTGTCGGCGGCCAGCACGACATTGACCGGCTCGGCCCAGCGGTCGAAGGCCCGGTCGACGTCCGCGACGGTCCGGGCGCGCAGCAGGGCGGGGAGGGCGGCGAAGCCCAGGTCCTCGTAGACGCGGGCGGGCTGGCGCAGGCTGATGCCCTCGCCCTCGGCCCCGCCCTCTGCGGGCCCGCCGATGACGACGACGCCGCGCCGGGTCTCGACGACCTCGACGCCCGCCTCCTCGTGGGCGTACGCACGCTCCCAGCCGTCGGGGCCGAACGCCTCGACGCCGCCGTCCGGGGTGCGCCGCAGCCGCTCCCGGTACAGGTCCTGGTAGTCGGCCATGGCGTTGGTGATGGCCCAGGCGACCTCGCCGGCGTGTCCGAAGTGGCCGATGCCGGGGACGCCGGGCACGGCGAGCCCGGCCACGTCGAACTCGGGGCAGGCGAGCCGGATCTGCTGGTAGACGCCGGGGTCCTCGATGAAGCGGTGCGGGTCGCCGGCGAGCAGCGGGGCGCCGCTCGCGCTGCGCGTCCCGTCCACCAGCCAGCCGTTGCTGCCGCAGGTGCCGGGCCCGTCGGTGGCGAACAGCTCCACGGCGTCCCGCCCGAGCCGCCGCACGACCTCGTCCCGCCACAGCTTGGCCGGGAACCCCGCGAACAGCACGTGCGTGGACAGCCAGATCCCGAGCGCCGTCCACGGCTCCCACGTGCCGGGTGCGATCCCGGCCCGCGCGAACTCGGGCCTCCGCGCCGCCTGGAGACCGGCGTCGATCCCCTCCGTGTACGCGTCCAGCCAGGTGCGGGTGTCCGCGTCCAGGGCCGCGTGGCAGCGGCGCGCGGTGTCGGCGAGGCGCGCCCGCCGCGCGAACCGGTCCCAGCCGGCCGCCTCCGCGCCGAGGAAGCCGGCGGACGTGCCGAGCACCCGGTGCCGCTCGACCTCGATCTGCCAGGCCCGGTCGACGGCCGTCACGTACCCCTGCCCGTACGCGAGGGACAGCGCGTCGCCCGCCCGCAGATGGGGGACCCCCCACGCGTCCCGGAAGACCTCGAACCGCACGCCGCCCCACTCCCCTTCGAATTAATTAGGGAAGCCTAACCTAATAACTACTCCAGGTCGGCTGGCAGCCCCCGCACCCACCCGCGATCATCGACATATGAGCCGCATGGACGTCACCCTCCACCTCGCCCAGGACCCGGCCGCCGACGAGCTGCTCGGGCGCAGTCCGCTCGCCGCGCTCGTGGGCATGCTGCTCGACCAGCAGGTGCCCATGGAGTGGGCGTTCGCCGGGCCGCGCACGATCGCCGACCGGCTCGGCACCGACGACCTCGACGCGCACGAGATCGCCGCGTACGACCCCGAGGCCTTCGCCGCGCTCCTCTCCCAGAAGCCGGCCGTGCACCGCTATCCGGGCTCCATGGCGAAGCGGATCCAGCAGCTGTGCCAGTACCTCGTCGAGCACTACGACGGGGACGCGGCGGCCGTCTGGGAGGGCGTCGGCACCGGCAAGGAGCTCCTGACCCGGCTGAACGACCTGCCCGGCTTCGGCAAGCAGAAGGCCCAGATCTTCCTCGCCCTCCTCGGCAAGCAGCTCGGCGTCCGCCCCAAGGGCTGGCGCGAGGCCGCCGGCGACTACGGCGCCGCCAAGTCCTTCCGCTCCGTCGCCGACATCACGGGCCCCGACTCCCTGACCAAGGTCCGCGCCCACAAACAGGAGATGAAGGCGGCGGCGAAGGCGGCGAAGGCCGCGAAGTCGGGCTGACGCGCCCCTGGGAGCGCACGAAGTGCGCCCTCCAGGGGCGCGGGGAACTGCGCGAGCAACCACGACGCACCCGTCACCCGGCGACGAACCCGCGACCGGCAACAGCGGCACCCCCAGGGGCTCCGCCCCGGCCCCCGCTCCTCAATCGCCGGAGAGGCTTGATCGTCCCGACCCACCGCCGTCAGGCGCGCGAAGAGACCACTTGGCGACGCCTCCTGGGGGCGCGGAGGCCTTCGCGGATCCTTGGGGGGCGCCGAGGTTTTCGCAGGTCCTGGGGGCGCGGAGGATTGCGCGGATCCCTGAGGGCGCGCAGGATTTCGCAGGCCCTGGGGGCGCACGAAGTGTGCCTTCAGGGGCGCGGGGAACTGCGCGAGCAACCACGACGCACCCGTCACCCGGCGACGAACCCGCGACCCGCAACGGCGGCACCCCCAGGGGCTCCGCCCCCGCCCCCGCTCCTCAATCGCCGGAGGGGCTTGAGGAGCGAAGCCGGAGTTCAGCGCCGCCGCGTGCCGAAGATCGACCGGGAGATCTCTCGCCCCAGCTGCGTCCCCATCGACCGCGCCAGCGACTTGAAGATCCCGCTGCCCACGACCTGCTCGACCAGCGACTCGTCCTCCTTCGGCGCGGCCCGCCGCGAAGGCGCCGGGGCGGGAGCCGAGGCAGGGGCAGCGGCGGGCTCGGCCGCGTTCAGCTTCTCGTAGGCCGACTCCCGGTCGACGGCCTCCGCGTACCGCCCGTACAGAGAAGACTCCCGCACGGCAGCGGCCAGCGCCTCCGCCGCGACGGGTCCCATCAACGACTCCGGCGCCCGCAACCGCGTCGCCGCCACCGGCGTGGGCGCCCCGTTCTCGCTGAGCACGGTGACCACGGCCTCCCCGGTCCCCAGCGACGTCAGCAGCTCCTCCAGGTCGTACGCCGCGTTCGGGAACGTCTTCACGGTCGCCCTGAGCGCCTTCTGGTCGTCGGGCGTGAAGGCCCGCAGCGCGTGCTGCACCCGGTTGCCGAGCTGCGCGAGCACATCGCCCGGCACGTCCTTCGGCGTCTGCGTCACGAAGAAGACGCCGACCCCCTTGGACCGGATCAGCCGCACGGTCTGCGTGATCGACTCCAGGAACGCCTTCGACGCGTCCTTGAACAGCAGATGCGCCTCGTCGAAGAAGAAGACGAGCTTCGGCTTCTCGACGTCCCCGACCTCCGGCAGCGCCTGGAACAGATCCGCGAGCAGCCACATCAGGAACGTGGAGAACAGCTGCGGCTTGTCCTGCACGGCCGGCAGCTCCAGTACGGAGACCAGGCCCCGCCCGTCGGACGCCGTCCGCAGCAGCTCGCTCGTGTCGAACTCGGGCTCCCCGAAGAAGTCGCCCATGCCCTGCGCCTCGAACGTGGTCAGGGACCGCAGGATCACCCCTGCGGTCGCGGCCGACAGCCCGCCGATCCCCTTCAGCTCGGTCTTGCCCTCGGGCGAGGTCAGGAAGGTGACGACGGCCCGCAGGTCCTTGAGGTCGTAGAGCTCCAGGCCCTTCTGGTCGGCGTAGTGGAAGATCAGGCCGAGGGACTGCTCCTGCGTCTGGTTGAGCCGCAGCACCTTGCTGAGCAGGACCGGGCCGAAGCTGGTGACGGTCGCGCGCAGCGGGATGCCGGTGCCGATGCCGCCGAGCGCGTAGAACTCGCAGGGGAAGCCGGTCCCGGACCACTTCTGGCCCACCTGACCGGCCCGCTCGCGCACCTTGTCGCCGTCCTGGCCGGGCGCCGAGACCCCGGAGAGGTCGCCCTTCACGTCGGCGAGGAACACCGGCACGCCCTGCGCGGAGAGCTGCTCCGCGACGAGTTGCAGGGTCTTCGTCTTGCCGGTGCCGGTGGCGCCGGCGACGAGCCCGTGCCGGTTCAGCATCGTGAGGGGGATGCGGATCTGCGCGTCGGGGCGGCTCGCGCCGTCCCAGACGAGTGCGCCGAGGTCGAGCGCGGGACCCGTGAAGGCGTATCCGGCGGCGATCTCCCGCGCCTCGGCGGGCAGCTCACCGCCCGGCGTCAACCCGGCGCCGCCGTCTGACCCGGACGGGCCCGATCCGCCGCCCTGGTCGCCCGCCTTCGGCTCGCTGTCACTCATTTCAGGCCCCTGTCCCCGGCTGCCGTGATCCCAGTACATCCCGTTTCTGCACGGTATTTCCCAGAGTCGCACTCGGTCTCCATGGCTGCGCCCGGTGAGGCTCGCCCGGTAGGCTTTCCGTGTGATCTTCAAGCGCATCGGAAACGGCCGGCCGTACCCCGACCACGGCCGGGAAAGCACCCGGCAGTGGGCGGACGTCGCGCCGCGCCCGGTCCGCCTCGATCAGCTGGTGACGACCAAGGGCCAGCTCGACCTGGAGACCCTGCTCGCCGAGGACTCGACGTTCTACGGCGACCTCTTCGCGCACGTCGTGAAGTGGCAGGGCGACCTGTATCTGGAGGACGGACTGCACCGCGCGGTCCGCGCCGCACTCCAGCAGCGCCAGGTCCTGCACGCGCGCGTCCTCGAACTCGGCTGACAGCCCGGCGCCGGTCCGCCCTCGCGGCGGCCCGGATTGACCCTTTCGGGTCGTACGGGACATCTCGCCTGATCATTTAATAGGAATCACCGGCGAGCGGCACTACGCTGCGCCCATGAGCATGCTCACTCCCCCCGGCATGGGCGGCAAGTACCGCATCACGGGGGACAAGTACCCCCGCATGCGCCGCGGCCGCTCACGCACCCGGATCGTGCTCGCCGTCGTCGCGTCCGTCGCCGCCGTCGGCCTGATCGGCTGGGGCTCCTTCCAGCTCGTCGACGTGTTCACGGGCGGCGACAAGGCGACCGCGGCCGGCGCCGGCTCCGCGCACTGCAAGACGAAGCCCAGCCCCTCCGCGACCCCCGCCCAGGCGGCCGAGAAGCTCCCGGCCCCCGGCGGCATCACGGTCAACGTGCTGAACGCGACCCCCCGCGGCGGCCTCGCCAAGAAGACCGCCGACGAGCTGAAGAAGCGCGGCTTCAAGATCGGCGAGGTGGGGAACGCGACGAAGGAGTACGACAAGAAGGTCAAGGGGCCCGGGCTGCTGCTCGGCGCGACCTCGGCGACCGACGCGGCGCTGCCCGTGCTGGGTACGCAGCTGGCCGGGGCCGAGCTCAAGGCTGACGCCCGCGACAAGCCGGCCGAGGTCGACCTGATCATCGGCGACACGTTCAAGGAGCTGTCGCCCCGGCCCGAGGCCGACAAGTCGCTGGCCGCGCTGACGCATCCGAAGCCGGCGCCCGCGAAGTCGCGCTGCTAGTTTCCGCGCAGCAAAAAGCCGCCGTCGCGTCTGCCCTGTACCGAGCAGTCGCGACGGCGGCTTTCGTGTGGTCGGCTCGCACCCCGCGGCACAGCCGCTGCGGGACACAGGCCCGTAGGAACTACTCCGCGGCGCCGTACATGCGGTCGCCCGCGTCGCCCAAGCCCGGGACGATGTAGCCGTTCTCGTTGAGCCGCTCGTCGACCGAGGCCGTCACCACGGTCACCGGCGTGCCCGCCAGCTCGCGCTCCATGATCTCGACGCCCTCGGGCGCGGCGAGCAGCACCACGGCCGTGACGTCGTCGGCGCCGCGCTTGATGAGCTCCTGGATCGCCGCGACGAGCGTGCCGCCCGTGGCGAGCATCGGGTCCAGGACGTACACCTGGCGGCCCGAGAGGTCGTCCGGCATCCGGGTCGCGTACGTGGAGGCCTGGAGGGTCTCCTCGTCGCGCACCATGCCGAGGAAGCCGACCTCGGCGGTGGGCAGCAGGCGCACCATGCCGTCGAGCATGCCGAGGCCCGCGCGCAGGATCGGCACGACCAGCGGGCGCGGGTGGGAGAGCTTCACGCCCGTCGTCCGCGACACCGGGGTGTCGATGTCGACCTGCTCGGTGCGCACGTCCCGGGTGGCCTCGTAGGCGAGCAGGGTGACCAGCTCGTCGGCCAGGCGCCGGAAGGTCGGGGAGTCGGTGCGCTGGTCGCGCAGCGTGGTGAGTTTGTGCGCCACGAGTGGGTGGTCGACGACATGGATCCGCATGTCCTCAACAGTAACCGCGCCCCGCGGCCCCGGCTCCCCCGCGCACCCGCCTCACTTGCCCCCTCCCGCGCACTGGCATCGAACGGGCCGGTGGAGGGAAAGTGGAAGGGACGCGTCGACTGGGGTGGTGGTGTCGCCGATGCCGGACCGCGAGCAAGGGACGGAGTCCGACCCGGAGTGCGCGGGCGCGGACCCGGAGCCGGAGACGGACGCCGAGCGCAGGCGGCGCCGCGCCCTGTTCCTGCGGGAACTGACGGAGGCGCGCGAACTGCGCGCCCGGGTCCAGCCGCGGCGCGCGCGGGCCGCGCGCATGCGTCAGCAGATGAGGATGCGCACGTTTCGCTGGTGACACACCGGCGAAGGGCAGGTGACGCGGCTCACACGCGACACGCCCGGCGAGGGCGCCCCGCCAACACAGCGTGCGGAAGACCTCTCTTGGAGCCGTTCTTTCTGCCACGATTCCGAGTGGCGGGGCCGGTCCCGACTCCCGCCGTCCGACGCCGGGGGGACCCCCGACCGGCACACCTGAGACCAGTGGGAGAGTCACGGTGTACTTCGCCGCACTGCTCGCGCGCACCGAAGACGGGTGGGAAGCGAGCGATACAGAGCTCGACGACGTGGAGACCCTGTCCGACCTGGCCGACCTGGCCCGCGAGGCGGCGGCCGAGGCCGGCGCCGAGGACGACACGGTTCTCGTCTTCATCGAACAGGAGGACGCGTGGTTCGGCGTCGTCCGTGTGGACGGTGAGGAGGACCCCCGGATCTACATCTCGGACGCCGCTGCCGCCGCCCGCAGCAGTTACGGAGAGATCCTGCTCACCGACGAACTGCTCGGCAAGGATCCGGACGCGGTCGAGGACGAGCTGGACGCGCTCGACCTGGACGGCACCGAGGACGGCGAACCGGAGGCCGCGGCCGACGGTGACGAGGGCGGTGACGGGGAGATCGTGCCGCCCGGCCCGCTCGGCGACCCCGCGCTCCTCGCCGACCTGGGCGTCCCCGAGAAGGACCTGCTGGGCCTCGGCGCCGGGGAGGCGCTGAACGAGATCGCCGAGGTGCTCGGCGCCGCGGAGGTGCTCGAGACGGTGCGCTGAAGGCCCGTACAGGACGGCACGGGGCCGGTCCGCGCGCCGGCCGGGATAGATTCCGGCGCGTGACCTCCCCCGCTGCCTTTTCCGACGACTCTCCCGACGGACCGCCCGACCCGGTGCGGGATCCGTGGAAGCCGGCCGTGCGGCGGGCCCTGGCCGAGGCCGGGCTCGCCGCGGCGGCCGGTGACGTGCCGGTCGGCGCCGTCGTGCTGGCGCCGGACGGCACCACCGTGCTGGCCGTCGCGCACAACGAGCGCGAGCTGACCGGCGACCCCACCGCGCACGCCGAGGTGCTGGCGATCCGCCGGGCCGCCGAGGCGTTCGGCGAGTGGCGGCTGACCGGCTGCACCCTCGTCGTCACGCTGGAGCCGTGCACGATGTGCGCGGGCGCCATCGTCCAGTCCCGTCTCGACCGGGTCGTCTACGGGGCCCGTGACGAGAAGGCCGGCGCGGCCGGTTCGCTGTGGGACGTGATCCGCGACCGGCGCCTCAACCACCGCCCCGAGGTCATCGCGGACGTGCTCGCCGAGGAGTGCGCACAGCCCCTGATCCAATTCTTCAGGGATACGGATTTCAGACCTCGGCCATCTTTGGGCTAGAGTTCCTCTCGGTAGCGTGTCCGAGCGGCCGAAGGAGCTCGCCTCGAAAGCGAGTGTGGCGCAAGTCACCGAGGGTTCAAATCCCTCCGCTACCGCTGACAACGCCCCCTCTTCCCGGGTTCTCCCAGGAAGAGGGGGCGTTCTGCATGCCGAGGGCGGAAGAAGCAGGTCGGGGGGAGCGGCATCGGGGGGACAAGCCGCTCCCCCCGGTGAGGACGATCCCCGTAGCCCACGCCGCTTTCTCGGGGGGAAGGCGCGGCGCGGACCCCGCAGTCGGGGCTCGTCCCTGCCCTTCGGATTCCTGCCAGGTCCTCCGGGCTCGTCATCCATCCTGCGCCACCGCACCCCCGCGCGAGCGCGGCAAACGGCCCGTACCGCAGGGCCGTTGGTCCTTAAAGGCCGGGTGAACAGATGTCCGGGATACACTCGCCGCCGGCGATCAGGGGCTACAGGTACAGGGGAGGCCGAGCGTGGTGCAGGCGAAAAAGGTGGGTCTGTACGTCGCGGTGGTCTTCGTCCTCTATGTGGTCATCACGGACCCCGCCAAGGCCGCGGACTACGTCCAGATAGGCTTCGAGGGCATATCCTCCGCCGCCCAGGCGGTCGGTGACTTCATGACATGGGTCGCCAACGGCGGCCAGTGAGTTCATCCACGCGTGCGTCCCGCGCGCGCGTACGGCACCGCCTGGAGCACCTGTGATCCGCCATCTGGTCCTCTTCAAGCTCAACGACGGCGTCAGCCGCGACGAACCCCGTGTGACCGAGGGCGTGAAGGCCTTCCGCGCGCTGGGCGAGCAGATCCCCGAGCTGCGCTTCTGGGAGTGCGACTGGAACATCACCGACCGCCCGATCGCCTACGACTTCGCGATCAACTCCGCGGTCGAGGACACCGACGCCCTCAAGCGCTACCTGGAGCACCCGGCCCACCAGGCGGGCGTGGCGCAGTGGCGGGAGTTCGCCACTTGGGTGATCGCCGACTACGAGTTCTGAGCCGGCCGGGCCGCCGAGCCGCGGCCTCCTCTCGCACGACCGAACGGCCCTTCACCGGGAACGGTGAGGGGCCTTTCCATGTCCGGCCCCAGGTTTAACACCCAACTCACCCTTCAACACGACGTAATGCGGTGCTTGCACACAGTGCACATGTCTTGTGATGCTATGACCGCTTTTGACCGATGAGTTGACGTAAACAGTTGACGGATAGAGGTGGGGTTGACCGTGCCGGCCAGTACTGCGCCTCAGGCGCCGCAAGCACCGACCGCGAAGACCCGCGGGGCCGACACCCGAGCGCTCACCCAGGTCCTGTTCGCCGAACTCAAGGACCTGCCGCCGGGCAGCCCCGAGCACACCCGCGTGCGCTCGGCACTCGTCGAGGCGAACCTGCCGCTCGTGCGGTACGCGGCGGCCCGCTTCCGCAGCCGCAACGAGCCGATGGAGGACGTCGTCCAGGTCGGCACGATCGGGCTCATCAACGCCATCGACCGGTTCGACCCGGACCGGGGCGTCCAGTTCCCCACCTTCGCGATGCCGACCGTCGTCGGCGAGATCAAGCGGTACTTCCGGGACAACGTACGGACCGTGCACGTGCCCCGGCGGCTGCACGAGCTGTGGGTGCAGGTCACCAGCGCCACCGAGGACCTCACCACCGCCTTCGGACGCTCCCCGACGACCGGCGAGATCGCCGAGCGGCTGCGCATCGCCGAGGACGAGGTGC
Source organism: Streptomyces sp. NPDC025806 (assembly GCF_055558275.1). Lineage (NCBI taxonomy): Bacteria > Bacillati > Actinomycetota > Actinomycetes > Kitasatosporales > Streptomycetaceae > Streptomyces > Streptomyces sp. NPDC025806. The sequence goes on along the minus strand of NZ_JBVHMU010000020.1, from coordinate 38,962 downwards.
TCGCCTGCATCGAGGCCGGCCGCTCGTACCACGCGACCTCGCTGGAGGCCGCGCAGGAGGGCGACGGGATGCCCGGGCTGCTCGACCGGCTCGGCTACGAGGACCCCGAACTCGACGGCGTCGAACACCGCGATCTCGTGCGGCACCTCCTCGTGCAGCTGCCGGAGCGCGAGCAGCGGATCCTTCTCCTGCGCTACTACTCGAACTTGACGCAGTCTCAGATCAGCGCCGAACTGGGCGTCTCGCAGATGCATGTGTCAAGGCTCCTCGCGCGTAGTTTTGCGCGACTTCGATCCGCAAACAGGATCGACGCATAGCTGAATCGGGTAGACCGGCTCCGCAGAGATTTCTCGACAGAAACCCCGCCAACTTCGGCCACACCCCCTGTTATCAGCGCGTTTTCGCCCTATCCATGTCGACATGTCACTACAGCGCGTTGCCGACATGTGACATTCTGCTGGAACCGCGTTTGGCGCGGCCTCCCCTCCGGTATTCAGGTGGAGGCTGCGCTCCTAAATGACGGGAGCGTCCGCCGTGACCGTCCGCGACCTCAAGGGGGTGGCATGTCCGCAGACCAGGGCAGCTCGAAGGTGCTCACGCTCGCGCCCGACGCATCCGTCGCGTCCGGTGACCTGAGCGAGTCCGCGACCGCCGCGCTGATCGACACTCCGCCCGCTCCTGCCCCGGCCGCCGTGCCGGCCCAGGCCTCGGAGAGCCCTGAGGCGTCGGGGCCCCTCGACACCCGCACCCTGTCCCGCTCCCTGTTCCTGCGGCTGGCCACCCTCGACGAGCACAGCCCTGAGCGGGGTTATGTGCGCGACACCCTCATCGAGCTGAACCTGCCGCTGGTGCGGTACGCGGCGGCCCGCTTCCGCAGCCGCAACGAGCCGATGGAGGACATCGTCCAGGTCGGCACGATCGGCCTGATCAAGGCGATCGACCGGTTCGACTGCGAGCGGGGCGTGGAGTTCCCGACCTTCGCGATGCCGACCGTCGTCGGCGAGATCAAGCGCTTCTTCCGGGACACGTCCTGGTCGGTGCGGGTGCCGCGCCGGCTCCAGGAGCTGCGGCTCGCGCTGACGAAGGCGAGCGACGAGCTCTCCCAGAAGCTGGACCGCTCGCCGACCGTCCCGGAGCTCGCCGCCGTGCTCGGCGTCTCCGAGGAGGACGTCGTCGACGGCCTGGCGGTGGGGAACGCGTACACGGCGTCCTCCCTCGACTCGCCCGCCCCCGAGGACGACGGCGGCGAGGGCTCCCTCGCCGACCGCCTCGGGTACGAGGACACGGCCCTGGAGGGCGTCGAGTACCGGGAGTCGCTCAAGCCGCTGCTGGCGAAGCTGCCCCCGCGCGAGCGCCGCATCATCATGCTCCGCTTCTTCGGGAACATGACGCAGTCCCAGATCGGCGAGGAGGTCGGCATCTCGCAGATGCACGTCTCCCGGCTGCTCACCCGCACGCTCGCCCAGCTCAGGGAAGGCCTGATCGCCGACTGACGCCGGGACCCCGCGAATCCGGGACCCCGAGCCATCGGGATTCCCGTCGCGGGGTTCCTAATTGACGGACCGTCAGACACACTGGCGCGATGGTGCGCGCATGGGTGCGAGGTCGTAGAGGGGCGGCTGTGGCGGCCGTTTCGGTCGCCGTCGTCTGCCTGGGAGGAACCGCCTCGTTCACACTCGGCGGTGACGCCCCACGGGCCGGCTACGTGGCGGTGGGCGCGGCGGGCGGCCCCGCCGACGCCTCCGGCCGCGGTGCGGCTCCCCGCGGCAAGGTCGAGCTGGTCCCCCTGGATCCACCCGGCCCGTCCGGCGCGGCCCGCGACGGGGACGGCTCTGCCGGATCGGCCTCCGAGGGCGGGGCGAGCGGCTCCGGGGACGGCGGGGCGGCTGCTCCGGGCTCCCGGGACGACGCGGGCTCGGGGAGCGGCCCGGGTGCGGGCTCGGCATCGCCCGGCTCGGACACCGCGGCGGGCGGTGGCGGCACAGGCCCCGGCTCCGGTTCCGACTCCGGTGGCGGCACGGGCACGGGTTCAGGCACGGGCACCGGTACGGGTACGGGCCCGAGCTCGCCCGGGTCCCCGACGCCGGACCCCTCGGGCGAGCCGTCCACCGGCGGTCCCGCCCTGCTCAAGCTCGTCGGCGACCCGGAACTGGGCGACACCGATCGGCGCTGGTGCCAGGACGTCACCCTCACGCTGCTCAACTCCGGTGGCAGCGCGGTGCGTTCGGGCACGGTGACCTTCGAGACGCACATCATCGGCGCGCTCGGGGTCGACTGGGCGACGATCGAGAGCACGGAGAAGCTCCCCGTGCCGATCGAGGCCGGGGAGAAGAAGGAGAAGACGTGGAAGGTGTGCGTCGACTCCTGGCGCGTACCGCTGGGCATGCACCTGGAGACGCGCGACGTCACGGTGGACGCCGGCTGAGCTCCGGGAACCGGAGCTCACACAGCGGGACCTAGCCGAGCGCCAGCCACGCCACCGCGGCGATCACCGCGACGGCGACCACGATGCCGATGATCAGGCCCGCACCGGGGCCGGACTTCGCCGGAGCCGCCTGCCGGGGCGCGCCCTGGGGCTGCTCGTCGACGAATGCGCGGAACATCTGGGTGCTGCCCGCGGGGTCGTAGTTGCCTTCGGGGCCCGGGCCCTGGGGGTTGTGTGCCATGGGGCAGGACCCTAGCGAATCGGCGCGACAGGCGCCACAGCCTGCACAGATGCCACTTGAGCTGCGGCTTTACCCCTTCACACTTCCCCTTTGCCGTGATTTTAGGCTTCCGCACCCCCATTTCGTTTGCCTGCGGCAACCAACTGCTTCTATGGTTGCCCTAAGCAACGAATAAGGTATGCGTCAGGAGGAGCAGCTGTGGCCGCACAGCGTCGTTACGACGAGCTCACGCGACAGTTCAGCGCCTTCGGCGCCGTCAAGCGGGACATGGCGCGCATCCTGCCGCACGACTGCCCGGCCGGCACCGCCGCCGTGCTCACCCTGCTCTCGCGCTACGGCGCCATGCGGATGAGCCGCATGGCCGAGCTGCTCGCCGTCGACGTGTCGGTCGCCAGCCGACACGTCGCACACGCCGCCGACCGCGGCTGGATCGAGCGGAACGCCGACCCGGCCGACAAGCGCTCGCGCATCCTCAGCCTCACCGACATGGGCTCGAAGCAGCTGGGCGTGCTCAACGAGCGCACCACGCAGCTGCTCGCCGACCGGCTGAGCGACTGGTCCGACGACGAGGTCGACCAGTTGATCACCCTCATGACCCGGCTGCGCGACAGCTTCGGCGACTGCCGGACCACGGGCTCCGCACGAGCCCACGTCCCGGTCGCCGACGCCGTCCCGGCGCAGTCCCCCACCCGTACACCCGCATAGACGTAAGAAAAGGAATCCCATGGCAACATCCACACCGGCCGGTGTGCGGGGCAGCCATGCCAAGCACGGAGGCGCCGCCCCCGACTCCGGCGCTCCGATGACGCACCGTCAGATCATGGAGGCGCTGTCCGGGCTGCTGCTCGGCATGTTCGCCGCCATCATCTCGTCGACGATCGTCTCCAACGCGCTGCCGGAGATCATCGGCGACCTGGGCGGCGGCCAGTCCGCCTACACCTGGGTCGTCACCGCCTCGCTGCTCGCGATGACCGCCACCACGCCCCTGTGGGGCAAGATGGCCGACCTCGTCAGCAAGAAGGCCCTCGTCCAGATAGCCCTCGTCGTCTACGTCGTGGGCTCCGTCATCGCCGGTCTCTCGCAGAACCCGGGGATGCTGATCAGCGCCCGCGCCATCCAGGGCATCGGCGCCGGCGGTCTGTCCGCCCTGGCGCAGATCATCATGGCCGCGATGATCTCCCCGCGTGAGCGTGGCCGTTACTCCGGCTACCTGGGCGCCACCTTCGCCGTCGCCACCGTCGGCGGTCCGCTGCTCGGCGGCGTCATCACCGACACCTCCTGGCTCGGCTGGCGCTGGTGCCTCTACGTCGGTGTGCCCTTCGCGCTGATCGCGCTGTTCGTGCTCCAGAAGACGCTGCACCTCCCCGTGGTCAAGCGGAAGGTCAAGGTCGACTGGGCCGGCGCCTTCTTCGTCACCGCGGCCGTCTGCCTGCTCCTCGTCTGGGTCACCTTCGCCGACGACAAGTACGACTGGCTGTCGTGGCAGACCTACTCGATGGTCGGCGGCGCGCTCGTGCTTGCGCTGATCTTCCTGTTCGTCGAGTCCAAGGCCAGCGAGCCGATCATCCCGCTGCGCCTGTTCAAGAACCGCACGATCACGCTGGCCTCGCTGGCCTCGCTACTCGTGGGTGTCGCGATGTTCGCCGGCACCGTGTTCTTCTCGCAGTACTTCCAGCTCGCCCGGGACAAGTCGCCGACGATGTCCGGCGTCATGACGATCCCGATGATCGCGGGTCTGTTCGTCTCCTCCACCGTGTCCGGCCAGGTCATCACCAAGACCGGCAAGTGGAAGGCGTGGCTGGTCTCCGGCGGCGTCCTGCTGACCGCGGGTCTCGGCCTGCTCGGCACGATGCGCTACGACACCCCGTACTGGCACCTCGCCATCTTCATGGCGCTGATGGGCCTCGGCGTCGGCATGATGATGCAGAACCTCGTGCTCTGCACCCAGAACCAGGTCGCCCCCCAGGACCTCGGTTCCGCCTCGTCCGTCGTGACCTTCTTCCGGTCCCTCGGTGGCGCGATCGGCGTCTCCGCACTCGGCTCGGTCATGACCACGCGGATCTCGCACTACGCCAAGGACACCATCGGCCAGCTCGACCCGCAGGCGCAGGCCGCGGCCGGCAAGGCCGCCGGTTCGGGTCAGATCCCCGACATGGACCTGCTGCCCGCCCCGGTGCGTAACTGGCTGGAGAGCGCGTACGGGCACGGCATCGCCGACATCTTCCTGTACGTCGCCCCGATCGCCGCGCTGGCGTTCGTCGTGACGCTCTTCATCAAGGAGGTTCCGCTGCGTACGTCCGGTGCCCTGGAGCAGGCCGCCCAGGGCGACTCCGCCCCGGCCCCCGCCGCCGCGGCTTCCGCCCCGGTCGCCCCGGTCGCCGAGGAGAAGGTGCCCAGCCTGGTCGCCGCCTCCTCCGCGCCCGTCGCCGACACGCAGACGCAGCAGCTCGCCGCCGTGGCCTCGGTCGCCGGTGACGCTCCGGCGCAGGCCGCCGGTGCGACGGGCGGCGGCACCCCGGTCCGCGGTTTCGTCCGCGGCGCCGAGTCCGCCCCGGTCGCCCGCGCCGCCGTCACGCTGATCTCCCTCGGCGGACGGCAGCTGGGCCGCGGGGTCGCCCAGGGCGACGGTGCCTACGCGCTCGACGCCCCCGGCGCCGGCTCGTACGTGCTGATCGCCTCGGCCGACGGCTACCAGCCGCAGGCCTCCACGGTGGTCGTCGGCGAGGAGCCGGTCACGTACGACATCCTCCTCAGCGGCACCAGCGGTCTCAGCGGTGTCGTGAAGGCGGCCGAGACCAAGGCCCCGGTCACCGGCGCCATGGTCATCGTCACGGACGTGCGCGGTGACGTGCTCGCCACCGGGCTCTCCGGCCAGGAGGGCGAGTTCACCTTCGCCGAGCTGGTGCCCGGCACGGTGACCGTCGCGGTGAACGCCGCGGGCCACCGCCCGACGGCGCTGCCCGTCGAGGTCGGCGGCACGGGTGTCACCCGGGTCGAGATCGAGCTGAACTCCGGCTCGCAGGTGCAGGGCACCGTGCGCGCCGCGGGCCGGACGCTGAACGACGCCCGGGTCACGCTGATCGACGCCGCGGGCAACGTGGTCGCGACGTCGACCACCGGTGAGGACGGCGCGTACGCCTTCACCGACCTGGACGGCGGCGACTACACGGTCATCGCGACCGGGTACCCGCCGGTGGCCACGCACCTCTCGGTGCAGGGCAGTGGCGTCGACGGCCACGACATCGAACTCGCCCACCCCGGCGAGTAGTCGAGTAGACCCCGGGCCACCTGAAGGTCGGCGCGCGCTTCGAGCGGAGACGCGCGCCGCACCGGCCCGGATGTGGGAAAGGGGCCCCGGACGGTGTGGCGTCGTTGAACGGCAGGGGACGGCCGGAGACGCCAGGTCCGGGGCCCTTTCCCGTGCGGGAGACGACCGACTCCCGCACGGAGGCGAGAACGTGAGCTTGAGCTAGGAGATGTGAACGATGGGACTCAGTGCGCGGATCCGTACGCGGGACGGGTGGGCTCTGCCGCACGCCGTCGTCACGGTGACCGACATGACCGGTGCGCAGGTGCTGCGGGCCGAGGCCGACGACGAGGGCGCCGTGCACGACGCGAGCCCGCTGACGCCCGGCCCGTACACCGTGATCGTCACCGCCGTGGGGTACGCGCCGGCCGCCTCCACCGCGCTGGTGACGGCCACGGGGCGGGCCGAGGTCGGCACCGTCGTCCTGGCCCGGCAGGGCGGTGCCGAGCTGCCGCCGCCCGGCCCGTGGACCGTCGACCCGGCGCACTCCACGGTCGCGGCGACCGCGCAGCATCTCGGGATCACGTCCGTGCACGGGCGGTTCACGGACTTCGGCGCGCGGGTCGAGATCGCGCAGGACGTCGAGAAGTCGCGGGTCGAGGCCGTCATCAAGGCCGCGTCCATCGACACGGGCAACGGCATGCGGGACGGTCACCTGAAGTCGCCCGACTTCCTGGACGTCGAGACGTACCCGGAGATCACGTACCGCTCGACCGGTCTTGAGCCCGCGGGCACCGACCGCTGGACCGTGCACGGCGAGCTGACCATGCGCGGGGTCTCCCGGCCGGTCGACCTGGAACTGAGCTATCTCGGCACCGGGGCGGACCCGTGGGGCGGCACCCGTGCCGCGTTCAAGGCGACGGCCGAGCTGAAGCGGGAGGACTTCGCGATGAACTACAACCAGGTCGTGCAGGCCGGCATCGCGGCGATCGGCGCGACCCTCAAGGTCGAACTCGACATCCAGGCCGTCCAGGGCGACACCCTCCCCGCCGCCTGACCCCGGCGGCCCTACGGTGGGCCGCATGGCTTCGAACATCGCGACCAACGACCGGGTCGGCCTCGACGAGCTGCTCGACTTCGTGCGACCCCGGCACCGCGCCCTCCTCATCACCGCCCGCGCCGACGGCACCCCGCAGGCCTCCCCGCTGACCTGCGGGGTCGACGACTCGGGGCGGATCGTCGTCTCCACCTACCCCGAGCGGGCCAAGACCCGTAACGCGAAGCGGAATCCGCGCGTGAGCGTCGTCGTGCTGAGCGACGACTGGAACGGGCCCTGGGTGCAGATCGACGGCACGGCGGAAGTGATCGACGCGCCCGAGTCCGTGGAGCCGCTCGTGGAGTACTTCCGGAACATCTCGGGCGAGCACCCGGACTGGGACGAGTACCGGGCCGCCATGGTGAAGCAGGGGAAGTCCCTGATCCGGGTCACGCCGGAGCGCTGGGGCCCGGTGGCCACCGGCGGCTTCCCGGCACGGCTCGCCGCGCAGGACACGCCTTAGACGGGGCCGCTCTAGGGCTCCCGGGCGACCAGGGCCTCGATGCCGGCGATCTGGAGGTCGAGGGCGACCTCGAAGTCGCCGTCGAGGACCTGGTCCACGGAGCCGCCCTCGGGGCCCTGCTCCATCAACTGCTCGGCGTGCCGCACCGCCTCGGCCATCTCCGCCGGCGCCGAGAACCCGGCCATGGCCTTCGTGTAGTACTCGTCCTGGGTCATGCCCACCTCCACGCAGCGCTGCCGGAAGTGGCCCTCGATCGTCCCGTACCCGTAGACGAACTGGAAGACGGACGCGATCGCGCCGCGCTGCCGGGTCAGGGACAGGCCGGTGCGGGCGACGATGCGCTGCACGGCGAACGAGAACTTCAGCGCGTTCGGGCCGATGTTGAGGAAGTTGCCGGCCAGCGGAGAGATCCACGGGTGCCGCACGATCAGCGACCGGTAGGTGGTCGCCAGGTCGCGCAGCCACTCCCGCCAGTCGTCGTCCTCCCCGGGCCCGTCCTCGGCGACCCCGAGCTCGCCGAACACCCGGTCCAGGGCCAGTTCCAGCAGCTCGTCCTTGGTGTCGACGTACCAGTACACGGACATCGCGGTGACCCCGAGCTCGCCCGCCAGGCGCCGCATGGAGAACTTGGCGAGCCCCTCGGCGTCGAGCAGCCGCACCGTGGCCTCGGTGATCCGCTCCCGGTCCAGCCCGCTCGGCTGCTCGGTGCGCCGGCCGCGCGGCGCCTTGGACGGATCCGTCTCCTCCAGCCAGACGCTCATCCGCGCTGCCTTCGCCATCGGGGCACCTTCTCCAAGTTCGTCGGGGGCGGACGGACGGGCGGAACCATCGGGTCCGGTCCGCCCGTCCACCGATGCTATGCGGAAGCCGGCACCGCTGATTCTGCCCGCTCCGCCCGCCGCAGCAACGCCGCGGCGAGCAGCCCGCCGACCAGCACGGCCACGGCCCCGACCAGCTGGCTGGTCTCCAGACCGGAGGAGAACGCGTCCGCGATCCGGGCCTTCTCCGGCGCCGAGTCCGCGGCCGCGAGCGCCGCCGGGAGCGAGGCGGCGGCGACGGGGACGAGCGCCGCGAAGCGCGCGTTGAGGACCGCGCCGAGGACCGCGACCCCCAGGCCGTTGCCGAACTCGGCCAGTGTGCCGTTGACCCCCGCGCCGACGCCCGCCTTCTCCGGCGGGATCGCGCTCATGATCGCGTTGGCCATCGCGGGCATGGCGAGCGCGATGCCCGCGCCCATGATGATCAGCCCCGCCAGCATCCCGCCGTACGCGTCGCCGCCGAGCAGCGCGATCGCCGCGAGGCCCGCCGCCAGGCAGGTCATGCCCGCCGCGATGGTCAGCGGCGTGCCCAGCCTGGGCAGCAGCCTGGCGCCCAGGCCCGTGAGGTTGAGCGCGACGACGGTGAGGGCGAGCGGGGCGGTGCGCAGCCCGGCCTCCAGGGGCCCGTACCCGAGCACGAACTGGAGGTGCTGGGTGAGCAGGAAGAGCGAGCCGCCCATGCCGAACGCGACGAGGATCGCGCCGGCCACCGCACCCGTGAACTTCTGGTTCCGGAAGAAGTGCATGTCCAGCATCGGGTACGGGATGCGCAGCTCCCACAGCACGAACGCGGCCATGACGACGAGCCCGATCGCGGCCGAGGCCAGCGTGGGACCGGCCGTCCAGCCCTTGTCGGGGCCCGAGATGATCGCGTAGACGATCCCGGTCATGCCGACCGTGGACAGGAGCGCGCCGAGCAGGTCGGGGCGGTCGCCGCGCGGGTTCTTGGACTCGGGGACGAGCGCGAGCACGGCGATCAGGCCGATGGCCGCGACCGGGATGTTGATGAGGAAGATCGCGCCCCACCAGAAGTGGTCGAGCATCACGCCGCCGAGCAGCGGGCCGACGGCGAAGCCCAGCGAGTTCACGGTCGCCCACAGGCCGATCGCCTTGACCCGCTCGGCGTCGTCGAAGATCTGCACGACGACGGCCAGGGTCGTGGTCATCAGCAGCGCGCCGCCGACGCCCATGCCGGCCCGCGCCGCGATCAGCTGGCCGGTCGAGCCCGCGAGACCCGCGACCAGCGAACCGACGCCGAACAGGACGAGTCCCGCCGCGAGCATCTTCTTGCGGCCGTAGCGGTCGGCGCTGGAGCCCGCGGTGAGCAGCAGACCCGACTGGACGAGCGAGTAGGCGCTGATCACCCACTGGATGTCGGCCGTCGACGCGTCCAGCTCCCGGGTGAGGGAGGGGATCGCGACGTTCAGCACGGTGTTGTCGAGCAGCACGGTCAGCTGGGCGAGGCAGATGACCCCGAGGATCAGCCAGCGCTGGGGGTGGCCGCCGCCGGCCGGGGGCGCCGTCTGCTCGGGCTGCTCCGGGCTGTCGTGGTTCTCGGCGGTGGTCGCCGTCATACGGCCTCCTGTCGGTGTCGGTCCCGGGCCTCTCCGCACCCGTCTCCCATACACCGTAAGGGATTGCTCGTACGCCGTACAACGGCATTTTCGGCGTACCGTTCCGGCATGCCGACTCGCGCTCGCGCGCTCCCCCAAATGGCCCTGCCCGCCGCTCTGTTGAGCCTGATCGCGGCAGCCGCACCGGCCGCCGCCGACACGCCCGGGACGCCCTCGGTCCCGCTGCGCATCGCGACGTACAACATCCACGCGGGGGCCGGGGAGGACAACGTCTTCGACCTCGACCGGCAGGCCGCCGCGCTGCGCGCCCTCGACGCCGACGTGATCGGGCTCCAGGAGGTCGACGTGCACTGGGGCGCCCGCAGCCAGAGCCTCGACGTGGCACAGGAGTTGGCCGACCGGCTCGGCATGCGGGTCGCGTTCGCCCCGATCTACAGCCTGGACCCGGCGGCGGCCGGACAGCCGCGCCGCGAGTTCGGGGTCGCCGTCCTGTCCCGGTACCGGATCCGCTCCGCCGTCAACCACGACATCACCCGGCTCTCCACCCAGGTCCCGAACCCGGTGCCGGCCCCGGCCCCCGGCTTCGGCGAGGTCACCCTCAAGGTGCGGGGCGTCCCGCTCCAGGTGTTCGTCACCCATCTCGACTACCGGGGCGACCCGTCCGTGCGGACCGCGCAGGTCGCCGACACCCGCCGGATCATGAGCGCCGAGCGCGCGGCCCTGCCCGGCGCCCGCCAGGTCCTGCTCGGCGACTTCAACGCGGCGCCGACCGCGCCCGAACTGGCGCCGCTGTGGCAGGAACTAAGCGACGCGGGGCCCGCGACCGGCGGTACGTATCCGGCGGACGCCCCCGTCAACCGGATCGACTACGTCGCGGTCGGCGAGGGCGTCGGCGTGCGGGACGTGACGATCCCGGCGGAGGCCGCCGCCTCCGATCACCGGCCGGTCGTCGCCGACGTGCGGCTCGACCGGTAGGCCTCGTGGGCTGTCGGACGGGCTGTCGGATCAGGGCTTCGGCCGGGTCAGGACTTCGGCTGGGTCAGGTCGTAGAACGTCGCCGTTCCGGCCGTCACCTTCTCGAAGTGCTGCTCGACCCATGAGGTGATCGTGGACGAGGAGCTCGCCCCCGAGCCCATGCCGCCCATCTCGCCCATGCCGCCCATGCCGCCGCCCATGCCTCCGCCGATGAAGTAGTGGATCTTCCCTTCCGCCACGTACTTCTTGAACTGGGCGAGGGTGGGCGACGGGTCGGTGCCGTTGAAGCCTCCGACGGCCATCACCGGGACGCCCGTGGCCAGTTGGTAGCTCGCCTGGTTCTGGGAGCCGACGGCCGCGGCGGCCCAGGTGTAGGCGTCGGCGTCCTTCAGGAGCAGCCGCTTCGCCTCGGCGCCGACCGTGGCACCGTCGAGCAGACCGCCCATACCGCCGCCACGGAGTCCGCGCTCGGCCGTGGCTCCGCCGGGGAAGCCTCCGGGGAAGCCGCCGCGCTGCTGCCCGCCGGGGCCGTTGCCCGGGGTGGTGCCGGTACCGGGGCCGTTGCCCTGCGTCCGGCCACCAGGCGGCTGCATCGGACCGCCTCCGGCGCCCCCGGGACCACCGCCCGGACCGCCCCGGCCGCCCCGGCCGCCCATCATGCTCGCGCCGGCCGGGCCCGCCGTGACGATCGACCCGGTGTGCCCTGTGTCCAGCGTGCTGAGGGTGTACGCGGTCGGCGCGGCCAGCGACACGACGAGGCCGAGCCCCGCGGCGCCGAGCGCGAGCCCGCGCCCGAACCGGCCCGCGAGCGCGTTTCCCAGGCCCGCCGCGAGCGTGCCGATCAGCACGGCCCAGCGCAGCCACGGCAGGTAGTCGGGCGTGCGGCCGAGCAGCACGTAGCCCCAGATCCCGGTGACCGCGACGGCCGCGCCGAGCGTGACCGGCCAGACGAGCCTCGCCCGCTCCTCCCACAGCACGACCGCGCCCATGCCGATCACCGCGGCGAGATACGGGGCCAGAGCCACCGTGTAGTACTGGTGGAAGATGCCGGCCATGAAGCTGAAGACGAGGCCCGTCGTCAGCAGGGAGCCGCCCCAGGCGAGGAACGCGGCGCGCGCGGTGTCCGTGCGCCGGGCCTTCCGGGTCAGGACGAGCGCCGCGACGAGCAGGATCAGCGCGGCGGGCAGCAGCCAGGAGATCTGGCCGCCGATCTCCGCGTTGAACATCCGGCCGAGGCCGGTCTCGCCCCACTGACCGATTCCGCCGCCCATGCCGCCGCCGGCTCCGTCACCGCCGCCCATGCCGCCGCCACCGGCTCCGCCTCCGCCGACGGAGCCGGTCTCGTCGCCGTTGATCCGGCCCAGGCCGTTGTAGCCGAAGGTCAGCTCCAGGAACGAGTTGTTCTGGGAACCGCCGATGTACGGGCGGGAGGCCGCGGGCCAGAGTTCGACGACGGCCACCCACCAGCAGCCCGCAACGGTCATGACGAGCCCGGAGAGGGCCAGTTGGGCGAGCCGGCGGCGCAGCCTCACCGGGGCGCAGACCCCGTAGACAAGGGCGAGCGGGGGCAGGATCAGGAAGGCCTGGAGCGTCTTGGCGAGGAAGGCGAGACCGACCGCCGCGCCCGCCAGGACCAGCCACTTCGTGCGGCCCCGCTCCAGCGCGCGCAGCACGCAGTACACCGTGACGGTCATCAGGAGGGCGAGCAGCGCATCCGGGTTGTTGAACCGGAACATGAGCGCGGCAACCGGGGTCGTGGCGAACACGGCCATGGTGATCAGGCCCGCGGCGGCGCTGAAGCGGCGCCGCACGGCGGCATAGAGGACCGCCGCGGTGGCTACGCCCATCAGGACCTCGGGCACGAGGATCGCCCAGGAGTTCAGCCCGAAGAGCCGCACCGAGAGGCCCATCGGCCACAGCGCGGCCGGGGGTTTGTCGACGGTGATCGCGTTCGCGGCGTCGGACGAGCCGAAGAAGAACGCCTTCCAGCTCTGGCTGCCCGCCTGAACGGCGGCCGAGTAGAAGGAGTTGGCGTAGCCGGAGGCGGAGAGGTTCCAGAAGTAGGCGAGGGCGATGACGAGGAGGAGGGCGAGGAACGCGGGGCGGACCCAGCGGGGGTCGGCGGGGCGGGGTTCGACCGTGGTCGCGGGCGCCGTCAGGGGCGCGGCCGTCGGGGTGGGTGGTGTGGTCATCGTCGGCTCCCGGGGGTGGGCTCGGAGGAGATCGCCGGGCGGTCGGACCGGTCCGGGAAGACCCAGGCGCGCAGCAGCAGGAAGCGCAGCACGGTGGCCGCGAGGTTCGCGGCGATGAGCACCGCCAGTTCGGTGGAGTGCGCGGCGCCGCCGTCGGACGCGGCACCGAGCGCGAGCAGCGAGCCGCTGGTCAGCACCCATCCGATACCGAAGACGACGATGCCCTGGGCCTGGTGGCGCACGGCGTTCGCCCGGCCCCGTACGCCGAAGGTGAGCCTCCGGTTGGCGGCGGTGTTGGCGACCGCCGAGACGAGCAGCGCGAGCACGTTGGCGGTCTGCGCCCCCGAGAACGTACGGAAGCCGGTGTAGAGCAGCAGATACAGCAGGGTCGACAGACCGCCGACGACGCAGAAGCCGACGAGCTGGCGGGCCAGTCCCCTGGGGACGCCGGGCAGTCCGCGGTCGCGCGGATCGTCGCCGAAGGGGCGCGCGAGGCGGTCGAGCGGCAGGGAACCGGTGGCGAGCGCCCGGCCGACCCGCCACACGCCCTTCAGGTCCTCGGTCGCCGTCCGCACGATGTGGACGCTGGAGTGCGGGTCGTCGACCCAGTCGACGGGCACCTCGTGGATCCGCAGCCCGGCCCGCTCGGCGAGCACCAGGAGCTCCGTGTCGAAGAACCAGCCGGTGTCCTCGACCAGCGGCAGCAGCACCTGCGCCACCTCGCGCCGGATCGCCTTGAAGCCGCACTGTGCGTCGGAGAAGCGGGCCTGGAGCGAGCCGCGCAGGATCAGGTTGTAGGTGCGGGACACGAACTCCCGCTTGGGGCCGCGCACCACGCGCGCCGCACGCGAGAGCCGGGAGCCGATCGCGAGGTCCGAGTGCCCGGAGATCAGCGGCGCCACCAGCGGGAGCAGCGCGTTCAGATCGGTGGACAGGTCGACGTCCATGTAGGCGAGGACGGGCGCGTCGGATGCGGACCAGACGGCGCGCAGGGCCCGCCCGCGCCCCTTCTCCTCAAGCCGTACGGAGGCGACGCCGGCCAGCTCGGTGGCGAGCCGCCGCGCGACCTGCGGGGTCGCGTCGGTTGAGGCGTTGTCCGCGACCGTGATCCGGAAGCGGTACGGAAAGGTGCGGTTCAGGTGGGCGTGCAGGCGCCGCACGCACGCGTCGAGGTCCTTCTCCTCGTTGAAGACGGGGACGACGACGTCCAGGACCGGCACGGCGCCGCTGCCGACGGGAAGGTGCTCCCGCGCCGGCAGCGTCCCCGGCCCGGGGGCGGGTGGAGCGGTGCTCGCAGAAGAGTCGGTTCGCATGCCACCGACCGTCGCCAACTGCTCTGTCAGGGCGGTGTGGTGAGGCTTTGACCCGCCTGTGAGTACGGATGCGGCGCCTGAGGCCGGTCCTGGCGGTCTTGCTGACCCTGCCGGTCCTGCCGGACTTGCTGGTCCTGCCGGTCCTTCTGGTCCTGCCGGTCTCGCTGGTCCTGCTCGGTCCGGGCCGGGAGGTGGACGGTGAACACGGTGCGGCCCGGGGCCGAGTCCACGGTCACGGCGCCGCCGTGCGCGGCCACGACCGCGTGCACGATGGCCAGTCCGAGCCCCGTGGAGCCCGCCGTGCGGGAGCGCGAGGAGTCGCCGCGCGCGAACCGCTCGAAGACGTGCGGCAGCAGCTCCGCCGGGATGCCCGGCCCGTCGTCCCGCACCTCGAGGCGGACCCAGGGCCCGTCCCGGTGCACGCGCGTGGTGACCGTGGTGCCGGGCGGGGTGTGCGTACGGGCGTTGGCCAGCAGGTTGACGAGGACCTGGTGCAGGCGGGCCGGGTCTGCGAGCACCTCGGCGGGGTCGTCGGGCAGGTCGAGCCGCCAGACGTGGTCCGGCCCGGCGGCGCGGGCGTCGGCGACCGCGTCCACGACCAACGGCGACAGATCCGTCGACTCGTGGGCGAGGGGCCGGCCCGTGTCGAGCCGGGCGAGCAGCAGCAGGTCCTCGACCAGGCCCGTCATCCGGTGGGCCTCGGACTCGATGCGGCCGAGCGCGTGCCGGGTGTCGGGGCCGGTCGGCTCGGGGCCGCGCCGGGTCAGTTCGGCGTAGCCCCGGATGGAGGCGAGCGGGGTGCGCAGCTCGTGGCTGGCGTCCGCGACGAACCGGCGCACCCGGGTCTCGCTCTGCTGCCGTGCCTCCAGCGCGCCGTGCACGTGGTCGAGCATGCGGTTGAGCGCGGCGCCGACCTGGCCGACCTCGGAACGCGGGTCGGCCTCCGCGTCCGGGACGCGCTCGTGGAGGGCCACCTCGCCGCTGTGCAGGGGGAGTTCGGAGACGCGGGTCGCGGTCGCGGCGACCCGGCGCAGCGGTCGGAGCGCGACGCCGACCATGACGGCGCCGGTCACCCCGGCCGCGAGCAGGCCCGCGCCGGTGACGGAGGCCTCGATGAGGACGAGCCGGTTCAGGGTCGCGTCGATGTCCGTGGAGGGGAGGCCGACGAGCAGGCTGCCGTCCCCGCTCGACTGGACGCGGTAGTCGCCCAGTCCTGGCAGGGAGACGCTGTGCGCGCGCCCGTCGCGGGGGACCGAGGAGAGGGCGTCCGTCTGGGCGCCGGTCAGCTCGGTGGTGCGGGTGGGGGAGTCCTGCTCGGACCGCTCCGCGCGGGTGAGGGAGCCGTCGGTGTCGACCAGCGCGCCCACGGTGTCGCCGCCGCCGGGGCCCGGCAGGCCCAGGAACGCCAGATCGCTCGCCCGCGTGCCCGTCCCGGGCCCCCGGCCGCCGTCCTGCACGCCGGGCCCGTCGCCGCGCCGGGCCATGTGCACGACCTGATCGACCTTGCCGTCCAGCTGCGCGTACAGATACGTGTGCAGCGCCAGCGTCGTCACCGTGCCGATCACCACGGCGACCAGGGCGATCAGGCCGACGGCGGTGACGACGAGCCGGGTCCGCAGGGTCCTGACGCGCGGTGCGCGGACCCGCCTCACGGCACGGGCGTCGCTGCGGGCTTGATCAGGTACCCGGCGCCGCGCCGGGTGTGGATCATCGGCTCACGCCCGGCGTCGATCTTGCGCCGCAGGTACGAGATGTACAGCTCGACCACGTTGGCCCGGCCGCCGAAGTCGTAGCTCCAGACCCGGTCCAGGATCTGCGCCTTGCTGAGCACGCGGCGCGGATTGCGCATCAGGAAGCGCAGCAGCTCGAACTCGGTGGCGGTGAGGTGGATGTGGGTGCCGCCGCGCTCGACGTCGTGGCTGTCCTCGTCGAGCGACAGGTCGCCCACGACGAGCACGGAGTCGCTGTGCCGCTCGGCCGTGCCGGTCCTGCGGATCAGGCCGCGCAGCCGCGCGACCACCTCCTCCAGGCTGAACGGCTTGGTGACGTAGTCGTCGCCGCCCGCGGTGAGCCCGGCGATCCGGTCCTCGACGGCGTCCTTCGCCGTCAGGAACAGCACCGGCACGTCCGGCAGCTCACGGCGCAGCCGGCCGAGCACGCTCAGCCCGTCCATGTCCGGCAGCATCATGTCCAGCACGACGGCGTCGGGCCGGAACTCCCGCGCGCTGCGCACGGCCCCGGCCCCGTCGCCCGCCGACCTGATCTGCCAGCCCTCGTAGCGCAGCGCCATCGACATCAGCTCGGTGATGGACTGTTCGTCGTCCACCACGAGCACCCGGACGGGCCTGCCGTCCGGCCTCAGCAGTTCGGTTCGCCCCTGGGGCGCGGCTGTGGTCATGGCACCACCCTGCGACCGCCCTCTGAGAAGCCCCTTTCCTGAACCTGTGAAAATCCTGAGAAACGCACAGCGGGCTCTCAGCCGAGGAACAGCTTCGCCCCGTTGTCGTGGCACACGGCCCGCACCCACGCGCTGCCGAGCCCCAGCCGCTCGATCGCCTCCAGCTGGTGCACGTACGGGTACGGGATGTTCGGGAAGTCCGTGCCGAGCAGCACCCGGTCCCCCAGATCCGCGAGCCGGGCCCGCTCCCGCGCGGGGAACGGCATGCGCTCCTCGCAGAAGTCCGTGAACGCCATCGTGGTGTCGAGCCGCACCTCCCCGTACCGCTCCGCCAGGTCCAGGAACTCGGTGTACTCCGGCATCCCCAGATGCGCGACCACCAGCGGCAGCCGCGGATGCCGCTCCAGGACCCTCGCGATCGGCTCGGGCCCGGTGTGCTTGCCGGGCGCAGGACCCGAACCGCAGTGCGTCACCACGGGCACCCCGGCCTCGGCGAGCAGCCCCCACACGGGGTCGAGCAGCGGATCGGCCGGGTCGTACGCGCCCACCTGCACATGCGCCTTGAAGATCCGCGCCCCGCCCTCGATCGCGCGCCGCACATAGTCCTCGGCGCCCGGCTCGGGGAAGAACGTCGCCGTGTGCAGGCAGTCCGGCGTGCGGGCGGCGAACTCCGCCGACCAGCCGTTGAGCCACTCCGCCATCCCCGCCTTGTGCGGATAGAGCATCGACGTGAACGCGCGCACCCCGAACTCGCGCAGCCGCGCGAGCCGCCGGTCCTCCTCCTCGCGGTACGTGATCGGCCACGGGGAGCCGGTCAGCGGACCCGCCGAGTCGAAGTAGGCCCACACCTTGCGCAGCACCCGGTCCGGCATGAAGTGCGTGTGCACGTCGACGAGCGCGGGCAGCCCGTGCCGCTCCCGGAACGCGGCGACCCGAGCGGCCTCGTCCTCGCCCCCGCCCTCGCCGTCGCGCGGCTCAGTCACGCTTCCATCCATGGCTGCGCACGACCTCGCCCACGTGCACCGTGTACTCCTCGTACCACTCGGCGCGGCCCTGCTTCTGCGCGCCGCGGTGCTCGCCCACGGACCGCCACTCCTCGATCGCGGCGGCGTCGCGGAAGTAGGAGACCGTGATCCCGAGTCCGCCCGGCGTCCGCGCGGACTCGTGCCCGAGGTAGCCCGGGATCTCCTGCACCAGGTCCCTCATCCGCACCGCCGTCTCGGCGTAGCCCTCGTCGTCCTGGGCGCGGACGGAGGTGAACACGACGACGTGGTACGGGGGTTCGAAGGCCGGCTGCGGTCGAACCGGCGCGGGCGCATCTCTGTGATCACTCATGCCCTCACGTTCACCTCTCCCGCCGTTTCCTGTCCACACCCTTTCCGAACGGGATCCAACCCTTGACCCTTTGGTCTCCGAACCCGGCGCCTCAGGCCCGTCGACCGCCCCGAACCCCCCTCAGAACAACCCCCCTTGAACCCCGCGAACCTCCCGCACCGCCACCTCGGCCACCGCGTCCGCCCCGACCCCTTCCAGCGGCCACCCCGCCAACCCCCGCGTATCGACGGCGAGCCGCCGCCCGCCCGCCTCCACCAGATGCAGATCCGGCCCTGCCACAGCCACCACGACCCCGGCCACGACCGCCCCCTCCACCACCGCGCCCACGACCCCGTCCAGCCCGTCGAGCGCCGCCAGCCCGAACACCTCCGCGTGATCCACCACCCGGCACGGCAGCCGCTCCAACGACTCCGGCCACCCCTCCAGCTCCCCGGCCACCGCATGCGCCCGCGCCAACTCCGCCTCCCTCTCCTCCGGCCCCCCGAGCCCCACCCGCACCAGCCGCTTCTTCTCGTACGGGATCCGGTCCGGCACCCCGAGCCCGACCCGCAGCAGCTCCTCCGCCCGCCGCGCGGCCATCAGCGGCCCCTCCCCGAGCCAGGTGAACGCCACCGCCCCCTGCTCCAGGAGCCGCGCCCCGCCCCGGTCGGCCCGCGTGATCCCCACCTTCACCAGCCCCTCCCCGAACCAGGCCAGATACACCCGGTACGGCCGCGGATCGTCGGCCAGCGTGTCCGCCGCGACCGACCGCGCCCGGTCGATCCCCGCACACTCCGCGCACTGCGCCCGCGTCCCCCGCTGCGGCACCGCGTCCCGCCCCGGACACGGCGTGCGCCGCCCGCCCCGCCACACCCCCAGACACCGCCGCGGCCCACAGACCCGGAACGCCACCCGCTCCCCGAACCGCACCGCGCCCGCCCGCTCCGCCGACGCCCCCGTCGCCGCCCCCGACCACCACCCGAACTCCGGCCCGTCCGCAGCCCACCGCATCCCCGTGCACCACCACGTCATACGGCCAGGATGGCGCACGCCACTGACAATCCCCGGGCCGCTCGCGCCGGCGCCGACTAGGATCCGGACCATGTCCGTGAGCCTGAACGACGTGGACCGGTTCGAGGCCGCGAGGCCCCGCCTGCAGGCCATCGCGTACCGCCTCCTCGGCTCCGCGAGCGAGGCCGAGGACGCGGTGCAGGACACGTATCTGCGCTGGCAGGCCGCCGACCCCGGACGCATCGAGGTCCCCGAGGCCTGGCTCACCAAGGTGCTCACCAACCTCTGCCTCAACCAGCTGACCTCGGCGCGCGCCCGCCGCGAGACCTACGTCGGCCAGTGGCTGCCCGAGCCGCTGCTCCCCGGCGACCCGATGCTCGGCCCCGCCGACACCGCCGAGCGGCGCGAGTCCGTCTCGTACGCCGTCCTCACCCTCCTGGAGCGGCTCACGCCGAACGAGCGGGCCGTGTACGTGCTGCGCGAGGCGTTCGACTACCCGCACCGGGAGATCGCCGAGATCCTCGACATCAGCGAGGCGTCCAGCCAGCAGATCCTGCACCGGGCGAAGAAGCACGTCGCCGACGGCACGCCCCGCGCGCCCCGCACCGAGATCGACGAGGCGACCGCCCAGCGCATCGTCGAGGAGTTCCTGGCCGCCGCCACGAGCGGCCGCACCGAACCCCTCGTCAAGCTCCTCACCTCGGACGCCATCGCGATCGGCGACGGCGGCGGGAAGGTGCCGGCCCGCGCGAGCGCGTTCGAGGGCGCGAAGGCCGTGGCCACGTTCATGCGCGGCCTGTTCAAGCCGGGCAAGGCCAAGCGGGCCATCACCGGCGGCCCGGCCGACATCTACGCCACGACGGCCAACGGCGCCCCCGCGGTCGTGGCGGTCGTCGACGGCCGCGTCATCGGCGTCATGTGCCTGGAGATCGCCGACGGGCACGTCGCGGCCGTCCGCAGCCAGGTGAACCCCGACAAGCTGGAGCGCGCGACCCGCGTCTGGACCGCCACGGACCACGGAGAACCCCTGATCACAGCCTTCTGACCATCATGTGACCCAGGTCACATCCCACTCCTGTCAGGAATCGGCGGGCCGCCCGGTTCAAGGGGCGACACCGTCACAGACAGGAGCCGGACATGCAGCAGCACCGCATCATCGTTCTCGGGGCCGGATACACCGGGGCCATCGCCGCGGGACGCCTGACCAAGCGCCTGCACCGCGACGACGTCTCGATCACCCTGGTCAACGCGGAGCCCGACTTCGTCGAGCGCGTCCGCATGCACCAGCTGGCGGCCGGCCAGGACCTGACGCCCCGCCCCTTCGCCGAGATGTTCGCGGGCACCGGCGTCGCCCTGAAGCTCGCGAAGGTCACCGGCATCGACGTCGACCGCAAGACCGTCACGGTCACCGCGGACGGCGCGGCCCCCGAGGAACTCGCCTACGACACCCTCGTCTACGCCCTCGGCAGCGCCTGGAACACCCACGGCGTCCCCGGCACCACCGAGCACGCCCACCAGATCGCGAGCCGCCCCGGCGCGCTCCGGCTGCGCGAGCGCCTGGCCGCGCTGCCCGCCGGCGGGACCGTCACCGTCGTCGGCGGCGGGCTGACCGGCCTGGAGGCCGCCACGGAGATCGCCGAGTCGCGCCCGGACCTCTCCGTCGCCCTGGCCGCCCGCGGCGCACTCGGCGACTGGCTCTCCCCGAAGGGCCGCCGCCACCTGCGCAAGGTCTGCGCGGGACTCGGCATCACGGTGCACGAGAACACCGCCGTCACCGAGGTCGGCCCCGACACGGTCACCACCGCCGACGGAACCTCGCTCCCCGCCGACGTCACGGTCTGGACGACCGGCTTCGCCGCCCACCCGCTCGCCCGCGCCACCACCCTGGAACTCGGCGACACCGGCCAGATCGTCGTCGACGGCACGATGCGCTCGGTCTCCCACCCCGACGTGTACGCGATCGGCGACGCCGCCCTCGCCATGGGCGCCGGCGACAAGCCGCTGCGCATGTCCTGCGCCTCCGGCACCCCGACCGCCTGGCAGGCCGCCGACTCGATCGCCGCCCGCCTCACCGGCGGCAAGCTCCCGAACGCCCCGCTGCGCTACTTCAACCAGTGCATCTCGCTGGGCCGCAAGGAGGGCCTGATCCAGTACGTCACCGCCGACGATCGCGCCGTCGACGCAACCCTGACCGGCCGCCTCGCCGCCTTCTACAAGGAACTGATCTGCAAGGGTGCGGCCTGGAGCGTCGCCAACCCGACCATGGGCCTCCCGACCCGCCGCCGCCGCGTCACCGCCCCCGCCCGGACCGCGACCCCGGAGCCGGCCGACGCCGCAGCCTGAAACGCGAGAGGCCCCGGACTCTCGTCCGGGGCCTCTCACTCGATGTGCACTCGGCAGGATTCGAACCTGCAACCTTCTGATCCGTAGTCAGATGCTCTATCCGTTAAGCTACGAGTGCTTGTTTTGTTGTCGTCTCCGTTCCCGGCCTTTCGGCCTGTCCCGGCGACAGGAAGAACATTACATGACTGCCGCCGTCATGTGAAATCCATTGGGTCCACCCCTTGTGACCTGCGAAAACGTGCCTGACGGGTGCTGGGCGCCGACGGCGGGCGCGGCCCCGCGAGCCCCTCGGACGCCCAAAAAACAGCACGGCGGAGCACGGTGGAAACAGCGAAGCCCCGGTCCTGGTGGACCGGGGCTTCGGATCTTGCTGCGGAGGCGGAGGGATTTGAACCCTCGATGGGCTTTAAGGCCCAAACCGCATTAGCAGTGCGGCGCCATAGACCGGACTAGGCGACGCCTCCAGCACAAACCCTCCGCGCGAGCGCGTCGAGTTGCGTGCAGATGATGACACAGCTCAGGGCGCGTCACCAATCGCCCCCCACGGTACTAGGAGGGCAGGCCAGAGGGCAAAGCCCCCGCGCGGCGCGCAACGTCGTGGCGGTCCGGGCGTTAGACACGGCATGTTGCTGCGTCGTTTCTCCTCCCGCACGTCCGTGTCGCCGACCCGCACCGCGGCCCGGCTGCTGCTCACCGCCGCCGCCTCCGCCGCGGCCCTCGGCGCCTCGCTGCCCGCCGCCGCGCACGCCGACACCGGCCCCATCCACACGGCCCCCGGCCCGGTCGGCCTGCTCGACGGACTCCTCCCGCAGGGCGCGGCCCCCACCCCTGCCCCCTCTCCCGACAAGCTGACGCTCACGGTCGCCGACTCGGGTACCGGCAACGACGGCACGTACGAGCTGCGCTGTGCCCCCGCCGGCGGCACGCACCCGGACGCCGCCGCGGCCTGCGCGCGGCTCGACGAGATCGGGAACGAGGGCCAGGACCCGTTCGCGCCCGCGCCCAAGGACCAGCTCTGCACGATGCAGTACGGCGGCCCCGCCACCGCGCACATCACCGGCACCTGGCACGGTCGCCCGGTCGACGCCTCGTACAGCCTGGGGGACGGCTGCCAGATCGCCCGGTGGCGCCAGCTGAGCCCCGTGCTGCCCGCAACCGCACAGTGACCCAGGGTCCATCGGTCACAGCGTCATGACCCGGCGCGCCCGGGATCCCCACATCCTCTACGTGGGCTCCCTCTCATCCGGCGTCGCGAGCGCAACCACTGCCCGTAGACTCCCTCCCGAGACACGTCGCGCGCCGCGGGGCAAAGAGGGCCCGTGCGGTGGACGGGTCGCGGTATAGCGGTACATCAGGGAGGAAGCGTCGTCGTGAGCAGCAGGCCATCCCGAGGCGCTGCTCGCCTCGCAGCCATACTCGACGCACTGCCGGACGCGTTGGTGCTGGTCAACACCAACGGGACCGTCGTCAACGCCAATTCGATCGCACTTGAGGCATTTGAGGCCCCGGGCACCGCGCTCGTCGGGCGCGGACTGCTCGACCTGCTGCCGGAGTTCGACTCGCGGCTGATCCCCGGCTCGATGCGCCGCCCGGACACCGCGACCGACGAGCGCGGGCGCACCAAGCCGACCCGGATGATCGCCCGCCGCACCGACGGCAGCGAGTTCCCGGTCGAGGTCACCTCCGCGAATCTGGCCGACGGCGCGCGCGACGCGGTGGACCCCTACGGCTCCGGCGGGCTCGGTGGCGGCGGCTACAGCGGCTCCGAGCTGCTCATGCTCGTCGTGCGCGACCTCTCCGGCACCCTCGACACCGAGGCCGAACTGGCCCGCTCGCAGCGGCAGACCGAGATGATCCTGCGGGCCGCGGCCGAGGGCGTCGTCGGCACCGACACCGACGGACGCATCGTTCTGGTCAACCCGGCCGCCGCACAGATCCTCGGCTTCCGCGCCAGCGATCTCGGCGGCAAGGAGCTGCACACGCTCGTCCTGCACTCGCGCGCGGACGGCGACACGTTCCCGTACGAGGAGTCGCCGCTCGCCGACACGCTGCGCTCCGGGCGCAAGCACCGCGTGCGCGGGCAGGTCCTGTGGTCGAAGAGCGGCGAGAAGGTGCCCGTCGACATGACGACGGCGCCGGTGCGCGACGGGGACCAACTGGTCGGCGCGGTGATGACGTTCACCGACCGCCGCCCCTTCGACCAGCTCGTGACCGAGCACGCCGACGAGCTGGCCCGGCGGGACGAGGCCGCCGAGAAGGAGCGCGAGGAGCGCGCCGCCGAGCTGGAGCGGGTGCGCGAGGAACTGACCGCCGAGCTCGCCTCCGTCCGTGAGGACCTGACCGGGGAGCTGGCCGCCGCGCGCGAGCAGCACGCGGAGGAGCTGTCGGCCGAGCGGGAGCGCGGCGCCGCGTTCGCCGAGCGGGAGAAGGACCGGTTCGAGGCGCTGGCGGCCCGTCACGCGCAGCTGCTCGCCGTCCTCGACCAGTCCCTGCGCGGTCCGCTGGAGGAGCTGCGCCGGGAGCTCGGGCAGCTCGCGGCGGACGACGCCGGGCAGCTGTGGCCCGAGGCCAACCAGGTGCTCCACCACCTGTCGGCCGGCTACTCCCGCATGACGACCCTGGTCGACAACGTGCTGGCGTACCAGCTCCTCGACACCGACGACGAGAAGCTCGCCCGGGTGCCCGCGATGCTGGACGCCGTCGTGGCGGCCGGTGTCGACGGGGCCGTCGAGCTGATCGGGCCCGGCCGGGTCCAGTTCGCCGTGCACGCGCCGCCGATCGAGGCCGAGGTCGACGCGGGGCGCCTCGCGACCGCGCTCGCCCATCTGATCGCCGATGTGGCCGGGATCGACGCGACCGGCAACTCGCGGGCCGTGGCGGGCGCCGGTTACGTCGACTCGACCGTCGTGGTGGCCGCGGCCCAGCGCGGGGACAGCGTCCGCATCGAGGTGCGCGGCCCCTACTCGGGCGGCGACCCGGTGCACGAGCCGATCGTCCGGGGCATCGTGCGGGCGCACGGCGGCGTGCTGCAGACGCACGAGGTGCCGGGCATGAGCGGCAGCGCGTACGTCCTTGAAGTGCCGATCGGGGGTGGGGCCGGGGTGGTTCCCGCCGCTCCCGTGCCGGTTCCCGAGTCCGCTGCGTCCTCTGCGACTTCTGGTTCCTCTGCGTCTTCTGCCGTCGCGGCGGAGGTCGCGTCTGATGCCACGCAGGACGTTCCGGCGCAGGCCACGCGGGGTGGACGTCGTCGGGCGCGCCGGGCCTCGGGGCCGTCGGTGGACGCGTTCCTGGAGAGCGGGCTCGCCGAGCCGCCCGCCGCCGGTGGCGGTACGGGCCGGCGGCGCGGGCGGCGGGCCGCCGAGGAACCGGCGGCCGGTGCCGACGCGGGGGTGGAGTCCGCCGCCGCGGCTCAGGGTGACGTGCCGGTCGACGCCGCCGACTCCGGCGGGCCCGGGCGTCTCGAACTGCCCGCGGTGCAGGCCCCGGCGCAGGACACCCCTGTCGGTCCTGCGGATTCCGGCGCACCGTCCTCCGGGACCGGGCGGCGCCGGGCGCGTGCCGCCGACGGCGGCGGCGCGGTGGAACACGCGGCGGCCCAGGGTGCCGTCATGACCTCGGCCGAACACGCGGCGGGCGCCCCGGCCCTCGGCGACACGGTGCCGCCGCAGGGCGTGCCCGCGCCGACCGGGCGGCGGGCCCGACGGGCCGGCGCCCAGGAGCAGCACGCGCTGCCCGCGCTGCCGTCGGCGGCCCCGCAGGAAGCCCCCGGCGCGGGGGCGAACGAGCTGGAACCGGCCGACTCCGGTGCCGTGGCGCAGCCTTCCGGGCGGCGGGCGCGGCGCGCACTCGGCACCGCGCAGGCGGCGGCCCCCTCGCCGCAGCCTCGGGAGGCGTTCGCGCTGCCCCCGGCGGAGGCCGACCGCACGCCCCGGCCGCCACAGCCTCAGCCCGCTCAGCCTCAGGCGTCCGTGCCCGAACAGGTGCCGTTCGTCGTTCCGTCCGTGCCCGCAGCGGCTCCGCAGGGCGCGCCGCAGGCCGCGCCCGCTCCGGCGCCGGTCGTGGCCCCGACCGTGGCCCCCATGCAGTTCGAGGACGACGGTGACGACGACGCCGAGGGCGCCGACGTGGCCGGTGCGGCTGCCGGTGCCGGTGGGCAGGGCGCTCAGCCCGTCGCGGACGAGTCCCAGCAGCACGCGTCGCCCGCGCCGGACCCAGCCCAGGACCACACCCCGCCGCAGCCGCACCCGGCCCAGCCGACGCCCGCCCAGGGCACGCCGGCGCCGCAGCAGCAGACACCGCAGCAGGCGCAGCAGCAGGCGCGGGCCGCCCAGCCGCTGCCCGCGGAGGCCCCGCAGGCCCCGACGGGTGACACGAACTCGACGCAGGGCCGGGCCTTCAGCGTGCGCACGCTCGGGCAGGGCGTGCCGTTCGGGCGTCAGATCGCCGAGCAGCAGCGCCGCGGTCAGACGCCGGGCCCGATTCCCGGATCCGTGCCGCCGCAGACGCCCGCGCAGGCCGGGGCGACCCCGCCGCAGGGCGTGCCGCAGCCGGTGGACGGTCACTCGCAGGGCGGTGGCACGACGAGCGGTTCGGGTCGGCGGCGCAAGCTGTCCACCCGGCAGGAGCAGCCCGAGGCCACGGGTGCGCAGACGCCCGCGCAGGGCACGGCCACTCCGGCGGCGGCACCCGCGCCCGCAGCGGCACCGGCGCCCGCGCCGAACGCCGCCCGCCCGCACCCGCAGCCGCCCCGGTTGTCCCCGAACGCCTCGGAGGGCGCGGGCCGTTCCTACGCGATCGGCGCCCCCGACCAGAACGCGGCGGAGGGCCCCGAGCCGCTCGACGGCCCCGGCGGTGCCGTGGAGATCGCCAACCGGCCGCAGCCGCAGCCGATGGACGACGAGCTGCCCCCGGAGCCGCTGGACAACCCGCGCCGGCTGCTGGTGTGGCCCGCCCCGGACGTCACGACCCAGCAGGCGCTCAGCGACCGCGGCTACCGTCCGGTGACGGTGCACTCGCGCGAGGAGGTCGACGCGCAGATCGCGGCGTTCCCCGCCGCGCTGTTCGTGGACCCGCTGACCGGGCCGATCACCCGGACCGCCCTCCAGTCGCTGCGCCAGGCCGCCGTCGCCGCCGAGGTGCCGGTCCTGGTGACGGCGGGCCTCGGACAGGCGACGCGCGAGGCCGCGTACGGTGCCGATCCGGCCGTGCTTCTGAAGGCGCTGGCCCCGCGCGACAGCGAGCAGCACCCGCCGCGGGTGCTGCTCATCGAAGAGCACGAGGAGATCGCGCTCGCCCTGACGGCCACGCTGGAGCGGCGCGGGATGCAGGTGGCGCGGGCCGCGAGCGACGCGGACGCGGTGACGCTGGCGGGCCAGATGCGGCCCAACCTGGTCGTCATGGATCTGCTCCAGGTCCGCCGCCGGCGCGCGGGCATCATCGACTGGCTGCGGGCGAACGGGCAGTTGAACCGCACGCCGCTCGTCGTCTACACCGCCGCCGTCGACGAGGCGGATCTGCCGCGCCTGGCGGCGGGGGAGACGGTGCTGTTCCTCGCGGAGCGGTCGACGAGCGACGAGGTGCAGGGCCGGATCGTGGACCTGCTGGCGAAGATCGGCACGAACTGACGACCCGCTGAACGCGCACGGAACAGGGGCGGCCCCGAGACGGGGCCGCCCCTGTTTCACGTGAAACAGTGCGTGGGTCCGGGCGTCAGAGCTGCGTGACGTCCAGGTCGCCGTCGGCGTACTGCCGGCGCAGCACCTTCTTGTCGAACTTGCCGACGCTGGTCTTCGGGACGGCGGGGATGATCGTCCAGCGCTCGGGCAGCTGCCACTTCGCGACCTTCTCGGCGAGGAACGCGCGCAGCGTCTCGAAGTCGGCGCTCGCCCCTTCCTTCAGTACGACGGTGGCCAGCGGGCGCTCGCCCCATTTGTCGTCCGGGACGGCGACGACGGCGGCCTCGGCGACGTCCGGGTGCGACATCAGCGCGTTCTCGAGGTCGACGCTGGAGATCCACTCGCCGCCGGACTTGATGACGTCCTTGGCGCGGTCGGTGAGGGTCAGGAAGCCCTCGGGGCTGATGGTGCCCACGTCACCGGTCTTGAGCCAGCCGTCCTCGCTGAACTTGTCGGCGGGGCGCAGCGGTTCGGCGTCCGGGCCGTTGTAGTACGCGCCCGCGATCCACGGCCCGCGCACCTCCAGCTCGCCCGCGGACTCGCCGTCCCAGGGCAGCTGCTCGCCGCCGGGGCCGGTCAGTCGCGCCTCGACACCGGCGGGGAAGCGGCCCTGGGTGAGCCGGTACGCGAACTCCTCGTCGCTGCCCGGCTCGACGCCGGCCGGCGGGCGGGCGACGGTGCCCAGCGGGGAGGTCTCGGTCATGCCCCAGGCGTGGCAGACCCGCATGCCGAGGTCGTCGAAGGCCTTCATGAGGGAGGGCGGGCAGGCCGAACCGCCGATGGTGACCTGGGTCAGCGTCGACACGTCGCGCGGCTTGGCGGCGAGCTCGGCGAGCAGGCCCTGCCAGATGGTGGGGACGGCGGCGGCGTGCGTGGGGCGCTCGGCCTCGATCATCTCGGCCAGCGGCCCGGGCTGCAGGAAGCGGTCCGGCATCAGCATGTTCACGCCGGTCATGAACGTGGCGTGCGGCAGACCCCAGGCGTTGACGTGGAACTGCGGCACGACGACGAGCGAGGTGTCCGCGTCGGTCAGGCCCATCGACTGCGTCATGTTCACCTGCATCGAGTGCAGGTAGATCGAACGGTGCGAGTAGACGACGCCCTTCGGGTCGCCCGTGGTGCCGGAGGTGTAACACATCGCGGCGGCCTGCCGTTCGTCCAGCTCCGGCCAGTCGTACGTGGTCGGCTTCCCGGCGACGAGCTCCTCGTACTCGTGCACCCGCGCCCGCGCGCCCTCCAGGAGCGAACGGTCGCCGGGCCCGGAGACCACGACGTGCTCGACCGTCGCCATTCCGGGCAGCAACGGGGCGAGCAGCGGCAGCAGCGATCCGTTCACGATGATCACGCGGTCGGCCGCGTGGTTCACGATCCAGCTCAGCTGCTCCGCCGGGAGCCGCAGGTTCAGCGTGTGCAGCACGGCGCCCATCGCGGGGGCGGCGAAGTAGGCCTCGACGTGCTCCGCGTTGTTCCACATCAGGGTGGCCACGCGGTCGTCGCCCCGGATGCCGAGGTCGTCGTGGAGTGCGTGCGCGAGCTGGGCCGCGCGGGCGCCCGCCTCGGCGAACGAACGGCGGTGCGGCTCGCCCTCGCCCGTCCAGGTGATGATCTGCGAGGTGCCGTGCACACGCGTCCCATGGTTCAGGATGCGGGTGACGGTCAGCGGTACGTCCTGCATCGTGCTCAGCACGGCGTCCTCCCGGTGGGCGCTACGGAGCAGTAAAGTTCTGCCGATTCTCACCGCATACCGCGTGGTATGTCACTAGTCCCGGGAATGATCGATCACCTGGGCGGTCACCCGATCGGCGTCCTGAACCCCAGATCAGGCCCGCACCGGCCCCAGCTCCGGGTCCTCCCGCAGCTTGCCGAGGGCCCGCGAGACCGCGCTCTTGACCGTGCCGACGGAGACCCCGAGCACCTCGGCGGTCTGCGCCTCGCTCAGGTCCTCGTAGTACCGCAGGACGACCATCGCCCGCTGCCGCGCGGGCAGCTTCATGATCGCCCGCCACATGGCGTCGTGCAGGGCCTGCTGCTCCGCCGGGTCCCCGGCGGGAAGCACCGGCGGCTCCGGCAACTCGTCGCAGACGAACTCGTCCACCTTGCGCTTACGCCATTGGGAGGTCCGCGTGTTCAGCAGAGCCCGGCGCACGTACCCGTCGAGCGCCCGGTGGTCCTCGATCCGGTCCCACGCGACGTACGTCTTCGCGAGCGCGGTCTGCAACAGGTCCTCGGCGTCACACGGGTTCGCCGTCAACGACCGGGCCGTGCGCAGGAGCACCGGCTGGCGCGCCCTGACGTACGACGCGAACGACGGGTACGTCGTGTGCGCACCGTGCGCCGCACGCGCCCCGGCCGGGGTACGCGCCCCTGCCGGGGTACAGGTCCCCGCCGGAGTGCGCGTCCCGGCGGGGGGACGCGGTGCGGGCTGCGCTGCGCTGCTGCGGGCGGGCGCCAGGGTTGCGGTCATGGCTCCACGCTATGAGCGCACCCCACCCCCGCGGATCGGCCGGAGGTCCCGAAGCGGCGTCCGCCTCAGGTTGTACGCGGGGTGGTAGCCCCACCTCCTGAAGGTGGAGGACGCGGTGAGGACCCTTGGGGGTTCATCCCTGAGAGCCTCCCCCTCTGAAGACCCGCCCGTGCCCGCCTCACCCGTCCCGGCCGAGGACCAGTCCCGAGGTCGGCACGCCCGTGCCGGCCGTGACCAGCGCCGTCGCCGCACCCGGTATCTGGTTCACCGCCGTGCCCCGCAGCTGCCGCACGCCCTCCGCGATGCCGTTCATCCCGTGCAGATAGGCCTCGCCCAGCTGGCCCCCGTGCGTGTTCAGCGGGAGGCGCTCCTCCGCGACGAAGTCCGCCGCCTCGCCCGGCCGGCAGAACCCGAACTCCTCCAGCTGCATCAGCACGAACGGCGTGAAGTGGTCGTACAGGATCCCCACGTCGATGTCCGAGGGCCGCAGCCCCGAGGTCCGCCACAGCTGCCGGGCCACCACACTCATCTCCGGCAGCCCCGTCAGACCGTCCCGGTAGAAGCTGGTCATCTGCTCCTGGGCCCGGCCGGCGCCCTGGGCCGCGGCCTCGATCACCACCGGCGCGCGGCGCAGGTCCCGGGCCCGCTCCACGCTCGTGACGACAATCGCCTGTCCACCGTCCGTCTCCTGGCAGCAGTCGAGCAGCCGCAGCGGATCGACGATCCAGCGCGAGGCGGCATGGTCGTCGAGGGTGATCGGCTTGCCGTAGAAGTAGGCCGCCGGGTTCGTCGCCGCGTACTTGCGGTCCACCACGGCGACATGACCGAACGCCTCCGGGGTCAGTCCGTACTCGTGCAGATACCGCTGCGCCGCCATCGCCACCCAGGACGCCGGGGTGAGCAGCCCGAAGGGCAGGGACCAGCCGAGTGCCGCGCCCTCCGCCGACGGCTCCCGGTGCTGCACGCCGGAACCGAAGCGGCGGCCCGACCGCTCGTTGAACGCCCGGTAGCAGACGACCACTTCGGCCACCCCGCTCACCACCGCGAGGGCCGCCTGCTGCACCGTGCCGCAGGCCGCGCCGCCCCCGTAGTGCACCCGGGAGAAGAAGGAGAGCTCCCCCATCCCCGCCGCCTGCGCGACCGTGATCTCCGGGCTCGTGTCCATCGTGAACGTGACCAGTCCGTCTACGTCACCGGGGGAGAGGCCCGCGTCGTCGAGCGCCGCGTGCACGGCCTCCACCGCGAGCTTCAGCTCACTGCGCCCCGAGTCCTTGGAGAACTCGGTGGCGCCGATGCCGGCGATCGCCGCCCTGCCGCCGAGCCGGTCCTTCGCACGCACGCTCATGCCGGCCTCCCCGCGACCCGGTCCCGGCCCGCCGACGGCACGGTGACCGTCACCGTGCCGGTGACATGGCTGCCGATCCCGTTCTTCCCCACGACCTGGACCCGGGCCGTCTCCCCCTCGTCACCGGCCTCCACGTCGAGCACCGTGCCGGTCAGCACCATCGTGTCCCCCGGATAGTTCGGCGCGCCCAGCCGGATCGCGACCTTGCGCAGGACTGCGGCGGGACCGAAGTGATCCGTGATGTACCGGCCCACCAGCCCGTTCGTCGTCAGGATGTTCATGAAGATGTCGGGGGAGCCCTTCTGCCGGGCCAGCTCCGCGTCGTGGTGGACATCCTGGTAGTCCCGGGACGCGACGGCCCCGGCGACGATCAGGGTCCTGGTCACCGGAATCTCCAGCGGCGGCAGCGCCTCACCTGCCTTCATGACGTGCTCCCTTCCGTGGTCCCCGTCCCTTGCCCCGCCGCGATCAACCCGCCCAGCTCCTCCAGCAGTTCACCACCGGCCCCCAGGTATCCGTCGATCTGCCGTCCCCACAGGAAGTGCCGGTGCACCGGATGGTCCAGGTCGGCGCCCATGCCGCCGTGCAGGTGCTGGCCCGTGTGCACGACCCGCTTGCCCGCCTCCGACGCCCACCAGGCCGCGGTCAGCGCGTGGCTCTCGTACGCGAGGCCCTCGTCCCGCCGCCAGGCCGACTCGTAGGCCGTGACCCGGATCGCCTCGATGTCCATATGGGCTTCCGCCGCCCGGAGTTGGACGCCCTGCTTGGCGGCGAGCGGCCGGCCGAACTGCTCCCGCTCGTTCGTGTACTCCACCGCCCGGGCCAGGGAGCCCGCACACACCCCGGCCTGCAGCCCCGCGAACGCGGTCCGCGCCGTCGCCAGCACCTCCCCGTACGCCCCGGACCCGCCGATCCGCTCGGCAGCCGTCCCGTCGAGCACCAGCCGGCCCGCGGCCCAGGGCGCCGTCAGCTCCACCGGCTCGCATCCGGCCTCGTCCGCCGACACCATCCACAGGCTGTGGATACTTTCTTCGCCTTCTCCACCCGCGGCTCGGGCCGGGCCGTCCTCCCGGACCGCCACCAGCACCTGCGTCGCGTCCCGCAGCCACGGCACCCAGGGCACCGTCCCGGTCAGCCGCGCCCGCACACCCCCGGCACCCCCCTCTTCCCGCCCGGTGATCACGATGCCACCTCGCGCCGGGAACGACCCGGTCGCCACGGTCGTGCCGTCCCGCAACCCGGGCAGCAACCGCTCCCGCTGCTCCTGCGTACCGTGCCCCGCCACCGCGAGCAGCCCGTACACACAGCTCGCCGCGAACGGCACCTGCGCCGTCGTCCTCCCCTGCTCCTCCAGCATCAGGACCAGGCCGAGCAGCCCGGTCTCCTCCACGGCGGCGGTCAGGCCCGCGCCGCTCAGCGCCTTCCACAACTCGGTGTCGCTGCCGCCGCCCAGGCCGGCCAGCCGCTCCGGGGTGGACAGGTCGCCGAAGATCCGCGCGGCCAGCTCCCGCGCCGCCTCCTGCTCGTCCGTCGGGGTGAAGTCCATGTCACGCCTCACCCGCCTCGACGGCCCGGAACACGGGCAGCTCCAACTCGTCGTCCACAGCCACGAATTCGAGCCGCACCGGCATCCCGATCCGGACCGTGTCGTACGGGACCCCCACCACGTTGCTCACCATCCGCACGCCCTCCGCGAGCTCCACCAGGGCCACCGCGTACGGCGGGTCGAAGGCCGGGAACGGCGGGTGGTGCATGACGACATAGCTGAACACCGTGCCCTCGCCGGCCGCCTCCACCGTGTCCCACTCCTGCCCGCCGCAGGCGTTGCAGCCCGGCAGCCAGGGGAAGCGGAGCGTCTCGCAGGTGGTGCAACGCTGGATGAGGAGTCGGTGGTCGCCGACGCCCTCCCAGAAGCCCGCGTTGTCCCTGTTCACCACCGGTCGCGGACGCTTCTTCACGGCTCCGCCCGCCTTCGCCGCCCCCGCCCGCTCCCTGGCCGCAGGCGTGTACTTCAGGATGCGGAAGCGATGCGTGCCCACCAGCTCGCCGCCCACCCGGACGTCCATCCGCGTCGTGACGAAGTGCCCCGAGCCCAGCTTCGTCGTCTTCAGCGGAGAGACGGACTCGATCAGCGAGTCGTAGGTGATGGCGTCGCCGGGCCGCAGCGGACGCAGATACTCCTGCTCGCAGTCGGTCGCGACCACCGACGTGTACCCCGCGCCGTCCAGCAGCGCGAACAGCTCGTCGTGGGCCGGCGAGCGCCCCTCGAACCCGGAGAGGCCGCCCATCGTCCAGGCCTGCAGCATCGTCGGCGGCGCGATCGCGTCGGGCCCCGCGTACGCCGGGTTCGTGTCCCCCACCGCCTCGCACCAGTGCCGGATCATCGGCCCGTTGACCGGGTCCTTGCCCTCGGCCGCGGTGGCCGCCGGCCGCCCCTCGAACGGCTTCAGCTCCGCCTCGGTCAGCTCCCTGCCTCCCTCTCGCACCATGGCCGTCACCGCCTCCCCCGCTTCATCCCGAGCCGCATCGCGGCCACGATCTCCCGCTGGACCTCGCTCACTCCGCCGCCGAACGTGTTGATCTGTGCCGCCCGGTTCATCCGCTCCAACTCCCCGTCCCCCGCCGCGGGATCACCCGCCCCGAACGCCCCGGGCGACCCGGCCCGCACCCACCCGGCCTCGCCCGCGATCTGCTGACATATTCGGTACACCTCGACCGCCGATTCGGTTCCCGCGAACTTCACGCCGCTGGCGTCCCCGGGGGCCAGCCGGCCGGCCCCCACATCCCCCACCAAACGCCAGTTGAGCAGGCGCGTAGCCGCCAGCCGGGCATGCGCCTCGGCCAGCCCGGAACGCACCCAGGACGCGTCAATCCGGCGCTCGCCCGTCACCGGATCGGGTGTACGGGCCGCCTCGACGACCTGCTCGTAGAAGTCCTCGGCCTGCATGCCGATCGCGGCGAGCGCCACCCGTTCGTGGTTGAGCTGGTTCGTGATCAGGCCCCAGCCGCCGTTCTCCGGCCCGACCAGGTTCGTCCCCGGCACCCGGATCCCGTCGTAGTACGTGGCCGTCGTGGTCAGTCCGCCCACCGTCTCGATCGGCGTCCACGAGAAGCCGGGCGCGTCGGTCGGGACGAGGACGATCGAGATGCCCTGGTGCTTGGGGGCCTCGGGGTCGGTGCGGCAGGCGAGCCAGATCCAGTCGGCGTTCTGCGCGTTCGACGTGAAGACCTTCTGGCCGTCGATCAGCCAGTCCCCGCTCCCCTCCTCGCGCACCGCCCGGGTCCGCAGCGAGGCGAGGTCGGTGCCGGCCGACGGCTCGCTGTAGCCGATCGCGAAGACCAGCTCACCGCTGAGGATGCGGGGCAGGAAGAAGGCCTTCTGCTCCTCGGTT
This sequence comes from Streptomyces sp. NPDC025806, assembly GCF_055558275.1. Classification (NCBI taxonomy): domain Bacteria; kingdom Bacillati; phylum Actinomycetota; class Actinomycetes; order Kitasatosporales; family Streptomycetaceae; genus Streptomyces; species Streptomyces sp. NPDC025806. Next base: position 4,676 of record NZ_JBVHMU010000020.1, on the reverse strand, counting down.
CCGTACTTCATGAGGGTCGGGCCGACGGTGTTCAGCGTCACCATCGAGACGGGCGCGCCCGCCCGGTAGGCCTCGTCGAAGAACACGAACTGTTCGTCGGGCCCGCGCCCCTGCCCGCCGTACTCGACGGGCCAGCCGAGCCCGAGCAGCCCCTCCGCCCCGAGGCGCCGCAGCACCCGGCGCTGACCTGGGATGTCGTCGGCCGCGGGCGGGCCGTCCGGCATCACCGTACGGAAGTGTTCGCGCAGTTGGGCGCGCAGCTCTCGCTGGCGCGCGGTGGGGGCGAGGTGCACGGCGGCGGCCCTCCCGGACCTCGTACGAACAAGGGTTTCTGACTGTCCGTCAGATACCGCCGGGTGTCAAGAGATCAGCGACCGCGCCCCGTTCAAGGCCCACGGGGCGGAAAACGCCTGCGCGGCGGTGCCGATGGCACCGCCGCGCAGCTGTCACGCACCCCACGCAGAGCCCCTGTCGCACAAGGGCCGGGAGGTCACCAGAGCTCGGTGAAGTGGACCGCGATGTTCTCGTTGGACTGGTGGATCGCGGTGAATGCCGACCCGTTCACCTGCGCGTTGTTGTTCTGGTTCGAGGCGCCGTCGCCGACCGCCTGCTGCTGCGTGGTGCTGGAGTTGCCGAAGTTGTCGTGACCCACGCCGCTGCCGATGATCGACGCGACGCCCGCATTCGATCCGTCGTCCGCGATCGCGCCGTTGTCGGCCATCGCCACCCCGGAGAACAGGGCGGCGGCCAGAGGCAGGGCGGCGACGGCGGCGAGGACGCGGGCGGTACGGATGGAAGCCATGTGTTTTCCTCCAGAAGTACGGGTTGCTCCGGGGAAGTTGGCCGACCGCCCCGGCGATGTTCACGACGTCGCGAGACCAGAGTTGCCCACCGGATCCGCCGGGAACCACCCCGGACCGCCTCATTCGCTCGCAAGCGTGAGGACAAGTCGATAAACCTGCCTCACGGCCACAAAAGCCCAGCTCAGCCGCGAACACCCCACTCCAGGACGATCAACACCCAGTCCTCCCAGAGGATGAAGCGTTTCGGCACATTTTTGGTAAATAGCCACCCCGGACGGCTCAACCCACTTCCCTTGTTCGAACGAATGTACGAACATGGAGCCATGGCCACCACCGACCGACACCCGGCACGCCCCACCTCCGCCGTGCCGCGCGCCTCCCTCGCGACCCTGGCCCTCGCGCACGCCCTCTCCGCCGCCGAGCGCGGGCTCGCGGTCATCCCGCTCTCCCGCACGAAGCTCCCCGCCCTGCCCTCACCGCACCGCGGCGACCCGCCGTCCGCCCCGCGCTGCCACGGCGAGTGCGGGCTCCCCGGCCACGGCGTGTACGACGCGACGACCGACCCGCGCCGCATCCGCGCCCTGTTCGCCGCCGCGCCCCGGGCCACCGGCTACGGCATCGCCTGCGGTCTGCCGCCGTACCACCTGATCGGCGTCGACCTGGACACCAAGTCCGGTACGGATTCCTCCGCTTCGCTGCGTGAGCTGGCCTTACGGCATCTGTTCACGATCCCCGACACCGTCGTCGTGGCCACCCCCAGCGGCGGCCGGCACCTGTGGCTGACCGGCCCGCCGGACGTCGTCGTGCCCAACTCCGCCGGGCGCCTCGCCCCCGGCATCGACATCCGCGGCGCCGGCGGCTACCTCGTGGGCCCCGGCTCCCGCACCGAACAGGGCGTGTACAGCGCGGTTCCGGGCACCGGACACCTCAGCCCCGCCGCCTGCCCGCCCGCGCTGCTCCGGCTGCTCACACCCCCGCCCCGCCCGCCGCACACCGGCCGAGCCGCCGTCCCGCACTCCGGCCAACACGGCCACGGGCTGGTCCAGTTCGTGCTCGGTGCCCATGAGGGACAGCGCAACACACGCCTCTTCTGGGCGGCCTGCCGCGCCTACGAGAGCGGTCTCGGCGACGCGTTCCTGGAGATCCTCGCCGACGCCGCGATCCGCACCGGCCTCACCGAACGCGAGACGCGCTCGACGCTCGCCTCGGCGGCCCGCCTGACCGCGTCCCGGTGACCGTCGGGGCGACGGTACGTTGTCGATCATGGCCACCCAGATCTTCACCTTGGTCGGCGTCCTCATCGGCGCCCTGACGTCCTACGTAGCCACCGCCGTCGCCGAACGGGCCAAGTTCCAGAGGGAGATGGCCACTCGCTGGGACGAGCGGAAGCTCGACACGTACATCGACTACGTGACCTGCATCAAGCAGATCCAGCGGGCCGCGATGGACGCCGGCCGGGCCCGCGACGAGGGAACCGACGCGTCCGAGGCGCTGGTCGCCATGGAGGAGAACGAGAACAGAAGGTCCGTCCTCTTCGAGACCTTCGTCCTGCTGAGCAACGAGAAGGCCGCCACCGCCGCCCACGCGGTCAACCAGCGGACCTGGGAGCTGCTGAACACCGCCCGGGTCTCCTCGAACGGCACGGCCGCGCTGCGCCCGATCCTCCTGGTGGAGGCGCTCAACGTGCTGCACGAGGCGGCTCGATCGGACCTGACGATATCGAGCGGCTCCTCCGCCAGGTGAGCCGAGAGGCCGACGGCCCCTGACCGATGATGCTGGTCAGGGGCCGTCGGCCTGCTGCGGTGGGTGTGGGATTTGAACCCACGGTGACTCGCGCCACGACGGTTTTCAAGAGCGTCAAGGTTGCAACATGAATCCCCTGGTCACACCCAGTTTCAGGGCTGGCAAGAGGCCATCTGGCCCACACATGGCCCATGGGGCCCAGAAACGGGCCCCATGGCGTCACTTCTTGCGGGGCACCATCTGCTCGGGCGTTGCCACACAGCGGAACCCTGTGTCGTCGTCCTGCATCGTGTCGTTGGCGTCGTTGGGGACGGCCGGCACACCTCGGAAGAGCGGGCTCGTAAAGGCGCTCCCCCGAAGCTCGTACCGTCCTGGCTCAGTCGGGGTGGCAAGCCACTCCCACACGTTGCCCACCATGTCGTAGACCCCGTAGGGCGAGACACCGCTGTGGTACCGCGATACCGAAGTCGTCCGCTCCACTCCGGTTTCTCTGACGTTGCACTTGGCTGCCGTCTTCTGATCGCCCCAGGGGAAGGTACGGCCGGCGGTCCCGCGTGCCGCCTTCTCCCACTGGTCTGCTGTGGGCAGCGACTTCCCCGCCCACGTCGCGTACGCGTTCGCGTCGCGCCATGTCACATGCACAACGGGGTGGTCATACAGCTCTCGCGGACATCGGCCGTTCTCCCAGTGCTCCGGCACGGGATGCCTGGTGGCCGCACAGAATCGCGCGTAGTCGGCATTCGTGGTCGGGAAGGTGTCGATGTGGAAATCGTCCACCCACACCGGATCGTCGTCCTCTCCGGACAGGAAGATCCCTTCCGGCACGTGTGCCATGAGCTTTCCGTCACCCGGATGCTTCACGTACTCGCCGCTACTCGTCTGATCCTCATCCGGCTCGATGACCGCTTGAGCAGGAATGTCGTCCACCGCGAGGATGCCGACGAAACGCCCCTGGGCGTCCTGGTCGGCCTTAGCCAGAACAGTGTCCAGCGCAGCCTGGTTCACCATGCGCAGGGTGGCTTTCTCGCCGTCGGCTTCCCACCTCGACACGATGCGATCGGATACCCCGAGCTTCTCAGCGAACTCCATGAGGCTCATCCGTACGGCTTCGCGCAGAGCCTTAACTTCACGGCCGGTCCATTTCGTTACGAGTGGCATGGGCTACCTCTGTCGTGAACGCCGCCCCTGAGGAGGGGCGGCGGATCGCGTCTACAGTCGGTCGCCGGGAATCCCGACGTAGCCGACACGGAGCGCTTCGAGCACGGGGTGGTCCTGCGGGAACTGCACGTCGTCGATAGCACTCACAGAGCGCACCCCGATCGTCGTGTTCGTAGCGAAGGCGGCTGCCATGTTCGAGAGGTCGGCAAGCTGCACTGGAGCTGTGACCTGCTTGGGGGCATCCAGCCCCTGGAGAAGGAGCATCGTGGTGCCGGGGAGGACGGGAGCGTCCGGCCAGATGACCGTGCCGTCCTGGTCGACGAACCCGAGGTTCCAGGTGCCGCCCTCAGAGACCCGTCCGTCCGGCTCGACGAACACCGCATCGTCGAAGCCGGCGAGCTGGGCATCGCGTCGAATCCGAAGCTGTGAGTGAAGCCCGATGTGCTTCACGGCCGCGCTGTCCCGGGTGAAGGTGAAGGTCTTGGCAGTGAGCGGGGGCGGAGGCATGGCACCTCCCGGACGCAAGTTCACGAGGATGTGCGGGTCCTTGGCCTCGCTGGGACGCCCCATGTCGATCCCGGGGTCAAAAACCGTGACGCGGAGACCAGCTACCCCGGTGACGCCTTCCGCCGCCTTACGGATGTAGCTCAACGTCCGCTCGCGGTCCAACTCGACTCCGAAGACGATGCGGCAGTCCCGCACCAATCGATCGAGGTGCAGTGACAAGCCGCGGACCGTGCCGTCCTCCATACGCATGGAGGTGAAGTGGCCGTAGTTCGTGAGGGCAAGGCTCTGGAGTTCGTCGAGAGTGACGGGTTTCCCGTTCAGTTCAGCCATGAGGCCAGTCTTACAGCCCCTGACGAGGCCCCAACACCCTAAGGGTTGTCCCGTAAAAGATCTTCTGGTCGCCTCGGGCATGGTGGGCTACCGTGCCCGCTGCCCTATCAGGCGAGGGCGAGGTTGTGCATCCGG
>NZ_JBVHMU010000019.1:0-155643 GCF_055558275.1 Streptomyces sp. NPDC025806 | reverse complement strand
GCGGTGTCCGGTGCGTGCGATCGCAAGGCGCCGGAGCGTCCTCATAGCGGAGCTATTAGGTCGTTTCGGCAACGCCGCGAGCGTGCGTGCCGGGCACCGCGGGGCAGGCGGGACTTTCGACACACGCCCTAGATGCGGGGCGAGCCCGTGGGCGGGGTGCCGCGGTGGTGCGCGGCGCGGGCGGTGAACTCCGCGGCGCGCAGCACCCGTTGGACGTTGCCCCAGGTGAGCTGGGCCAGGTCGGTCTCGGGCCAGCCGCGTTCGATGAGCTCGCCGATGAGCGCCGGGTAGCCGGAGACGTCGTCGAGGCCCTCGGGGTGCGCGGTCGCGGTGTCGTACATGCCGGAGAGTCCGACGGCGCCGGGGCCCGCGATCTGGCGTACGTGGTCGAGGTGATCGGCGACGTCGCGGAGCGCGGGCCCGGTGCGGTCGGCGGAGCAGGGCACGAGGCACAGGCCGCCGGACGCGCCGAGGGCGGCGAGGAGCTCGTCCGGGGCGTTGTCGGCGTGGTGGTTGAGGGCCTGGGCGGCGGAGCGGGTGAGGATCGCCGGGGCCTTGGAGACGGCGAACACGTCGCGGGCGGTCGCGGGGGACGCGCCGGTGAGGTCGACGAGCATGCCGAGCCGGTTCATCTCCCGGACGATCTCCTCGCCGAACCGGTTCAGGCCGGTGTCACCGGCCCATGCGGTGCCGCTGAGGGTGAGGGCGCGCAGGCCGAGGGCGTGCAGGCCGCGCAGGGTGCCGAGGGAGTCGCCGGCTGCTGCGGCCGGGGCGGGTCCGATGAGGACGGCGGTGCGGCCGTGGGCGCGGGCGTCGGCGGTCTCGGACGCGGAGCGGGCCAGGCGCAGGCCTTCGGGGTAGCGGTCGACGACGTGGTTGACGAGGTCGATCTGTTCGAGGGCGCTGGTGACGGGCTTCTCGCCCGCGATGTGCAGCGCCCACAGGAGGGCGCCGGTGCCGCCGGCGCGCAGCCGTGGCAGGTCGGTCTCGACGGCGCTCTCGCCCAGCTCCAGGTCGTACCAGGGCAGGGTGCGCAGGGCTTGGAGGAGGCCGCTGTAGCCGTCGGCTATGGGGTGTCGCGCGAGCAGCTCGTGGGCCTGGGCCGGGTCGGGGGTGGTGGGGACCGGTGGGGGCGGGGCCGATGTGGGGGCGGGCTGGTCGAGCTCGCCGGCTTCGGCGGGGGCGCTGATGTGATCCTGCAGTTCTGCCATGAGGGTCCTGCTTAATTCGGTGAAGCGTTCGGCCCACCGTGGCACGCGGTGCGGCAGGGTTCGCGGTGAGTAGTGCGAACGGGTGAGCGCGCCGGATTCCGGCGCGCTCACCCGTTCCTCAGGAGATGCCCTGTCCGCTCTACGCGTCGAGCTGCTCCAGCGTCGCGTTCGACGGGCCCCGCCTGCTCTGGAGGTCGCGGGCGACGGACTCGGCGTCGCCGAGCACGCGGACCGCGTTGCGCCAGGTGAGCTTGGCGAGGTCGTCCCGGGACCAGCCGCGGGAGACGAGCTCCGCGATCAGGTTCGGGTAGCCGGAGACGTCGTCGAGGCCGTCGGGGGTGAACGCGGTCCCGTCGTAGTCGCCGCCGATGCCGATGTGGTCGACGCCGGCGACCTCGCGCATGTGGTCGAGATGGTCGGCGACGGTGGCGGCGGTGGCGATCGGGCGCGGCCGCGCCTCCTCGAAGGCGCGGTGCAGCTTCATCGCCTCGGGGGACGTGTCGAGGTGGTGGAAGCCGTGGGAGCGCAGGTTCTCGTCGGCGGCGGCCGTCCAGTCGACGGCGGCCTGGAGGACGAACTTCGGTACGAAGGTCGCCATGGCCACGCCGCCGTTGCCGGACAGGCGGGCCAGGACGTCGTCCGGGATGTTGCGCGGGTGGTCGCAGACGGCGCGCGAGGACGAGTGCGAGAAGATCACCGGCGCCTCGGTCACGTCGAGGGCCGCGCGCATCGTGGTGGCGGCGACGTGCGAGAGGTCGACGAGCATGCCCTCGCGGTTCATCTCGCGCACGACCTCGCGGCCGAACGCGGAGAGACCGCCGACGCCGGGCTCGTCGGTCGCCGAGTCCGCCCACGCGATGTTGTCGTTGTGGGTGAGCGTCATGTAGCGCACGCCGAGCGCGTACAGGGCGCGGAGCGTGGCCAGCGAGTTGTTGATGGAGTGGCCGCCCTCGGCGCCCTTGAGGGAGGCGATGCGGCCCTCGGCACGGGCGGCCTCCATGTCGGCGGCGGTGAGCGCGGCGCGCAGGTCGGCCGGGTGGCGGGCGACGAGCTGGTCGACGCAGTCGATCTGCTCCAGCGTGGCGCTGACCGCCGCGTCGCCGGCCAGGTCCGAGCGGACGTACACGGACCAGAACTGGGCGCCGACGCCGCCGGCCCGCAGCCGGGCCAGGTCGGTGTGCAGGTGGGCGCTCTGGTCGGCGGCGATGTCGCGCGCGTCGAGGTCGTACGTGACCTGCTCGCGCAGCGCCCACGGCAGGTCGTTGTGCCCGTCGACGACCGGGAAGTCGGCGAGGAGGGCGCGGGCCTGCTCCAGGGCCTCGGGGGTGACGGTCATGCCGCTCACTTCCCGAAGCCGAAGCCGGCGCCCGCGCCTTCGACCTTGGACCGCAGGCGCTTGCCCTTCTCGGTGGCCTGGTCGTTGAGCTCCTGCTGGAACTCGCGCATGCGGGCGAGGAGGTCCTCGTCGTGCGCGGCGAGCATGCGGGCGGCGAGCAGGCCCGCGTTGCGCGCGCCGCCGACCGAGACGGTGGCCACGGGGACGCCGGCGGGCATCTGCACGATGGAGAGCAGGGAGTCCATGCCGTCGAGGTACTTGAGCGGGACGGGGACGCCGATGACGGGCAGCGGGGTCACCGAGGCGAGCATGCCGGGCAGGTGGGCGGCGCCGCCGGCGCCGGCGATGATCGCCTTGAGGCCCCGGCCCGCGGCCTGCTCGCCGTACGCGATCATCTCGTGCGGCATGCGGTGCGCGGAGACGACGTCGACCTCGTAGGGGATCTCGAACTCGTCCAGGGCCTTGGCCGCGGCCTCCATGACGGGCCAGTCGGAGTCCGACCCCATCACGATGCCGACGACGGGGTGCGAGGGGCTCTCGGGGCTCATTCGGTGATGGTCCCTCTCAGGTATCCGGCTGCGTGACGGGCGCGCTCCAGCACGTCGTCGAGGTCGTCGCCGTAGGTGTTGACGTGGCCCACCTTGCGTCCGGGCTTCACGTCCTTGCCGTACATGTGGATCTTGAGCTGGGGGTCGCGGGCCATGCAGTGCAGGTACGCGCTGTACATGTCCGGGTAGTCGCCGCCCAGGACGTTGGCCATGACGGTCCAGGTCGCGCGGGGGCGCGGGTCGCCGAGCGGGAGGTCGAGGACGGCCCGCACGTGGTTGGCGAACTGCGAGGTGATCGCGCCGTCCTGGGTCCAGTGGCCGGAGTTGTGCGGGCGCATCGCCAGCTCGTTGACGAGGATGCGGCCGTCGCGGGTCTCGAACAGCTCGACCGCGAGGTGGCCGACGACGCCGAGCTCCTGAGCGACGCGCAGCGCCAGCTCCTGGGCCTCGCCCGCGAGGGTCTCGTCGAGGTCGGGGGCCGGGGCGATCACGGTGTCGCAGACGCCGTCGACCTGCTGGGACTCGACGACGGGGTAGGCGACGGCCTGGCCGTGCGGGGAGCGGACGACGTTGGCCGCGAGCTCGCGGCGGAAGTCGACCTTCTCCTCGGCGAGGACCGGCACGCCGGCCTTGAAGGGTTCGGCGGCGTCCGCCTCGGAGCGCACGAACCAGACGCCCTTGCCGTCGTAGCCGCCGCGCACCGTCTTGAGGATGACGGGATACCCGTCGCCCTCCTCGGCGAACGCGGTGACGTCGGCGGGGCCGGTCACGATGCGGTGGCGCGGACACGGCACGCCGATGGAGGTGAGCTTCTCCCGCATGACGCCCTTGTCCTGGGCGTGCACGAGCGCGTCCGGTCCGGGGCGCACGGGTATGCCGTCCGCCTCCAGGGCCTTGAGGTGCTCGGTGGGCACGTGCTCGTGATCGAAGGTGATCACGTCACAGCCGCGCGCGAACGCGCGCAGCGTGTCCAGGTCGCGATAGTCGCCGACGACGACCTCGCTGACGACCTGCGCCGCGGAATCCTGAGGAGTGTCACTGAGGAGCTTGAACTTGATGCCGAGCGGGATGCCCGCCTCGTGTGTCATACGAGCGAGCTGGCCACCGCCGACCATGCCGACTACCGGAAACGTCACACCCTCAGGGTATCGGCCAATCGGCCGGTTCCCGCACGGGCGAGCTTTTGGAGGAACCTCCACACAGGGCGTCTCCCGGCGTTCACGGGGGTCGCTGGCTAGCATGGACGGGGCGGTTGTGACCGACCGCCCGACCATTTCACGGGGACGACGGGGGCTGAGGCGGCACCATGACAGCGACCACGGAGCGAACACCCCCGTCCGGGCCGGGCGGGCTGCGCGGGCGCTTCGCCGCCCTGTTCCGGGAGATCGCCAAGTTCGGCGTCGTCGGCGCGCTCGGCGTCCTGGTGAACTTCGGCGTCTTCAACCTGATGCGGCACGGCACGGACCTCCAGGTCGTGCGGGCCAGCGTGATCGCGACGGTGGTCGCCATCGCCTTCAACTACGTGGGGTTCCGCTACTTCACGTACCGCGACCGCGACAAGAGCGGCCGGGCGAAGGAGCTGACGCTGTTCCTGCTGTTCAGCGTGGTGGGCCTGGTGATCGAGAACGGGGTCCTGTACGTGGCGACGTACGGGTTCGACTGGGACAGCCCGCTGCAGAGCAACGTGTTCAAGTTCCTCGGCATGGGTCTGGCGACCCTGTTCCGCTTCTGGTCGTACCGGACCTGGGTGTTCCGGGCGCTGCCGGCCCGGGAGGCCGTGGCCAGTGCCGAATCGTTCCTTGAACAGCCGGACCGCGACGTCCACCGCGTGAAGTAGCCGGCCCGGCCCTGGTCCGCTACCGGATCGTGTGCCCGGCCTCGTCGCCGTCCTGGTTCTTCCTCATCGGGGTGCGCGACAGGAACAGGCCGAAGACCGGCGGGGACGCCTGCAGCATCTCCAGACGGCCGCCGTCGGCCTCGGCGAGGTCGCGGGCGACGGCCAGGCCGATGCCGGTCGAGTTGCGGCCCGAGATGGTCCGCTCGAAGATCCGCGAACCCAGCTCGGAGGGGACTCCGGGACCCTCGTCGGTGACCTCGACGACCGCCTGGTTGCCGGTGACGCGGGTACGCAGGGCGACGGTGCCGCCGCCGTGCATGAGCGAGTTCTCGATCAGCGCGGCGAGCACCTGGGCGACGGCGCCCGGGGTGCCGACGGCCGTCAGGTGCCGCTTGCCCGACGAGACGATGGCGCGGCCCGCGCTGCGGTAGGCGGGGCGCCACTCCTCCAACTGCTGCTTGATGACCTCGTCCAGGTCGAAGGAGACGGCCGAGCCGGTGCGCGGGTCGCGCGAGTTGGTGAGCAGCCGCTCGACGACGTCGGTGAGCCGCTCCACCTGCGCGAGCGCGATCGTCGCCTCCTCCTTCACCTCGTCCAGGTCGTCCGTCATCGTGATCTCCTCCAGGCGCATGGAGAGCGCCGTGAGAGGGGTGCGCAGCTGGTGCGAGGCGTCGGCGGCCAGGCGCCGCTCGGCGGTGAGCATACGGGCGATGCGTTCGGCGGAGCCGTCGAGGACGTCGGCGACGCGGTCCAGCTCGGGGACGCCGTAGCGCTTGTGGCGGGGGCGCGGGTCGCCGGAGCCGAGGCGCTCCGCGGTGGAGGCGAGGTCGGTGAGCGGGGAGGTCAGGCGGTTGGCCTGGCGGACCGCGAGCAGAACGGCGGCGACGACGGCGAGCAGGGCGACCCCGGCGATGATCAGCAGGGTGCGGCCGACCTCCTGGGTGACCGCCGAGCGGGGCTCCTCGACGGTGACCTTCTCGCCCTGCTCCCCCGGCGCGGTGTACGCGATGACGTCGCCCTCGGGCTTGTCGCCGAGTTCGAGGGGCGGGTGGCCGGGCATCTCGATGACGGCGTACCGCTCCTCGATGGCGACCTGGTCCTTGAGGATGCCGACGGTGACCTGTTCGTCGCTGAGCAGTCGGCTGTCCACGATGGAGGCGAGCCGCACCGCCTCCGACTCCACCCGCTCCCGGGCGCTGTTGGTGATGGTCCGGGTCTCGACGATGACGAGACTCACCCCGAACACGGCGATCACGACGAGCACGACGGCGAGCGTGGAATTGATCAGACGACGACGCATGCCCTTCAGTGTCCCGGATCAGCGCGATATAGAGGCGCCGCCCCTGGGGGCGCACGGAGTGTGCCCTTCAGGGGCGCGGGGAACTGCGCGAGCAACCACGACGGCGCTGAGGCCGCGAACAACGGGGAAGCCCCTACGGCGCTGAGGCCACGGGGCTCCGCCCCGGACCCCGCTGCTCAATCGCCGCAGGGGCTTGGTCTGGGGATCGGTCAGCTCTTTTCGAAGCGGAAACCCACACCCCGCACCGTGGCGATGTACCGCGGATTCGCCGCGTCGTCGCCGAGCTTCTTCCGGAGCCACGAGATGTGCATGTCGAGCGTCTTGGTCGAGGACCACCACGTCGTGTCCCAGACCTCGCGCATGAGCTGGTCCCGGGTCACGACGCGCCCCGCGTCCCGCACGAGCACCCGCAGGAGATCGAACTCCTTCGCCGTGAGCTGGAGTTCCTCCTCGCCCATCCAGGCCCGGTGTGACTCGACGTCGATGCGGACGCCGTGCGTGGCCGGCGCCTCCTTCGGCTCGGCGGAGCCGCGCCGCAGGAGGGCCCGGACCCGGGCGAGGAGTTCGGCGAGACGGAAGGGCTTGGTGACGTAGTCGTCCGCGCCCGCGTCGAGGCCCACGACCGTGTCCACCTCGTCGGCGCGGGCGGTCAGGATGAGGATCGGCACCGTGTGCCCCTCGGCACGCAGCCGTCGGGCCACTTCGAGGCCGTCCATCCCGGGCAGCCCCAGGTCGAGCACGACGAGGTCGATGCTGCCCTGGAGTCCGGCGTCGAGCGCGGTGGGCCCGTCTTCGCGGACCTCGACCTCGTATCCCTCCCTGCGCAGGGCGCGGGCCAGCGGCTCCGAGATGGACGCGTCGTCCTCGGCGAGCAGTACACGGGTCATGGGGTGATGGTAGTCCGCGCCGGTGGACGCCTGTGGGGGGAACGCCCGTAGATCACCTCCGCCTTGACCACGGGCGAGGCCCCGCTCCCCCGGAGATCAGAACGGAACCTGCGGCTCCGGGTTCGCGTCCTACGGGTCTGGGGTGCGAAGCTGAGAATTGCCTTGGAATTCGCTCAGCGGTTCCTTCCTGGCCTGTGATCCATCTCTCAAGTCCTTCCATATCCCGCCCTGTGGTGTCGTAAGGTGACTCAACGCCTGATGCACTACTGGGGGACCTTTGCAGCGCACCGCGCACTGAAGGTCCCTTTCCTGTGTGAGCTGACGAGTGTCAGCGTCGACATGGAATGACCTGTGGCCGGGCCCTGCGCGCAAGTAGCGCGCCGGGCATGGATCCCGGGCCCGCCGCACCAGATCCCCCGAGGCGTGGGGAGGGCGGCAGGACCCGGTGCCGGCCAGACCCCACAGGGGACCCGTCCCGAACCCGGCGACGTGCCCCCGAGACCCCACGAGGATCGACCCATGGCGTCCAGCCTCACGAAGGACGCGGCCAGCACTGCTGGCCCGCAGAAGACCTTCTTCGGCCACCCCCGCGGACTGGCCACTCTCTTCATGACCGAGATGTGGGAGCGTTTCTCCTACTACGGCATGCGCGCCCTTCTCCCGCTGTACCTGGTCGCCCCCGCGGGGCTCGGCCTCGACGCGGGCACCGCCATCGCCATCTACTCCGTCTACATGTCGACGGTGTACCTGCTCGCCATGCCCGGCGGCTGGTTCGGCGACCGTGTCTGGGGCCCGCGCAAGACCACGGCGATCGCCGCGTCCATCATCATGGCGGGCCACCTGGTCCTCGCCCTGCCGATGGCCGCGACCTTCTACTTCGGCCTGCTGCTGGTCGCGATCGGCTCCGGTCTGCTGAAGTCCAACATCTCGACGATGGTGGGCCACCTGTACGACGGCCCGTCCGACCCGCGTCGTGACGGCGGCTTCACGCTCTTCTACATCGGCATCAACCTCGGTGCCTTCGCCGCCCCGCTGATCATCGGCACCGTCGGCCAGAACGTGAACTGGCACTTCGGCTTCGCGCTCGCCGCGCTCGGCATGGCCCTCGGCCTGGTCCAGTTCCTGCTCGGCACCAAGCACCTGGACGCCAAGTCCCACGTGGTGCCGAAGCCGCTGAGCGCCCAGGAGCGCGCGGCCACGCTGAAGAAGGCCATGATCTGGCTGCTCGTCGCGGTCGTCTTCTACGGCATCGTCGGCGGCACCGGTATGTGGACCCTGAAGTGGGCCACGAACCCGCTGCTGATCATCGGTCTGATCGTCCCGGTCGTCGTCCTGTTCCGCATCAAGCGGGACAAGGAGCTGACCCAGACCGAGCAGACCAAGGTCTCCGGCTACATCTGGTTCTTCGTCGCCGCGGCCGTCTTCTGGATGATCTACGACCAGGGTGGCTCCACCCTGTCGATCTTCGCCGACAGCAACGTCAACACCTCGGTGTTCGGCTGGGACTTCCCGGTCTCCTGGTTCCAGTCGGTCAACCCGGTCCTCGTCATGGCGCTGGCCCCGGTCGCCGCCTGGCTCTGGCTCTACCTGGCCCGTTCGGGCAAGGAGCCGAGCACGATCGCCAAGTTCTCGGCCGGTCTGGCCCTGATCGGCATCTCCTTCTTCGTCTTCCTGCTGCCGCTGACGGCCTCGGGCGACGGCAAGGTCAGCCCCTGGTGGATCGTCCTGATCTACTTCTGCCAGACCGTCGGTGAGCTGTGCCTCTCCCCGGTCGGCCTGTCGGTCACCACGAAGATGGCGCCCGCCAAGTACAGCTCCCAGATGATGGGTGTCTGGTTCCTCGCGGTCACCGCGGGCGACGCCGTCACCGGTCTGCTGTCGAACAACGGCGTGAACCTGGACACGAAGCCGATGGTCGCCGTCGAGGCGCTCGCGGCCGTCCTCGCCGGCGCGGCGATCTTCATGTACCGCAGGCGCGTCAAGGAGCTCATGGGCGACGTCCGCTGACGTCCCCCGGACCCCGCTGAACGCAGAGGGCCCGCCGCACCGATCCGGTGCGGCGGGCCCTCGCCGTTTCTCAGGGGCCGCGTCACGCCTCCCGCGCCACGACAGGCACGTCGAGCGGCCGCTCGTGCAGCCGTACGGCGTGCCCGCACACGGCGCACGGCCGGTTGGCGAAGTCGCCGCCGCCCAGCGCCGACGCCGCGATGTTCAGCGCGGTGTCGGCAGCCGCCGCGGCCCGGACCTTCAGTCCGGACTCGTCGCAGCGGCGGCAGGCGGGGTGGACGTCGGTCTCCTGGGCGGTGGTGTCCGCTGCGGTCATGGGGCGCGCTCGTCTCGGTCGTACGGGTGATGCGTACGACCGAGACTAACGCCCGACGATCTTCATCCGGCCTGGTCAGCGCCGTGTCTCGGTGTGACGACTATCGCCTGGCCCGACGGGCCCGAGGAAGGAACGTGAAGACCGCTCCACCCATCAGGATCACCGTGCCCGCCACCAGACCGAGGGCGCGCAGGGCGCCGTCGTTCGAGGCGCCGGTCTCGGCGAGGCCGCCGCTCGTGCCGGAGGCCGAACCGCCGGACGCGGAACCGCCCCCGGAGCCGGAGCTCGTGCCGCCGGACGCGCCGCCCGGCTGGGCCGCCGTGTCGATCTCCAGGGAGACCTCCGTCTTGGCGGGGGTGCAGGTGGTCGTCGTACCGAGCGCCTTCACCGTGAGGACACCCGGGGACAGCGTCGACTTGCCGTCGGCGCCCGGCTTGTAGGTGCCGGTGAGGTCCGGGATGGTCATCGGCTCGCCGGACTTGATCGGCTCCTTGTTGGTCGGGCCCTCGACGTGGACGGTGCCCTTGTCGGCGCCGCCCAGCTTCACCTCCATCGACGGCTTCACGGAGTCGGCCGGGATGTCGGCGGGGCTGTCCATGACGGCCTTCTTGAACTGGACGGTGAGCGCGTAGTTCCCGCCGTCCTTCTTGGCGTTGATCTGCACCGGGGACGTCGCGTTCTTGTCGCCGATGGGCGTCTTGCACTCGTAGGGGATCTGGACCTCCTTGCCGGTGAAGTCGGTCTTGCCCCCGTCACCGCCGCCCGAGCCACCGGACGTGGTGCCGCCCGAGGTGGTGGCGCCGCCGCTGTCCGAGCCGCCCGAGGACGTACCGCCCGCCGCGCCACCGCCGGACGTCGAGCCCCCCGACGCCGTGCCGCCGGACGTCGTGCCGCCCGAGCTCGTGCCCCCGGTGGAGCCGCCGGCGCCGTCGGTCACCTTGATGGTGACCGCCTTCGGGACCGCGCCCGTCGGGGAGCACTTGGTGTCGGTGGAGATCGGCTTGTTGACGTTGATGTTGTACGCGTCCGGTGTCAGCGTCACCTCACCCGGCTGGGTCAGCTTCAGCTTGCCCGCCATGTCGGACAGCACCATCGGGGAGCCCTTGGGGATGGGCGGGTTCTTGCGCGGGCCCTCCATCTTGAGGTCGCCGGTCTGCGCCCCGGCCACCTTGATGACGCCGCTCGGCTGGACCGTGTCGGCGCCCAGGTCGAGCACGTCCGGGTTCTTGGACGCGGCCTGCGTCGTCTTCCACACGACGTCGATCTCGTCGCCGACCTTCGCGGTGGCCGGCGCGACGATGTCGGTCGCCGTGGTGCCCTGGATCGGGGGCAGGCCGGAGATCGCCGGCGGGATGCACTCCGTCGGATACGAGGACGTGGCCGCCTGCGCCGGGGCTGCGGCCAGCCACAGCCCCGCACCGGACAGGATCAGGGCGCAGCCGGCCGCACCGGCTCTCCTTTGCCTGTTCACGTGGTTCCCTTCGTCGGACTGGTGTTGTCGGGCGGTGCGGAGAGCTGACCCGCCGCAGGCACGCCCGGACCGGTGTCCGGGGTGAACCAGGGCAGGGTGGTCGTGGAGGTGTCCGGGCCGCCGTCCGCCGGCGCGGCGGGCGCGGGCCGGTGGGCCGGCTGCGGGGTGCGCAGCTTCGGCAGCTTCACGGTGAGGTCGGCGAGCCGCTGGGCGCCCCGGTGCCGTCCGGCCGCGCCGCGGTCGCGCGGGCGCAGCCGGTCCACGACGGCCATGCCGATGCGGAACACGGCGGCCGGCACGACGACGCAGAGCAGGATCCAGAAGAGGGTGACGCCCCAGGGACGCCCGACGCCCCAGGGCTGTTCGGCCAGGACCTTTCCGCCGTACTTGAGCGACACGAGATAGCTGCCGTGCGCGCCGGCCGTGAGCTCGACGGGCAGCTCGATCCGCGCCTTGCGGCCGGCCTCGATCGTGCCGCGCCACTGCTGCTCCTCCCACTGCGGGGCGAACACGCCATGGGAGGTGCCGACCTGGAAGACGGGGTCCTTGACGGGCGTCGAGCCCACGTTGCCCACGGTGAAGGTGAACGTGCGCGCGGGCGGGGCGCCGAACCAGGTGAGGATGCCGCTGGAGCCTTCGAGCCGGGTGTCGGTGACCATGGTGAGCCGCCCGCCGGTGTCCTCCTTGGGCATCGCCTTCACGGGATGCCCGGCGACCAGGAACGCGGCGTCCGCCTGGGCCTTCTCCCCCGTCACCGTCGCGACGTGGACGACGCACGGGCACGGCACCGGCGGTTCGGCGACCGGCAGCTTCTTGCTGAAGGTGCCCTTGGAGTCGGTGGTGACGGCGAGCCCGTCCGCGTTGGCGCAGGAGTTGGTGCCGCCGACGACCCCGCGCTCCGGCGTGGACCGCCCGCACACCAGCATCATCAGGAGCGCGCTCGGGCGCCAGCCCTTCCCCTTCACGGTGATCGAACCCCCGGTCCCCGCCTGGGACTTGGAGAGGGTCACGGTCGGTTTCCCGGCGGCGCTCGCCGGTGCGGCGGCCGCGCCGGCGAGCAGCGCGGCCACGAGGCCGAGGACGGCGAGCAGCCGCGCGCCCGGCGCGCTGCGGCGTGTCATGACGTACTCCCTTGTGTGTCGGGGGCCGGTCGTCGGCGGCGCGCGTACCCGTACGCGGCCAGGCCGCCGCCCGCGAGCAGGGCCAGGCCGCCGCCGAGCGCGCCCCAGGGGATGAACCGGGCGGTCGTCGTGGCCGAGTCGCCGGCGCCGCCGCCCGCGGTGACGGTGACCTTCACGTCGACGTCGTCCAGGGCCGGCGCGTTCTTCCAGGGCTCGGTCAGGGTGACCCGGCGCCCCGGCAGCAGTTCGAGGGGCAGGGCGCGCGGGGCCCGGTCGAGCACCGCTCCGAAGAGTCCGTCGGCGCGGACGGCGAGGCGGGGGCTGAGCGTGGTGTTGCCGCGGTTGACGACGTCGTAGGTGATGGCGCCGGCGCGGGCCCGGACCCGTTCGACGGTGAGGGCCGACAGGGTCGGGCCGCTGACCCGCAGGTGGACGCTGACCCCGGCGTCGCGGCCACCCGCGCTCGCGACGACGGCGCCAGGATGGTCGCCGGGGACGGCGCCCGCGGGCACGCTCACCGTGAACGGGATCTCGGCGCGGGTGCGGGCCGGGACCCGTACGGAGGTGTCGGCGAACGTGATCCAGGCGCCGGTGTCCTTCGCACGGGTGCGCAGGCCGAGGGTGCCGTCCTTCTTGTTGTCGGCGTCGTCCGCGCGGAGGGTGATCTTCAGGGGGCGGGTGGTCGGGTTGGTGACGGCCACCTTGTCCTCCAGGACGGTGCCGGGGGTGCCCTCCGCGTAGATGTACGGTCGGGCGGCGCCGCCCGCGGACGGGGTGATCGTCCACATGGGCGCCGCCGCTTGGGCCGGGGCTGTGGTGCCGCCCCAGCTCAGGAGGGCGGCGCCCAGCAGCGCCCATGCGCCGTGCGACTTTCGGTGGGGTCGGCGGGTGCGGCGCCGTCGTGGTTGCTCGCGCCCCGCGGCGGAGCCGCTGATCGACACGGCCCCGCGCCCCTAAAGGGGCGCTCCTGCCCGGCGGCGACGGGTCAGCCACAGGCTGCCTGCGGCGCCCACCAACAGGACCGTTCCGCCCAGGGTGCCGAGGGCTATCGCCGAGTCCTCGGGGCCGGTCTGGGGGAGCTGGTCGCCGGAGGGGGCCGACTGGGAGCCGCCCGTGCTGCCGCCGCCCCCGCCTCCGCCGCCGGAGCCGCCCGCGCTCTTGACGTCCAGTTCCAGGGACGGCTTGGGACTGTTGGCCGGGGTGCAGGTCGTGGTCGTGCCGAGCGCCTTGATGGTGAGGACGCCGGCGGTGAAGGTGACCTTGCCGCTCTTCTTCGGCGTGTAGGTGCCGCTCAGGTCGCTGATCTTGATGGGGGTGTTCGCGGGGATCGCCTCGGCGTTCGGCGGGCCCGTCACGGCCAGGTCGCCGGTCTCCGCGCCGCCGAGCTTGATGACGGCGCTGGGGCTCATCGCGCCCTTGCCGAGCTCGACGGGGCTGGAGGAGACGCCCTTCTGGAAGGACATGGTGATCTTGTAGCCGCTGCCGCTCTGCACGGACTTGATGTCGATCGGGGAGACGGCTCCCTTGTTCCCGATCGGGGTCTTGCACTGGTAGTTGACGTCCACGACCGTGGCCGAGGCGGTCGGGGCGGCCATCAGCACCGCCGAGCCGGCCAGAGCCGCGCTGAGCGCGAACGCGGCGGTTCGTTTCGGGTACATCCGGTACGTCACCTCGAGATCCCTTCAGACCGACGGTTACTGACGGTTCATCAGATGCGGGTGGCTCAAGGTACGCCCGGGACCTTTACGAGGGAAGACAAAGAACACGCCGGATCCAGGAGGATCCGGCGTGCTCGAAAAGACGTGCGTGGCGGCGCCGCGCACGGCGTCGCGATGCGGCTATGCGGGGGCGCCCAGCTCGGCCCAGACGGTCTTGCCGGTGACGCCGGGGGTGCGGACAACCCCCCAGTCCATGCAGAGGCGTTGGACGATGAACATGCCGTGGCCGCCGGGACGGCCCGCGCGGTGCGGGGTCCGGGGGGCGGGCTGGCCCGCGCCCCGGTCGGTGACCTCCAGACGCAGCACCTTGCCGTCGAGGGAGACGGTCAGCTCGTCCGGACCCTCGGCATGGAGGCAGGCGTTCGTGACCAGTTCGGAGACGACGAGGAGGACGTCCTCCGCAGCGGCCCGGCGGTCCGCGGAGGACGCCGGCAGCCAGCCCCAGGCGTGCAGCGCTTCACGGGTGAAGTCGCGGGCGAGGGGTACGACACCGCTCGCGTCGCCGAGGCTCAGCCTGCGGACCTGGCGGCCCGCGCCGGCCGGCCGCTCGCCCGACTCGGGGCCGTGGTCGCCCGGCGAGTAAGGCCGGGTGGCGCTCATCAGCACTTCACCTCACCGATTCACCATGTGCTTCTGGATTCAGGACTTCGACAATGCGGAACTGCGAGATGCGGGATACGGGGTCGCTGGGGTCTGTCCGGTCGTGGATCTCCTGCCCGGACGAACGGCGGGAACACCCCCCGTTTCGACGCGGGCGATGTGACGCTGGTAACGCCCCGATCACGCAGCGACAACCGGAGGATAACTTCCGCACCCCGGCGGGCGCGCGCCCTGCGGGTCACTCCGTGGTGAGCGCCGCCGCCAGCGTCTCGTGGACCGTGAAGACGGCCTCGGCGCCGGTGATCTCGAAGACCCGGGCCACCACCGGCAGCATCCCGGCCAGATGGACCCCGCCGCCGGCGGCCTCCGCCTTGAGGCGGGCGCCGAGCAGGACGTTCAGCCCCGTCGAGTCACAGAACTCCAGCCGCGAACAGTCGAGGACCAGCCTCGACAGCCCCTGGTCAAGACACTCGTCGAGTGGCTCACGCAACAGATCCGCCGTGTGGTGATCGAGCTCACCCACCGGGGTCACGACGGCGCTGGAGCCCTCTCGCCGCACCTCGACCAGAAGCCGGCCCCGATGCGCGCTGCCGACTGTCCCGCGGTCCATGACGACCCTCTCCCGCTGAAAAGCTTCCGAAGCTCCCAGCTGCCTTCGACGTGCCGATTGACGCCCTCGAACCCTACGCCCTCACCACCGGTGCCGGTACCCGAACAAGGCCCAGAAATCGGACATTTCGCCATAGAACGCACTTGCGGCTCGGTGTGCAAAGCGGGTAGGCCTAGTAAGGACACCAATCGACACGGCCGGCTCGGAGGCGCCGCACACCGCAGTGCACGTATTGGCATCGGCAGCCATATGCCGAGAACGATGGAGGACATCATGTCACCCCGGCTCGACGAATCGCGTACTGACCAGGCGACGTCGAAACTCCCCCCGGAACCCCCTGCCCACGTCGAGTCCGACGTTCTGGAGGACCTCGGTCTTCCGGAGATCCCGCCCTTCGACGAAGTGGCACCACTCGACGCGCGCGCCCTCTCCAAGACACTCTTCGAACGTCTGGAGTCCCTTGAAGAAGGCACGCACGAATACTCGTACGTCCGCAACACCCTGGTCGAGCTGAACCTCGCCCTGGTGAAGTTCGCGGCCTCCCGGTTCCGCTCACGCAGCGAACCGATGGAGGACATCATCCAGGTCGGCACCATCGGCCTGATCAAGGCCATCGACCGCTTCGAGCTCAGCCGCGGCGTCGAGTTCCCGACCTTCGCGATGCCGACCATCGTCGGCGAGATAAAGCGCTTCTTCCGCGACACCTCGTGGTCCGTGCGCGTCCCGCGCAGGCTCCAGGAGCTCCGTCTCGACCTCGCGAAGGCGGGCGACGAACTCGCCCAGCAGCTCGACCGCGCCCCCACCGTGGGCGAGCTGGCCGACCGCCTCGGCATCTCCAACGACGAGGTCGTCGAGGGCATGGCGGCGTCCAACGCCTACACGGCATCCTCCCTGGACGCCCAGCCCGAGGAGGACGACTCCGAGGGCGCGCTCGCGGACCGCATCGGCTACGAGGACCACGGCCTGGAGGGCATCGAGTACGTCGAGTCCCTCAAGCCCCTCATCGCCGAACTCCCGCCGCGCGACCGGAAGATCCTGTCGCTGCGCTTCGTCGCCAACATGACCCAGTCGGAGATCGGCGAAGAGCTCGGAATCTCGCAGATGCACGTGTCGCGGCTCCTGTCGCGGACCCTCGTGCGGCTGCGCAAGGGGCTGACCGTCGAGGAGTGAGCTCGGCTCCCGGCCCCTGACATGCGAGTGGGCCCGCTTCCCAGATCCCCGGGAAGCGGGCCTTCTCGCGTACGGCTGTCCGTGACGTACGTTCTTACGCGACCCGCGCGCCGGCCCGCCAGACCTCGCTCACGAGCGGGACGCCCGGACGGTAGGCCAGGTGGACGTGGCTCGGGGCGTCCAGGAACGCCAGGTCGGCGCGGGCGCCCGGGGCGAGGCGGCCGATGTCCGTGCGGCGCAGCGCCTGCGCGCCGCCCGCCGTGGCGGACCACAGCGCCTCGTCCGGGGTCATCCCCATGTCCCGCACGGCCAGGGCGATGCAGAACGGCACGGAGGACGTGAAGGACGAGCCCGGGTTGCAGTCCGTGGACAGCGCCACGGTGACGCCCGCGTCCAGCAGGCGGCGGGCGTCCGGCCACTGGGCGCGGGTCGAGAACTCGGCGCCGGGCAGCAGCGTCGCGACCGTGTTCCCGCTCGCCAGCGCGTCCACGTCGGCGTCCGTCAGGTGCGTGCAGTGGTCGGCGCTGGCCGCGTCCAGCTCGACGGCCAACTGGACGCCGGGGCCGTAGGAGAGCTGGTTCGCGTGGATGCGGGGCAGCAGGCCCTTCGCCTTGCCGGCCGTGAGGATGGCCCGCGCCTGGTCGCCGTCGAAGGCGCCCTTCTCGCAGAACACGTCGATCCAGCGGGCGTGCGGGGCGCAGGCGTCCAGCATCTCGCCGGTGACCAGGTCCACGTACGCGGCCGGGTCGTCGGCGAGGTCCGGCGACACGATGTGGGCGCCGAGGTAGGTGACCTCGTCGGTGTGCGCCTTGGCGATGCGCAGGGCGCGCTCCTCGTCCTTCGTCGTCAGGCCGTAGCCCGACTTCGTCTCGAACGTGGTGGTGCCCTGGCGGAGGGCCTCGGCGAGGTGGTGCTTCAGGTTCGCCTCGAGCGCCTCGTCGGTCGCGGCGCGGGTGGCGGCGACCGTCGTCCGGATGCCGCCCGCGCTGTAGCTGCGGCCGGACATGCGGGCGTTGAACTCCTCGGTGCGGTCTCCGGCGAAGACCAGGTGGGAGTGCGAGTCGACGAACCCGGGGATCACGGCGCGGCCGGCCGCGTCGTGGGCCTCGTCCGTCGCGGGTACGTCCGCGCTCGGGCCGGCCCAGACGATCTTGTCGCCCTCCACGACCAGCGCGGCGTTCTTGATCTGGCCCAGGGGGCCCTCGCCCAGCTCCGGGTCGTTGGTGACGAGGTTGCCGATGTTGACGATGGCGGTGGTGGTCATGATTCCTTCCGGTTTCGTTGCCGGGTGCGGGTCCGGTGGGGGCTGGTCGCGCAGTTCCCCGCGCCCCTGATGAGGCTGCGCCTCATCGGGGAAATGCCGCCCGCAGGGCGTGCATTTCAGGGGCGCGGGGAACTGCGCGACCAGCCACGACGCACCCGCACCCGACGACGGGTTACCGCAGCGCCGAGATCGCCTCGGTCAAGGCGGAACCCACGTCCCCGACACGGACGTGGACCCCGTCGCGGACGACCTCGCGGCCGGACGCGATCACGTCACGGACATCCGCGGCACCGGCCGAGAACACGGCCGTCTCCGCACCCAGCCGCGGCGGAGCCCCAGCCGTACGGACCGACCCGAGGTCGATCGTGACGAGGTCCGCGACGGCCCCGGGCTCGATGACACCGGCATCGGTCCAGCCGAGCGCCGCGTGCCCGTCCGCGGCGGCGGCCCGCAGCAGCGCCCCCGCCGTCCAGTGCCCGCGCTGATGCGTGCGCAGCCGCTCGTTGAGCTCCATGCCGCGCGCCTCTTCGAACAGGTCGATGACAGCGTGGCTGTCGGAGCCCAGCGAGAGCGGCGAACCGGCCTGCTGGAGCTGCACGGCGGGGCCGATGCCGTCGGCGAGGTCCCGCTCCGTCGTCGGGCACATGCACGTGCCCGTGCCGGAGCCGCCGAGGAGGCTGATGTCGTGCGCGGTGAGGTGCGTGTTGTGCACGCCCGTGGTGAGCGAGCCCAGCACCCCGTGCTCCGCGAGGAGTTCGGTCGGGGTGCAGCCGTGCGCGGCCTGGCACGCCTCGTTCTCCGCGATCTGCTCGGAGAGGTGGACGTGCAGCGGGACGCCGCGGACCTGGGCCCACTCGGCGACCGTGGACAGCTGGTCCGCGGGGACGGCCCGTACGGAGTGAACGGCGGCGCCGATCTTCGCGTGCGGGCGGTCCTTGAGGAGCGAGGCCCGCTCGGCCCACGCGGCGGCGGTGCCGTCGGAGAACCGTGCCTGGTGCGCGTCGGGCGCCTTGCCGAAGCCCGCCGACAGGTACGCGGTGTCGAGCAGCGTGATGCGGATGCCGGCCTCGTCGGCGGCGGCGATCAGCGCCTCGCCCATCGCGTTCGGGTCGGCGTAGGGCGTGCCGCCGGGCGCGTGGTGCAGGTAGTGGAACTCGCCGACGGCGGTGATGCCGGCGAGCGCCATCTCCGCGTACACGGCCCGCGCGAGCGCGTGGTAGATGTCCGGGGTGAGCCGGTCCGCGACGGAGTACATCGTCTCGCGCCACGTCCAGAAGGTGCCCGAGCCAACCTGCACCCTGGCGCGCAGGGCGCGGTGGAAGGCGTGGCTGTGGGCGTTGGCGAGACCCGGCACGGTGAGGCCGCGCAGCACGGTCGCGCCGGGCGGCGGCGTCGCGGTGTCGCGGGTGACGGAGGTGATGCGCCCGTCGGCGATCTCGACCGTCACGCCGGACTCGACCTCGGGGTCGAGCCAGGCGTGTTCGAGCCAGTACGTCGTGGTCACGTGCAGGCCAGCCCTTCGAGTACGTCGGCCAGTGCGCGCACCCCGGCGAGGCAGTCGTCCTCGGCCGCGAACTCGGCCGGGGAGTGCGAGACGCCCGTCGGGTTGCGTACGAACAGCATGGCGGTGGGGATGGACGAGGCGAGGATTCCCGCGTCGTGTCCCGCGCCGGTGCCGAGCACGGGCACCGCGAGGTCGGTGTCGGTGCCCAGGATGCGGGTCAGCTCGTCGCGCAGCGCGTGGTCGAACTCGACGACGGGCGTGAACGACTCGCGGGTGAGCGACACGTCGATGCCG
This sequence comes from Streptomyces sp. NPDC025806, assembly GCF_055558275.1. NCBI lineage: Bacteria > Bacillati > Actinomycetota > Actinomycetes > Kitasatosporales > Streptomycetaceae > Streptomyces > Streptomyces sp. NPDC025806. The sequence continues at coordinate 136,449 of NZ_JBVHMU010000019.1, read as the reverse complement.
TGCTTCTCGGCGTACTCGCGGGCCGCCTTCTCGATCCCGGTGACCGTCTGGTCCAGGGCGTCCTGGTCGGCGGCGCGGGAGTCGAGCCAGCCGCGCACGAGCGACGGGATCGCGTTGACGCCGTTGGGCTCGACGGCGATCTTGCCGAAGGTGGCGACGGAGCCGGCGAGCTCGGCCTCGCGGCGGGCCGCGAGGACGGTCTCGGCGTAGGACAGCATCGGGTCGCGTCGGTCGACCAGGCGGGTGGTGCCCGCGTGGTTGGCCTCGCCGCGGAAGTCGAAGCGCCACCGGCCGTGCGGCCAGATGGAGCTGGCGACGCCGACGGCGTCCCCGGACAGGTCCAGGGCGCGGCCCTGCTCGACGTGGAGTTCGATGAACGCGCCGATGCGGGCGAGGCGCTCGGGGTCGGGCCCGATGGCCTCCGGGTCGTAGCCGGCGCGCTCCATGGCCTGGGGCAGGCTGACGCCGTCCCCGTCCTTGAGCGCGAAGGCCTGCTCGCGGGTGAGGTGGCCGCCGGTGAGGCGGGAGCCTACGCAGGCCAGGCCGAAGCGGGCTCCCTCCTCGTCGCCGAAGTTGGTGATGGCGAGCGGCTTGGTGAACTCCACTCCCCTGCGGCGGAGTTCGTCGAGGGCGGCGAAGGAGGACACGACGCCGAGGGGGCCGTCGAAGGCGCCGCCGTCGGGCACGGAGTCCAGGTGGGAGCCGGTGACGACGGCGTCGCCGGCCTCCGGGTCGCCGAGCCAGGCCCACTGGTTGCCGTTGCGGTCGACCTCGAGGGTCAGGCCGCGGTTCTCCGCCTGCTCCTTGAACCAGACCTTGCAGTCGGCGTCGGCGCCGGTCCAGGCATATCGGCGGTACCCGCGTGTGTCCTTGTCACGGCCGATGGGCTGCAGGTCGCGCCACATCGCCGTGAAGTCCGGGGTTGTCGGCGACTGCGGACCAGCCGTGGCCGGTCGCGCAGTTCCCCGCGCCCCTTCAGGGCGCGTCACTTGCTGTCACCTTCAGACATGGGGACGCGGACACCGCGCTCCTTGGCGACGTCGGCGGCGTGCTCGTAGCCGGCGTCGACGTGGCGGATGACGCCCATGGCGGGGTCGTTGGTGAGGACGCGCTCGATCTTGCGCGCGGCGAGCTCGGTGCCGTCGGCGACACAGACCTGGCCGGCGTGGATGGAGCGGCCCATGCCGACGCCGCCGCCGTGGTGGATGGAGACCCAGGAGGCGCCGGAGGCGGTGTTGACCAGGGCGTTCAGGAGCGGCCAGTCGGCGATCGCGTCCGAGCCGTCCTTCATGGCCTCGGTCTCGCGGTACGGGGAGGCGACGGAGCCCGAGTCGAGGTGGTCGCGGCCGATGGCGACCGGGGCGGAGAGCTCGCCGGCGGCGACCATCTCGTTGAACTTGAGGCCGGCCAGGTGGCGCTCGCCGTAGCCGAGCCAGCAGATGCGGGCCGGGAGGCCCTCGAAGGCGATGCGCTCGCCGGCCATGTCGATCCAGCGGTGCAGGTGCTTGTTCTCCGGGAACAGCTCCTTGATCGCCTTGTCGGTGGCCGCGATGTCCTTGGGGTCGCCGGACAGGGCGGCCCAGCGGAACGGGCCGAGGCCCTCCTCGAACAGCGGGCGGATGTGGGCCGGGACGAAGCCGGGGAAGTCGAAGGCGCGGTCGTAGCCGGCCTTGCGGGCCTCGTCGCGGATCGAGTTGCCGTAGTCGAAGACCTCGGCGCCCTTGTCCAGGAAGCCGACCATGGCCTCGACGTGCAGGGCCATCGACTTGCGCGCACGCTCCGTGAACCCGGCCGGGTCCGCCTCGCGCTCCTTGTCCCAGTCCTCGACCGAGATGCCGACCGGCAGGTAGGCCAGCGGGTCGTGGGCGGAGGTCTGGTCGGTGACGATGTCGATCGGGGCCTCGCGGCGCAGCAGTTCCGGGAAGATCTCCGCGGCGTTGCCGACGACACCGATGGACAGGCCGCGGCGCTCGTCGCGGGCCTGGATCGCGAGCTCCAGCGCGTGGTCCAGGTTGTCGGCCTTGACGTCGAGGTAGCGGGTGCCGATGCGGCGGTCGATGCGCGTCTCGTCGACGTCGACACAGATCGCGACGCCCTCGTTCATGGTGACGGCGAGGGGCTGGGCGCCGCCCATGCCGCCCATGCCGGCGGTGAGGGTGATGGTGCCGGCCAGGGTGCCGTCGAACTTCTTGCGGGCGACGGCGCCGAAGGTCTCGTAGGTGCCCTGGACGATGCCCTGGGAGCCGATGTAGATCCACGAACCGGCGGTCATCTGGCCGTACATGGTGAGGCCCTCGGCCTCCAGCTTGCGGAACTCCTCCCAGTTGGCCCAGTCGCCCACCAGGTTGGAGTTGGCGAGGAGCACGCGCGGCGCCCACTCGTTGGTGCGCATGACACCGACGGGCTTGCCGGACTGGACGAGGAGGGTCTCGTCGTCCTTCAGCGTCTCGAGCGTGCGCACGATCGCGTCGTACGCCTCCCAGGAGCGGGCCGCCTTGCCGGTGCCCCCGTAGACGACGAGCTTGTCCGGGTGCTCGGCGACCTCGGCGTCGAGGTTGTTCATGAGCATGCGCAGGGCACCCTCCTGCTGCCACCCCAGGGTGTTCAGCTCGGTACCGCGCGGGGCTCGTACGGGGCGGGGTCCGGACATCGGGGTGCCTCCTGGAGGGTGAGGGTGTTGGCTTAGATATTCACATCCTGACGTTCTGAATAGAACTAGTCAACACGTCCCACCGGAACCACACGGACGGTCACGGATGGTTGTGTGGACCGTATGGGTCACGACACCGATCAGACGCAGCCCCTGCCCCACCGGGCCCCGGACGCCGCCACCCGCCGCGACCAGGCCGTACGCGCCGCCGTCGAGCAGGGCCTGGTCGGCCCCGCGACGCCGGTCGCCGGGCTCCTCGACGTCACCGGCATCCGCGCCTCCGCCGCCGCCCTGCACGCCGCCTTCGACGCCGTCACCGCCCCCGGCACCCCCGTCCTGCACGCCTTCGCCGTGAAGGCCACCCCGCTCGTGCCCGTCCTGCGCCTGCTGCGCGAGGCCGGGATCGGCGCGGAGGTCGCGAGCCCCGGCGAGCTGGCCCTCGCCCGCGCCGCCGGGATGCCGCCCGGCCGCACCGTCCTCGACTCCCCCGCCAAGACCCCGGCCGAACTGCGCGAGGCCCTCGCCCTCGGCATCGCCGTCAACGCCGACAACCCGGAGGAGCTGGCCCGCCTCGACGCCCTGGTGGCCTCCGCGCCCACCCGCTCCCCGCTCGGCGTCCGTGTGAACCCGCAGACCGGCGCGGGCTCCATCGGCGCCCTGTCCACCGCGACCGCCACCTCCAAGTTCGGCGTCGCCCTGCGCGACGAGGGCGCCCGCGCCTGGCTGATCAAGGCGTACCTGGACCGGCCGTGGCTGACCCGGCTGCACACCCACTCCGGCTCCCAGGGCGTCCCCCTGGAGCGGATGGCCGAGGGCGTCCGGGCCGTCCACGCGCTCGCCGAGGAGATCAACGAGGCCGCCGGGCGCCGCCAGGTCGACACCCTCGACATCGGCGGCGGCCTGCCCGTGAACTTCGCCTCCGACGAGGAGACCCCCACCTACGCGGCGTACGCGCGGCTGCTCGCCGCCACCGTGCCGGGGCTCTTCGACGGGAGCTACGGGCTCGTCACCGAGTTCGGCCGCTCCCTGACCGCCAAGCACGGCACCACGCTCGCCCTCGTCGAGTACGCCAAGGAGGCCGGCGGTCGCCCCATCGCCGTCACACACGCGGGCGTCCAGGTCGCCACCCGCACCGTGTACGCGCCCGCGTCCTGGCCGCTGCGGATCGCCGCGTACGACGCGAAGGGGCGGCCCAAGGCCGGGCCGCCCGTGGCACAGGACGTGGCGGGCCCGGCCTGCTTCGCCGGTGACCTGCTCGCCGAGAACCAGGAACTGCCGCTGCTCACGGCCGGCGACCACGCGGCGGCCCTGGACACCGGCGCCTACTACTTCGCCCAGCACTACTCGTACAACTCGCTGGCCAGGCCCGGCGTCTACGGCCACGTCACCGAGCCGGACGGCACCGTGCGGTTCGCGACCGTGCGCGCGCCGCAGCCGGTCGAGGAGATCGTGGCGGAGGCGGGCGGCGGCCTGCGCGACGGACTCACCGCGCTCTGAGCCACCCCGGGCACGCCGCCGGCCGGCCCAACTCCCGTACGGGGAGCGGCCGGTCGGCGGATTCTAGTACCCGGCGCGCATGTTCCATTGGAAAATGCCAGAACGCTCACCAGGCCTCCGTACGGTGCGTAGCGTCTGCGTCACACCGACACCAGTGGTGCACCGAAGTGACGGACGGGTGGGGGGATCCAGGCGTGTCCGGAATCGACGAGTGTCTGCTCGAGGCCATGCGGCTGCCGGGGGCCCGCGGCGCCTCGGTCGTCGACTGGACCAGCGGACTCGCCCTGGGCACCATCGGTGAGTCGCCCAACGGCGACCACGAGGCGACCGCGGCCGAGGCCGCCGAGGTGGCCCGGCTCACCGCCGAGCACCGGGCCTTCGCCCCGGCGGGCGGCGGCGACTGGTCGCGGAACGGGGCGGAGCCGCCCGTCGAGGACGTCATCGTCACCAGCCGCGACGGCTACCACCTGCTGCGTTTCGTCCGCACCAGCTTCGACAGCAGCGTCTTCCTGCATCTGTGGCTCGACCGGGCGGACGGCAATCTGGCCCTCGCCCGGATCCGCCTCGCCGACCTCGCCGAGCGGCTGGTCCTCGGGTGAGCGTCCACAGCGGGGTCTCCCCCATGCTCAGCCGGCTCGCCTCCGAGCGGGCCACCGGCGCCCTCATCCGCGAGCACGGCACCCTCTACCTCCAGGACGGGCGGATCGTGCACGCCGAGTCGCCCGCGACGCCCGGCATGGACGTGCTGCTCACCGCGACCGGGGTGATCGACGCCGACGGCTGGTGGGAGGCCGTCGACCGGGCGGGCGCCGGGCACCGCGTCGGCCGCTACCTCGTCGAGCAGGGCGGCCTGACCGACGGCGCGCTCGAACTGTGCCATCTGGGCGCCCTGTTCGACGCCGCGTACTTCACGCTCGCGCCGACCAGCGGACCCACCCGCTTCCGGTACGGGGTCGCGCACTGGTTCGGAGCGGTGCGGCCGGTGCCGGTCGCCGCCGTGGAGCGCGAGACGCTGCGCCGCCGCGACCTGCTCCAGCGGATCTGGCCCGAGCCGGACACCGACACGGCCGCGCTCAGCCGCACCGCCCTGCATCCGCTGCGGGTGCCGCCGCGCCGGCGCCGGGTGCTGGAACTCGTCGACGGGGCGCGCACCGCCTCGCAGATCGCCCTCACGCTCGGCCGCCCCGCCTTCCACACCCTCGTCGACCTGCGCCGCCTCGCCTCCCGCGGCCTCGTCACCACCGCGCCCGAGACCCCGGCCGCCGCGGCCGTACCGGAGTGGCTCGCGCGGACGGCCGCCGTCGAGGACCCCGACGTGGCCCTGCTGCGCCGGCTGCGCGCCGCGCTGGAGGCCCTGTGAGACGCCGCCGGCACCCCGCCCCCGAAAGGAGCATCCCGATGGTCGACGAGGCCGAACTCCTCGCCGAGATACACCGGTTGAGAGTCCATGTGCCGCAGGTGACCGGGGCGCTCGCGGCCAGCGTCGACGGCCTCGTCCTCGCCCAGGACACCCCCGGCGTCGAGGCCGAGGGCGTCGCCGCGCTCACCGCCGCAGCGCTCGGCGTCGCTCTGCGCCTGACCGACGCGACCGGGCAGGGCGGCTTCCGCGAGCTCCTCGTCCGCGGCGAGAGCGGCTACGTCGCCACGTACGCGGCCGGGGACTCGGCCGTGCTGACCCTGCTCGCCGGGGACCGGGTGAACGTGGGCCGGCTGCATCTGGAGGGCCGGCGGGCAGGCGCCCGCATCGGGGAGCTGGTCGTCGCGGCCGCCCCGGCCGCCGCACCGCCGAAGGAGCCCGCCCGCGCCCGCAGCCGGGCCCGCACCCGCACGGCCGGCTCCGGCCTGCCCCTGCGCGCGCCGCACACCCCCACCGACACCGCCTGACCACGACCGCAAGCACCGCAGCACCACACCACCACCACGAGAGGACCCGCACCATGGCCAACACCGAGACCGCTCTCAAGGACGCCCTCACGAGCATCGAGGGTGCGACGGCCGCCGCGCTCGTCGACTACACGAGCGGCATGGCCCTCGGCACCGCCGGCGGCTCCAAGGACTTCGACCTGGAGGTCGCCGCCGCGGGCAACACCGACGTGGTCCGCGCCAAGCTGCGCACCATGGAGCACCTCGGCCTCCAGGACGAGATCGAGGACATCCTGATCACGCTCGGCACCCAGTACCACCTGATCCGTCTGCTCAAGGGCCGCGGCGGCAACGGGCTGTTCCTCTACCTGGTGCTCGACTCCTCGCGCGCCAACCTGGCGATGGCCCGCCACCAGCTGAAGAAGATCGAGGCCGAACTGGAGGTCTGAGCCAGCCGGTTCACGGGCGCGGGGACGCGGCTCCGGTCGCGGCCCAACTGGCCAGCAGCCGCAGCCGCTCCTCCGTCGCCGAGCCGGGGTGCGGGGTGTAGACGACGAGCGTCTGGTCCGGTTCGCCGGACACCGTCAGCGTCTCGTACGGCAGCTCGAGCTCGCCCGCGACCGGGTGGGCGAGGCGTTTGACCCCGTAGGTCTTCGCCTTCACCTCGTGGTCGGCCCACAGCCGCCGGAAGTCCTCGCTCGCCAGGGACAACTCGCCGACGAGCGTGGCCAGTCGGGGGTCGTCGGGGTGCAGGCCCGCGTCGAGCCTCAGGTACGCGACGGTCTCGGCGGCGACCGCCGGCCACTCCGGGTACAGGGCGCGGGCGGCCGGGTCGAGGAACACGTGCCGCAGCATGTTGCGCCGGCCCGGCTCCCACCGGGGGAACCCGGTGACGGCTCCGCCCAGCGCGTTCCAGGCCAGGACGTCCATGCGGCGGCCGAGGACGAACGCGGGCGCCTTGTCGACAGTGTCGAGCAGCAGCCGCAGGCCGGGCCGCACCCGCTGCCCGGGGTCGCGGACGGCCCGTTGCTTCCCGGCCGGCCGGGCCACCGAGCGCAGATAGGCCCGCTCGGTGTCGTCCAGGCGCAGCACGCGGGCCACGGCGTCGAGCACCGCGTCCGACACGGCGGTGCCGCGGCCCTGCTCCAGGCGGATGTAGTAGTCGACGCTGACGCCGGCGAGCTGGGCCACCTCCTCGCGGCGCAGCCCCGGCACCCGGCGCCTGCCGTGCGTCGCGAGCCCCACGTCCTCGGGCCGCACCCGCGCCCGCCGCGACCGCAGGAACTCTCCGACCCCGCCCAACTCCCCCGCTTCGCTCATGCCTCGATCCTAGGCATGCGGCGCGATCCCATCCTGGTACTGCCGGACCCAGGAACAGCTCAGCCCTGGGTAGCCGTCGCGGCGGCCCCCACAGTGGTGCTCGAACGCAGCCGATCACCGCAACCCCGGGAGCCCACCATGACGTACTCCGCCCTCTCCGGCCGTACCGCCCTCGTCACCGGCGCCGCCAGCGGCATGGGCGCCGCGACCGCCCGCCTTCTCGCCGCGCACGGCGCCCGGGTGGTGCTCCTCGCCCGGCGCGCCGAGCGGCTGACCGAGCTGGCGGCGAAGATCACCGCGGACGGCGGGCAGGCGCTCGCCGTGCCCACCGATATCACGGACCAGGAGGCGGTGGACGCGGCGGCCGAGCGGGTCCGCGCCGCCTACGGGCGGGTCGACCTCGTCGTGAACGCGGCGGGGGTCATGCTGCCGAACCCGGTGACCGACGGCCGGGTGGACGAGTGGCAGCAGATGCTCGACACGAACGTCGCGGGCGCGCTGCGCGTCGTCCGCGCGTTCGTCCCCGACCTGATCGCGACGGCGGAGGCGGGCGGCACCGCGGACCTCGTGAACATCTCCTCGATCGGCGCGCACGTGCCGTTCCCGAACTACGCGGTGTACGGGGCGACGAAGGCCGCGCTGACCTATCTGTCGGAGTCGCTGCGCACCGAGCTGGGCCCGCGCGACGTGCGGGTCACCAACATCGAGCCGGGCCTGACCGAGTCGGAGCTGGCCTCGCACGTCGACAACGCGGAGCTGTCGCAGCAGCTGGACAGCATGTTCGAGGCGCTGAGCGGCCTCACGTCGCAGGACATCGCCGACCTGATCGCGTACACGACGAGCCGCCCGCGCCGGGTGAACCTGCGCCAGGCGATCGTGCTCCCGACCCGGCAGGCCTGAGCCCGTGCCGGGGTCGGCCGGGGTGGGCCGGGGTGGGCCGGGGTGGGCCGGGGTGGGTCCTCAGCCCTCCCAGTCGGAGTCCTGGCGGTCGTCGGAGTCGCGGCGGCGCGGCCACACATGACCGGCGTGCACCGCGTTGACGCCGACGATGCCGCCCCAGGCGATGAGCAGGCCCGGCAGTCCGGCGTTGGCGACGGCGATCGCGGACAGCGGGATCGCGAGGACCAGGGTGACGATGACGAAGCCGAAGCGCTCGCCCCAGTTCTCCGCACCGGTCCGGTCAGGGCCGCCGCGGGCCGCTGTCATCTGCTGCTCGGCCATCGTGCGGCGCACCCTCCGGTCGACGACGGAGTCGAGCCGCTGCTCGACCTTGCCGATGAAGGAGTCCACCAGCGCGGACTCGTACTCCTCACCGAGTTCCCTGCGGGCGTGCAAGGTGGCGTCGAGCTCCTTCTTCAGCTCGGCGTCCCGGGTGCGCTCCTGGGCGCGGGCATCCATTCCGCTCATACCGCACCACGCTACGGACCCGTCGCCCCCGGGACACTGGGGCTAGCCCCCCTCTTGTCCCCTAGGGGATCCGCTACCGGGTGACCGCGGTGTCCGGGGCGGTCTCGGCGCGGGGCTCGGGGAAGTCGGGGATGTGGGAGGTGTCGCGGCGGGCCAGCAGCCAGTACAGGGCGGCCGGGACGACGAGGCCCACGATCCAGGAGATGTCGGCGCCGCCGAGCGGCTCGACGAGCGGGCCGGTGTAGAAGTGCGTGGCCAGGAACGGGAGCTGGGCGAGGAGGCCGGCGCCGTAGACGACGAGGGCGTCCCAGCGCCAGGCGCCGTAGCGTCCGTTCGCGTCGAAGAGCGCGGGGATGTCGTAGCGCTCCTTGGAGATCAGGTAGTAGTCGACGAGGTTGATGGCCGACCAGGGCGTGAAGAAGGTCAGCAGGAACAGCAGGAAGTCCTTGAAGGAGGACAGGAAGCTGTCCTTGCCGGCCAGCGCCACGGCGGTGCCCGCGACCATGATGACCGCGATGTAGAGCGCCCGGCCGCGCTGCGACAGGACGCGCTGGCCCCGGAAGCCGCTGACGCCGGTCACCATCGACATGAAGCCGCCGTAGGTGTTGAGGACGTTCACGGTGAGCTTGCCGAGCGCGATGACGAAGTAGAAGAACGAGGCGACGAGGCCGGCGCCGCCGAGCGAGACCACGTAGCCGACCTGGTCGTCGAGGAACGCGCCGCCGGAGCTCGCGGCGACGAACACGCCGAAGGTCATCGACCACTGGGAGCCGAGCGCCGAGCCGGACAGGGTCCACCAGAAGGTGGCCTTGGCGCTCGTCGAGCGCGGCAGGTAGCGCGAGTAGTCGGCGACGTACGGGCCGAAGGCGAGCTGCCAGGACGCCGACAGGGAGACGGCGAGCAGGAACATCGGCATCGAGAAGTGGGCGTTGCCGAGGAGCTCGCCGAGGTCGGTGCGCTCCAGGAGGCGCGCGCCGAGGAAGAGGAAGGCGAGGGCGCAGACCACGCTGGCGACCCGGCCGAGGGCGTGGATGATGCGGTAGCCGACGGTGGCCATGACGCCCGTGACCAGGGCGAAGATGATGATGCCCGTGGTGTCGCCGGTGTGCGTGAGGCGGGCGGTGGCCTGTCCGGCGAGGACGCTGCCGCTGGCGAAGAAGCCGACGTACATGAGGATGACGAGCAGCAGCGGGACGACGGCGCCCTTGACGCCGAACTGGGCCCGCGACTGGATCATCTGGGGCAGCCCCAGCTTGGGTCCCTGCGCGGAGTGCAGGGCCATGACGGCGCCGCCGAGCAGGTTGCCGAGCACGAGCCCGATCAGGGACCAGACCACGTCACCGCCGAACACGACGGCGAGGGCGCCGGTGACGACGGCCGTGATCTGGAGATTGGCCCCGAGCCAGAGCGTGAACTGGCTGAACGCGCGTCCGTGCCGCGCACTGTCGGGGACGACGTCGATGGAGTGCTTCTCCACTACGGCTGCCATGGCCCACCTCCTGCATATCTCCATGCAGGGTTACGGTGGCTGAATATTCTGTCAATAGTTCAAGGAAAATCCCCGCCGAATCCACCGGCGGGGACCACAGGGTGAGACGCGGCCGGGCCACGCGGCACTCAGAGCTTGCCGGTGACCACTCCGCGCCAGGTCCAGCCCGAGGCCAGGACCGCTTCCTGAAGAGGATTCTTCAGATCGTCACTGTCGAAGCCGAAGGTCTCCTCCGCTCCGCCGCCGCCCAGGGTGCGCTGCTTGGAGATGGTCCGCACCTGGCCGCGCTGCGCCTCGGCCGAGACGCTCAGCCGGGGGACGTCGCCGGCCCACTGGACCTCGAACTGCTTATCCAGCGTGCGGACCTCGTTCTTCTCCGGGACCAGCCGCATGTGCACCTTGTAGACCCTGCTCACCTGGGTGCGCGCGAAGAACGTCCGCCAGGCCGGCTCCAGCACCCGCCACTCGGCCACGAGGTCGGCACCCTCGGCCCGGCCGTCGCGCACGACGTACGGGACGTCGTCCCCGTTCAGACCGAGCAGCGCGGCCCGCACCTGGTCGGCGGGGCGCGCGGCGACCCCGCCCTCGGGCCGCTTGGTCCCGGTCAGCTTGTCGAAGAGTCCCATGGCGCCAACCTACGAGAGGCCGCTTCGCGGCTGCAAGGCGGACCGGACGGCTACGCTCCGCCTCCGCCCTCGGGGCGGACCGAGCGGACGAACGCCTGGAAGTCGTCGAGCACGGTGGGGTGTTGAGCCTCGGTCGCGGTCAGCACAAGACGGATCACGACGCGCCGGTGCGGGTCGGCGACATCGAGCATGCCCAGGTACACCTGTGTCTGGACGAGCTCGCGCAGCACTCCGGAGACGGCCGCCGTGACGGCCAGTTCCTGGAGCAGCCCGGGCGCCTGCGCCGACCCCTTCTCGCTCCGCTCGACGACCTCGACCCGGGCGCCGGACGCCCGCAGTTGCGCCACCGACGCGTCGGCGAGCGCGGCGAGCGGCGCGTCGTCCGGCCGGTACTCGCCGTCGATGGCGATGTTCGCGGTGAACCCGGCGTCCGCCCCCGGGTGCAGCGCGACGAACGCCGCGCCCGGCGCACCGACCGCGTCCGGCGGCGCGGCGTGCCAGCCGTCGGGCAGCTCGAACTCGATCGGTACGGGCAGGGTCGTGGCCATGCGGGTCCCTCCTTGCTGCTTGCTGCTTGCTCGGGCACGCCCCGGGCCACCGCCCGGGGCCGGGGTCAGAACAGGCTCCCGATCCCGTCGGCGATGTCACCGACCGTGTCGCCCACCTTGCCCGGGTCGACGGTGAACTCGAAGCCGACCTCGCCGCCGAGCCCGACGGCGAGACCGACCTTGGCCCCGATCTTCCACTTGCCGTCCTCGGCCTTGCCGAGCGTGGCGTCCGCCTCGGCGCCGATACCGGCCCAGCCCTCGGCGGTCGCGCCCGCTCCGATGCCGCCGAGGTCGGCGCCGCCCCCGACACCGGCCTTCGCTCCGGCGAAGGCCTCCGCGCCCGCGTGAACTCCTTCGAGCCCGATGCCCGCGTTGACGCCCGCCTCGGCGCCCGCCATGACCTCCCCGCGCCCATAGACCCCGACCGGACCGGCGTCGGCGCGCCCGAGCGCCGACGCCTCACCGCCCGCGAAGCCCTTGGCCTCGCCCTGGACGCCCTCGTGCGTGATGCCGCCCTCCGCACCGACCTTGGCCCCCGCGTACGCCTCGGCCTCGCCGGACAGCTTGAACGGCCCGTTGGTGAGCGAACCCTCCCCCTTGGCGCGGCCCAGGTCGGCGTGCGCCTCGGCCTCGGCGAGCTTGCCCTTGCCGATGTTCGGGCCGCTCGCGTCCGTGCCGACGCCGGGGCCCGACGCCTCGCTCTCGCCCTCGGACACCCAGCCGTCGGTCTTCGGCTTTTCCTTGGGCTCGGGCTTGCCGGCCGTCTTCAGGTCGCCGTTCGCATGCGCGTTGAACCCGCCGAAGCCGATCCCGTCCATGTTGCCGTCGGCCGTGGCCCGGGCCAGCGCCCGCTTCACGCTCTGGTCCGCGTCGTCGACGGCCTGGACGGCCTTGGCGATGTCGTCGCTCCAGCCCTTCGCCTTGGTCTTCGCGTCGGCCATCAGCTGCGGGTAGTCCGGGTCGTGGTGCAGGGCGTACTTCTCGTCGGCCGACATCTTGTCGTAGCCGACGTACGTGGCCTTGCCGGAGCTGTCGACCTTGTAGTCCTTCTGCTCCGCGTCGTGCACCAGGTCCTTGACGGCCTTCTGAAGGCGCGTCAACTCCGTGTGCGCGTCGGTCAGCAGACTCGCGATGGCCTGCGCCTGCGCCTTGGCCGCCCCGAACTCGAAGGCCGTCGCCGAGGCGTTCTGCTGCTGCGTGCCGTAGGCCAGGCCCTGCCAGTTGCCGTTGCCGAGCACGCCCTGGACCTGCTGCTCGTAGTCGGTCTTCAGCTCGCCGAAGCGGTCGCCCATCTTCTTCCACGCCGCGGACACGTCCGTGAACGAGGAGAGGTCGACCGTCATCACGTCCTGATAGGTCAGCGTCATCGCCGGATCCCCGTCCCCGTCACATTCCGTCGAAGCTGCTGGGCGGGCGGATCCCGTTCGCCTGGCTGCCGATGCCCGTGTCGGTGGTGTTGAAGAGGTTCTTGGTGCCGTGCAGGCCGCTCAGCTCCACCTGCAGGCGGGCGAGCAGCTTGTTCGCCTGCCCCTCCCAGACGACGAGCGCGTCCGAGACGCCCTGGTCACTGGCCCAGCCCGACAGACCCTTGAGCCCGGTGTCCTGCTTCATCAGCGGACTCAGCGGCCCCTGCGCGGGCTGCGGGGCGAGGAACGGCGGGTGCACCGAGCCGCCGCCGTCCGCCATCGCGGACGCGGACCGGGTGTCCGGCATCAGATGCTCTTCCAGGTACTTCGCGGCGCGCTTCTTGTCGCTCGCCGAACTCGCCAGCGTCTGCTCGCCGCCCGACCCCATGGCCACCCCGTCGTCTCTTCACTTCTCATCCACCCGCCCACGCCCCTGGCGCACCGCGGAAGCTCGCGTGGCACCCTATCGGCAGCGCCCCTTCCGCTCTGGCGCCCACCCCAGGAGTTGAATAGAATCATGCACAATCGGGCGTCCTGAATAGACCGGCGGGCGCCCGGCACGGCCGCGGACCGACGGGGAGACATGAGCGAGCAGACGATGAACGGCGAGGGCGGGCACAGCCCCGCCGAGCGCCTTCAGCGCCTCTTCGAGGGGCACCGCCTCACGCCCACGCAGCGCCGCATCGCGCACTGCATGGTGCGCCGCGCCGGCGACGTGCCGTTCCTGTCCTCCGTCGAGCTCGCCGAGCTGGCCGGCGTCAGCCAGCCCTCGGTGACCCGCTTCGCCGTCGCCCTCGGCTTCGACGGCTATCCGGCCCTGCGCCGCCACCTGCGCGAGGTCGCCCCGCAGGAACCGGCCGCGGCCGACGACATCAACGAGTACCAGCAGGCCGTCGAGGCCGAGATCGCCAACCTGCGGCACCTCGCGGGCCTGCTCGCCGACCCCACCCCGGTCGAGGAGGCGGGCCGGCTGCTCGCCGCGTCCCGCCCGCTGCCCGTCCTCGGTCTGCGCGCGGCGGCCTCCCAGGCCTACGGGTTCTCGTACTTCGCGGCGAAGGTGCACCCCGACGTCCGACTCCTTGACGACGGCGGCACCATGCTCGTCGACCGGATCGACGCGGCGGTGCGGGCCGGCGCCACGACCCTGCTCTGCTTCGCGCTGCCCCGCCACCCGCGCGAGGTCGTCGAGGCCCTCGCCTACGCGCAGTCCGTCGGCCTCCAGGTCGTCACCGTCGCCGACTCCGCGTTCGCCCCGGTCGCCAAGCACTCCGACCTGCTCCTGCCCGCCGCCGTCGGCACCGGCCTCGCCTTCGACACGGCGTGCGCCCCGATGCTGCTCGGCCGGGTGCTCCTGGAAGCCATGTGCGACGCACTGCCGCAGGCCCAGGCCCGCCTGGAGGAGTTCGACGTCCGGGCGGCCGAGCGCGGCCTCTTCGTCGAATAGTCGAATAGCTGTACGCGGGGACCGCCGCACCCCCTGTGACGGAGGGCGGGACGACGGCGGTCCCCGCGGGGGACGCGGTCCGGTCAGGCCGGACCGGCGTCCTGGGCGTCGGCGAAGTCCGGGAGCCGCTCCGGAAAATCCTCGACACCGCTGCGCTGCCGACCGTTCCGGGGAGCCGCTCCCGTCCCTGCCGACATCCACCAATCTGCCGGACGGTTGTTAAGCGGGTGCTGCGCGCACGTGTCGCACTCGTACCGATCGCACGAACCCGCGGGCGGATCCGGGCCGGCGCGATGCCCCCGCCCTCAGCCGCAGTATCGACGTGTCCTGCTCTCGTGGACGGCGAGCTGCGTGAAACTCGGGCGCAGGCCGGGGGTGAGCCCGGTGAACAGATTCGTCCCGGGCAGCCAGGCGCGCTTCACTCGGGTGAGGGACGGCCGCCAGTTTTCGTCGAAGCCGATGACGGCCGATATCGAGGAATACGGATCGAAGTCGGATTCATATGCGGGCAGGGCCGGAGGGAACTCACCTCGCCACTGCGGATTCCATTCCGCACGAGGAATCCCTCGAAGGGATTCCTGATTGGCCTTCCGGATCCTGGCGTACTCCGCATTGCTCATCTCTCCCGGGACGAACAGGAGAAGCCGCTGAGCAGGCAGCGTCCGCATCGCCAGGGAGAGCTCCCACATGGTGCCTTCCGTCTCCCCGAGCGTGAGGACGGCCAGCCGCGCCCCCTGCATCAGATCCCGGACCGGGTCCCGCCAGGACTCCATCGGGAGATACATGCGCCTGGCCCCGGCACGGGGAATCCGCTCGTCGTGCCCGCCGACCGCCACCAGAGGACCGACGGGCCGCAGTGCCGCGGCAATGTACTCTTCGTCATCGCGACTGGACAGCATGGCGAACATCAATTCGCTGCTCAGGTCGTGCAACTGCATCCGGTCGTACATGTTCTGACTGATCCTGGCGCGTCGCACATCCTCGCCGAACGGCCGCAGATAAAAGACGTACGAGCCGGGGCGGAACGACGCGTCCGCCCGCAGCACGGGCTTGAGATGCCTGCGCCCCAACAGGAACATCCGCCGGGACAGGTTGAACACACAGATCCCCACATTCGCCAGAAACAGGGTACTGACCTGCTTCTCCGCGAAACAGAGATAGAAAGCCCAGAGCGACCCCCCGAGCGAGGCCGCGCAGAGCGGCCAGCCTGCGAGCCACAGCAGAATTCCCCAGCGGAGTGACTGACCCGGGTGGCGGGCATACCGGTTCACGTCGCGCCAGTCCGCTTCCAGCAGGCCGGGGGCGTACTCCAGCCGCCATCGCCAGAATCCGTACCACTGGAGCTTCCTCCCGGCGGGCACGGCCCAGCAGCAGAGCATGACGGACACGCACATCACGAGAACGAAGATTCCGCGGCCCGCACTCGACGGCTCCAGCCCGTCGGCCAGCACGCCGATGCGCACGAGCACGAGCACGAGGAGCAGCGGAATCAGCCACTGGAGCAGAAGGCCGAACAGCTGCGACCGGTTCCTTCTCGGTGCCAGGAACAGCATGACCACGTTTCCGGCGAACAGTCCGGCGATATAGGCGTGCTCGACATCCAGGGTGAGCAGAAGGAGCCCGCCGGCCATCACACCGGATGCCCTGTAGTCCCCCGGCCTGCGCGGACCGATGAGCACCTCCAGCGCGCACATCGACAAGAACCCCGAGAGGTACGGCACAAAAGGGTGCGCAAGGAGATCACCCAGGGTCAGCCCGGGCGCTTCGGACAGGAGTAAACCGGCACGACTTTCCACGCCCAAGCCCCCTCGGCACAGCCCATCGGTCAGAGTCCGAGGAGGGATCCTCCCCTGTGACCGCCTGCGGCATGCCGGTCTCGCGGCGCCGGTCGGCGCGCATCAGGCGGAGGTGGCGGATCCGGTCCGGCGCCCGCCCCGGGGCCATACGACGTCGACGGCCAGGCCCGCGGAGCGTGCGGCGGACACGGTGTCCGCCGTTCCACCGCCCCGGCCCGTGGGCGGACTGCCGTCCCACACCGCCAGGAGCCGGTCCGCCCCTTGCAGCAGCCGGGCGTTGGCCGCGTCGTAGGCATCGGGCCCGGCGTGCTCGTACGGCATGACCAGCAGCTCGTCGGCGGCCTCGCACAGCGTGTCGAAGCGCGCGCGGTCCGCTGGTGCGACCACGGCGTCCCGGTAGTCCCTGGAGGGGATGATCACCGAAAGTCTGCCGCCGAGCGCCAGGACTTCCTCGGCGAAGAGGGTGTCCGCGCCGTGCGCCAGGCAGGAGCGCCCCAGCAGTCCGGAGCCGCCCAGACCGGCCAGGACATCGCGCAGGGAGGAACGCACCGCCTCAGCCGTCGCTTCGGCCAGGTCCATGTGACCGGTGATGGCGACCGTGATCACGCGTCGACTCCCGTCCGTCCCGTGCGGTTGGCCGTCACTGTAACGGGCGCCCGGGGGCATGGTCCGGCGCCGGTCACCGCCCGGCCACGACCCCGGCGAATCCGAGCACGTAGGACACGGCGAAGAGCAGGGGAACCCATCGCTCGACCTGGTTCAGCGGCAGATAGACCCGCCAGTCACGGCCCTCGCCGAGCGCCCGCCACTCGGCGGAGACGAAGGTGCGGGCCGGCAGCCGCTCCTCCAGCGCCCCGATCACGGCGAACTTCCCTCTGTTCAGCTGGTGGTAGGAGCGCACGGTGAACCACCAGGTGGCACACATGCCCAGCAGCACGAGCAGGGCGCCGCAGGCGAACACCGGCGGAATGTCGGGGTACGGCGTCTGGGACAACCACGCGCCGAAGAACGCGAGCAGGGCGGAGTGGAGGGTGAGGAAGAAGGTGTTGGCGAGGTTCCGTCGCGCGCTGACCCGATCGGCCATCTCCACGCAGAGTTTGTACTGTTCGAAAACGGCCGCGTGGTACGCGGCCTTGGCGTCGCGGAACCCCTCCGCGTCGACGCCCTCGTTCCACAGCGGCTCCCTGGAGTGCAGCATTCCGACGCCTCCCCGTAGTCGTCGCGGTCATCGGCCCCACCGAGAAGATAGGCGCTGCGACGGCCCGCCAGGAAGTAAGTCCCCGCGCAGGAGGCCGAGTTCACCACCTCCGCGCGGCGTGCGCACCCCTGCCGCTCGCAGGGGCGCGCACGCCGTCATCACGAGAGGGGCGCCTACTTGACGGCACCCTTCGCCAGGAAGGCGAGGAGGTCCTGGCGGCTCACGACGCCGGTCGGCTTGCCCTCGACCAGCACGATCGCGGCGTCCGCCGTGCCGAGGACGCTCATCAGGTCCGCGACCGGCTCGCCGGAGCCGACCTGCGGCAGCGGCGCCGACATGTGCTTCTCCAGCGGGTCGTCGAGCGAGGCGCGCTTGGTGAACAGCGCGTCGAGCAGTTCGCGCTCCACGACCGAGCCGATGACCTCGGCGGCCATGACGTCCGGGTGGCCCGCGCCCGGCTTCACGATCGGCATCTGCGAGACGCCGTACTCGCGCAGCACGTCGATGGCCTCGCCGACGGTCTCCTCGGGGTGCATGTGGACGAGCTCGGGCAGCGCGCCGCCGTCCTTGTCCTTGAGCACCTCGCCGACGCGGGCGCTGGTGCCCGTGTCCTCCAGGAAGCCGTAGTCGGCCATCCACTCGTCGTTGAAGATCTTGCTGAGGTAGCCGCGGCCGCTGTCCGGCAGCAGGACGACCACGATGTCGTCCGGGCCGAGCCGCTCGGCGACGCGCAGCGCGGCCACGACGGCCATGCCGCAGGAGCCGCCGACGAGCAGGCCCTCCTCCTTGGCGAGCCGGCGCGTCATCTGGAAGGAGTCCTTGTCGGACACCGGGACGATCTCGTCGGCGACCTCGCGGTCGTACGCGGTCGGCCAGAAGTCCTCACCGACGCCCTCGACGAGGTACGGGCGCCCGGAGCCGCCCGAGTACACGGAGCCCTCGGGGTCGGCGCCGACGACCTGCACCCGGCCCTCGCTGGCGTCCTTCAGGTAGCGGCCGGTGCCGGAGATGGTGCCGCCGGTGCCGACGCCCGCCACGAAGTGCGTGATCTTCCCGTCGGTCTGCTCCCACAGCTCAGGGCCGGTCGAGTGGTAGTGGGACAGCGGGTTGTTCGGGTTCGAGTACTGGTCGGGCTTCCAGGCGCCCGGCGTCTCGCGCACCAGCCGGTCGGAGACGTTGTAGTACGAGTCCGGGTGCTCGGGGTCCACGGCGGTCGGGCAGACCACGACCTCGGCCCCGTACGCCCGCAGCACGTTGATCTTGTCCGTGCTCACCTTGTCGGGGCACACGAAGATGCACTTGTACCCCTTCTGCTGGGCCACGATGGCGAGCCCCACCCCGGTGTTGCCGCTGGTCGGCTCCACGATGGTGCCGCCGGGCTTCAGCTCCCCGCTCTGTTCGGCCGCCTCGATCATGCGCAGCGCGATGCGGTCCTTCACGGAACCGCCGGGGTTGAAGTACTCGACCTTGGCCAGGACCGTCGCCTGGATGCCCTCGGTCACCTTGTTGAGTCTCACCAGCGGGGTGTTGCCGACGAGGCTGATCATCGAGTCGTGGATCTGCACGGTTTTCTCCGGGTGTCCTGTGTAAGGGATGTGGCCAGCGTATTGCGCGGACCGGCCCTTCATCTCCCGTTGCGATTGGCAGACCGTGTCTACGGGGCAATGAGTTCATGAAGCCGTAATCCGCAGGAGAGAGGCAGGTGGGTGCGGAACATGTCGAGCAGGGCGAGGGTGGCACGGCGGATCGCCGCCGGGGCGGCGTACGGCGGAGGCGGGATCGGACTGCTGGGCGCGGCCACGGTCGGGGTGCTTCTCGCCGAGGTGCAGATGGCGCGGCGACAGGTGGGCAACCACGGGGATCCCGTGCACGTGCCCTCGGCCGACGGGCTGTACGGCAGGGCGTACGCGGCCTCGCCCGCGGGCGAGGAGCCGCTGCGGTTCGCGATGCTCGGCGACTCCACGGCCGCGGGGCAGGGCGTGCACCGGGCGCGGCAGACGCCGGGGGCGCTGCTGGCCTCGGGGCTCGCGGCGGTCGCGGAGCGTGCGGTGGAGCTGCGGAACGTGGCGCTGCCCGGCGCGATGTCCGACGATCTGGACCGCCAGGTCGCGCTGATCCTCTCCGATCCCGGCTGGCAGCCGGACGTCTGCGTGATCATGATCGGCGCGAACGACGTCACCCATCGCATTCCGGCCACGAAGTCCGTACGGCATCTGTCGGCGGGCGTACGACGGCTGCGGACGGCCGGGGCGGAGGTCGTCGTCGGCACGTGCCCCGATCTCGGCTCGGTGGAGCCGGTGCAGCAGCCGCTGCGCTGGGTGGCCCGGCGGGCCTCGCGGCAGCTGGCGGCGGCGCAGACGATCGGCACGGTGGAGCAGGGCGGGCGGACGGTCTCGCTCGGCGACCTGCTGGGCCCCGAGTTCGCGGCGAACCCGCGCGAGCTGTTCGGCCCGGACAACTACCACCCCTCGGCGGAGGGCTATCAGACGGCCGCGATGGCGATCCTGCCCACGCTGTGCGCCACGCTGGGCCTGTGGCCCGAGGAGGAGCGCCCGGACGTGTCCCGCGCGGAGGGCTTCCTTCCGGTGGCCCGGGCCGCGGCGAAGGCGGTCGAGGAGGGCGGTACGGAGGTCACGGCCGTGATGCCCACGGGACCTCGCGGTCCCTGGGCCCTCCTGAAGCGCCGCCGCCGCCATCGTGTCCCTACGCAGGACCCGGTCCCGGCCAAGACAGGCCCCGGCACATCCAGCCCCTCCGGCGATTGAGGAGCGTCCCAAAACAAGCCCCTCCGGCGATTGAGGAGCGGGGTCCGGGGCGGAGCCCCGGGGGGCAACGCAAGAGGGCCTGCGGGCTCGTCGCCGCGTGACACGAGCGTCGCGCCTGGTCGCGCCCACGCGGCGGAGCCGCAGATCGATACGGCCCCGCGCCCCTTACGGGGCGATGGGTCCGCGCCCGGCCTCCAGGGCACCCCTACACGGCCCGACCGACGGAGTCCTGAGCAAGCGCTTAGAAAAATGCGGCGGGAGTCACACGGCCAGCCCGGTGACCCGAGCTGTACGTACAGGTAACTTCCCAGACGGTCCCGCCTGAAAAGGTCAACGAACCCTCTGGAGCCGTGATGCCCGAAGCAGTGATCGTCTCAGCCGCCCGCTCCCCCATCGGCCGCGCCTTCAAGGGCTCCCTGAAGGACCTGCGCCCCGACGACCTGACCGCCACGATCGTCCAGGCGGCCCTCGCCAAGGTCCCCGAGCTGGACCCGCGCGACATCGAC
This sequence comes from Streptomyces sp. NPDC025806, assembly GCF_055558275.1. Taxonomy (NCBI): domain Bacteria; kingdom Bacillati; phylum Actinomycetota; class Actinomycetes; order Kitasatosporales; family Streptomycetaceae; genus Streptomyces; species Streptomyces sp. NPDC025806. The sequence goes on along the minus strand of NZ_JBVHMU010000019.1, from coordinate 115,934 downwards.
GACCTCATGCTCGGCTGCGGCCTCCCCGGCGGCGAGCAGGGCAACAACCTGGGCCGCATCGTCGCCGTCCAGATGGGCATGGACCACCTCCCGGGCTGCACCATCACCCGCTACTGCTCCAGCTCCCTGCAGACGACCCGCATGGCGCTGCACGCGATCAAGGCCGGCGAGGGCGACGTCTTCATCTCGGCCGGTGTCGAGATGGTGTCCCGCTTCGTCAAGGGCAACTCGGACTCGCTCCCGGACACGCACAACCCGCTGTTCGCCGAAGCCGAGGCCCGCACCGCCGAGGTCGCCGCGCAGGAGAACACCTCCTGGCACGACCCGCGCGAGGACGGCCTGGTCCCGGACGCGTACATCGCGATGGGCCAGACCGCCGAGAACCTGGCCCGCCTCAAGGGCGTGACCCGCGCGGACATGGACGCGTTCGGCGTCCGCTCGCAGAACCGCGCCGAGGAAGCCATCAAGAACGGCTTCTGGGCCCGCGAGATCACCCCGGTCACCACCCCCGACGGCACCGTCGTCTCCGCCGACGACGGCCCGCGCGCCGGCGTCACGCTGGAGGGCGTCTCGGGCCTCAAGCCCGTCTTCCGCCCCGACGGCCTGGTCACGGCCGCCAACTGCTGCCCGCTGAACGACGGCGCCGCCGCCCTCGTGATCATGTCCGACACGAAGGCCCGCGAGCTCGGCCTGACCCCGCTGGCCCGCGTCGTCTCCACCGGCGTCTCCGGCCTGTCCCCCGAGATCATGGGCCTCGGCCCGGTCGAGGCGTCCAAGCGCGCGCTCAAGCTGGCCGGCCTGTCCGTCTCGGACATCGACCTGTTCGAGATCAACGAGGCCTTCGCCGCGCAGGTCATCCCGTCCGCCCGCGACCTGGGCATCGACGAGGACAAGCTGAACGTGAACGGTGGCGCCATCGCCGTCGGCCACCCCTTCGGCATGACCGGCGCCCGCATCACCGGCACGCTGATCAACAGCCTCCAGTTCCACGACAAGCAGTTCGGCCTGGAGACGATGTGCGTGGGCGGCGGCCAGGGCATGGCGATGGTCATCGAGCGCCTGAGCTGACCCGATCCGGCCCGGGGCGACCGGCGAAAACCGGCTGCGGAATCGTGATCCAATCTCCCCCAGGATGTGACATGCGTCTCGGGGGAGAAGGTTTTCGCAGGTCAGCCCCGTACCCAGGCCCTATGGGCGCTAAACAACCGGACAAAAGACCCGTCCTGTTCGTGACGTAATGCACTGACAGGTGGTTCGTCCAGGCTTCAAGCTGATGTAGTAAGTCGGGGGTCGACTTGAAACCGGGAGTACGTCTAGTGAGCGCCATCCCCTTTGCCCTGCTGCTCGCCACGGCCGCTGCCACGGCCGTCGGCGCCACCACCCTGCACAGCGTCCGTGGCCTGCGCCGGCAGATCGCGGAGCTCCAGGACGAGCTGGCCCGCGGCCGGGCCGCGACCACGCACCCCGGTGTCCCGTCGGCACGCACGACTCCCGACACCGAGGCGATACGCACCGCCGTCGCCGACGCCCTCGCCGAGGAGCGGGAGCGCGAGCTGGCGGAGGCGCGGGCGTTCTGGGCCGCGCAGGAGGCGCGGGACACCTCGGATCTGCCGCCGTTCCTGACCGGCGGCGCCGGCGCCCTGGGCGACGAGCTGTACCTGCCGCGCCAGGCCGACTTCGCGGGCCTCGAGCCGATCATCGAGCCCGCGCTCGAACCGGTCGAGCCGGCCCTGGAGGGCGACGACGAGTTCGCCGGGGAATCGCCCGAGCTGACCGCCGCGCGCCGCCGGCACCCCTCGCACCCCGACTTCGTGCCCGTGCAGTCCCCGATTTCCGGCGACCACGAGCGCACGGTGGCCTGTCTCGAAGAGCTGGCCCAGGCCCGCACGGCCCTCTCCGACGTCCGCCCGGGTCCGCTCGGCACGCTCGACGTCTACGTCTTCGCCGACGGCACGACGCTGTGCATGACCCCGGGCCACCGCGAGACCGCCGAACAGCTCGCCGCCGCCCTCCGTGACGGCCGCACCCCGTTCCTCCTGGGCGGCTCCGGCGTCTCCGGCGCCTACGCCCTCACCTTCGAATGCGGCCCCGACAGCGTCTACATCCTCGCGGACCGCGTCATAGCGTCGGCCTGAGCCCATCTCGCCTGCGGCTCCGGTGTGAGCCGACCACGCGCCGTAGCTCCGCCGCCCGGATCTCGACCACCGGCCGGTGGGGCTTCTCGCGCAGTTCCCCGCGCCCCTGACGAGGCTGCGCCTCATCGGGGAAATGCGACCCGAAGGGTCTGCATTTCAGGGGCGCGGGGAACTGCGCGACCAGCCCCCACCGGGCCCGCACCCGACGACGAACCCCTAAACCCCGGCCCGCTTCATCGCCGCGGCCACCAGATCGACCGCCTCCCCGACCTCCCGCTCCGTCCGGAGGACAACCGCCAGGTCCCGCCCCGCCACGGTCACCTGATCGGCCGCCGCGAACATCCCCGCGTCCGGCATCTCCCGAACCGCCGAACCGCCGGAGGCCCCCGCCCCCTCCAGCCGCTGGGCCCACCCGGAAAGCTCCCTGGCCAGCTCCAGCGCCTGCGCGGCGGCGCCCCGCTGCAACCGGCTCTGCGGCGCCGCCCGGAGCCGGTCGGCGAAGTGATCCACTGCTGAGGTCAACGGCGTCGTATCAAGCACGCCGCGACTGTAGCTGTTTACAAGCGGGCGGCGCTCGGGCACGGTTGCCTCAAGACCCGGCTACATCGAAGCGTTCCGGAGGCGCCGATGTCCCAAGTCTTCTCCGAGGAGACCCACCGCAATCTGATCGCCCGCATCCCCGAATGCACCGGTCGTGAAGTCGCCGACTGGATGGACACCGTAGAGAACGGCCCGAGCTTCCTTCGTTTCGAAGAGAAGGTGAACTGGCTGCGCGGGGAGCACAACCTCTCACACGGTCACGCCAAGGCGCTCATCCACGAATACGACCTGCGGCGTGCCGCACGCCGCTTCGGCTGACCCCCCACCCCCTCACCGACAAAAGGACCCGCGCACCTGAGGTGCGCGGGTCCTTCGACGGTTCACGATCGTCAGTCGTTGCCCTGCAGGATCGCGATGAGCCGCAGGAACTCCATGTAGATCCAGACCAGCGTCATGGTCAGACCGAACGCGGCGAGCCACGCCTCTTCCTTGGGCGCGCCGTACGCGATCCCGTCCTCGACCTGCTTGAAGTCCAGGGCCAGGAAGCACGCGCCGAGCAGGATGCCGACGATGCCGAACAGGATGCCGAGGCCGCCGCTGCGGAAGCCGAGACCGTCACCGCCGCCGAACACGGCGAACAGCAGGTTCACCGCCATCAGCAGGATGAAGCCCATCGCCGCGGCCATGACGAAGCCGTAGAAGCGGCGGTTCACGCGGATCCAGCCGGCCTTGTAGGCGATCAGGACCGCCGCGAAGACGGACATGGTGCCGATGACGGCCTGCATGGCCGCGCCGTCCGCGATCCAGTTGTCGACGATGCTGGAGACGACGCCGAGGAACACGCCCTCGAGGGCCGCGTACGCCAGGATGAGCGGCGGCGACGCCTTGCGCTTGAAGGCCTGGACGAAGCCCAGGACCATCGCGACGAGGCCGGCGCCGATCGCGATGCCGCGCGACGTGCCGATGTTCTCCGCGTCGACCGGCAGCAGCGCCCAGGCGAGCGCGGCGGTCACGATCAGCGTGCCGAGCGTGGTGGCCGTACGGACGACGACGTCGTCCATGGTCATACGGCCGGTGGTGGCGGGCGCCTGCGGAGCGCCGTACTGCAGGTCCTGCTGGGCGTAGGGGTTCTGCGCGTACGGGTTGCCGGCGGGGGCCTGGCCGTACGGATTGGCCTGCGTCCCGACCGCGGGTCCCCCGGCCTGCGACTGCCGCGCGTCGAACTGCGCATAGCCGTTGTCGCGGCTGAACCCCCGTCGCGAGAAGACCGGGTTGCTGCTCCTCATCTCACTCCTCCATGGCCACCGTGTATGGCCTTCCCACAAGAGTAATGGGCTGGCAAAGATCCGACCCTAGTGCTCAGGGAGGATCTTTCCCAGTCTGTTGTGAGGAACGCCCCGGAGCACCCCTGTGTTCCCCGGCCGGGAACACAGCGTGACCGGTGGTGAGAGGGGGAGGAGGTGCCCGGAACCGGACTTGAACCGGTACGCCCGCGAAGGGGCAGCGAGGTTTAAGCTCGCCGTGTCTGCATTCCACCATCCGGGCAGGCTGTGGGGCTCCGCGTCGACCTTCCGAGCCTATCCGGCGGCCTCCCCCGGCCGGCGGGGCTCCCTCGCGATGTTGTCTTATTTTATTGAGGTCTGAGGGTGCATCAGCCCCTGCATCGGCCCCTGACAGACGCCATCCGCACTTGCCACACGCCCTTCCCGCCGCAGGTGCGCGTCCACGTGGATTGACGGAATTTCACCTCAGGGGCGCGGCCGGGTGCGGCTCCGCCCGGCGGCTCAGGGTTCCGGGTCATCCCCAGGTATGACCCCGGGCCCCGCGGTCCGACTCCAGTCGCCCCCGGGAACGGGAGCAGCGGCTGACTTCCGGCCGGTGTTCCGCCGAGACGATGGAACGGTACCCAGCAGGCAGTTCCCCGTACCGACAGGAGCACCCTCCGTGACCACCATCTCTCTCGCCGACCGGACCGTGACAGCGGCCGCCCGCGCCACGGATCTGAGCAAGGTCTACGGACAGGGCGAGACCCAGGTGGTCGCGCTCGACCGGGTCTCCGTCGAGTTCCGGCAGGCCGAGTTCACCGCGATCATGGGCCCGTCCGGCTCCGGCAAGTCGACGCTGATGCACTGCGTCGCCGGTCTGGACACCTTCTCGTCCGGTTCGGTCCGCATCGGCGACACCGAGCTCGGCTCCCTCAAGGACAAGCAGCTCACCAAGCTGCGCCGGGACAAGATCGGCTTCATCTTCCAGGCGTTCAACCTGCTGCCGACGCTGACGGCGCTGGAGAACATCACGCTCCCCATGGACATCGCGGGCCGCAAGCCCGACAAGGCGTGGGTGGAGAACGTGATCCAGATGGTGGGCCTGTCCGGCCGCCTCGGGCACCGGCCCGCGCAGCTCTCCGGCGGCCAGCAGCAGCGCGTCGCCGTGGCCCGCGCGCTCGCCTCCAAGCCCGACATCATCTTCGGCGACGAGCCCACCGGAAACCTCGACTCGCGCTCCGGCGCGGAGGTCCTCGGCTTCCTGCGCAACTCGGTGCGCGAGCTCGGCCAGACCGTCGTCATGGTCACCCACGACCCGGTCGCCGCGGCGTACGCGGACCGCGTGATCTTCCTGGCCGACGGCCGCATCGTCGACGAGATGGCCGCCCCGACCGCCGACACGGTCCTGGACCGCATGAAGCGTTTCGACGCCAAGGGCCGCACCAGCTGACCGCGGGCCGCGCCCCGATCCCGTCCCGCCGAACCCAGGACTGACCCGAACCCATGTTCCGTACAAGCCTGCGCAGCGTGCTCGCGCACAAGGCCCGCCTGATGATGACCGTGCTGGCCGTCATGCTCGGCGTCGCCTTCGTCTCCGGCACCCTCGTCTTCACCAACACCATCTCCGGGGCCCTGGAGAAGAGCTCCGCCAAGGGCTTCGACCATGTCGACGTCGCCCTCACGCCCGGCGCGACCGCCGCGAAGGGCGACCAGGTCGGCAAGCCGGTGAAGCTCACCGACGCCACCCTGAAGAAGGCCGAGCGGGTGCCGGGCGCCGCCTCCGCGTACGGCGTGGTCAGCGGGTACGCGGCCGTCGCCGACCAGGACGGCAGGCTCGTCGGCAACGGCTTCTCCACCCAGGGCGGCAACTACTGGGGCGACGACGACGCCCGGTACCCCTTCACGTCCGGCAAGGCCCCGCACGGCGCGAACCAGGTCGCCCTCGACGCCGAGACCGCGAAGCGCGCCGGCTACAAGGTCGGCGACCAGGTCCGCATGTCCGTCGACGGCCCCGTCCTGACCCCGACCCTGACCGGCGTCTTCACCACCGACGACGGCAACGTCGCGGCCGGCGGCTCGCTCGCCCTGTTCGACACGGCGACCGCGCAGCAGCTCTTCCACAAGCCGGGCGCGTACGACGAGATCGACGTGAAGGCCGCCGCGGGCACCGGCCAGGAGCAGCTGAAGCGGAACGTCGACAAGGCGCTGGACGGCGCCGCCGTGCACACCGACACGGCGCGGCAGCTCGCCGACGACCAGGCCGAGGCCATCTCCTCGTCGATGAGCTCGATGAAGACGATGCTGCTGGTGTTCGCGGGCATCGCCCTGTTCGTCGGCATCTTCATCATCGCCAACACGTTCACGATGCTGGTCGCCCAGCGCACCAAGGAGCTGGCGCTGATGCGCGCGGTCGGCGCCTCGCGCCGGCAGGTGACGCGCTCGGTGCTGATCGAGGCGTTCTTCGTGGGCGCGGCCGCCGCGGTGACCGGTCTCGTCGTCGGCATCGGCATCGGCGCGGGCATGCGCTCCCTCATGGGCAGGACCGGCGCGATCATCCCGGACGGCCCGCTGGTCGTGTCGGTCGGCACGGTCGTCGCCTCGCTGCTCGTCGGTGTCGTGATCACGATGCTGGCCGCGTGGCTGCCGGGCCGCCGCGCCGCGAAGATCCCGCCGGTCGCCGCGATGAACGCGGTGCACGCCGCCCCGACCGCAAAGTCCCTGGTCCTGCGCAACACGCTGGGCGCGCTGGTCTCGGCCGCCGGTGTCACGGCGGTGCTGGCCGCGACGACGATGAGCGGCGACTCCGGTCAGCTCCCGATGGGCGCCGGCGCCGGACTCCTCGTCATCGGTGTCTTCATCCTGACGCCGCTGCTGTCCCGTCCGCTGATCGCGGCGGCGGCCCCGGCGCTGCGCGTGTTCGGCATCTCCGGCAAGCTGGCCCGCCTCAACTCGGTGCGCAATCCGCGCCGTACGGCCGCGACCGCCTCGGCGCTGATGATCGGGCTGACCCTGATCACGGGCCTCACGGTCATCGCGGGCAGCGTCCAGTCGGCGATCGACAAGATGGCCGCGGACTCCCTGAAGGCCGACTACGTGGTCTCCATGGCGAACGGGAACTTCCTGTCCCCCGACGTCCTGAAGACGCTGTCGAAGACGGACGGCGTCACCGCGACCAGCGGTCTGTCGAACTCCCCGTCCCGGATCGACGGCACCACCGAGTACCTGACGGGGGTCGACGGCCGCACGATCACGAAGCTGGCGGACCTGCCCGTGCGGGACGGCCGGTTCACGGTCGGCGGCACGGACGCCGTCGTCGACGACAAGACGGCCAAGGACCACGGCTGGAAGGCCGGTTCGACGTTCTCCGTAGCCTACGAGGACGGCAAGAAGCAGCGCCTGACGGTCGCGGGTGTCTACGAGGGCAACGAGATGATCCGGGGCATCATGCTCGACGCCCCGACGCTGAACCCGCACATGAGTGACGGCGCCTCGGACATGCAGGTGATGCTGAAGACGGCCGGCGGCCCGTCCGACGCCACCAAGGACAAGCTGACGAAGGCGCTCGGCGAGAACCCGGCGGTGAAGATCCAGGACCGCCAGGACCTGTCCAACGAGATCGCGCAGATGTTCACGCTGATGCTGAACATGCTCTACGGCCTGCTCGCGATGGCGGTGATCGTCGCCGTCCTCGGTGTCATCAACACCCTCGCCATGTCGGTCTTCGAGCGTCAGCAGGAGATCGGGATGCTCCGCGCGATCGGCATCGACCGCAAGGGCATCAAGCGCATGGTCCGCCTGGAGTCCCTGGTGATCTCCCTGTTCGGCGGGGTGCTCGGCATCGGCCTGGGCGTGTTCTTCGGCTGGGCCGCCGGACAGCTGATCGGCAACAGCATGTCGACGTACGCGCTGGTGCTGCCCTGGGGCCGGATGGGGATCTTCCTCGCGCTGGCCGCGGTGGTGGGCATCCTCGCGGCCCTGTGGCCGGCCCGCCGCGCCGCCCGCCTGAACATGCTGACGGCCATCAAGTCGGAGTAGTACGGGAGGGGTTACGCGAAGGGGGCGCCCGGTGACGAGGTCACCGGGCGCCCCCTTCCGTGTCCGCGGCTAGTTCCAGGTGCGGGCCCGCAGCGGCATCCCCGACGCCCCGGCGTCCGGGGTCTTCACAGCGAGGATCTGGTTGACGCCGATGCGGTTGCGCTCGAAGCTCAGGGCGCACGCGGCCATGTAGAGCCGCCAGACGCGGGCGCGGCCGGGGCTGACCAGCTTCTGGGCCTCGGACCAGTGGGCCTCCAGGTTGCGCACCCACTGGCGCAGGGTGAGGGCGTAGTGCTCGCGGATGGCCTCGATGTCGCGCACCTCGAACCCGGCGCGTTCCAGGAGGCCGGTGGTGGTGCCGACCGGGGCGAGTTCCCCGTCGGGGAAGACGTAGGCGTCGATGAACTCGTCGACGGAGTACGCCGATTCGTCGAGCTGGGGTCTGCGCGCGATCTGGTGGTTGAGCAGCCGCCCGCCGGGCTTGAGCAGCGCGTACAGGTCCTGGGCGTACTCCAGATAGCGCTCGGCGCCGACGTGCTCGGCCATGCCGACGGAGGAGATGGCGTCGTACGGGCCGTCCCGCACGTCGCGATAGTCCTGGACGCGGATCTCGACGCGGTCGGTGAGGCCCTCGTCGGCGACGCGCTTCCTGGCGTAGGCGGCCTGCTCCTGGGAGAGGGTGACGCCGACGACGGTGACGCCGTGCTCGCGGGCGGCGTGGATCGCCATGGAGCCCCAGCCGCAGCCGACGTCGAGAAGGCGCATGCCGGGCTTCAGGCCGAGCTTGCGGGAGACGAGTTCGAGCTTGTCGCGCTGGGCGTCCTCCAGGGTGGCGTCCGGGCTCTCCCAGTAGGCGCAGGAGTAGACCATGGAGGGGCCGAGGACGAGGGAGTAGAAGTCGTTGCCGACGTCGTAGTGGTGGCTGATGGCCTTCTTGTCGCTGCCCTTGGTGTGCCGGTGGAGGCGGCCGGTGGAGCGCATCTCCTCGGCGGGCGGCGCGGGCGGCGGGAACGGTCCGGCGAGCTTGACGAGCTCGGCGACGGCGGAGCGCACGGCGGGGTCCTTGAGGGCCTCGGCGAGGCTGCGGCGCTCGTCCTCGGGGCGCTCCCAGATGAGGTCGGACAGGGCGTCGAGCAGCTCGTACAGGTCGCCCTCGACGTCGAGGTCGCCGGCCACCCAGGCGCGGGCGAGGCCCAGCTCGCCCGGCTTCCACAGCAGGCGGCGCAGGGCGCGGCGATGGCGTACGGCGAGGACGGGGGCGTCCGGGGGCCCGGCTTCCGAGCCGTCCCAGGCGCGCAGCCGCACCGGGAGTTCGGCGCCGATGAGCTTTTCGGCGAGGTTCTTCAGCCGCTGTGCGGCGTCCTGCATGGCGCACACCTCCGTGAAGCGGGGGGTTCCCGGAACGGACCGAGCTGTACGGTCCGGCACTTACGTAAACACCACGTACCCGGTACGGCAGTCCCGTCTCCGCGTCACGGATGAGCAAAATGCATGTAGCCGCCATGTAAACCGGTGCGAAAACGCCCGAAGGGGCCGCCCGCACCACGGATGGCGGACGACCCCTTCGGGCGTGAACTACCGGCGGGTCAGGAGGCCTTGGCCTTCTCCTCGACCTTCTTCTCCTCGGCCTTGGCGGGAGCCGGGGCCGGCTTGGCGGCCTCGTAGAACTCCTCGCGCGGGGTCTCGAGGGCGCCCAGGGCGGTGATGTCGCGCTTCTGGAACATGTTGATCGTCCACTCGGCGATCACCCGGATCTTGCGGTTCCAGGTCGGCATGGCCAGACCGTGGTAGCCACGGTGCATGTACCAGGCGAGACGGCCCTTGAGCTTGATCTTCATCTTGCCCATGACGATCATCGCGACGCCCTTGTGCAGGCCGAGACCCGCGACGGCGCCCTTGTTGCTGTGGCTGTACTCCTTCTGCGGGAAGCCCCGCATGCCGGAGACCACGTTGTCGCCGAGGACCTTGGCCTGGCGCATGGCGTGCTGCGCGTTCGGCGGGCACCAGGCGTTCTCGTTGCCCGCCTTGCGGCCGACGAGGTCCGGAACCTGGGCGTTGTCGCCCGCGGCCCAGATGTAGTCGCTGCCCTGGACCTGGAGGGTCGCCTGGGTGTCGACGTGGCCGCGGGGGCCGAGCGGCAGGCCGAAGCGGGCCAGCGCCGGGTTCGGCTTCACACCGGCGGTCCACACGATCGTGTTGGCGTCGACCTCGAGGCCGTTGCTCAGCACGACGTGGCCGTCGACGCAGGAGGGCATGGTGGTCTTCAGGTAGACCTCGATGCCGCGGGACTCCAGGTGCTTGCGGCCGTAGGTGCCCAGGTCGGGACCGACCTCCGGGAGCACCTTGTCGGCGGCGTCGACGAGCACGAAGCGCATGTCCTCGCGCTTCACGTTCTTGTAGAACTTGGCCGCGTCGCGCGCCAGGTCCTCGACCTCACCGATCGTCTCGGCGCCCGCGAAGCCACCGCCGACGAAGACGAAGGTGAGCGCCTTGCGGCGGATCTCCTCGTCCGTCGTGGACTCGGCCTTGTCGAGCTGCTCGAGCACGTGGTTGCGCAGGCCGATGGCCTCCTCGACGCCCTTCATGCCGATGCCCTGCTCGGCGAGGCCGGGGGTCGGGAAGGTGCGGGAGACCGCGCCGAGCGCGATCACCAGGTAGTCGAAGGGCACCTCGTACGCCTCACCGACGAGCGGCGAGACCGTGGCGACCTTGCGGTCCTGGTCGATGTTGGTCACGCGGCCGGTGAGAATCTCGGCGCCCGGCACAGCGCGTCGCAGCGGGACGACGACATTGCGCGGCGAGATGCTGCCGGCGGCGGTCTCGGGGAGGAAGGGCTGGTACGTCATGTACGAGCGCGGGTCGACGACCGTGACGGTCGCTTCCGCGTATCGCATCTTCTTGAGGATGCGACGCGCTGCGTACAGGCCTACGTACCCACCCCCGACAATGAGGATCCTGGGACGCTCCGTGGTGCTCATGCCATCGAGTATCCACCCGACTGGAGGGGGTCGCTCGTGCGCCCCTTCACAAGGTTGGGTGGGGGCTCTGCTACACTGCGCCGCCCACGTGACCCATGTCATGGTCCCCGAGGGGAACCACGGGGTGCCGCCGGTCGTTGCTCACCCCCTTTGAGCAGCCACGGTGAGCCCCCCAGGGCGATGGACCACTTACCGGCCCCGCCCCTGCGCCCGCCTCGGAAAGCAAGGCATTCACGCGTTCCCAGAGGCGTTTGGCCGCCCCGAACGGGCCTATGGACCCGAAACCGCGCCCCACGGGACCGAAATCCTTGTGAAGAAGTTCACGAACTTTCTCGAAGGCGTGTCGCCGGGGCGTGTCGGGGCGCTCGTCCGAGCGCTCGGGAGACACCCGGAACGCTCGGTTGAGCCCCTCGTGGAACGGGCCGTGGGCGGCCTCGTCTCAGGCCACGCTCCAGGCGATACCGTCCAGGATGTCGTGCTCCGAGACGACGACCTCGCGGGCCCCGACATGCTCCATGATCAGCCGCAGCACGAGCGCGCCGGCGGCGATGACATCGACCCGTCCCGGGTGGATGACCGGCTTCAGGGCGCGCTGGTCGTGCGTCGACGTCAGCAGCCAGTCGGTCAGCTCGGCGACCCGCTCGTAGGAGATCCGCGCGTGGTGGATCGCCGTCCAGTCGTACTCGCTCAGGCCGAGCGCGAGCGCGGCCACCGTCGTCACCGAACCGGCGAGACCGACCAGCGTGCCCGCCTCGTCGATCGGGACCGTGCCCGCCACCAGGTCCAGGGCCGCCGCGATGTCCTCGCGGATCGCCTCGATCTGGGCCGGCGAGGGCGGGTCCGTCACCGTGCCGTCCGCGCCGACGAGATGACGCTCGGTCATCCGCACGCAGCCGATGTCCACGGAACGCGCGCCGCGCACCGCGTCGTCGCCCACGACGAACTCGGTGGAGCCGCCGCCGATGTCCACGACCAGGTACGGCCGGTCCAGGTCGGCGCGGCCGGTGAGCTCCTTGGTCGCGCCCGTGAAGGAGAGCTGCGCCTCCTCGTCACCGGTGATGACCTCGGGCTCGACGCCCAGGATCTCGACGACGCCCCGGACGAAGTCGTCCCGGTTCTCGGCGTCGCGCGAGGCGGAGGTCGCCACGAAGCGGAGCTTCTCGGCCCCGTGCTTCTTGATGATCCCGGCGTACTCGCGGCACGCGGCGAACGTCCGCTCCAGCGCCTCGGGGGCGAGCCGGCCGGTGCGGTCGACGCCCTGGCCGAGCCGCACGATCGTCATCCGGCGGTCCAGGTCGACGATCTCGCCCGTCTCCGGGTCCGCGTCCGCGACGAGCAGCCGGATCGAGTTCGTACCGCAGTCGATGGCGGCGACGCGGGTCACTTGGCGTCCTCCTCCTTCGGCGCGCACGGGGTCACGCACGGGCCCTTGCGCCACCACTCGGGCAGCATCGCGATGGCCTCGTCGCCCAGCGGGTTCACGCCGGGGCCCGCGACCAGGGAGTGCCCCACCAGGACGTGCAGGCACTTCACGCGGTCGGGCATGCCGCCGGCGCTCGGGAAGCCCTCCAGGACCTCGATGGCGTCACGGCGCGCGATGTAGTCCTCGTGCGCGGCGCGGTACTGCTCCGCGAGCTCCGGGTCCGTCGCGAGACGCTCCGTCATCTCCTTCATCACGCCGTTGGCCTCGAGGGTGCCGATGGCGGAGGCTGCGCGCGGGCACGTCAGGTAGTACGTCGTGGGGAACGGCGTGCCGTCCTCCAGGCGCGGGGCCGTCTCGACCACGTCCGGGTTGCCGCACGGGCAGCGGTGCGCGATGGCCCGCAGACCACGCGGCGGGCGGCCCAGCTGCTCCTGGAACGCGTGGATGTCGGCGTCCGTGGGCGTGGTGGGCTCGGTCTGCGGCGGAGGCGTTTCCATGACTGAGTTCGCGTCGTCTTTCGTCTACGGGCTTACGGGTCTACGAGTGTGCTGGTCTACGGGGCCGGGACGTCAGCGGTCCGCGCGGTCGGCCTGGTCGACGCCGTCCCACACGTTCGAGTACCAGGGGCGGTCGGCCTCGCCCTGTTCGGCACGGCCGGTGGTGGTGGAGCGCGGGTCGGGCACGATGTAACCGGTCTCGCCGGGCAGCACCAGATGCAGGCGCTCACGGATCCGCTGCTCCGCGTACGCGTCGTCCTGCCAGCGCGCCTTCTCGTCGCGCAGCCGGTCCACCCGCTGCTTCGCCTCCTGCTGCTTGCGCTGCAGGTCGGCGATCTCGCCGCGCTGGGACACGTACTGCCTTATCGGGTACGCGAGCGCGACGATGAGGGTGCACAGGACGAGGGCGAGCAGCGCCGCGCGGCCGGTGAGCCGGGAGCGGCGGGCCTGCCGCTTGTTCTGCGAGCGGTACACGCGCTCGGCGGTCTGCTCGCCGAGCGCGCGCAGGCGGGTGGCCGTGGAGAAGCGGGCCGAGTCGAACTGGCCCCTGCTGCGGAGCTTTCCCGGCATCGGATCTCCCGCCTCTCCCTGCCTTCACGTGCGTACGTCCCCGCACACGGTACGGGACCGAGTGCGGGGACGTACGCAACTACCGCGTCGGCGGGGATCAGCCCTTGAAGCGCGGGAACGCGCTGCGGCCGGCGTACACCGCGGCGTCGTCGAGGATCTCCTCGATGCGCAGCAGCTGGTTGTACTTGGCGACGCGCTCGGAGCGGGCCGGGGCGCCGGTCTTGATCTGGCCGCAGTTGGTGGCGACGGCGAGGTCGGCGATGGTGACGTCCTCGGTCTCGCCGGAGCGGTGGGACATCATGCACTTGAAGCCGCTGCGCTGGGCGAGCTCGACGGCGTCCAGGGTCTCGGTGAGCGAACCGATCTGGTTCACCTTCACGAGCAGGGCGTTGGCCGAGTTCTCCTCGATGCCGCGGGCGAGGCGCTCCGGGTTGGTGACGAACAGGTCGTCACCGACGAGCTGGACCTTGTCACCGAGCTTCTCGGTGATGACGTTCCAGCCGGCCCAGTCGTCCTCGAACAGCGGGTCCTCGATGGAGACGAGCGGGTAGGCCGCGACGAGCTCCTCGTAGTACTCCGTCATCTCGGCGGCGGAGCGCTCCTTGCCCTCGAAGAGGTACTTGCCGTCCTTGTAGAACTCGGAGGCGGCGACGTCGAGCGCGAGGGCGACCTGCTGGCCGGGGATGTAGCCGGCCTCCTTGATGGCCTCGAGGATGAGGTCGAGGGCCTCACGGTTCGAGCCGAGGTTCGGGGCGAAGCCGCCCTCGTCGCCGAGGCCGGTGGCCAGACCCTTGCTCTTCAGGACCTTCTTGAGGGTGTGGTAGACCTCGGTGCCCCAGCGCAGCGCCTCGGAGAAGGACTCCGCGCCGATCGGGGCGATCATGAACTCCTGGATGTCGACGTTGGAGTCGGCGTGCGACCCACCGTTCAGGATGTTCATCATCGGGACGGGCAGCAGGTGCGCGTTCGGACCGCCGAGGTAGCGGAACAGCGGCAGGTCGCTGGCCTCGGAGGCGGCGTGGGCGACAGCGAGCGAGACGCCGAGGATGGCGTTGGCGCCGAGGGAGCCCTTGTTGTCGGTGGCGTCCAGGTCGAACATGGCCTGGTCGATCAGGCGCTGCTCGGTGGCGTCGTAGCCGACCAGCTCCGGGCCGATCTGCTCGATGACGGCGAGGACGGCCTTCTCGACACCCTTGCCCTGGTAGCGGTTCGGGTCACCGTCGCGGAGTTCGATGGCCTCGAAGGCGCCGGTGGAAGCGCCGGACGGGACAGCAGCACGACCCGTGCTGCCGTCGTCGAGGCCGACCTCGACCTCGACCGTGGGGTTGCCTCGGGAGTCCAGGATTTCCCGGGCTACGACGACGTCGATGGACGGCACGAGCATCTCCTTCTGGGATGTGACGCGGGCTGTGCGGGGCCGCGGTGCGCGGTTCCGCATGGCTTGAGCCTAACCGCACGCGGGCCATCGGCCAGCCGACCGCCCGTCTCTTGGACTCTGCCGTGAGCGAAATGTTTCCGACGGGAACAAATACCGCCGGTGGTTCGCGGGTGAACGGTCCGTCAGGGGTGGCTCGGTTTCGTCGCGGGGCGCGGGCCGGTGGGGGCTGATCGCGCAGTTCCCCGCGCCCCTGGAAGGCTGCGGCTTCGCCGCGCCTTCCCCAGATGAAAGGCACCCCGCACCTCGATCGGGGAAATGCGCCCGAAGGGCATGCATTTCAGGGGCGCGGGGAACTGCGCGACCAGCCCCCACCGGGCGGCAGACGGTGAACGCACGGAACCTCCCACCCCGGAAGCCGGGGCAGGAGGTCCACATGACGAGCGGCCGGCGACTCGGCGTCCGCCGATGCCGAGTGCGGGGGGCGCTCCCCTATATAAGGGGCGCGGCTTACTTCAGGTGGAGCTGCTGACCCGGGTAGATCAGGTCCGCGTCCTGAACGATGTCGTCGTTCAGCTTGAAGAGCTTCTGCCAGGTCGTGTGGTGCGCCTCGGCGATCGTGCTGAGGGAGTCACCCTTCTTGACCTTGTACTCGCCGTCACCCTTGGCGACCTTCTTGCCGGTCGGCGTGGTGACGGTCTTCTTCGGCGCGGCCTTCGGGGCCTGGCGCTCCTGCGAGCGGTTGGCCGGCTGCTCGACCTTGCGCTCGGGCTGCGGCTGCGTCTGCTGCTGGGTGGGGGCCGGGGCCGGGTTCGACGTCGAGGCGCCGGACAGGCCGACACCGCAGGACGGCCAGGCGCCCTTGCCCTGGGAGGCGAGGACCTTCTCGGCGACAGCTATCTGCTGCGCCTTGGAGGCCTGGTCGGCGGTGGAGGCGTAAGCGGTGCCGCCGTACGCGGCCCACGTGGAGGCGGAGAACTGCAGGCCGCCGTAGTAGCCGTTGCCGGTGTTGATCGACCAGTTGCCGCCGGACTCGCACTGGGCGACGGCGTCCCACTCGGAGGTGGTGGCGGCGGAGGCGCCGGTGGCACCCATCAGCGGAACGGCGACGGCGGCACCGGTGACACCGGCGAGCGTGGCGACACGGACGGCCTTGGACGGGCGGCGGTGCTTGCCCTTGCTGGAGAACAGCATGGAGAGATCCCCTCACCGACGCCTACGAGGTGAGCTGTCGGGTTCGGGCCAGTGAGTGCCCGGCCGCGCAACCTAGTGCGCGGCTTAACCCCAAGCCGTACCGGACTATCGCTTTCCGGACGGCGCCTACCTTGGGTCCCCCGCTCCTGCCCACGGCGCTGACGCGTCGACTGTTCCCGTACGGAGGTTGGCAGGATTCGGCGTGACATCCGTCGGGGCCCGCTGTGGCGAGCGGTCAGACCGTACGCAGCCGATCCGGCGGTTTTCAAAGCGGATCAGGCCCTTTGAGACCCATCTCTCACTTTCGCCAAATCGGACATTCAGGCAGCAACCCGCCCTGAACTCCCGCTACTTTTCGCCCGATTCGAGCCCAAGATCCAGACTCTGACCAGGAAGGATGAGGTCCGGGTCGGAGCCGACCTCCTTCTTGTTGAGCTGGTACAACTCGGCCCACCCGCCGTCCACGTTCTGGGAGTCGGCGATGTCCCACAGGTTGTCGCCGGCCCGCACCGTGTACGCGTCGCCGTCGCGCCGGTCGTCACGGGAGGCGTGACGGCCCTCTCCGGTACGGGAGTCGGCGGTGTCGTCGGAGGCGGCGCCGCCCCGGTGGCGGCCCGCGCCGGAGTCCCCGGAGGCCGGGTCGGAGGCGGACGGAGAGGCGCCCGGCTTGCCGGGACCCGTCGACTCGTCCGGGGAAGTGGAGGCGTCGGAGCCGGACTTGTCCGATTCACCCTTCGCGTCACCTTCGTCCGACGTCGCGCCGTCCGAGGGCGAGGCACTGGCGCCGTCGCTCGGCTCGTCGCTCGCCTTGCCGTCGGACGCGTCACCCTTGGCGTTACCGGAGGTATCACCGGAGGCGTCATCTGACGGGATGTCCGAATTACCCCCGTCGTCGTGATTCTTCTCTCCGTCGTCGGTGTTCGCGTCCCCGCCGACACCGAGGAGCCCGCCCGACGAACCACCGAGGACCGGCGGCGGCGTGCTCGCCCCCGGGTCGACCTCGGCCGAGCTGTCGCTCTTGGAGAGGCCCGCCGTGATGGAACAGCTCGGCCAGGCGCCGGGCCCCTGGTCGTCGAGCACCTTCTCGGCGACGGATATCTGCTGCGAGCGGCTCGCCTGGTCCGCGCTCGGCGCGAAGTCGAGCCCGCCGTACTGCTCCCACATCTCCTGCGAGAACTGCAGTCCGCCGTAGTACCCGTTACCGGCGTCGAGACTCCACTGGCCGCCGCTCTCGCACTCGGCGAGCCGGTCCCAGGCCTGGGTGGTGGCGGCGCTCGCGTTGGACGCGGCGAGCAGCGGGATCGCGATGGCGCTGCCGGCGACACCGGCGGCGACGACGAGAGCAGGAGCCTGACGGGGGCGACGGTGACGACCGTTCCCGGAGAGCATGCGGATGCCTTTCGCGAGACTGATGCTGCGCCGCGACGGGTGTCGCGGATGCGACGGACGGTGCCGACGCGATGGGTTGTGAACGTAGCGGGACTCGAACGCTTGTCACAAGTCGATGCAGCGGAGATCACGTGAAAGTCACAGCTTTGACGACTCGTCAGTTTTGCCGCGGCCGAACGTCATGCGGTGGGCGGCGGAACATGGTGTCCGAAGGCCCCGCGGGCCACCGCGTCCCGGGCCGCGGCGAGCCGCTCCACCCCCTGAACCAGCAGCTCAGGAGGCAAGGTGAAAGGCAGTCGGACATGCCGCTCGAAGGCCCCGCCGACCCCGAAACGCGGCCCCGCCGCCACCGTCACACCATGGTCCGGGGCCACCGCCGCGAGCCGTGACGCGACCGGCTCCGGAAACCTCGCCCACAGCGTCAGACCGCCCGCAGGACACGGAACTTCGACCTCCGGAAGCCGCCTGCCGAGCTCCCGCACAAGCACCTCCCGCCGCGACCGCAACTCCCCCAGCGCGTCCGGCCGCCGCGTCCGGCCCTCGTCGAGCAGCACCGCCGCCGCGAGCTGCTCCAGCACCGGCGTACCCAGATCCGTCACCGGCCGGTTCCTGACCACCCGTTCGAGCAGCGCGGGCCGCGCCCGGATCCAGCCGATCCGCAGCCCGCCCCACACGCTCTTCGACACGGACCCGACACTGACCGCCTCCGGCACCCGCGCCGCCAGTGGCTCCGGACCCACCGCGTCCGGCGCACGGTCCAGCGCCAGATCCGCCATCGTCTCGTCGACCACCGTCAGACACCCCGGCCGCAGCTCCCGCCGCACCCCGGACGGCATGCACAGCCCCGTCGGATTGTGGAAGTCCGGCACCAGATACGCCAGCGCCGCATCGCGCGCCGCCGCCCGCACCTGCGGCACGTCCCACCCGGAAGGCGTCAGCGCGACCGGCACCAGCCGCGCCCGTGCCTCCGTGAACAGCCGGATGGCGTGCGGATACGTCGGATGGTCGATCAGCACCTTGTCGCGCGGCGCCACCAGCGTCCGGGTCAGCAGCGCCAGCGCGTGCTGCGCCCCGTTCGTGACCATGATCTGGCCCGGCGTCGTCGGCAGCCCGCGCCGCCCGTACCAGTCCGCGACCGCCGCCCGCAGCTCCCCCACGCCGTACGGGTCGTAGCCGTGCCGGCCGAAATGGTGTGGCAGCCGCCGCAGCGCGCTCGCGAACGCGGCGTGCAGGATCTCGACCGGCGCCGCCGGCGCCGCGACCGACAGGTCCACCGTCCCCGGACCGGTCCGCTCCGGCACCCGGCCCGACGCGTCGTCGGGCAGCCGCACCGTCGCCCTGGCCCGCGAACGCGTCGCCAGATACCCGTGCTCGGCCAGCGTCCGGTACGCGGCACCGACCGTCGTCCGGCTCACCGCCAGCGCCGCGGCCAGGTCCCGCTCGCTCGGCAGCGCCGCGCCCAGCGCGATCCGCCCGTCCAGGATCAGCAGCCGCAACCGGTCCGACAGCCGCCGGTGCCCGGGCCCCGGCCCCTCCCGCCACTCCCCGACCATCTGCGCCACCGCGTACGAACCGACCTTCATCGGGCCAGCGTAGGCAATCTGGCTATGGAATCCAGGACCAGATCCTCCGGAAGCTGACCTCCATGCCCGCACCGTCACCCCTCTCCGTCCGCTGTTCCCTCCGCGCACGCCCCGGCCGCCGCGTCCCCCAACTCCTCCTCGGCCTCGTCGGCTACGGCGCCGCCGTCATGCTGCTCGTACGCTCCGGACTCGGCGCCGCCGGCTGGAACGTGCTCACCGAGGGCACCTCCCTCACTCTCGGCCTCAGCTTCGGCTGGACCACGAACCTCATCTCCCTTCTCGTACTGCTCGCGTGGATCCCGCTGCGCGAGCGGCCGGGCCCCGGCACGCTCCTCAACATCGCGCTCGTCGGCTTCGCCGCCGACGCCACGGCCGCGCTGCTGCCCGACCCCCACGGCCTCGCCGCGCGGATCGCCTACCTGGTGTGCGGGCTCGTCGCGCTGGCCTTCTTCGACGCGCTCTACCTCGGCGCCCGGCTCGGACCGGGGCCGCGCGACGGCATCATGACCGGGCTCATCCGGCTGACCCGGCTGCCCGTCGCCGTCGTGCGCACCGGCATCGAGGTCACGGTCGCCGGCACCGGCTGGCTCCTGGGCGGAACGCTCGGCGCCGGCACCGTGGTCATCGCCCTGGGTCTGGGACCGCTCGTCGGCTGGTTCCTGCCGCGGGTGACGGTCCCGCTGCCCTGAACGCCGTACGCCACGCCGCCCCGAGAGCCAGCGCCGCCGCCACCAGCGCCCCGCTCACCCAGAACGGACCCGACTCCCCCGCCCCCGCGCCGAGGGCCGCCGCCGCGAGGAACGGACCCGCGGCGGCGCCCACGTTGAGGGACGCCGTCGCGTAGGCCCCCGCGAGCGTGGGCGCCGCCTCGGCCGCGTAGAGGACCCGCGTGATGAGGGTGCTGCCGACCCCGAAGGAGAGGACGCCCAGGACAAAGGCCAGCACGAGAACGACGGACGGACGGGAGGCGAGCAGCGCCGTCCCCGGCCAGCCCACGAGAAGAAGGGGACCGCCGACGGCGAGCACCCGACCGGGACTGCGGTCGGCGAGCCGGCCGGCCACCGTGACCCCCACCAGCGAACCGAGGCCGAACAGCACCAGCGTGACGGGGACCCAGAGAGCGCCGAGTCCGGCCGGGCCGGTCACGACGGGGGCGAGGAAGGTGAAGCTCGCGAAGGTCGCCGCGTTGACCAGCGCCGCGAGCAGCATCACGAACAGCAGCCGGGGCCTGCGCAGTTGGGCCAGCTCGGAGTCGAGCGGCACGGCGGGGGGCGGGGCCAGGGCCGGGAGGCCGCGCAGCACACCGAGCGCCGCCGGCACACAGAGCAGGGCGACGGCCCAGAACGTGGCCCGCCAGCCGAGCAGCGCGCCGAGCACCGCCCCGCCGGGCACCCCGACGACCGTGGCCAGAGTCGTACCCGACAGCAGGACGGCGAGCGCACGCCCCTTGCGGTCCGGCTCCACGAGCGCCGCCGCGGTCGTCAGGGCGACGGCGAGGAACCCGGCGTCGGCGAGCGCCGCGACCGCGCGGGTCACGAGCAGCACCCCGAAGTCCGTGGTGAGCGCGCCGACGGCGTGCGCCGCCGCGAACACGAGCAGCGAACCGAGCAGGACGGTACGGGGCGGCCGACGGCGGGTCAACACCGCCATGACCGGGGCGCCGACCGCCAGACCGGCCGCGAACGCGGTGGTCAGCAGCCCGGCGGTACCGACCGGGACGCCGAGACCGGCGGCGATGTCCGGCAGGAGTCCGGCGAGCATGAACTCCGAGGTCCCCATGGCGAAGACCGCCAGGGACAGCAGATAGAGAGGAAAGGGCATCGAGATGCTCCGGGTGAGGAGAGGGACGTGGACGTCTTCTCGTCACCGCGGTCAGCACCCGAGGGGGCGTGTCCTTACGCGATCACCGGTTCTCGGGGCTGACGGCGTGACCGACAGCCCCCGACCTGTCCGACTCGGGACTCGACATGTCCCCCACGCTACCGGGCCGGCTCCCGCCGGGGCATCCGGATTCTCACCGGGCCCGCCGGCTAGACGTCCCGGGGCTCGAAGGCGACCGGCAGAGTGCGCAGGCCCCGCATGATGAGCCCGCCGCGCCAGCGCAGTTCGGCCGGGTCGGCGGCCAGACGGAGGTCGGGCAGCCGGGTCAGGAGGGTGGCCAGCGCGGTCTGGCCCTCCAGGCGGGCGAGCGGTGCGCCCAGGCAGTAGTGGATGCCGTGCCCGTAGCCGAGGTGCTGGTTGTCGGTGCGGGACAGGTCGAGGGTGTCCGGTTCCGTGAACCGGGCCGGGTCGCGGTCGGCGGCGGCCAGCACGACGAGCACCGGGTCACCGGCCGCGATGTCCTGGCCGCCGATGCTGAGGGGCTCGGTGGCGAAGCGCCAGGTGGCCAGCTCCACCGGGCCGTCGAAGCGCAGCAGTTCCTCGACGCCGGTCTCCAGCAGACCCCGCTCCCCCGCCGCGATCGACTCCTGGAGGCGGGCGCGCTGCTCGGGGTGGGTCAGGAGCGCATACGTTCCATTACCGATCAGATTTACGGTCGTTTCGAAGCCGGCGAACAGCAGCACGAAACACATCGCCGCCGCCTCGTTCTCCGTGAGGTGCTCGCCGTGGTCGGAGGCGCGGATCAGGCCCGAGATCAGGTCGTCGGCGCCTTCGTCCAGAGCGGCGCGCTTGCGGTGGATGAGGTCGACCAGATAGGCGCGGATCTTCTTGACGGCCCGGGCGACCCCGCCCCGCGGTCCCCCGCCGTGCCGGATCATCATGCCCGCCCAGTCGCGGAAGTCGTCCTGGTCCTCGCGGGGGACGCCGAGGAGGTCGCAGATCGCGTAGATGGGGAGGGGGAAGGCGAAGTCGTGGATGAGGTCGGCCTCGCCCTTGGCCGCGAAGCGGTCGATGAGGTCGTCCGTCAGTTCCTGGACGCGCGGGGCGAACTCGGCCACGCGGCGCGGGGTGAAGGCCTTGGAGACGAGGCGGCGCAGGCGGGTGTGGTCCGGGGGGTCGATGTTGAGGAGGTGGGTCATCAGCTCGGCCTTGCGCTCGCCGGGGATGCCCGTCTTGCCCTTGGCGTGGGAGGGCTCGTCGTGGTGCTCCGGGTTCTTGCTGAGCCGCTGGTCGGCGAGGGCCTGGCGGGCGTCCGCGTACCGGGTGACCAGCCAGGCCTCGACCCCGCTGGGCAGGGTCGTGCGGTGCACGGGGGCGTGCTCGCGCAGCCAGGCGTAGGCGGGGTACGGGTCGCTCGCGAACTCCCAGGTGAAGAGTTCGGGCATCTCGGCGGGGGTGGGGCTCTGGGTCACCCTTCGACCGTATCCGGGAGTCCTTCGGCGGCGCGGACCGCGTCGCGGTAGGCGCGGGCGGCGGCGCGCAGGGCGGATTCGGGGTCGACGCCGTCGGCCTCGGCGCGCAGGGCGAGGGCGAGGAGTTCGTAGCCGACGCCGGTGCCGGTGGGCAGCGGCACGTCGAGTCCGGCGGTGCGGACGCGGGAGCCGAGTTTCGCGGCGAGAGCGAGGCCGGGCTGGCCGACGGGGACGCCGTCGGTGACGGAGGCGCGCTGCTTGGCCTCGCCCTTGCGGCGCAGCCAGATCTCCCGGACCTCCTCCGGCGTGGCCGCGCTCTCGTCGCCGAAGACGTGCGGGTGGCGGTGGATGAGCTTGGTGACGATGCCGCCGGCGACGTCGTCGATGGAGAAGGGCTCGTCGTCGCCGGTGGCCTCCTCGGCGATGCGGGCGTGGAAGACGACCTGGAGGAGGACGTCGCCGAGTTCCTCGCGGAGCTCCTCGCGGTCGTCGGTCTCGATGGCCTCGACGAGTTCGTAGGCCTCCTCGATGGCGTACTTGGCGAGGTCCTCGTGGGTGCGCAGCTTCGACCAGGGGCATTCGCGGCGGATGCGGTCCATGACCTGGACGAGGTCGAGGAGGCGGGCGCCGGGGAGGTCGTAGGAGCCGGGGAGCAGTTCGAGGGACGGCATCTGTTCGCGGCCGGAGCCGGCGAGGGTCGCGAGGCCGTCGGTGAGGCGGCGGTCGCCGTCGGCGGAGGCGAGGACGACGACGGTGCGGCCGCCGTCGGCGCACCGGTCGACGAGTTCGCGGGCGGTGACGGTGGTGAGCCGGGGCTCGACGCCGGCCTCCTTGAGGTACGGCAGCTGCGGGTGGCCGGGGTCGGCGCACAGCACCTCGTCGGCGGCGCGCAGCACCTGCCAGGCCTGCCAGGACAGGAGTCCGGGGGCGACGCGGTGGCTGGTGGTGAGCAGGACGATGCGGCCGGCGGTGCTGGTGGTGTCGTTCACGGTTCGAACGTAACGCAGGGCGCCGGTGTCCGGTCAGGCCGCCAGGGGCCGGCGGGCGGGGAGGGCGAGTCCGGCGCCGAGGAGGGAGCCCATGAGGAGGCCGACGCCGTGGTTGTTCGTCAGCAGGCACAGGACGAGGCCGGCGAGCGGGACGAGGGGTGCGGTCCGGCGCAGGAGGGGGTCGGTGCCGCGCAGGGCGTACCAGGTGGCGAGGGCGCCGACTAGGCCGCAGATCGCGACGGAGTCGCCTCCGCCGGTGGGGCTCCAGCCGGACATGCTGACGGCCTGCGCGGTGACTCCGCTCAGGACGAAGACCAGCAGCGTGCGGACGGGGCCGAAGTGCCGTTCGGCGACGGGGGCGACGGCCGCGAGGGCGGCCAGGTTGAACAGGAGCTGGAACCAGCCGGAGGACTGGACGAGCAGCGCGGTGCCGGCGCGCCACCAGTCGCCGTGCGGCCGGCGCTCCAGGGCGTCGATCAGGCCGGGGGCGGCGAGCTGGGCGATGCCGAGGGCCACCATCGCGGTGACGAGGAGTGCGGCGGCCCAGGGGAGGGGGCGCCGCCATGCCCTCAGCAGCGCCTGTGGCGGCGCGATGTCCCGGCCGTGCGGGGCGTCGCGGTCGCCGAGGGCCGCGATCGCCGCCAGGACCCGTACGCCGACCACGACGACGGCGGCCGCGCACGCGTAGAGCGCCACGCTGTGCAGATTCATGCGGGAAGCCTGTCAGAAGGGGTGCGGGTTCGTCGCCGGGTGCGGGCCGGTGGGGGCTGGTCGCGCAGTTCCCCGCGCCCCTGGAGATGCGCACTTCGTGCGCGATCTCCATAGGGCGCCTGTCCATCGGGGAAATGCGACCCGAAGGGTCTGCATTTCAGGGGCGCGGGGAACTGCGCGACCAGCCCCCACCGGGCCCGCACCCGAAATCCCGCCCCCGCGCGGCAGCGCTTACGCCGGCTGTGTCGCCGGCTGCTTGGTCACCTGGTTCAACCAGGGCACGCGGGCGTCGGTGGACTTGTTGCCCTTCGCGTCCCAGGTGCCGTAGCGGGGGTTGAGGGAGACACCCAGTTCCTTGGAGGCGTCGGCGAGGGCCTTGGCGAAGGCGGCCTGGCCCTGCGGGGTCTGCGGGTCGGCGCCGATCGCCTCGATGAGCTTGCCGGCCTCGACCTCGCTGCGCATGGCCTCGGTGAGCCGCTGCGGCGGGATGTTGAACTGCTGGAGGAACGCGGCCTTCAGCTGCTCGGAGCCGCCGACCTGCTTCTCGTACTCGGCGCGCTTGGCCTGGGTCTCGGCGCGGGTGACGGTGACGCCCGCGTCGGTGGCGGCGCGGTGCAGGACGCGGGTGCGCACCATCGCGTTGAGGGTGCTGCGGGTGAGGGGGCCGCTCTGGGCCACGGCCTGGCTGTACTGGGCGTCGCCGCGGGTGGCGGCCTGCTGGGCGTCGCGGACCTCGGTGACGCGGGCGTCCAGTTGGGAGACGGTGATGCGCTGGCCGCCGACGACGGCCGCGGCACCGGGGTGCGCCTCGTTCCCGCAGGCGGTGAGGAAGGGCGTCGCGGCGAGTGCGGCGGCGGACAGGACGAGCGCGGTGCGGCGGCTGTTGCGGCGGTGCAAGGTGGGCCTCCCTGCGAGCAGTTTGTGCTTCGGTGCACAAAGTCCGGCGTTGATCGATGTTAGGCAGTGACCGCTTGCTCGGCCACCTATTCGACAACGATTCGCCGGGAGTTGGGGCACTGAACTCCGCCCGGGCGGGTCAGCCGCGCACTTGTCCGAGCCATTGCAGGGTGCGGCGGACCTCGCCGGGGAACGGGTGGGCGGGCCCGTGGAGGTGCTCGGCGTCGTGCAGGAGGCGGACCAGGGTCTCCTGCGCGGCGCCCCGGTCGCCGACGGCGAGGAGCAACTGCCCGATGCGGCGGCGCACTTCGAGGGCGAGCCGCAGATCGGTCGTCGCGTACTGGTTCTCGTAGTACGGGAGGAGGGAGCGGTACTCGGCGAGGGCCGCGGCCGGTTCGCCGAGGGCTTCGAGGCACTGGGCGACCTCGTAGCGGAACTGGAGGGACTGGGGGTCGGCGTGACCGGCCTCGGCGGCGCGCTCGTCGGCGAGGCGGCGCAGTTCGGGCAGGGCGCGGCGGTACTGGCCGTCGTCCATGAGCGTGGCCGCGTACTGCTTGCGCAGGGTGCGGACGACGGGTGACTGCTCGCCGTGCTGGGCGGCCGCGGCGGGCAGGATCGCGCCGAGGATGTCGACGGCCTGGGTGATGCGGCCCTCGCCGAGCAGGCGCTTGACCTCGTCGACGGCGCGGGCGACGTCGGGGCGCTCGCCCTGGACGTCGGCGCCGGCCGGCCGGGGCGCGGGGGTGAGGGCGCGGTCGGGCCAGGGGGCGTGCGGGCGCAGGAAGGGGCGGGTGGGGTCGAGGGGGCGGCCGGTGGGGACGCCGCGGGGCGGGAGCAGCGGCAGCAGTTCCTCGTAGGTCTGCTGGGCGGAGGCGGGGCGGTGCTGCGGGTCCTTGGCGAGCAGGCGCAGGACGAGGCTCTCGAGCGCTTCGGGCACCTCGGGGCGCAGTTGGCGCAGGGGGGCCGGGGCTTCGTAGAGGTGGCGGTGGAGGATGCCGAGGGCGGTGGTGCCGGCGAACGGGACGTCGCCGCTGAGCAGTTCGTGGAGCAGGACGCCGAGGGCGTACAGGTCGGTGTACGGACCGACGGCGCCGCCCATGGCCTGCTCGGGGGCCATGTAGGCGGGGGTGCCGATGGGTGAGCCGGTGTGGGTGAGGCGGGTGGTGTCGGTGTCGAGGACGGAGGCGACGCCGAGGTCGAGGACGGTGAGGGTGCCGTCCTTCTTCACCATCACGTTGCGCGGCTTGAGGTCGCGGTGGACGATCGGCACGGCGTGCACGGCGGAGAGCACGGCGCACAGCTGCGCGGCGACGGACACGGCCCAGGGCCACGGGTAGGGCGCGTGCTCGGCGAGGTGGTCGGCGAGGTCGGAGCCGTCGATGTACTGCATGACGAGGTACAGGTCGCCGTCCTCGCTGCCCGCGTCGTGCACGGTGACGAGGCCGGGGTGGTCGACCTGGGCGGTGACGCGGGACTCGCGCAGGAAGCGGCGGCGCAGTTCCTCGGCCTCGGCGCCGGCGACGCGGTCGGGGCGGACGAGCTTGACGGCGACGCGGCGGTCGAGACGCTGGTCGTAGGCGGTCCAGACCTGGCCCATGCCGCCCTGGCCGATGAGCGTGGACAGTTCGTACCGGCCGGCGACGACGCGGCCGCCGGTCGTGGGCAGTACGGTCACCGGCCGCCGTCCTGCTTGCGCAGGTAGTCGCTCAGCTCGTCCAGTTCGGCGCGGACCTGGTCGATGCGGTGCGGCGGCTGGCCCTGCTCGGCCTGGGGCTGCTGCCGGGGCTGAGGCTGGATCGGCGGCGGCGTCGGGTGCGCGTGCTGCGGCGCGGGGTGCTGGGGTGCGGGGTGCTGGGGTGCGGCGCCGAGGGTCTGGTGCGTGGCGAAACCGGTCTGCGACATGCTCGGGTGGGTGTACGGGGGCTGCGGGGCCGGCTGCTGCTGCACAGGCTGCACGGGCGGATAGCCGTATCCGACGGTCTGGGCGGTGGGCGGGTACGGGGCCGGGAGCGGTGTCGCCTGCGCGCGGCGCACGTCGAAGACGACGAAGTACACGGCGGACGCGGCGCCGATGATCAGGATGGTCGCCAGGGCGACGTCGGTGCGCCGGTCCGCCTCGGGCAGCGAGCCGACGACCGCGAACAGGGCGAAGGTGACCGGCAGCGCGACGCTCGCGAGGACCCAGTCGAGGGTCCGCTTGCGCAGGTAGGCGATCCGGAACAGCGGGACCGAGGCGAGCAGTCCGCAGCTGAGGACGGACAGTGCGGCGAACAGCACGCGCAGGGCGACGACCCCGCCATCGGTGCGCGGGGGCGGTGCGGCGCCGGGCCCGTACATAACTGCTCCTGGATCGCTCGTGCTGCTTCGTACGACGAGCGTATCGGCCCCTTCGGACAACGTAACCCCGGTCTACCGAACCGTTGTCGGGGCCGCGCTTGCGGTGTCTGTCATTCCGGATCGGCGCCGCGCTCGCGGGACGGATCGCCGGACGGGTCGAGGGTGCCGTCGGTGAGGCCGTCGTGGAGGCCCTGGACGAGCTGTTCGCCCAGGCGGGCGGCCTGGCGCAGGGCGTCCTCGAAGGCGGCGAGGGCCTTGAACCGGGCGCCGTACCCGGCCTGTTCGGACCGGGGCAGGCGGGGCAGCTGGAGGCGGCGGACGTCGAGCCGGGTCGCGGTGGACGCGTAGCTGCTGGCCTGGCGGTTGTTGGCGGTGGAGCGCAGGAAGCCGGCGAGGAACCAGGGGTCGAGGGCGGCCGGGTCGGGGCGCAGCAGGGCGAGGCCGCGGCCGAGGGCGGCGCCCGCGGTGGCCTCGTCGACGACGCGGGCGGTGGCGCCGCCGCCGACGACGGGCACGACGACGTCGCCGGCCTCCAGGAGGACGGGGTCGTCGTCGCCGGTCTGGGTGCCGGAGGGGGCGGTGCCGGTGAGGACGTCGTGGTCGGTGAGCACGGGTACGCGCGCGGGGGCGGCGCCCGGGGTTCCTCCGGTGGCGGCGGTGCGCAGGGTGAGGGCGCCCGCGCGGGCGAGTTCGCCGATCGTGGTCTGCGGCCAGCGCACGGGGGCGGGAGCGGGGGCGCCGGGCTGCGGGGTGAGTTTCGTGGTGAGGCGGAGGGTGTCGGCGAGGTCGGCGCGCACGGTGCGCAGTTCGGCGGCGCCGCCGGTCCCGGCGGCGGGCGGGGGCAGGCGGCGGGCGGGGGTGAGGTCGACCTCGTCGTCGAGCAGTTCGATGACGGGGACGGAGCGGGCGAGGCCGGGGCGCTCGGGCAGTGTGCCGTCGCGGTCGAAGGCGCGCCAGGCGTCGAGGACGACGTCCTGGACGGCGGCCCAGGCCTGCTTCTCGCGCATGTCGCCCTCGGCGGTGCCGGTGGTGTCGACGAGGAGGAGCTCGGGGGCGGCGGGGGCGGCGGCCGTGGGGCGGCGCAGGACCCACAGGTGGAGCGGCACGTTGTTGGGCGGGACGGCGCCGGCGGGCAGGGCGATGACGGCGCGCAGGGCGCCGCGGCGCAGCAGGTCGGCGCGGATGCGGCGGCCCGAACGGCGGGAGGCGACGGCGGGGGGCATGAGCAGGACGGCGGAGCCGCCGTCCTTGAGGCGGGCCAACGCGTGCTGCACCCAGGCCAGTTCGGACTCCGTGCGGGCGGGCAGGCCGTACTCCCAGCGCGGGTCGTAGGCGAGCTCCTCGTGGCCCCAGCCGCGCTCGTTGAACGGCGGGTGGGCGAGGACGACGTCGGCGCGGACGTCGGCGAGGGCGTCGGCGCGCAGGGTGTCGGCGGCGGCGGTACGGACGGTGGGGGCGGCGTCGGGGGCCTCGCGGCCGTCGAGGGCGAGGCGCAGCGCGGTGAGGGCGGCGAGCTCGGGGGACGCGTCCTGGCCGTAGAGGCGGCGGGCGGGGCCGGTGCCGTGACCGCGGGCGGCGTGCAGGAGGGCGCCGGTGCCGCAGGCCGGGTCGAGCACGGTGCCGCCGCCGTCGGGGCTCGCGGGTCCGGCGAGGGCTGCCATGAGTGCGGCGGGGCCGGGCGGGGTCAGCGTGTACTGCCGGGGGTTGGCGTCGAGGTGGCGGCCGAGCAGGAAGGCGAAGGCGCGGCGGGCGCCGAGCTCGGCGGCGAGTTCGGCGGCGGCGCGCAGGAGGGGGACGGAGGGGCGCAGGTCGGCGGGGCGCGGGGTGGCGACGGCGCGCTCGGTGGCGTGGCCGAAGCGCGGGGTGAGGACGCCTTCGAGGGAGACGGAGAGCCCCTCGGCGAGGACCTGGTCGTCGGCCGTGGCGCTCAGGGCGAGCCATTCGGTGGGCCGGTCGTGGACGAGGAGGAGGGTGGCGCCGGCGTGCAGGAGTGCGGTGACGGGGCCCGCGGGGTGTCCGGCGAGCTGCTGCCAGACGCGCTCGCGGAGCGGGACCTCGGCGAGCTTGCCCTGGGCGCGGAGCCAGTCCTCGATCTCGGCGAGCGCGAAGGAGGGGCTGGTCTCGGTGCCGCCGACGGGCTTGGGGAAGTCGGCGTGGCGGCGCCGCCAGTTGCTGACCGCGGCGCGGCCGACCCCGGCCAGCCGGGCGATCCCGGCGGCCGTCACCTCTGTCGCGTTCTCCTGCACCGGGCTCGCTCCCCTCGTTCGCGCGCGCGGGTCCGGATGCCGCGTACGTGTGGAGCAGACCCTACCTACTTCCACGTAAGAAGCGCATTCACAGCCGTGTTCGCAAAGAAACCCGTGAACGCGGTTGACTCGGTTCACAAACGATGGTGTTCTTGACCCAGCCAACCGCCGGACGATCGGAAAGCCGGGGGGAGGTTGGCGTCTCTCATCACGGAGGAACCCATGTCCCAGACCCAGCAGCAGCCCCAGTACCCGCCGTTCCAGCAGCAGCCGCAGCGGACCGCGCGCAACGGCCTGGGGACGGCGGCGCTGATCCTCGGCGTCATCGGCGCCCTGTCCGGGCTGATCCCGATCATGTTCTGGCTGGCCGGCATCCTCGGCGTGATCGCCCTGATCCTGGGCCTGTCGGGCCGCGGCCGGGCCAAGCGCGGCGAGGCGACCAACAAGGGCGTGGCGCTGGCCGGCGCGCTCCTCGGCCTGGTGGCCCTGGGCCTGTCCGTCTTCGGCGCGTACACGACGTTCAAGGCGGTCGACGACGCGGTCGACGAGATCAACAAGTCGGTGTCGGACACCGGGGCCAAGGGCACGGACAAGGCCGGCAAGGACGACAAGGGTTCCGGCGCGAAGGACGACGCGCCCGCCAAGGGCAAGGCGCTCGACGCCGGTGACTCCGTCATCTACGACGACGACCTGACCATCACGGTGTCGAACGCGGTGACGTGGAACCCGAGCGAGTACGCGGCGGGCCACACCAAGGGCAACCACGCCTACAAGGTGACCGTCACCGTCGAGAACAAGACGAAGGCGAAGTTCGACTCGAGCCTGCTGACCGCCGAGGCCCGCGCCGGCAAGGACGGCGTCGACGCGGAGCAGATCTTCGACGAGAAGGTCGGCACGGGCTTCAGCGGCTCGATCCTGCCCGGCAAGAAGGCCACGGTCGTCTACGGCTTCGACGCCCCGGCCGACGCGAAGAACCTGACGGTCGAGGTGTCCCCCAGCTTCGAGTACGACGCGACGCACTGGGACCTGAAGCTGTAACCGTCCCGGTCACCCGGGGGGGGAGGGTGCGGCGCGTGCTCGCTCGGAGCACGCGCCGCACCCATGCGGTGTGCCGGACGCTCAAAGCGTGTGCCGCACCCATGTCGTGTGCCGGACGCTCAAAGCGTGTGCCGCACCCATGTCGTGTGCCGGACGCTCAAAGCGTGTGCCGCACCCACACGTTGGGCTCGACGTACACGGCGTAGCCCCGCTCCGGTTCACAGTGCACGGGCACCAGCGCCCCCGGCACCTCGACCGGACCCGCCGCGTCGAACGGCAGCCCGGTCCACGCCCGCCACTCGTCAGTCGACGCGGACACGGTCATCGAGGCGGGCGCCACCTTCACGACCGTCCCGCCCGCGCGCACATGGACCCGCAGCCACGGATCGTGCGGCAGCCCGTCCGACTCCCGCACCCGGTACGCGTACTCGCTCATCGGCGCCGCCGGCTCCCGGTGCTTGGCGCTCGGCCGCACCGGAGCGACGACCTCACCGAAGCCCTTGGCCCGCGCGTTCTCCCGCATGGCCCCGAGCATGACCCCGGACAGTCCGCGCCCCTGCGCCTCGGGCACCACACTGATCTCGATGGCACTCACGGTGTCGGGCACGACCCCGTGCCGCCGGTCGGCGAACGCCCACTGCAGCACCCGGTCCCAGCCCCGATCGGGCAGCTCACCGTCGCGCCCCGCGCCGCGCAGCGCGAACGGCACGCTGAACCCCTTGGCCACCACGGCTCCCGCCGGGTCCGTCGCCACCAGCACGTACTCGGGCAGCTCGGCGGCGATCCGCCCCATGAACGACCAGGCGACGGCGTCGTGCTGCACGTACACCGGCCAGGTGTCCGCCATCCCCCACATCGCCTCCAGCAGCTCCGGCCGCTCGGCGAGCGTGGTGATCGTGAGGTCGTCCTGCACGGTCATGGTCGTGGGCCCTTCGAAGACAACGCCACCCGACGGTCGGACGACCGCCCGAAGGTAGCCGCGGCCCAGGGTGTCCGGCGACCGCTTTTCGCCGTCACGACCCCAGGATCGTCGTCAGGAACTCCCCCACCCACGCGAGCAGTTCGCGCCCGACCAACGGCTTGCCGCCCACCTTCGCCGTCTTCGGGCGCGGGACCAGGAGCTGGTGGGTGGCCGGCTTGATGACCGTGCCGGGGTAGAGGCGCTTGAGGCGGAGTTCCTGCGACTCGCGGAGTTCGACCGGGGCGAAGCGGATGTTGGTGCCCTGGAGGACGATCTCGCCGACGCCGCACGCCCGCGAGAACATGCGCAGGCCGGCGACGAGCAGCAGGTTCTCCACCGGCTCGGGGAGCTTGCCGTAGCGGTCGGTGAGTTCCTCGCGGACCTGGCGGACGTCGTCCTCCGTGTTCGCCGAGGCGATCGAGCGGTAGGCCTGGAGGCGCAGGCGCTCGCCGGGGGCGTAGTCGTGCGGGACGTGCGCGTCGACCGGGAGCTCGATCTTGACCTCCAGCGGCGGCTCCTCCTCGACGCCGCCCTCCAGGGAGGCGCGGTAGTCGGCGACGGCCTCGCCGACCATGCGGACGTAGAGGTCGAAGCCGACGCCCGCGATGTGGCCGGACTGCTCGCCGCCCAGGAGGTTGCCCGCGCCGCGGATCTCCAGGTCCTTCATCGCCACGTACATGCCCGCGCCCATCTCCGTGTGCTGGGCGATCGTGGCGAGCCGCTCGTGGGCCGTCTCGGTGAGGGGCTTCTCCGGCGGGTACAGGAAGTAGGCGTAGCCGCGCTCGCGGCCTCGGCCGACGCGACCGCGCAGCTGGTGGAGCTGGGAGAGGCCGAAGTTGTCGCCGCGCTCGACGATGAGCGTGTTGGCGTTCGAGATGTCGATGCCGGACTCGACGATCGTCGTCGAGACGAGGACGTCGAACTTCTTCTCCCAGAAGTCCACGACGACCTGCTCCAGGGCCTGTTCGGACATCTGGCCGTGGGCCGTCGCGATGCGCGCCTCGGGCACGATCTCGCGCAGCCGGGCGGCGGCGCGGTCGATCGACTCGACCCGGTTGTGGATGTAGAAGACCTGGCCCTCGCGCAGCAGTTCACGGCGCACGGCCGCGCCGATCTGCTTCTCCTCGTACGGGCCGACGAAGGTGAGGACCGGGTGGCGCTCCTCGGGCGGGGTGGTGATCGTGGACATCTCGCGGATGCCGGTGACCGCCATCTCCAGGGTGCGGGGGATGGGGGTCGCGGACATCGTCAGGACGTCGACGTTCGCGCGGAGCTTCTTCAGCTGCTCCTTGTGCTCGACGCCGAAGCGCTGCTCCTCGTCGACGATGACCAGGCCCAGGTCCTTGAACTTCGTCTCGGAGGAGAAGAGGCGGTGGGTGCCGATGACGACGTCGACGGAGCCCTCGCGCAGGCCCTCCATCGTCGCCTTCGACTCGGTCTCGGTCTGGAAGCGGCTGAGCGCCTTCACGTTCACGGGGAACTGGGCGTAGCGCTCGGAGAACGTGCCGAAGTGCTGCTGGACGAGGAGGGTCGTGGGCACGAGGACGGCGACCTGCTTGCCGTCCTGGACGGCCTTGAACGCGGCGCGGACCGCGATCTCCGTCTTGCCGTAGCCGACGTCGCCGCAGATCAGGCGGTCCATCGGGACCGTCTTCTCCATGTCGTCCTTGACCTCGGCGATCGTGGTCAGCTGGTCGGGCGTCTCCGCGTACGGGAACGCGTCCTCCAGCTCCCGCTGCCACGGCGTGTCCGCGCCGAAGGCGTGCCCGGGGGCCGCCATGCGGGCCGAGTACAGCTTGATGAGGTCGGCGGCGATCTCCTTGACGGCCTTCTTGGCGCGCGCCTTCGTCTTCGTCCAGTCGGCGCCGCCGAGCCGGTGCAGGGTCGGGGCCTCGCCGCCGACGTACTTGGTGATCTGCTCCAGCTGGTCGGTCGGGATGTAGAGGCGGTCGCCGGGCTGGCCGCGCTTGGCCGGGGCGTACTCGACGACGAGGTACTCGCGGGTGGCGCCCTGCACGGTGCGCTGGACCATCTCGATGTAGCGGCCGACGCCGTGCTGTTCGTGGACGATGTAGTCGCCGGACTCGAGGGTGAGCGGGTCGATGGTCTTGCGGCGCCGGGCGGGCATCCGCTGGCCGTCCTTGCCCGCGGCGCGCTGCCCGGTCAGGTCGGTCTCGGTGAGGACGGCGACCTTCAGCTCCGGGTGCACGAAGCCGTACTCGAGGCTGCCGCAGGCCACCTGGACGACGGACGGGGCGAGCGTGGTGAGGTCCTTGTCGAGGCGGGCGGGGACGCCCTCGCCGCCGAGCACCTCGACGGTGCGGGTCGCGGGGCCGTGCGCCTCGGTGACGAACACGGTGCGCCAGCCGTCGGCGAGCCAGCCCTTGGTGTCGGCCAGCGCCTTCGCGGTGTCCCCGCGGTACGTCTCCGGGGCGTGCAGGCCGAGCTGCAGCGTGTCCGCGTCGGCGGCCGAGGCGTCGGCGGCGAACGGCGACACCGACCACCACATCATGCCGAGCTCACGGGCCCGGTCGCGGACGTCGGCGATGGAGCGCAGCGAGGCCGCGCCCACGTCGATCGGGGCGTCGCCGCCGGTCGCGGACGCGGCCCAGGACGCCTGGAGGAACTCCTGCGAGGTCGCCACCAGGTCGGTGGCGCGGGTGCGGACCCGCTCGGGGTCGCAGACGACGGCCATCGCGTCCTTCGGCAGGACGTCGATCAGCAGCTCCATGTCGTCGACGAGGACGGGCGCGAGGGACTCCATGCCTTCGACGGCGATGCCCTCGGCGATCTTCCCGAGCAGTTCGCCGAGCTCCGGGTGCTGCTCGGCGAGCTCGGCGGCCCGGGCCCGTACGGACTCCGTCAGCAGCAGCTCGCGGCAGGGCGGGGCCCACAGGCCGTGCTCGGCGATCTCCAGGGAGCGCTGGTCGGCGACCTTGAAGTAGCGGATCTCCTCGACGTCGTCGCCCCAGAACTCGACGCGGAGCGGGTGCTCCTCGGTCGGCGGGAACACGTCGAGGATGCCGCCGCGGACCGCGAACTCGCCGCGCTTCTCGACGAGTTCGACGCGCGCGTACGCGGCGGCGGCGAGCGCCTCGACCGTGGCGTTCAGGTCGGCGCTCTGTCCGCTGCGCAGGGCGACGGGCTCCAGGTCACCGAGGCCCTTGACCTGCGGCTGGAGCACGGAGCGGATGGGGGCGACGACGACGGAGACCGGGCCGGTCTCGGGGTCGTCGGTGCTCGGGTGGGTGAGACGGCGCAGCACGGCCAGGCGCCGGCCGACGGTGTCGCTGCGCGGGCTGAGCCGCTCGTGCGGCAGCGTCTCCCAGGACGGGTACTCGGCGACCGTGTCGGGCGGCAGCAGCGAGCGCAGCGCGGCCGCGAGGTCCTCGGCCTCGCGGCCGGTGGCGGTCACGGCGAGGACGGGACGCCCCGCCTCGCGGGCCAGCGCGGCCACCGCGAAGGGGCGGGACGCGGGCGGGCCCACGAGGTCGACGTGCATGCGGTTGCCGTCACCGGCGGCCTTCACCGCTTCGGCGAGGGCCGCGTCCTTGACGACGGCGTCGAGCAGTCCGTGCAGGCTCATGGGGGCCTTGACCTTCCCGGTCCGGGGGTGGGCAACGCGAAAGGCCCGGCACGTCTTACGGGCCGGGGGTTCCAGAGTACGTCTCCGTGCCGGGGGGCGCGGTTTTTGCTGGTCGGGGCTGTGGAAAAGCCGCAGACGCGGCTGCCCGGTCGGGCGGCAGTCGCGTCTGCGGCTTTCGTCGTGGCTGGTCGCGCCCCGCGGCGGAGCCGCTGATGTCACAGCCCCGCGCCCCTTACGGGGCTTGATCTACTCCGTCGCGATCGCGTTCAGTACGTTCATCCGGCCTGCCCTGAAGGCCGGGATCAGGGCCGCGAAGAGGCCCACGAAGGCCGAGCCGATGAAGACCGCGATGATCGTCGGCCAGGGGATCTCCAGGACGCCGAGGCCCTCCAGGGCCAGGAGCTTCTGGGCCGTCGCGCCCCAGCCCATGCCCAGGCCGAGGCCGAGCAGGGCGCCGAAGAGGGCGATGACGACCGACTCCAGGCGGATCATGCGGCGCAGCTGGCGGCGGGAGAGGCCGATGGCGCGCATGAGGCCGATCTCGCGGGTCCGCTCGACGACCGACAGGGCCAGGGTGTTCACGACGCCGAGGATCGCCACGATGATCGCGAGGGCGAGGAGCCCGTAGATCATGTTGAGGAGCTGGCCGACCTGGTCCTTGAGGGTCTCCTTGTAGTCGGTCTGGTCCTTGACCTTGACGGTCGGGTCGGCGGCGACGGACGACTTCAGGGCCTTGTAGGCGGCGTCCTCCTTGCCGTCGGCGGCCTTGGCGAACATCATCCCGTTGAGCGGCACCCGGTCCTTGGGCAGGTACTGCTCGGCGGTGGCGACGTTGGTGTACATCGCGCCCTTGTCGAACGCGGTGTCGTCCGAGGTGATCGCCGCGATCCTCAGCTTGGCCGTGGAGCCGTGGTGGAAGGCGACGGTCATGGTGTCGCCGACCTTGAGGTGGTTGCGCTCGGCGAACTCGGAGCCGACCGACATCGCGTTCTTCCCGTACGCCGCCGCGAGTTCACCGGAGGTGGCCTCGCGCCGCAGATCCTCGGCGTAGCTGGGGCTGGCCGCGGAGAGCTCTTCCTCCTCCTTGACGCCGCCGGGGGTGGTGACGGTGGCCTTGACCCACTTGACCTCGGTGACGTGGGAGACGAGCCCGCCGTCGCGCACCTTCTTCAGGGCGTCGGCGGCCTGCGGCTTGATGCCGCCCTGGCCCTCGACGATGAAGTCGGCACCGACCGACTTGTCGAGCTGGTCGGTGGCCGAGGCGACCATCGAGGAGCCGACGACGGAGAGGCAGGCGACGAGCGCGAGGCCGATCATCAGGGCCGCGCCGGTGGCGCCGGTGCGGCGCGGGTTGCGCAGCGCGTTGCGCTCGGCCATGCGGCCGACGGGGCCGAAGAAGCGGAGCAGTACGGCGCTGATGACGCGGACCACGACGCCGGCGAGCAGCGGGCCGACGACCACGAAGCCGATGAGCGAGGCGACGATGCCGGCGCCGAGCCACAGCGAGCCCTGGCTCGCCTTGTCGGCCTGGGTGGCGAGGTAGAGGGCGAAACCGCCGCCGCCCGTGAGGAGCAGGCCGATGACGGCACGGACGAGGCCGGCCTTGGCGTCGGCGGGGGTGCCGGCGTCGCGCAGGGCGGCCATCGGGGAGACCTTGCCGGCCCGGCGGGCGGGCAGGTAGGCGGCGAGGACGGTGACGACGATGCCGAGGAGGAGGCCGACCGCGGGGGTCGTCCACTTCACGGTGAGGTCGTCGGTGGACAGGTCCATGCCGGCGGCGGACATGAGCTTCATGAGGCCGACGGCGAGGCCCACCCCGGCGCCGACGCCGACCACGGAGCCGACGACGCCGAGGAGCAGCGCCTCGACGAGGACGGAGCGGTTGACCTGCTTGCGGGAGGAGCCGATGGCGCGCATCAGGCCGATCTCGCGGGTGCGCTGGGCGACCAGCATCGAGAACGTGTTGATGATGAGGAAGATGCCGACGAGGAAGGCGATGCCGGCGAAGCCGAGGAGGGCGTACTTGATGACGTCCATGAAGGAGCCGACGTCGGAGGCGTTGGCGTCCGCGGTCTCCTGCTGGGTCCGGATCTTGTAGGTGCCGTTCCCGGAGAGTTCCGCGGCGACGTTCTTCTTGAGCCGGGTGTCGCTGACGCCGTCGGCGGCGGCGACGTTGATCTGCGTGAACTGCCCGGTCTTGCCGATGAGTTCGCGCTGGGCGGTGGCGGTGTCGAAGTAGACGACGGCCGCGCCCGGGTTGGTGACGGTGAAGGAGGCGACGCCGCTGATCTTCGCCTTGATGTCGCCGGAGACGGAGATCGTGCGCAGCTCGTCGCCGAGCTTGAGGTGGTGCTTCTTCGCGGTGTCGGCGTCGACCATGACCTCGGTGGGTCCGCGCGGGGCGTGGCCGGAGGTGATCTCCATGGAGCGGAGGTCGTTGTGGGTCCAGTTGCCGGCGATGGTCGGGGCGCCGTTCTCGGAGCCCATGTTCTTGTTGTCGGCGTTCACGACGGTCACGTTCATGGAACTGACCGCGCCCTCGGCCGACTTGACGCCGTCGGCCTGCTTCACGGTGGCGAGGAGGGACGCCGGGAGGGCCTCGGGCCGGCCGGTGTCGGAGCCCTCGGCCTCGGAGTCCTTGGGGCTGACGGTGACGTCGGAGGCGGTGGCCGTGAACAGCTTGTCGAAGGTCTTGTCCATCGTGTCGGTGAACACGAGGGTGCCGGTCACGAAGGCGACGGAGAGGAGGACGGCGACCGCGGAGAGGGCCATGCGGCCCTTGTGCGCGAAGAAGTTGCGCAGCGAGGTCTTCAGGACGGTGTTCGCGGCACTCATGACGTACGGCCCCGGGCGTCGAAGTCCTTCATGCGGTCGAGGACGGCGTCGGCGGTGGGCCGGAGCATCTCGTCGACGATGCGGCCGTCGGCCAGGTAGAGGACGCGGTCGGCGTAGGAGGCGGCGACCGGGTCGTGGGTGACCATGACGATGGTCTGGCCGAGCTCGTCGACGGAGCGGCGCAGGAAGCCGAGGACCTCGGCGCCGGCCCGCGAGTCGAGGTTTCCGGTGGGCTCGTCGCCGAAGATGATCTCGGGCCGGGCGGCGAGGGCGCGGGCCACGGCGACGCGCTGCTGCTGGCCGCCGGAGAGTTCGGTGGGCCGGTGCTTGAGGCGCTCGGCGAGGCCGACGGTCTGCACGACCCGGTCGAGCCACTGCCGGTCGGGCTTGCGGCCCGCGATGTCCATCGGCAGCGTGATGTTCTCCAGCGCGTTCAGCGTCGGCAGCAGGTTGAAGGCCTGGAAGATGAAGCCGATGCGGTCGCGCCGCAGCTGGGTCAGCTTCTTGTCCTTCAGGCCGGTGATCTCGGTGTCGTCGAGGTAGATCTGGCCCCCGGTGACGTTGTCGAGCCCGGCCAGGCAGTGCATGAGCGTGGACTTGCCGGAGCCGGACGGGCCCATGATCGCGGTGAACTGGCCGCGGGCGATGTCGACGTCGACGTGGTCGAGCGCGACGACGCGGGTCTCCCCGGTCCCGTACGCCTTGACGACCTGCCGCGCCCGCGCGGCGACGGCCGTCAGCCCTCCGGTGCCCCCGTGCCTGGGAATGGTCACAGCCGATGTCACGGTATGTCTCCTAAGTCGGTCACGCAGCGACGAGGTCGTGGGCCGGTGCGCGGTCGCGGATCTACGGGAAGTGCCAGGCCGTGTCCGGCCTTGCGGTGTGCGTTCAGTCTGGTCGGGCGGGGGTCCGGGCGCGCTGGTGGAAGTCACCCTCTTTCCCGGGGGAAAACCCCACCCCTCGACGGTAGGAAGAACCCCCGGCCCGCTCGTCCTCCAGGGGGACGAACCGTCCCCGGTCCGTTGTACGGAGCTCCCCCTAGGGGAGGTCCACCCTTCGGTGGAGCTCTACTCAGGGTCGCCTCCACCCGCTTAGGCTCCGCCGTGCAAGTAGGTGCAGGGGGAAAGGACTTCCGCAGGTGAACTCGTCCGTGGCCGAGGGGGCCTCTGATCGGCGGCGCGGCGCGGTCGTGGCCGCGCTGATGCTGTCGATGGCGCTGGCCGCGCTCGACTCCACCATCGTCTCCACCGCCGTTCCGCAGATCGTCGGGGATCTCGGCGGCTTCACCGTCTTCTCGTGGCTGTTCTCCGGCTATCTCCTCGCGGTGACGGTCACGCTGCCCGTCTACGGGAAGCTGTCCGACACCCTCGGCCGCAAGCCGGTGCTGATCGCGGGCAGCGTCCTGTTCCTGATCGGCTCGGTGCTGTGCGCGTCGGCCTGGGACATGGGTTCGCTGATCGCGTTCCGCGTCGTGCAGGGGCTGGGCGGCGGCGCCATCCAGGGCACGGTGCAGACGCTCGCCGCCGATCTGTACCCGCTGGAGGAACGCCCGAAGATCCAG
This sequence comes from Streptomyces sp. NPDC025806, assembly GCF_055558275.1. Taxonomy (NCBI): domain Bacteria; kingdom Bacillati; phylum Actinomycetota; class Actinomycetes; order Kitasatosporales; family Streptomycetaceae; genus Streptomyces; species Streptomyces sp. NPDC025806. The sequence continues at coordinate 76,496 of NZ_JBVHMU010000019.1, read as the reverse complement.
GCGAAGCTGTCGACGGTCTGGGCCACTTCGTCGGTGCTCGGCCCGGCGCTCGGCGGCGCCCTCGCCTCCACGGCCGGCTGGCGCTGGATCTTCCTGATCAACGTGCCGATCGGCGCGGTCGCGCTGTTCTTCGTCGTACGTCATCTGCACGAGCCGCGCCGGGAGCGGCGGGAGCGCGCCTCGGTCGACTGGGCCGGCGCGCTGGCCGTGTTCGCGGCGGGCGGCGTCCTGCTGACCTGGCTGGTGCAGGGCGGCGTCGCCTGGGCCTGGGGCTCGGCCTCCTCGCTGGGCCTGCTCGCGGCCGGACTCGCCCTGGTCGGCGCCGTGTTCCTCATCGAGCGGCGGGCCGCCGAACCGATCCTGCCGGGCTGGGTGTGGCGCCGTCGCACCATCGCCGCGGTCAATCTGGCGCTCGGCGCGCTGGGCCTGCTGATGGTCGCCCCGACCACGTTCCTGCCCACGTACGCGCAGTCGGTGCTCGGCCTCTCGCCGGTCGCGGCCGGGTTCGTGCTGTCCGTGATGACGCTGAGCTGGCCGGTGTCGGCCGCGTTCAGCCAGCACGTGTACCGCAGGATCGGCTTCCGGAACACCGCGGCGCTCGGCATCACCGGCGCCCTCGCGGTCCTCCTCGTGTTCCCGTTCCTGCCCTACCCGGGCGCGGCCTGGCAGCCCGCGCTGCTCAGCCTGCTGCTCGGCGCCGCCCTCGGACTCTTCCAACTGCCGCTCATCGTGGGCGTGCAGTCCACGGTCGACTGGTCGGAGCGCGGCACGGCCACCGCCTCCGTCCTCTTCTATCGCCAGATCGGCCAGACCGTCGGCGCCGCGCTGTTCGGCGCCGTCGCCAACGGGGTGATCGCCGGGCGGCTCGGCGCGCACGCCGACCTCGACTCGGTGGCCCGGGACCCGGGCGCGGCCGGAGTGCGGCCGGCGATCGACGCGGCTGTCGACGCGGTCTACCTGGGCGCGGCGGGGGCCGCGGCGGTGGCGCTGCTGGTCCTGCTGACCCTGGCCCCGCGCCGCTTCCCGGTCCTGGACCGCCCGGCACCGGTACCGAACCACCAGAACCGCACACCGGAACCAACCGACTGAACCGAAGTGAACCGACCGACCGGACAGTTTGCGGAAAGACTCCCCAAGGCGAATACCTGCGAGTAACGTTCCGGCTCCCACTCCCTCCCTGCGGTCCGCCACCGTCCCCGGCGGACCCACGCCGCGCAAGGAGAACCGGGATGCCGCACCCTGCCCACGCCCACCGGTCGCACGCCTACCGGCTCCCCCGCCACCCCGATCTGCCGCCGCCCACCGGCCCCGCGCCCGAACTGCGGCTGCTGCGCACCGCGTACCGCCGGCAGCGCCGCGTGGCCACGCTCACCGCGCTCGGCTACTTCACGTCGTTCCTGCTGCTGTCCGCGTTCGCGCCCCCGTTCATGAACCGCTCCGCACACGGCGGCCTGTCCACGGGACTGCTCATCGGCCTGTGCCAACTGCCGGTCACCGGCCTCGCGTTGCTCCTCTACGAGCTCACGGCCCGGCGGCGCGTCGACCCGCTCGCCCACCGGCTGCGCCGCCGCGGCCGCGACGCGACGGGAGGCACCCCGCGATGAGCGACGTCTCCTCGGAGTCCATGGCCCTGGTCGCCTTCACCGCGGTCGCCACCATCACGCTGCTGCTCTGCGTCATGACCGGCCCCGACCGCGACGACCTGGAGGAGTTCTACACCGGCTTCGGGTCCCTGAGCCCGATGCGCAACGGCCTGGCGATCGCCGGCGACTACATCTCCGCGGCCAGCGTCCTCGGCACCGGCGGCGTCATCGCCCTGATGGGCCACGACGGCATCGTGCTGGCCCTCAGCACCGCGCTCTCCCTGATGCTGCTGATGTTCCTGCTGGCCGAACCCCTGCGCAACGCAGGCCGGTTCACGATGGGCGACGTGTTCGCCCGGCGCGCCCCGGGCCGCGCCGTCCGCATCACCGCCTGCGCCGCCACCCTCATCGCCCTGCTGCCCATCATGCTCGTCCAGCTCGCGGGCGCCGGCGACCTCATGGCCTTCCTGCTGGGCTTCACCAGCCAGAGCTTCCGCACCGGCTGCGTCCTCACCCTCGGCGCCCTGATGATCGGCTACGCGGCGATCGGCGGCATGAAGGGCACCGCCCTCATCCAGATCCTCAAGATCGTGATGCTGCTCGGCTCCGGCGCCGTGGTCGCCGCCCTCATCCTGCGCCGCTTCGACGGGGACCCCGGCGCGCTGCTCACCGCGGCGGCCCGGCGCAGCGAGGCCGGCCGCGCCTACCTCACCTCGGGCCTGCAGTTCTCCGGCGGCCCCAACCCCCGCCTGGACATGATCAGTTCGGAGCTGACCGTGGTCCTCGGCGGCGCCTGCCTCCCCCACGTCACCATGCGCATGTACACGGCGCGGCACGCGCGCGAGGTGCGCCGCTCGATGTCCTGGGCGGTCTCCTCGGTGGCCGTCTTCGTGCTGATCGTCTCGGTCGTCGGGGTCGGCGCCGCGGCCCTGGTCGGCCGGGACGCCATCGTCGCCGCCGACCCGCAGGGCAACACGGCGTATCTGCTGGGCGCGCGGGCGGCGTTCGGCCCGGCGATGACGGCGACCGAGTCGCTGCTCTTCACCGCCGTCACCACGGCCCTGTTCCTCACACTGCTCGCCTCGGTCGCGGGCATGATCCTGGCCTGCGCGAACACCCTCGCCCACGACGTCTTCGCCCACCGAGGCGAGGCACCCTCCCCGCGCCGGGAACTGAAACTGGCCCGCCTGTCGGCCCTCGCGGTCGGCGTCCCCGCGATCCTGCTCGCCACGGTCGTCCAGCACCGCAACCTGCAACCGCTGGTCACCCTGTCCTTCTGCCTGGGCGCCTCGGCCCTGGCCCCCGCCCTCGTCTACAGCCTCTTCTGGCGCCGCTACACCCGGGCGGGCCTGCTGTGGACCCTGCTGGGCGGCTCGGCGGCCTGCCTGGTCCTGATGACGGGCACGAACCTGGTCTCGGGCAGCCCGACCTCGATGTTCCCGGACCGGGACCTCAACTGGTTCCCCTTCACCACGACCGGCCTGGTCTCCATCCCGCTCGGCTTCCTCCTCGGCTGGCTGGGCACCGTACTGACCCGTCCCCGCGAACAACGTGAGCAGCAGGCGCGGTACGAGGCGGTGGAGGGCTGGATCCTGGCGGGCGCGCCGGTACCCCAGCCGCCCGGGCCGCACCGGGCCGGTGGTCGCGGCTAGGCGACCGCCGGCAGCGGCTACTTCCCCAGCGCCTCGGCCGTCCGGGCGCGCCGCGCGAGCACCCCGTCGCGCAGCTCGGCCATCTCCCGCAGCGCGTCCCGCCGGTCGCGCCGGGTGAGCCGGTCCACGTAGAGGCGGCCGTGGAGGTGGTCGGTCTCGTGCTGGAGGCAGCGGGCGAAGTAGCCGTGCCCCTCGACGACGATCGCGTTCCCGTCCTTGTCCCGTCCCCGGACGACGGCGTGGTCGGCGCGCGGGACCGGCTTGTAGGGGCCCGGCACGGAGAGGCAGCCCTCCATCTCGTCGACCAGGCGGCGCGTGGCGACGGGCTCCTCGTCGAGCACGGGGTTGAGGACGTGCCCGGTGTGCCGGACGCCCCAGTCGTCCTCCATGTCCCAGACGAACAGCCGGAGGTCGACGTCCACCTGGTTCGCCGCGAGGCCCGCGCCGTGCGCCACGTGGTTCGTGGCGAACATGTCGTCGATCAGCCGGTCGAGCTCCGGGGTGCCGAACTCGGCGTCCGTGGCCGGGCGCAGGCTCCGGTGCAGCACGTCCTCCCCGATGACCGTGATGCGCCGCACCGCGCCCCGCTCGACCTCCGGCAGCAACCCGTCCGCGCCCATGTCCCTCAACTCCCCGATCCGCTTCCGCACTTGACCCGATGCTTTGCAAGGTAGCAGTCTTTGCAAAGTGACCGAGGAGAACGAGAAGACCGACGCGGCGCCGGACCACAGGACGCTGCCCGACCACCCCGTACGGATCGCGCTGCTCGACCTGCTCGCCGAACTGGGCACCGTCACCTCCACGCAGGCGGCGGCCCGGCTCGGGCACAGCTCGGGCCTGTGCTCGTTCCATCTGCGCCAGCTGGCCCGGCACGGGCTGATCGAGGAGGCCCCGCACGGCGGCGGCCGGGTCCGCCCGTGGCGGCTGCGCTGGGACGACCCGCGCAGCCCCGCCCGGGCCACCGCGCGCACGGTGCACGCCGAGCTGTTCCTGACGCCGGACGAGGCCGACGAGCTCGCCGCGCGGGTACGGGCCCTGACCGCCCCGTACGTCCGGCGCACCGCGCACCCGGAGGGCGCGGCCCGCTGGACCCTGGACGCGGACTTCCGGCCCGCCCCCTGACCTCCCGGCGAGGGCGCTACGCGGAGGGGTCCGGGTCCATCGCCCGGCCGGTCAGGGCCGCGAGCGAGCTGCGGACGTGCTCCATGTGGTCGCGGACCTCCGCGCGGGCCTCGTCGTGCTCGCCCAGGATCCGGTCCGTGTCCTCGGCGATCCGGGCGGCGCGGGCGCGGGCCTGCTCCAGCAGCTCGGCGGTCCGCGCGTCCGCGGCCTCCTGAGCGCGCCGGGCCGACTCCTGCGCCTCGGCGAAGGCCTGCTTCGCCTCCGCGAGGCGGGCCTCGGCGGCGGCCTCGGCGGCCGTCTCGCGTTCGCTCGCGGCGCGGTCGGCGGCGGCCAGCTCGCGCTCGGCGGTGTCGAGGCGTCCGGCCTGGTCCTCGGCCTGGTCGGCGAGCAGGGTCTCGGCGCGGCGCCGGGTCGCGTCGACGTCGGCGAGCGCCTCGTCACGGGCCCGCTTCGCGTCGTGCCGGGCCAGCGTGCGGATCCCGTCGGCCTCGGCCCGCGCCGCGGTCTCCCGGGCCTCGGACCACTCGGCGGCCCGCTCCCCCACGCCGTCGGCGTACGCGCGGGCGGCGTCGCGCAGCGCCTCGGCGGCGTCGGCGGCGGCCTGCGCGGTGGCCTCGGACTCGGCGCGGGCGGCGTGCCGTACCGCCGCGGCCTCCTCCTCGACGAGGTCCAGCAGGCCCCGGGCGCGCTCGCCCAGGGACTCGTAGGTCTGCGGGGCGAGTCCGGCGACGGCCTCGCGCAGCCGCTCCACCTCCGCGACCAGCTCCGCCTCCCGCCCGGTCAGCCCGTCGATCCGCGCCCGGGCCTCCTCGGCGGCCCGGAACAGACCGGCCGCGTACTCCTCGACCTGCTCGGGACGGTAACCGCGCCACCCCCGTACGACGGCGAACCCGAACGGCGAGGACGGCGTACCCGATGCCATCTCGACCCCTCTCCCAGATAGGCGACACAAACGCGACACAAACGCACCACAGGTGACACACCGGTCGACCCGCTCGGTCAAGGATGCGTCAATTGCCGCCGAAAGTCGGAATCGCGCGATCATCGCGGAGGGCGCCGAAGAGCCGCTCGGCCCCCGCCTCGTCCCAGACGACGACGTCGCCGACCCCCGGCAGATCCGGCTCGGAGGCCACCGGCACGGTCGTCGTGGCCTTCGGATCGGACAGCTCGCGGCCCATCTTCGTCAGCTCGGTCAGCCCGGTCCGCTGGTCGACCGTGAGCGCGTCGAGCACGGCGCTCAGGAACGGGATCACCTTCCAGGGCACGGCCAGCACGGACGCGCTGAGCGCCTCGTCCGCGATCGCGTGCACCAGCTCCCGCTGCCGCTCCACCCGCCCGAGGTCGCCGCGCGGATCGGAGTAGCGGGCCCGCGCGTACTGAAGGGCCTGCACCCCGTCCATCTCCTGACAGCCCGCGTCGAAGTCCGCGCCCGACTTCGGATCGTGCAGCCCCCCGGCGGGCACGCACAGGGTGACCCCGCCGAGCGAGTCCACGACGTCCACGAGCCCCAGGAAGCCGATCTCCGCGTAGTGCCCGATCCGCAGCCCCGTCGCCTGCTCGACCGTCCGCGTCAGCAGCCGCGGCCCGCCCAGCGCGTACGCCGCGTTGATCTTGTTCTTGCCGTGCCCCGGGATCGACACGTACGAGTCGCGCGGGATCGACACCAGATACGGGCCGTTGTCCCCGTAGTGCAGGATCATGATCGTGTCGGTGTTCAGGCCCTGGTCGTTGCCGACGTGCAGCTGCTTGCGCTGTTCGGGCGTCAGATCGGAGCGCGAGTCCGAGCCGACGAGCAGCCAGTCGCTGCCGTGCCCCGCCGCGGGCCGCCCCGCGTAGTCCCCCAGCGCCTGCGTCGTCCGCAACCGGCCGTCGGCCCAGAAGTACAGGCCCGCGCCGTACCCGACCACCAGGACGATCACCAGCAGCAGAGCCCACAGGACCCGCCGCTGCCACCGCCGCCGTCGCACGGGACGCGCCCGCGCCGGATTCCCCGCCATGCCCGCATGATGAAGGCGCCCGACCGGTCCCGCAGGTCGAGCGCCCTCAGCATGTCCGTGCCGATGTGTGTCCTACGCCGCTACAGCAGGCCGTCCCACATCTGCTCCAGGAGCACCGACCACCAGGTCTCGGGCGAACCGAGCGCCGCCGGGTCGATCGCGTTCAGCTGCGCCTGGAAGTCGACCGTCCAGCGGCCCGCCTGCTCCGGGTTCAGACCGAAGCGCAGCCGCCACATACGGCCCAGCAGCGCCAGCGAACGGGCGAACTCGGGCAGCCCCGAGTTCACGAACTGCGGCGGCACCGGGCCACCGCCCGGACCCGCCTCCACCGGCACAGCCACGATGTGCGCCGTCCCGTACTGGACGCAGATCGCCTTGCCGAAGTCGCTGCCCATCACCAGGTACGACCCCGCGTCCGAGGCCGGCTGCACCCCACGCTCCGCGGCGAGCTCCGCCAGCGTCGGCACCGGACGGCCCGGCTGGGCCTGCGCCCAGAAGAACGGCCCGAAGTCCGCCGGGAGCCCCGCCACGACCAGGGTGTGCGCGACGACGTCCGGGACGCCCTGCCGCGACACGGCCCGCTGGTCGAACCGGAACACACCCGGACCGAACGCCGCGCCCAGCTCCTGCGCGATGCCCTCCGGAGGCACCGGCGGCATCGGCTGGGCCGGCGGCAGCGGCGCCCGCACCGGGGCGGGCCGCGCCGGACCGTCGGCCACCTGGTGCAGCTCGCCCTGGTGCGCGATCAGCTGCTGCATGCCCTGCTGGCGCGACGCGTGATCGGTGCCGTACGGCGCGATCGACGTGATCCGCGCCTGCGGCCACTGCTCCTTGATCATGCGGGCGCAGTAGGCACCCGGCAGCGCGCAGGACTCCAGCTCCGTGTGGAGCTCCAGGACCTGGTCCGGCGGAATGTTCATCCCGCGCAGCTCGTGGAAGATCTGCCACTCCGGGTGCGGAGTGCCGGGCGCCGAGCGGCGGATCAACTGCTGCTCGGAACCGTCGGGCGCGCGGTAGCGCAGCACCGCCTGGTAGCCGGGGCCCACGGTGGGCTGACCGGCGGGCGGCTGCGGATACCCGTACGCGGCCGGCGGGGCACCCGGGATCTGCTGCCCGGCCACCGGCGGCGGCATCGCGCCGGGCGGCGGGGGCGGCACCGGACCCGGCGCGGCCGGCGCCGGCGGCACCGGACCGGGCGGCATCGGGCCCTGCGGGCCGGGGCTCGCGAGCATCGTCGCCGCGTGGTGGACACCGCCACCGGGCGGCGGAGGCGTGGCACCGGGCGGCTTCGGCGCGCCGGGGGCACCGGGCGGGCCGGGCGGCGGCGGGGTCTGGCCACCGGGAGCACCGGGGACGCCGGGCGGCCCCGGAGGCGGCGGCGCCTGACCGCCCGGACCCTTCACCGGCGGGCCCGCCAGCATCGTCGCCGCGTGGTGCACCCCGCCGCCGGGCGGCGGAGGCGTGGCACCGGGCGGCTTCGGCGCGGCGGGCGGCTGCGGCGCGCCCGGCATCTGCGGCTGCCCGTCGGGGCCGAGCGAGGACACGAGCTGCGTCGGCACGTAGCCGCCCGCGGGCGCGCCCGGGGTGCCCGGGGCACCCGGAGGCGGCGGCGTCTGACCACCGGGAGCACCCGGGGTGCCGGGGGCGCCGGGCGGCGGCGGAGGGTTCCCGGCGCCACCGCGCGCCGGGGGCTGGGCCTTGCTCGTCGCGGCGTCCGCGATGTCACCGGCGCCGGGCGCCAGCGGACGGCCGGACGCGTCCCGCGCACCGGGTCCCTGCGGGTAGCCGTACGAGGGCGCCTCGGGAGCACCCGGGGCGTTCGGCGTGTTCGGCGCGGGCGGCGTCGGCGCGGCCGGCGGCACGGGGGTGCCCGGCGGCGGCGTACCGGGCACGGCGGTGCCCGGAGCGGGCGGCGCCATCGGCGCGGGCCGCTCCTCGCGCAGCGCGGGACTCACGGCGGTCGGCGGCAACTGGCTGCCGCCCGACATCAGCGCGGTCTTCGCCTCCGGGGTCACCCCGGGCGGCGGAGTGTCCTCGGACACCGGCGGCGAGAACACGGTCTCCGGCAGCGGAACCGACCGGTCCTCCTCGTCCCCCACCCCGTTGGTGTCGGTCCCGGCCCACGGCGTGGCATCGGAACCGGCCCCCGGGAAGCCCTGCGGCTCCACCGGCGAGGGCTCGTCGGGCGCGCTCGGGAAACCCTGCGTCTCGGCGACGGCCGGAGCGGGCGCGGGCGCGGGCGGAGGCTCGTACGGCGCGGGCGCCGGCGCGGCCGGAGGCTCGTACGGCGCGGTCGGGGCCGGAGGCTCGTACGCGGAAGAAGGAGCGGGCGCCGACGGGGCCGGAGAAGCCGAGCCACTGTCACGGTTCTCCCGGCGGTCCGGGATGCCCAGCTTGTCCGCCGCCTCCTGGAGCCACTCGGGCGGGCTCAACAGGAACGACGTCTGATTCAGATCCACCCGCTCGGGCGGCTGCGCCGCCGCCGGCTCCGCGGGCACCTCCGGCAGCCCGTACTCCTCCTCGTACCGCCGGATCACCTCACCCACCGGCAGCGCCGGCCACAGCGTGGCCTCCCCGCTGTCCCGGGCGATCACCAGCCGCTGACGGCCGCCGTCGGACACCGGACCGGTCTCCCGGTCCTCCGCCCACACCACGAACCCCAGCTCGAACTCCCGCACCCGCACCTCACGGTGCTGGTAGCCGGGCACATCACCGTTGATCCATTCCTCGGCGCGCTCCTGCGCCTGCGCGAACGTCACCATCGGAGCCTCACTCCCCACCCGTGACCGGGACCGCGCGCGCGAAGCCGCCGTCCACCATCAGGTTCGCCACCGTCTCCAGCTCCGGCGGATTGCCCGCGAGCCGCGACAGGAACGCGTCGAAGTCGTCCCCGCACGGCAGCAGCAGCCGCTCGACCCGCTCCGCGACCGACCAGCCGGCCGTGTCACCGCCGTCGCGCGCGTCGTCGTACGCGCACAGCCACACCGAGCCGATCGCCGCACCCCGCACCTTCACGGCGAGGATGCCGCCCTGCACGAACGCGACACCCAGATAGTCCTTCGTCAGGTGATCGCGCAGACACTTGTTGACGTACACGAGGTCGTTGACCGCGGCCTCGTCGCGCACTGTGAAGAACGGCTGGTCGACCAGGAGCCCCAGCTCCGCGTCGAGCGCCGCGCCCACGGGCGCGCTGCCGCCGCCCGCCTTCAGGAACGACCGGTACGCGCCGGGCAGCCGGTACCCCAGGTCCTCCTCCACACCGAGCACCTGCGCCTCGGTCACCGCGACACCCGACTTCGGCAGTCCGAAGTGCGCGGGCCGCGTGTCCTGCAACGGGCGCGTGCCCCGCTTGTGCTGGTCGACGGCCGTCGTGGCGAGCCCGCCGTGATGCCGCAACAGCGCCTTCACCTCGACCGGCACCAGCTCCAGCCGCCGCGAGGCGCGTACGTGGTGCCAGGTCCAGCCGTGCGGCGTCGCCACCGGCGGGATCGTGTCCCACAACGGGTGACCGGACGCGGCCAGCGCCGCGTTCGCCGACACGTAGTCCGTGAGGCGTAGCTCGTCGACACCGAAGCCCTCCGGGGGCTCGGCGATCTCGGCCGCCGCCCGCGCGTAGGCGGAGAAGTCGGGATAGCCCTCGCCGTCCATCCGCACACCTCTGGGGTGGCGGGCGGCGCGGACCGGGTCCGGGAAGTGCACCACCTGCCCGGCGTAGGCCGCGTTCGGCGGCGCGGTCTGCTGCCCCAGCCGACCTGTCGTCATGGCGGTTGCCCCCTGCGGCACTGTTGACGGTTCCTGGTCGTGACAGCCTATGCGGTTGTACGACACGGGTCACCGGGCCTCCGGTTCCATGACCTGCAGTCACCCCACCGTCACCACCCTGTGACGAACTGGCGTGTCGCGGGGGACCGACTACCGCACCAGCCGCCCCATTTGGCACTCTGTGCAGGCAACCTGGGGGATTGCAGGAGGGGAACCAGACCACATGCACAGCGGTACAGCAGAGCCAGCCACGGCCACGGACACCCGGTCCGAGGCCGACCCGCGCGTCGGCTGGAGCGCCACCGACGCCACCGCCGTACCCGTGCTGCGGGGCCGCCGCGACGGCATCCTGCCCACCGTCGCCGCCGCACTGTCCGTACGCGGCACCACGCTCACCTCGACCGCGGCCCGCGGCGAGCAGGCACCCGCCCTGCACCCGCTCGTCCAGGACTTCCTCGACACCCTCACCAGCGCGCAGCGCGACCGCTTCACCGGACGCTGCGCCGAGGCCATCCTCATCTCCCGGCACCTCGCCGCCTCCGACGCGGAGCGCGCCGAGAAGTCCAAGCGCGCCCGCCGCAAGCCCATGTCGATGAGCGAGGCCCGCAAGGCGCTCAAGCACGCCAAGCTCACGACCCGGCGCATCCGCGAGGACGGCGACCCGCTGCACGGCGGCTTCGCCCGCCCCTGCCGCGCCTGCACCGCGCTGACCGCCCACTTCGGCGTCCACGTCGTCGTGCCCGAGGACGCCGCCGCCGCCGCACCTGGCGACGCCACCGACCCCGCACCCCCGCACCCCGAGGCCGCCCCCTGATGTCCCACCCCGCATCCGCCACCGACGGCGCCACCACCGCCCGCTTCAGCGCCGGCGCCGACACCGTGCTGCGGGCCGCCGGCTGGCGGCCCGGACGCTGGGACATCAAGCAGGCCGAGTTCTGGGCGGACGCCCTGCGCACCCACGTCTCCCCCGCCGGCCACCGGCACAGCGTGTTCCCGGCGGCGGTCGAGGCGTGGGCCGAGTTCGGCGGACTCCACCTCACGCCCACGGGCCCGGGCCGGCACGTCGCCCCCGCCCAGCCCCACCTCGACCCCCTGCACGGGCTCCACATGGCCCGCACCCTCGGCGACCTCGGCCGCGCCCTCGACACCGAGGTCTGCCCCCTCGGCGCCGAATCCGGCACGGAGGCCCTCCTCGCGATCGACTCCGAGGGCCGCGTCTACGTCCTCGACCACAGCGGCGACTGGTACCTCGGCCCCGACATCGACCACGCCCTGGAAACCCTCATCACCGGCACCCATCCACCCCGCCTCACCTCCGGGGGTTGACCGGTTCGATCGCGGGTGCGGGCCGGTGGGGGCTGGTCGCGCAGTTCCCCGCGCCCCTGAGATGCATGGCGCTTCGCGCCGCATCTCCCCGACAAAGGCGCCGCTCGCCTGTCATCTGGGGAAGGCGCGGCGAAGCCGCAGCCTTCCAGGGGCGCGGGGAACTGCGCGACCAGCCCCCACCGGCCCGCAGCCAAAGACCCGCCGGCGGAGCCATGGCGCTCAGCCGACCGGCAAAACCGCCGACACCCGGAACCCGCCCACATCCGTAGCCCCCGCAACAAAAACCCCACCGAGCCCACCCACCCGCTCCTTCATCCCCACCAACCCGTTCCCCCCGGAGGGAAGACCCGCCGAAGCAGCCGCAGGCACCGGCGGCGGCTCGTTCTCCACCTGCATCGCCACCTCCGCCTCCCGGTGCGCCAGCCGCACATACGTCTTCGCCCCGGCCGCATGCTTGTGCACGTTCGTCAGCGCCTCCTGCACCACCCGGTACGCCGTCTGCTCGACCGCCGCCGCATACGCCCGCACCTCCCCCAGCACCGTCAGCTCCACGACCATCCCCGCGGCCCGCGACTGCTCGACCAGTTCCTCGAGCTCCGCCAGACACGGACCCCCCTCCGCGTCCTCCACCTCCACCCGCGAGGCCGCCGCGGCAGCCGCAGCCGCGGCCCCCACCGCCTGCAACGGCACCGCACCCCGCTCCGGCACCGCGTCCCCCGCCCGCAGCACCCCGAGCATCTCCCGCAGCTCCGTCAGCGCCTGCCGCCCCATGTCCCCCACCAGCGCCGCGTTCTTCACCGCCTTCTCCGGATCCTTCCGCGCCACCGCCTGCAACGCCGCCGCGTGCACCACCATCAGCGACACCCGGTGCGCCACCACGTCGTGCATCTCGCGGGCGATCCGCGTCCGCTCCTCACCCCGCGCCCACTCGGCCCGCTCCTCCGCCCGCTCCGCGAGCAGCAGCAACTCCCGCTCCAGCGACTCGTTGCGCTCCGTCAGCGACTCCATCAACCGCCGCCGCGCCCCCACGTACATACCGAACAGCAACGGCGGCGCCGTCACCCCGAGCGAGGTGGTGATGGCGACGAACGGCACGAACCAGCCGCCCACCTCCAGCAGCTTCTCGCTGTGCACCATGTCCTGCTGCGCCCGCACCACGGACACGATCAGCGTCCCGGCGAACGACATGCCCGCCAGCGCCGCGATGATCCGCCGCGGCATCTCGGACGCGGCAAGCGAGTACAGGCCGACGACCGTGAGCAGCACGCCCATCTGCGCGGGCGTCACCGCGACCGACACCAGCACCACCGCGATCGGCCAGCGCCGCCGCAGCAGGAGCGCCGAACCGGTCAGCACCCCGAAGACGATCCCCACCCACGCCGGCAGCCCGGCCTTGTGCGCGAACGGCACCCCTTCCACGGCGCACTCCGCGGCGGACGCCACCGCGAGCCCCACATCGAGCACGGCAGAACGCCGTCGCTCCCACCACCACGGCCCCCCGGCCGCGTCTCGGTGAACTTCCCCCGTCGTGGTCATACCTCCACCCTACGGGCGCCCCCTGCCCGATTTCCGGCGAGTTTCCCCCGCCGCGCGCCCCCACCCGGCGACGCGGAGCGACTCCGCACCGTCGCGGTACCGTCGCATCGGAGGCGCTCGGTACGGCATAGTGTGGGAGGCCCGGCCGTCGGCCTGACGCAATGTCCGGTTCCGGCCGTGATGATCCCCCGTGGTGTAATTGGCAGCACCGTGGCTTTTGGTGCCATTTGTCCGGGTTCGAGTCCTGGCGGGGGAGCAACTTTCGAGACGGGGCCCGATCCATCGGTCGGGCCCCGTCCCCGTTTGAGGCCCAAAACGCCCCGGTATCCTGCGGATGTCCACCCGAACAGACATCCTGAGGGGCACACCCGTGAGCGCCACAAGCCCGGCCGCCGTCGTCGTTCTCGCCGCGGGTGAGGGCACCCGTATGAAGTCGGCCACCCCGAAAGTCCTGCACGAGCTGTGCGGCCGGTCGCTGGTCGGTCATGTGCTGGCCGCCGCGCGGGAGTTGACGCCCGAGCAGCTCGTCGTGGTCGTCGGGCACGAGCGCGAGAAGGTCGCCGCGCACGTCACCGAGATCGACGCCGCCGCCCTCACGGCCGTGCAGGCGGAGCAGAACGGGACGGGGCACGCCGTGCGGATGGGCCTGGAGGGGCTCGACGGCGCGGTCGAGGGCACGGTCGTGGTGGTGTGCGGCGACACGCCGCTGCTGACCGGCGAGACGCTGAAGGACCTGGCCGGCACGCACGAGGCCGACGGGAACGCGGTGACGGTGCTGACCGCCGAGGTCCCGGACGCCACGGGCTACGGCCGCATCGTGCGCGACGCGGCCACGGGCGCCGTCACGGCGATCGTGGAGCACAAGGACGCCTCCGCGGCGCAGCGTGCGATCCGTGAGATCAACTCGGGTGTGTTCGCGTTCGACGGCCGGCTGCTCGTGGAGGCGCTGCGGCAGGTACGTACGGACAACAGTCAGGGTGAGGAGTACCTGACGGACGTGCTGGGGATCCTGCGCGAGGCGGGGCACCGGGTGGGTGCGTCCGTGGCGCGTGATCACCGTGAGATCGCGGGGATCAACAACCGGGTGCAGCTGTCCGAGGCGCGCCGGATTCTCAACGACCGGCTGCTGGAGCGGGCGATGCTCGCCGGGGTGACGGTCGTGGATCCCGCGAGCACGCTGATCGACGTGACGGTGACGTTCGGGCAGGACGCGACGGTGCTGCCGTCGACGCAGCTGCACGGGGCGACGCACATCGCCGAGGGCGCCGTCGTGGGCCCGAACACGCGGCTGACGGACACGCGGGTGGGCGCCGGGGCGCGGGTCGACAACACGGTCGCGGACAGCGCCGAGATCGGCCCGGAGGCCTCGGTGGGCCCGTTCGCGTATCTGCGTCCGGGGTCGCGGCTCGGTGTGAAGTCGAAGATCGGCACGTTCGTGGAGACGAAGAACTCGTCGATCGGTGAGGCGACGAAGGTGCCGCACCTGTCGTACGTGGGCGACGCGACGATCGGCGACTTCACGAACATCGGCGCCGCGAGCGTGTTCGTGAACTACGACGGCGAGGCGAAGCACCACTCGGTCGTCGGGTCGCACTGCAAGACCGGTTCGGACAACATGTTTGTGGCGCCTGTCACCATCGGGGACGGTGCTTACACGGCTGCGGGCTCCGTGATCACGAAGGACGTACCGGCCGGTTCGCTGGCCGTCGCCCGGGGCCAGCAAAGGAATATCGAGGGTTGGGTGGCCCGAAAGCGTCCGGGGAGCGCGGCCGCGAAGGCGGCGGAAGCGGCCTCCCGGAATCCGGAAACCGCAGACTGACGCGGTCTGACCGGAATCAGGTGCGTCCGACACGGCGTACCGTGATAGGTGCACACGATTCGCCTGGCTCGCTGCTATAGGGACGCGCGGGCAGCTGGGGCGCGACGAACTCGTCTGAGGAGACTAGTGCTGTGACCGGGATCAAGACGCAGGGCGAGAAGAAGTTGATGCTCTTCTCTGGCCGCGCCCACCCCGAGCTTGCCGAGGAGGTCGCGCACCAGCTCGGTGTCGGGATCGTCCCGACGAAGGCTTTCGATTTCGCCAACGGCGAGATCTACGTCCGCTACCAGGAGTCCGCTCGCGGCGCCGACTGCTTCCTGATCCAGAGCCACACGGCTCCGATCAACAAGTGGATCATGGAGCAGCTGATCATGATCGACGCGCTGAAGCGCGCGTCGGCTCGCTCCATCACGGTGATCGTGCCGTTCTACGGTTACGCGCGGCAGGACAAGAAGCACCGTGGACGTGAACCGATCTCGGCGCGTCTGATCGCGGATCTGATGAAGACCGCGGGTGCCGACCGGATTCTCACGGTCGACCTGCACACGGACCAGATCCAGGGCTTCTTCGACGGCCCGGTGGACCACCTGTTCGCGCTGCCGATCCTGGCGGACTACGTGGGCGCGAAGGTCGACCGTGACAAGCTCACCGTGGTGTCGCCGGACGCCGGCCGCGTGCGGGTGGCGGACCGCTGGTGCGACCGTCTGGGCGCGCCGCTGGCGATCGTCCACAAGCGGCGCGACAAGGACGTGGCGAACCAGGTCACGGTCCACGAGGTCGTGGGTGACGTGAAGGGCCGCGTGTGCGTGCTCGTCGACGACATGATCGACACGGGCGGCACGATCTGCGCCGCCGCGGACGCGCTGTTCGCGCACGGTGCGGAGGACGTCATCGTGACGGCGACGCACGGCGTGCTGTCGGGTCCGGCCGCGGACCGGCTGAAGAACTCGAAGGTGAGCGAGTTCGTGTTCACGGACACGCTGCCGACGCCGGGCGAGCTGGAGCTCGACAAGATCACGGTCCTGTCGATCGCGCCGACGATCGCCTCCGCGGTGCGTGAGGTCTTCGAGGACGGTTCGGTGACGAGCCTCTTCGAGGGCGAGGCCTGAGCGGCCTAGCTCGTAGATCCATTTGGTGCGGCCTTCCGCGCCGGGTAACCTGTCAAAGTTGCTCGGCGAGGGAGGCCGCACTTCTGTTCTCAGAGGTCGCGGCGGTCCGTTATCGACGCGCTCTTCGTAGCAGGCCGTTCGTGGCCGGGTGACTCTTTCCCCAGATCTACGAGGAGTTGAAGAGCATGTCCGAGGTCAAGCTCGCCGCCGAGACCCGTTCCGAGTTCGGCAAGGGTGCCGCCCGCCGCATCCGCCGCGAGGCCAAGGTTCCCGCGGTTCTGTACGGGCACGGTTCCGAGCCGGTCCACATCACGCTGCCGGGCCACGAGCTGCAGCTCGCCCTGCGTACGCCGAACGTCCTGATCTCCCTGGACATCGACGGCAAGGGCAACGAGCTCGCGATCCCGAAGGCCATCCAGCGTGACCCGCTGAAGGGCTTCCTGGAGCACGTCGACCTGCTGCTCGTGAAGCGCGGCGAGAAGGTCACCGTCGAGCTCCCGATCGTCACCGAGGGCGAGCTCGCCGCCGGTGGCAACCTGCTCGAGCACGTGCTGAACACCCTTCCGGTCGAGGCCGAGGCCACGCACATCCCCGAGTCGGTCACGGTCTCCGTGGCGGGCCTGGAGGCCGGTGCCTCGATCCACGCCAAGGACATCACGCTGCCCTCGGGCACCACGCTGGCGACCGACGGCGACGCCGTCGTGCTGCAGGTCCTGGCCGCGCAGGCCGAGGAGGCCCCGGCCGAGGCCGCGGGTGACGAGGCCGCCGCGGAGGCCTGAGCCTTCGAGGTCGTCTGACCTGGTGTACGGGGTGGTGGGCGCGGCCTGCCACCCCGTACCGCTGTTCTGACCCGCTCACCTGTCTCACCCGTCTTCCACACGTCTCTACGCGAGGAATGTGCATGTCCGACGAGAACGCTCCCTGGCTGATCGCCGGCCTGGGCAACCCCGGTCCCGAGTACGCGATGAACCGGCACAACGTCGGTTTCATGGTGGCCGATCTGCTGGCGCAGCGGATGGGGGCGAAGTTCAAGCGGGCGACCAAGGGGCAGGCCCAGGTCGTCGAGGGGCGGATCGGTCCGCCCGGGCCGGCGAACCGGCGGGTGATCCTCGCGAAGCCGATGTCGTTCATGAACGTGTCGGGTGGCCCGGTGACGGCGCTGAGCGACTTCTACAAGGTGCCGACCGCGCACATCGTCGCGGTGCACGACGAGCTGGACATCGACTACGGGGTGCTGCGGCTGAAGCTGGGCGGCGGCGACAACGGGCACAACGGTCTGAAGTCGATCACGAAGGCGCTGGGCAGCGACTACCACCGGGTGCGTTTCGGGATCGGTCGTCCGCCGGGCCGGATGCAGGTCGCGGACTTCGTGCTGAAGGACTTCTCGTCGGCGGAGCGCAAGGAGCTCGACTACTTCGTGGACCGGGCGGCGGATGCCGTGGAGGCGCTGGTCATCGAGGGTCTGGAGCGCGCGCAGTCGACGTACAACTCGTGAGTTCACGGGTTACGGCGGACAACTGGCGACCTGTGCGGACTTTCCCCGGCAGGAGTTGACCGGGCCGGGGTGGATGGCCAAGGATCCCCGCCATGTTGGCTGTCACCCGGCAGGTCGCGGCGGGCGTGCTCGCCGTGTTGTTGCTGATCACCGGCGTGTGGGCGTCCTGGGGGTCGGCCCAGCACGTCGTGTTCCCGTCGGGCCGTGAGCGGGGCGAGATGACCGTGGCGCGGTGTGCGGGCGAGGTGTGTTCCGGCCCGTTCGCGCCGGCGTCGCCGGTCGCGGTGCGGCATGCGCGGGTGACGCTCGACCGGTCGGTGGGCGTGGTGAAGGGGGCCCGCATTCCGGTGGTGCTCAAGCCGGGTTCGACGTCCGCGGTGCGGGCGGGCGGGCCCGGCTTTCTGCGTGCGTGGGTGCCGCTGGGCGGGGCGTTGCTGCTGGCCGCGGTGGTGGTCGCGGGCGGATTGCGGCGCCGGCGCCTCGCGTGGGTGACGGGAGGCGCCGGGTTCGCTCTGCTGACGGCGGCTTTTGTCGCGGTCGGCCTGTGAGGTCGTACGGGGTCAGCCGGTGTTGCGCAGGCCGGCGGCGACTCCGTTGACGGTGAGCAGAAGGGCGCGGGCCAGGGTCGGGTCCGGTTCCTGGCCCGCGGCGGCGTCGTCGCGCTGGCGCTTGAGCAGGGCGACCTGGAGGTAGGAGATCGGGTCCAGGTAGGCGTCGCGGATGTCGAAGGTCTGCTTGAGGACGGGCTCGGCGTCGAGGAGTTCCTTCTCGCCGGTGACGCGGAGGATCTCCTGGACGGTGAGGGCGTGCTCGGTCTCGATCTCGGTGAAGACGTGCCGCAGGTTCTCGGGGACGAGCGTCTCGACGTAGTGGCGGGCGATCCGCAGGTCGGTCTTGGCGAGCGTCATCTCGACGTTGGAGATGAAGTTGCGGAAGAAGTGCCACTTCTCGTGCATCTCGTCGAGGACCGTGTCGAGGCCGGCCTCGCGCAGGGCCTTCAGGCCGGAGCCGACGCCGTACCAGCCGGGGACGATCTGGCGGGACTGGGTCCAGCCGAAGACCCACGGGATGGCGCGCAGGCCGTCGAGGGAGACGCCGGAGCCGGGGCGGCGGGAGGGCCGCGAGCCGAGGTGGAGGTCGGCGAGCTGGTCGACGGGGGTGGAGGCGACGAAGTACGTCGGCAGGTCCGGGTCCTCGACCAGCTTGCGGTACGCGGCGTGGGCGGCGTCGGAGACGAGGTCCATCGCGGCGTCCCAGCGGGCGAGGGCCTCGTCGGACTGGCGCGGCGCGGTGTGCAGGGCGGAGGCCTGGAGCGTGGCGGCGACGGTCAGTTCGAGGTTCTCGCGGGCCAGGGACGGCACGAGGTACTTGTCGGAGATGACCTCGCCCTGCTCGGTGACCTTGATCTCGCCTTCGAGGGTGCCCCAGGGCTGGGCGAGGATCGCGTCGTGCGAGGGGCCGCCGCCGCGGCCGACGGTGCCGCCGCGGCCGTGGAAGAGGCGCAGGCGGACGCCGTAGCGGTGGGCGACGTCGCGCAGCCGGCGCTGGGCGCGGTGGATCTCCCACTGGGAGGTGGTGATGCCGCCGAACTTGGAGGAGTCGGAGTAGCCGAGCATGACCTCCTGGACGTCACCGTTGAGGGCGACGAGCCGGCGGTAGGACGGGTCGGCGAGCATGTCCTCGAGGATCGTGTCGGCGGCCTTGAGCTCGTCCGTCGTCTCCAGGAGGGGCACGATGCCGATCTTGGCCCAGCCGGCGTGGAGGTCGATGAGTCCGGCCTCGCGGGCGAGGACGGCGGCGGCGAAGACGTCGTCGGCGCCCTGGCACATCGAGATGATGTACGACTCGATGACCTCGGGCCCGAAGACCTCCAGGGCCTTCTTCACGGTGTGGAAGACGCCGAGGGTCTTCTCGCCGGCGGCGTCGAGCGGTGCCGGGGTGGGGGCCAGCGGCCTGCGCGACCTGAGCTCCTTGGCGAGCAGCTTGCCGCGGTAGTCGCGGGGCATGTCGGCGTAGCGCCAGGACTCCTCGCCGAGCCGGTCGAAGAGCTGACCGAGGGCGTGGTGGTGGGCGTCGGCGTGCTCGCGGACGTCCATCGTGGCGAGCTGCAGACCGAAGGCGGCGAGCGTACGGATCGTACGGTTCATGCGGCCTTCGGCGAACAGGCCGCCGCGGTGCTCGCGCAGGGAGGTCTGGATGAGGGTCAGGTCGGCGAGGAGCTCGGTGGTGCCGAGGTAGTCGCGGCCGGGCTCGTGCGGGGTGTTCTTCGCGAGCCGGGTCTTGGTGTTCTCGAGCTTCTGGCGGATCGCGGTGGCCTTGAGCCGGTAGGGCTCCTCCGCGTTGAGCCGCTTGTAGCGGGGGCTGATCTCGGGCAGCAGTTCGAGGTCGGCGGCGAGGGAGGTGAGCAGTTCCTCGGTGGCGCCGGTGTAGCGGATCGAGTTCGACAGGAAGCCGCGCAGCTCGTCGATCATGTCGAGGGCGTCGTTGATGCCGTGCTCGTGCTGGAGGATCAGGACGTCCCAGGTGACCTGGGGGGTCACGTTCGGGTTGCCGTCGCGGTCGCCGCCGATCCAGGTGCCGAAGGTGAGCGGCCGGGTGTCCTCGGGGAGGGTGAGGCCGACGCGCTCGAGCTCGGCGGTGAGGTCTTCGAGGACGTCACCGACGGCGCCCGCGTGCAGCTCGTCGAGGTAGTAGATCGCGTTGCGCGACTCGTCGGTCACCTCGGGGCGCACGACGCGCAGCTCGTCGGTCTGCCACACCAGGTCGATGTTCTCGGCGAGGCGGGTGTCGTAGCGGCGGCGGTCGGTCTCCAGGACCGGCGTCTCCAGGAGCTCGGCGATGCGGCGGAGCTTGCCGAGGACGGAGCGGCGGGCGGCCTCGGTGGGGTGGGCGGTGAAGACGGGCCGGACGTTCAGATTGCGGACGGTGTCGCGCAGGTGGTCCGGGTCGGCGTCCTTGAGCCGGTCGGCGGTGCGGGCGAGGAGTCCGCCCTCGGCGGCGCGCTTGGCGCGCAGCTCGCGACCGCGGTGGACCTGCTCGGTCACGTTGGCCAGGTGGAAGTAGGTGGAGAAGGCGCGGACGAGCTTGGCGGCGGTCTCCAGCTCGGTGCCGCGCAGCAGCTCGGCAGCGGCCTCGCCGTCCTCGCGCGTCAGGCGGCGGACTTTCTCGACCAGCTCGAGGAGCTCGGGCCCTTCCTGGCGGACGAGCGTCTCGCCCAGCAGGTCACCCAGGCGGCGGATGTCGGCACGCAGTTCGGGGCTGGTGCTCGTCGAAGCGGTCTGATCGGCACTGCTCACAGGTGCGGCTCCTTGCAGTGGTGAAGCTCATCTGGAGGGGAGAGTCCCGGAACCGGGTATGAGTCCCGGGTGGAGATTCAGAGCGGACCGCG
Organism: Streptomyces sp. NPDC025806; assembly: GCF_055558275.1. Taxonomy (NCBI): domain Bacteria; kingdom Bacillati; phylum Actinomycetota; class Actinomycetes; order Kitasatosporales; family Streptomycetaceae; genus Streptomyces; species Streptomyces sp. NPDC025806. Next base: position 55,707 of record NZ_JBVHMU010000019.1, on the reverse strand, counting down.
CTGTCCGACCGTTTCCAAGGATATGTGCCTGCCTGGGCGGCACGGCCCGGGGCCTGCGGGTCGTGCCTCGCGACACGGCCTTGCCGCCGGACACCGCGCTGCCATACTTACGACGCCGTAGGTTACGGAACCGTAGGCAAGCATGTCCGCGGATCTCCGTGGATCTCCTGACCCGTCTCAGGCCCGTTCAACCCTCCCTACCCTCGACCCACAGGGGACTCCCATGGCCACACGCTCCGATGTGATGGAAGACGCACCGCGGGGACCGTCCGGCGCGTCGTCCGCCACGACACCCTCGGCGACCCTGGGCGGCGAGCAGAAACGCTCGCTCGAACAGATCACGCTGCTCCTCTTCATCATCGTGCCCTTCCTCGCCGTCCTCGCGGCCGTGCCGCTGGCCTGGGGCTGGGGCGTGAGCTGGCTCGATCTGAGCCTGCTCGTCTTCTTCTACTACCTGGGCTGCCACGGCATCACGATCGGCTTCCACCGCTACTTCACGCACGGCTCCTTCAAGGCGAAGCGCCCGCTGCGCATCGCGCTGGCGGTCGCGGGTTCGATGGCGGTGGAGGGCCCGCTGGTCCGCTGGGTCGCCGATCACCGCAAGCACCACAAGTTCTCCGACGCGGACGGCGACCCGCATTCGCCGTGGCGCTACGGGGACACGGTCCCGGCGCTGATGAAGGGCCTGTGGTGGGCGCACATCGGCTGGATGTTCGACGAGGAGCAGACCTCGCAGGAGAAGTACGCGCCCGATCTGATCAAGGATCCGGCCATCCGGGCGGTCTCCCGGCAGTTCGTGCTGTGGACGCTGCTGTCACTGAGCCTGCCGGCGCTGATCGGCGGTCTGGTGACGATGTCCTGGTGGGGCGCGTTCACCGGGTTCTTCTGGGGCTCGCTGGTCCGGGTGGCGCTGCTGCACCACGTGACCTGGTCGATCAACTCGATCTGCCACGCGGTCGGCAAGCGCCCCTTCAAGTCCCGTGACCGCTCGGGCAACGTGTGGTGGCTGGCCGTCCTGTCCTGCGGCGAGTCCTGGCACAACCTGCACCACGCGGACCCGACCTCGGCCCGGCACGGGGTGATGCGCGGGCAGATCGACTCCTCCGCGCGGCTGATCCGCTGGTTCGAGCAGCTGGGCTGGGCGAGCGACGTGCGCTGGCCGTCGAAGGAGCGCATCGCCGCCCGCCGCAAGCCGCAGGCGGCCGACGCGGCGTGACCGGAGACAGGCATGATGGGGTGGTGGCGACCGACTCCAGCACCCCGAGCAATGCGAGCAGCGACCGGCCCGAGAAGCCGCGGCGGGCGCGCCGGACGCGGATGACGGGGGCCGAGCGGCGTCAGCAACTCCTAGAGATCGGGCGGACGGTGTTCGCGGCCAAGGGGTTCGAGGGCACGTCGGTGGAGGAGATCGCGGCGAAGGCCGGGGTGTCCAAGCCGGTGGTGTACGAGCACTTCGGCGGCAAGGAGGGGCTGTACGCGGTGGTCGTGGACCGCGAGATGCGTCAGCTTCTGGACATGGTGACGAGTTCGCTGACGGCCGGCCACCCGCGCGAGCTGTGCGAGCAGGCCGCCTTCGCCCTCCTCGACTACATCGAGGAGTACACGGACGGTTTCCGCATCCTGGTCCGTGACTCCCCCATCCCGCAGTCCACGGGTTCGTTCGCGTCCCTGATCTCCGACATCGCCACGCAGGTCGAGGACATCCTGGGCCGCGAGTTCAAGACCCGCGGCTTCGACCCGAAGCTCGCGCCGCTGTACGCGCAGGCGCTGGTCGGGATGGTCGCGCTGACGGGGCAGTGGTGGCTGGACGCCCGCAAGCCGGGGAAGGCCGAGGTGGCCGCGCACCTGGTCAATCTGGCCTGGCACGGATTGGACGGCCTGGAGCCGAAGCCGCGCCTGATAGGGCACCGGAAGAGTTGATCTCGGGGTTGTCCAGGTGCGGGTGGGCGCGTTTTCGTGTGCCGGGTGCCCTTGCCGGGCGGGTGCGGGTGGGTGGGGGCTGGTCGCGCAGTTCCCCGCGCCCCTGAAATGCAGACCCTTCGGGTCGCATTTCCCCGATCAAGGTGCGGGGTGCCTTTCATCTGGGGAAGGCGCGGCGAAGCCGCGTGCCTTCCAGGGGCGCGGGGAACTGCGCGAGAAGCCCCACCGGGCCGCACCCGCCGACGCGACCTCAGCTCGGCAGACGCGACGGCTCCAGGAACTCCAGCCGGTTCCCGACAGGGTCAAGGGCATAGAACCGCCGGTGCCCAGGAAGCCCCGCGTCCCACGTGACGTCGACCCCGGCCCCGGCCAGCCGCTCCCCGAACTCCTCGATCCCCCGCACCAGAATCCCCGGATGCGCCTTCCGCGCGGGCCGGAAATCCTCCTCGATCCCGAGATGCAGCTGCACGGCCCCGGCCGAGAACCAGCACCCGCCCCGCGCGGCGAGCGCCCGCGGCTTGGGAATCTCGGTCATCCCGAGGACCTCCCCGTAGAAGCCCCGCAACAACTCCTCGCTCCCCGCGGGCGCGGCGAGCTGTACATGGTCCAGCCCCGCGATCACGCCTTCACCGCCACGACGAAGACCCGCCGGAACGGGAAGACCGTGCCGTGCTCCGACCCCGGGTAGGCCGAACGGAGCAGCCCCGCGTACTCCTCCACGAAGGCGTCCCGCGCCGCGGGATCGTCGGCGAGAGCGGTGAGCACGGGCCGCAGCCCGGTGCCCTTGACCCAGTCGAGCACCGGGTCGCCCCCCTCCAGCAGGTGCAGATACGTGGTCTCCCAGGCGTCGACCGCGCAGCCGAGCCCGGTGAGCCGCTCCAGGTACGCGGCCGGCGTGTGCACCGCGTCCGCGTGCCGCAGGACGTCGCCGAGCCGGTCCTTCCAGCGGGCGGCCCCGGCGAGCTCGCGCATGAGGGCGTGGCTGGGCGCGTCGAAGTTGCCCGGCACCTGGAAGGCGAACGTGCCGCCCGGCGCCAGCGCGTCCACCCAGCGCGGGAAGGACTCGACGTGCCCGGGGACCCATTGCAGGGTCGCGTTCGACAGGATCAGGTCGTACGTCTCCGAGGGCGCCCAGCGTGCGGCGTCCGCGTGGGCGAAGTCGAGCCGGCCGGTCGCACGGTCGCGGGCCTGCTCCAGCATCTCGGGCGAGTTGTCGTAGCCGGTGATGTGCGCGGTGGGCCAGCGCTCGGCGAGCAGCGCCGTCATGTTGCCGGGGCCGCAGCCCAGGTCGGCGACGCGGGCGGGGTCGCGCGGCGGCTCGGGGACGCGGGCGAGCAGGTCCATGAAGGGGCGACCGCGGTGGTCGGCGTGCCGGAGGTACTGCTGAGGGTCCCAGGTGGGTGTCTGCGGCGTCGTCATACGTCCAGAGTGACCCCAAAGTATCTCGACGTCAAGATAATTGATATCAAGAGACTTCATGTCGACACACCCTCTACACTGATCGTCATGGAGGACGAGGTCGACCGTCTGGTCGCAGCGTGGCGCCGGGAGCGCCCTGACCTCGACGTGGAGCCCCTGGAGGTGCTCAGTCGGGTCAGCAGACTGGCGCGCCATCTCGACCGCGCCCGTCGCATCGCGTTCTCCGAGCATCAGCTGGAGCCCTGGGAGTTCGACGTCCTGACGTCGCTGCGCCGCGCGGGCTCCCCGTACCAGCTCTCTCCGGGCCAGTTGCTGACCCAGACCCTGGTCACCTCCGGCACGATGACGAACCGCATCGACCGCCTCGCCAAGAAGGGCCTCGTCGAGCGCCTGCCCGATCCGAGCGACCGGCGCGGGGTCCTCGTCCGGCTCACGGAAGAGGGCCGCGACCGGGCGGACCAGGCCCTCGCGGGCCTGCTGGAGCAGGAGCGGGCGATCCTGGTCCAGCTCTCCGGCCGGGAGCGGGGCGAACTGGCGTCCCTGCTCCGCCAGCTGACCGCCCCCTTCGACAACATCCCGGGCTGACGGCGCGCGTCCGCGGTCAGGCGGGCACGGTGGCCGTGCGGGACTCCCCCACGGCCCTGCGCTTGTCCGCGCGCAGCGCGACCGCGGTCGCCAGCGCGCCCGCGCCCTCCCACAGGCCCACCCCGACGAATCCCGTGGGCGCCCGGTCGCCGAGGACCGCGAGCGTGAAGACGGTGCAGGTCAGCAGCCTGAACGGGACCGTCCAGCGAAAGAAGGCCGTCCAGTCGCTCGCCGCCGCGAGAACGTAGTAGACGCCCATGTTGAGCGCCGCCATCGAGGAGGCGGTCAGAAAGGTCAGGGTGTGATCACCCTCGGGCCGCCCTCCGTCGGGCGCCGGCGCGAATCCCATGACCTCGATCAGCGCGTCCGGCGCCGCGAGCCCCACGATGCCCAGGGCGCCGGCCAGCGCCCCGAACACGGACATGGTCCACCCGGCGCGCGACCTGGGCCGGATCCTGAACTCCACGCGTGTTCCTCTCATCCCGTTCGTCCGCGGCTCCGGTGGGGGCTGGTCGCGCAGTTCCCCGCGCCCCTGGAAGGCATGCGGCTTCGCCGCGCCTTCCCCCGATGAAAGGCGCCCCGCACCTTGATCGGGGAAATGCGACCCGAAGGGTCTGCATTTCAGGGGCGCGGGGAACTGCGCGACCAGCCCCCACCGGGCCCACACCCGCCCGACAAGCACCCCACACCTCAGCTGGCCGCCTCCAGATCGGCCGGCCCGACCCCCGCCCGCCGCGCCAGCGCGACCGCTGCCAGCGTCGAGTGCACCCCGAGCTTCCCCAGCACGTTCTGCATATGGGTCCGCACGGTGTGCGGCGAGAGGAACAGCCGCTCGGCGACGGCCTTGCGACCGAGGCCCGCGACCATGCACCGCAGAACCTCCCGCTCCCGCGGCGTCAGCGACTCCACCAACTGCTCCGACTCCGTACGGTGCTTGCGCGCCGCGGTCAGCTCGCGCAGCACCCCCGTGAGCAGGGCCGGCGGCAGATGCGTCTCGTCCCGCAGCACGCCCCGGATGACGGTGAGCAGCCGCGACAGGGAGCAGTCCTTGGCGACCCAGCCGGACGCCCCGGCCTGGAGCGCGAGCGCGGCCCGCCGCGGATCGTCCCGCTCGGCGAGCACCACCGTACGGACGGCCGGCTGGCCCGAACGGACCCCGGCCACCAGCGAGATGCCGTCGACGAGCCCGTCCTGCGCGGCCCCGTCCGGCACGGCGGCGGGCGGGCGCAGCCCCTCGGCGGCTGCCGCGCCCAGGTCCGCGTCGACGAGCATCACGTCGAATCTGCGCCCTTCACCGGCCGCCCGCTCCAGGCAGCGCAGCGCGGCGGGCCCGCTGCCCGCGGCCGCGACCTCGACGTCGGGCTCGGCGGCGAGGGCCGCGGCGAGCGACTCGGCGAAGATGCGGTGGTCGTCGACGACCAGAACCCGTATGCGAACCACTGAATTACCCCCACTGGTCGGGGGACGGACCAACGCAGGTACGGCGCCCGGAGTACGGGTCACCGCAGCCGCACGGCCGCCGCCGTGCCGAACTGCCACCCCCACTCCAGGCGTCGTACCTGGCTGTCTCGCCCCCTGATCAGCACCGGCCCCCACCGGTACTGCCCTTCAGAGTAGGGCCGACGGCCCACAGGGGAAGGCGATTCACAGAACTGAGGCGGCTCGACCGGCGGGCGACCGTCTCGCGCGTTTATGGTGAGACGCATGTTTCGCTTTGAGACAGAAGTCGACAAAGAGCGCCGCCTTCTGCTCCACGCGGCGCTCCGTGACACCAACACGGCGTCGTCCCCTGCGCTGCGCGACCTGCGCGGCACCCCGGCCGAGCGCGAGACCCCGTTGCAGGTCTGGGCGTTCGACGCGGCGGGCGAGCTGGCGGGCGGCCTGGACGCCCACACCTGGGCGACCTGGCTCCACGTGAACCTGCTCTGGGTCGCCGACCACCACCGCGGCGCGGGCCTCGGCTCCCGCCTCCTGGCCCGGGCCGAACAGATCGCCCGCGACCAGCACGCCTGCGCCAACTCCCGCGTGGAGACGTGGGACTTCCAGGCACCGGGGTTCTACCGTCAGCACGGGTACGAGGTCGTCGCGGTCGTCCCCGACTATCCGCCCGGCGTCAAGGAATTCACCCTCACCAAGCGGCTCACCTGACGGACAGTCGGCGGGCTCCCGCCGAGGGGACCGCCGGGAAGACGCGGGGCGGGGTGAAGGCCGCGGTCTCGAAGGCCGTGAGGATCGACTTCGTGACCGCGTCCGCGTCCGCCGCCTCGACGAGCACGAGCGCCGAGCCGCCGAAGCCGCCGCCCGTCATCCGCGCCCCGACCGCCCCGGCGGAGCGGGCCGTGTCGACGACGAGGTCCAGTTCGGGGCAGGAGATGCGCAGGTCGTCGCGGAGCGAGCGGTGGCCGTCGTAGAGGACGGGGCCGATCGCGCGGGGGTCGCCCGCGTCGAGGAGGCCGATGACCCGTTCGACGCGGTGGTCGTCGGAGACGATGTGGCGGACGTAGCGGACGACCTTCTCGTCCGCACCGGAGCGTTCGATGCGGGCCAGCGCGTCGTCGAGGTCCGCGTACGGCACGTCGCGCAGGTGGGTGACGCCGAGGAGGCGGGCGCCCTCCTCGCAGTCGGCCCGCCGCTCCGCGTACGCCCCGTCGCCCAGTTCGTGCTGGACGCGGGTGTCGACGACGAGGAGCTGGAGGCCCTGCGCGGCCAGGTCGAAGGGGACCTGACGGACGGACAGGTCGCGGCAGTCGAGGTGCAGGGCGTGGCCCTCGACGGCGCAGGCCGAGGCCATCTGGTCCATGACGCCGCACGGGACGCCCACGAACACGTTCTCGGCGCGCTGGGCGAGCACGGCCAGCTCGGGTCCGGTCAGTCCGAGTCCGAAGAGGTCGTTCAGCGCGTACGCGGTGACGACCTCCAGGGCCGCCGAGGAGGAAAGGCCCGCGCCGGTGGGGACCGTGGACGCCAGATGGACGTCCGCGCCGGTGATGGCGTGGCCGGCGTCGCGCAGCGCCCAGACGACGCCCGCCGGGTACGCGGCCCAGCCGCCCTGCCCGTATTTGGACAGGGGTTCCAGTGCGTCGACGCGCAGTTCGGCGACCGGGGCGTCGAGGTCGGCGGAGTGCAGGCGCAGCACGCCGTCCTCGCGCCGGGCCACCGCGGCGACCGCGGTGTGCGGCAGCGCGAGCGGCATGACGAAGCCCTCGTTGAAGTCGGTGTACTCGCCGATGAGGTTGACGCGGCCGGGCGCCGCCCACACCCCGTCCGGCGCGTACCCGTACAGATCGCTGAACTGCGCGGCGACGGTCATGCTGCCTAGCCTTCCTGGCGGGCCTGGGCGAACTTCCAGGCGTCGGCGACGATTCCCGCGAGGTCCGCGCGGGTCGGGTTCCAGCCGAGGCGTTCGCGCGCGGTGCGCGCGGAGGCGACGAGGACGGCGGGGTCGCCGCCGCGGCGCGGGGCGACGACCTCGGGGATCGGGTGCCCGGTGACCTGGCGGACGGTCTCGACGACCTCGCGGACGGAGAAGCCGTTGCCGTTGCCGAGGTTGCAGATGAGGTGTTCGCCGGGGCGGGCGGCGCCGACGGCGAGGAGGTGGGCCTCGGCGAGGTCGGCGACGTGGATGTAGTCGCGGACGCAGGTGCCGTCGGGGGTCGGGTAGTCGTCGCCGTAGATCGAGATGGCCTCGCGGCGGCCCTGGGCGACCTGGAGGACGAGCGGGATGAGGTGCGACTCGGGGTCGTGCCGCTCTCCGCAGTCGCCGTAGGCGCCCGCGACGTTGAAGTAGCGCAGCGAGACGGCGGCGAGCCCGTGGGCGTGCGCCTCGCCGCTGATCATGTGGTCGACGGCGAGCTTGGAGGCGCCGTAGGGGGAGGTCGGGGCGGTGGGGTCGGTCTCGGTGATGGGGGTGTTCACCGGTTCGCCGTAGGTCGCGGCGGTGGAGGAGAAGACGAGGGTGCGCACGCCGGCGCCGCGCATCGCGGCGAGCAGCTCCATGGTGCCGCCGACGTTGTTCGCCCAGTACTTCTCGGGCTTCGCGACGGACTCGCCGACCTGGGAGAACGCGGCGAAGTGCAGGACCGCGTCGTAGGAGGCGTCCAGCCACTTGGCGGCGTCGCGGATGTCACCCTCGACGAACGTGGCTCCGGCGGGGACGCCCTCGCGGAAGCCGGTGGAGAGGTTGTCGAGGACGGTGACCTCGTGGCCGGCTTCCAGCAGGTGCTGGGCGACGACGCTGCCGACGTAGCCGGCTCCGCCGGTGACCAGGTACTTCTTGGGAGCGGACTTCTGGGGTTCGGTCTTGCCCATCACTTGCTCGCTACCTCTCGCAGTCGCTCTGCCGCGGCCTCCGGCGGCACGTCGTTGATGAACACACTCATGCCGGATTCGGAACCCGCGAGGAATTTCAGCTTGCCGGAAGTGCGGCGGACGGTGAAAAGCTCGAGGTGCAGCGCGAAGTCGTCGCGCGTGACGCCGTCGAACTCCGCCAGCGTGCCGAACGGGGCCTGGTGCCAGGCCGCGATGTACGGCGTCGGCGGTTCACCCTCACCGAAGATCCGGTCGAAGCGCTTCAACAGTTCCAGATAGACCTGGGGGAACTCTGTGCGCGCCGCGTCGTCGAGTGCGAGCAGGTCGGGGACCCGGCGCTTGGGGTAGAGGTGCACCTCGTAGGGCCAGTGCGCGGCGTAGGGCACGAAGGCCACCCAGTGCGCGCCCTCCAGGACGACGCGGGTGCCCTCGGCGAGATCCTGGTCGACGACGTCGGCGAAGAGGTTGCGGCCGCCGGTCTGCTCCTTGTGCTCGGCGAGCGAGCGGAGCATGAGCGCGGTGCGCGGGGTGGTGAAGGGGTAGGCGTAGATCTGGCCGTGGGGGTGGCCGAGGGTGACGCCGATCTCGGCGCCGCGGTTCTCGAAGCAGAAGACCTGTTCGACGGAGTCGAGGTGGGAGAGCTCGGCGGTGCGGTCGGTCCAGGCGTCGAGGACGAGCCCGGCCTGTTCCTCGGTGAGGTCGGCGAAGGACGTGTCGTGGTCCGAGGTGAAGCAGACGACCTCGCAGCGGCCGGAGTCGCCGGCGAGGGAGGGGAAGCGGTTCTCGAAGACGACGACGTCGTAGGCGGAGTCGGGGATCTCGGAGAGCCGCTCGCCCTCGGAGGGGCACAGGGGGCATTCGTCGGCCGGCGGGTGGTAGGTGCGGCCCTGGCGGTGCGAGGCGATGGCGACGCGGTCGCCGAGCAGCGGGTCGCGGCGGATCTCGGAGGTCGTGACGGTGCGCTCCAGGGGGCGCCGGTCGACCGCGTCCCGTACGGCGTCGTCGCGGACGTCGTAGTAGATGAGCTCGCGCCCGTCGGCGAGCCGGGTCGACGTCTTCTTCACGGCCGATACTCCTCACCAGACCAACCCAACAGAATCCAACATAACAAACCATGAGCCGGAGAGTGCGTCAAGAGTGACCGTTGGTAGCGACTGGTCACGGGCCAGCCGGGGCCAGCGAAGCGCGCACAGTAAGCGCTATCAATCACAATCCAACAAAGAACATCACCAGAACTGTTCACTTCTTCAAAGTGGGGACGTACGTTCCGCTCATGCATGCCCCCACACCAACAGCCACCACGACCCTGGCCGCAGGGCTCCGGCTGCCCACCAACGGCCTCGACTACGCGATCCTCGCGATCTACTTCGTCGTCGTCCTGGGCATCGGCTTCGCCGCCCGCCGCTCCGTGAAGACGAGCCTCGACTTCTTCCTCTCGGGGCGCTCCCTGCCCGCCTGGGTCACCGGCCTCGCCTTCGTCGCCGCCAACCTGGGCGCGACCGAGATCCTCGGCATGGCCGCGACCGGCGCGCAGTACGGCGTCGCCGTCGTCCACTGGTACTGGATCGGCGCGATCCCGGCCATGGTCTTCCTGGGCCTCGTGATGATGCCCTTCTACTACCGCTCGAAGGTCCGCTCGGTCCCGGAGTTCCTCCTCCAGCGCTTCGACAAGTCGGCCCACCTGCTCAGCTCGGTCCTGTTCGCCTTCGCGGCGATACTCATCGCGGGCGTGAACCTCTACGCCCTGTCGATCGTCGTCGAGGCGCTCCTCGGCTGGCCGCAGTGGGTGGCCATCGTCGTCGCGGGCCTGTTCGTGCTCGCGTACATCACGATCGGCGGCCTCTCCTCGGCCATCTACAACGAGGTCCTCCAGTTCTTCGTGATCCTGGCGGCGCTCATCCCGATCTGCGTCATCGGCCTCAAGCGCGTCGGCGGCTGGGGCGGCATGACGGACTCGCTGAAGGCTCAGCACGGCGACAACTTCCTGTCCGCCTGGGGCGGCACCGGCATCGGCGACCCGAACCCGCTCGGCGCGAACTGGCTGACGATCATCCTCGGCCTCGGCTTCGTCCTCTCCTTCGGCTACTGGACGACGAACTTCGCCGAGGTGCAGCGCGCCCTGTCCGCGAAGAACCTCTCCGCCGCCCAGCGCACCCCGCTGATCGCCGCGTTCCCGAAGATGTTCATCGTCTTCCTCGTGATGATCCCCGGCCTGATCGCCGCGGTCCTGGTCCCGAAGATCGGCGCGGCCGGCTCGGACCTCACGTACAACGACGCGATCCCGTACCTGATGCAGGAGCTGCTGCCCAACGGCGTCCTCGGCATCGCGGTGACCGGTCTGCTCGCCGCGTTCATGGCCGGCATGGCGGCCAACGTGTCGTCCTTCAACACCGTGTTCACCTACGACATCTGGGCCAAGTACGTGAAGCCCGGCAAGCCCGACGCCCACTACCTGAAGTTCGGCCGGCTCATCACCGCGATCGGTGTCGTCGCCTCGATCGGCACCGCGTTCATCGCCTCGTCGTTCTCGAACATCATGGGCTACCTCCAGACGCTCTTCTCCTTCTTCAACGTGCCGATGTTCGTCGTCTTCATCATCGGCATGTTCTGGAAGCGCGCCTCCATGAAGTCCGGTGTCTGGGGCCTGCTCGCGGGCACCACGGCCGCGATGGTCAACTACTTCTGGATCTACAAGCAGGGCGTCGTCGACATCCCCACCGACCAGGGCGCCAACTTCGTGTCCGCGATCGTCGGCTTCGTCGCCGGCGCGGTCGTCATGGTCCTGGTCACGCTCTTCACCGCGCCCAAGCCCGAGGCGGAGCTCGCGGGTCTCGTCTACGGGACGACCGCGCCCGGCCTAGAGGAGCCGCCCGCCGAGGGCGACGACGCCTGGTACCGCAGGCCGGCCCTGCTCGGCTGGGGCGCCATCGTCCTCGCCGCGCTCTGCTACCTCCCCTACTCCCTCTGATCGGAGGCCCGACCCTCATGTCCGAACTCCAGAACGAAGTCTCCGAGTTGGAGCGCAAGTCGGCGACCGCGGCCCGGCTCTTCGACATCCGCCGCATCATCGGCGGCCTGTTCGCCCTCTACGGCGTGATCGTCACCGTCGCCGGAATCACCGCGTCCGACGCCGACCTCAAGAAGGCCGAGGGCATCAACATCAACCTGTGGACCGGCCTCGGCATGCTCGCGCTCGGCCTGTTCTTCCTGGTCTGGCTGAAGCTGCGCCCGACGGCGCCGCCCACCCCGGACGAGAGCGCCTAGCCGTACGACGAAGCCCCGCCCCGCGTGAGCGGGACGGGGCTTCGTGAAGTGGAGCGCCGGGCAGGCCTTGCACCTGCATTTCCCCACAGGAAGTGGGGCGTCTTTCCTTGGACCACCAACGCACTGCCGGGCTTCGCTAGTTGCGGCGACCGGCGCAAGATCGACTATAGCCCAGGAGCGGGGTCGGAGGGAAGTTCTCCCACCGCCGCACGCGGCGCGGGCACCGGCCCCGCCCGGTCGAGCAGCCCCGTGCGGGCCGCGAGCGCCGCCGCCTCCAGACGCGAGCCGACACCCAGCTTCATCAGCACCCGCTGCACATGGGTGCGCGCGGTGCTCGGCGCGATGCCCATCCCGGCCGCGATCAGCCGCGTGTCCTCACCCTCGGCGACCCGCACCAGGACCTCCACCTCGCGCGGCGTGAGGAGTTGGAGCAGCCGCTGCCCCTCGTCGTCGGGCTGCGCCGCCGGGTTGAGCAGCTCCCCGAACGCGCCCTGCAACAGCGCCGGAGCCACCGCCGCCTCCCCCGACCGCGCCTTCATCAGCGCCCGCTCGACCCCTTCGATCCGCTCGTCGTGGCGTACGTAGCCGGAGGCGCCGGCCGCGAACGCCGCGGCGATGCCGCGCGGCGAGGGCACCGGGCCGAGGACCACCATGGCGACCTGCGGGCGCTCCCGCTTGATCCGCACGATCGGGTCGAAGATGCCGGGCTCGGCCGGGGTCGCGGTGCCGAACAGACAGACCTCGGGCGCGCGGGAGATGACCAGGTCGGCGGCGCCCGCCGCGGGCGCCGCCGCGGCCAGGACCCGGTGCCCCCGCAGCTTCAGGGCCGAGGCCAGCGCCTCGGCGAGCAGACGGTGGTCGTCGACCACCATGAGCCGCACACCCATCGAGCCAACTCCCCAGTTCGCCCCGCGCTCCGCGTCGGTCGCACGGGCCCCCCACGAACGGTCGAGCCCCCCGACTCCCCGCCCGTCTTCATCTCCCGGAAGCTACACGCTTGTTCGACGTCGCGCGCCCCCTACCGGCGAGAAGCGGCCCGGAATGCTGAAATCCCGTTCTTTCAGGGACGATGCGCGCACTCGGGCGGACTCGGGCGCACACGACGGCGGCCCCGCCCCCCGGTGGGGAGCGGGGCCGCCGGCCCTGGAGCGGGATCAGCCGTTGGCGACGAAGCCGATGGCCGTGTACTGCTTCTCGTCCGCGGAGTAGGGCTTGCTGATCAGGCCCTTGCCGAAGTACAGCCGGCCGTTGGAGTAGAGCAGCTCGCTGCTGGTGCTGCCCGGGACCATGGCGCTGATCGCGTTCTTGACCGGCTCCGTGTTCGGGGCGACCAGGAGCGTCGTCTGCTTCATGGCCTTGGGCTCGATCGTGACGACCTCGCTGCCCTTGTCGTACGGGCCGCGCTTGAACGCCAGGATGTTGCCGCCGTCCATGCGCATCGGGAAGATCTCGTACTCGCCGCCGTCGGCCCGGTCGGCGGTCGTCTGGCCGGTCTTCAGGTCGTACGACACGATCTCGTTGGTCTGGCCGATGTCGCCGCCCGCGTCGTGCTGCCGGGTGGAGAGGTAGACGCGGCCGTTGCCGACGACGATCTTCTTGCAGCCGTCGATCTTGCCGACCTCGCAGTCGAAGTCGTACTTCTCGTCGTCGATGGCGATCTTCGTGATGAGCTTGCCGCTCGCGTCCATCGAGAAGATGTCGGAGACGGTGCCCGCTGAGTTGTCACCCGCGCCGACGCCGATGACGACCGGGTCGGTGGAGAGGATCTTGGCGTTGTCGACGCCGGAAGCGAGCTTGTACGACCACTTGGGCTGGCCGGACTTCGGGTCCAGGAGCTGGACCTCGTACTTCTCGTTGTCGAAGTCGCCGCACTTGCGGACCGCGACGAGCTGGGCGCCGCCCGCGTAGCCGACGTCCTCGCAGCTGCCCTGCTGCGGCTTCCACAGCGGCTTGCCGGTCTTGACGTCGAACGCGGCGCCGCCGCGCAGGCCGCCGCCGGCCGCCAGGGTGTCGCCGACGAAGGAGAGCTCCTCGAACGGGACGGCCTGCTCGCCCGAGCCGATGCTCGTCGTCCAGACCTTCTCGCCGGTGTTGACGTTGAACAGCGTCACCTGGGAGCAGGTCTTGTGCATGCCGTCCTTGGGACGCTTGGCGTCCTCGGCGACGACCGCGGCGAGCGCGTCCTTGGTGACGGTCGGGGTGAACCCGCAGGTCTGGCCGGACAGCGGCAGCGTCCACTGCTCCTTGCCGTTCGCCGGGTCGTAGCCGACGATCTCGTTCACGCCCGCCTTGGCGTACGTCTTGTCGGTGAGCCAGGAGCCCATGACGCTGTCGACGTTGTCCTTGGCGACCTTCGGCGCGGGCAGCTGGAAGGCGATCTGGGCCGAGGTGTTGCCCGGGACCTTCTCCTCGCCGGCGCCGCCGAAGCCGCCGCCGCCACCACCCTTGCCGGTCGTACCCTCGCCGCCCTTCTCACCGCCGGCGGTCGTGTCCTTCTTGCCGTCGTCGGACGAACCGGCGTAGATGATGCCGCCGCCGACGATCAGGGCGATGACCACGACGGCCGCCGTGACGATCCACACGACCGGCGAGACGGACTTGCCGCCGCCACCGTTGCCGCCGCCGTTGACGGGCGCCATCGGCGCGGTGGCCGGCTGCGGGTAGCCGTACTGCTGCTGGCCCGGCTGGGGCTGGCCGTACGGCTGCTGCCCGTACTGCTGCTGGCCGTACTGCTCCTGGCCGTACGCCGGGGTCGGCGGCTGCGGCTGCTGCGGCTGAGCCGGGTAGCCGTAGCCCGGGGCACCCTGCGGCGGGGCGGCCGGCGGGGGCGGGGTCTGCGGGGCGCCCTGCGGCGCCTGCGGGTAGCCGTAGCCGGGACCGCCCTGCGGCGGAGGCGGCGTCGGGGCGCCGAAACCGCCGGCCGGGGGCGGCGTGGGCGCGCCGAACCCGCCCGCGGGCGGGTTGGGGGGCGCGGCCGGCGCGTCCTGGGGCTCGGGGTTCTTGCCGAGCGGGACCTGGGGCGGCTGCTGAGGATCGTTCGGAGGCTGGGGCGGCGGCTGCGTCATGGCGTGGGTACCTCGGGATGCCTTACGTGAGGGGACGGTTCAGGAGGGCGCGACGTCAGTCGCCGTAGGCCAGCATGAGCTTCTGCTGGCCCTTGGCGCTGCCGGACAGGTTGGTGGCGGAGAGGAAGAAGCGGCCGTCGGCGTACGCGACGTCCTTCGAGTAGAAGCCGCTCTCGATCGCGGCCGTGCCCGCCGGGTTCTGCAGCAGCGTCTTCGGCGTGTGCGATCCGTTGACCGGGATCGACAGGACGCGGCCCGCGTCACCGCCGTAGGACGCCTCCATGTACGTGACCACGGCGCCGTTCTCCACGGTGACGGGCAGCAGCGACTGGTCCTCGGGGGACTTCACGCGCCAGCGTTCCTTGCCGCTGGTCAGGCTGATCGCCACGACCTCGTTGGCCCCGCCCGCCTTGCCCTGCGTGGGCATGTAGAGGGTGCTCGCGTCGGTGACGGCGCCGGCGCAGCCGTTCAGGTCGCGGTTGAGGAAGGAGAACGAGTTGCCGCACTTGGTGTCGAGGCCGTCGACGCCGACCTCGGCCTGCACGCTCGCGCTGTTCTCCTTGAAGGACGCGATGTTGTACTTCTTGTCGTCGTCATTGGTGCTGTAGACGACGAGCGGGCTGACCGAGTAGACGTTCGCGATCTGCCAGTCCTTGGGGAACTTCTTCGTCCACAGGGCCTTGCCGGTCTGCGGGTTCAGCTGGCGCAGCTCCTCGTGGGCCTTGTCGCCGCCCGCGCCGCAGGAGGCCACCGTGAGCAGCTTCTTGCTGTTGCCGGTGTAGGCCTTGGGGAAGCAGTCGTCGCCGTACTGCTCGACGGCGAACTTCCGCTTGCCGTCCTTGGCGTTCAGGGCGAGGCCGGACATCTGGCGACCGACCATGAGGGTGTCGCCCGCGTAGTTCAGGCCGATCTCGGAGCCGGTGCCGTCGAAGAAGTCGTCGTCGTTCTCCCGCTCGGGGATCTTCGCCGCCCAGCCCTTCGCGCCGGTGGCCAGGTCGATCTCCTGCACCTGGTTGCACTTCGCGCGCGAGGACGTGCCGCTCTTGTACGCGACGACGATCTTGCCCGCGTCGGAGGGCGTCTTGGTGACCGCGCAGATCTTCTGCGGGAACGAGACGGCGGGCCAGCTGATCTTGCCGTCGTCGACGTTGTAGGCCAGGACCTCCTTGTACGCGGCCTTGACCGCGACCTTGTCGGTGATCCACATGCCGGGGGCGTCGGCGCCGTCGCCGGGCACCTTCGGGGCCGTCTTGTACCAGAGGACCTTGGCCTCGCCGTCCTGGCGGCCCTCGTTGAGGTCCTCGTCGCCGGCGTGCCCGTCGCCCTGGCCGTCGCCCGGGTTGACCGGCGCGGAGGCGGAGGCCTTGGGGTCCTTGCCCTTGGCCGAGGGCTCCTTCTTGTTGTCCGTGGTGTCGTCGTCACCGCCGACGACGGCGAACACGACGCCGCCCGCGACGACCACGAGAGCCAGCGCCGCCGCGGCGATCACCCAGGTCTTGCCCTTGATGCCGTTGCCGCCGCCGTTCGGCGGGACCGGGGCGCCGGGCTGCTGCTGGGGCGGGTAGCCGTACTGGGGCTGCTGGCCGTAGGGGCCCGGCTGCTGCGCGTACGGGCCGGGCTGCTGCGGCTGACCGTAGGGGCCGGGCTGCTGCGGCGGCTGACCGTACGGACCCGGCTGCTGCTGCGGCTGGCCGTACGGGCCGGGCTGCTGCTGGGGGTAGCCGTAACCGGGCTGCGCCGGCGGGGGCGTCTGCGGCGGACCCGTGGGCAGGGGCGGTGTCTGCCCCTGCGGATCCTGCGGTGCTCCGAAGCCGCCGGCGGGCGGCTGGTTGGGCGGCTGAGTCATCAGCGCTCCCCCCGTTTCTGCTGATGTACTGGCACGCCTGGCTGGTTTTCCCGGACGTTCTCAGGTCGGTCGCGGGGCGCCCACGGGCCCCCCTCAGCCGCCCTTTCTATCACTCGGGGCGCCCCGCACAGGGGCCGGTCGCTCGCCTGTTCCCAAGGGAGCACCGGCCCGTGATGTGTCCGTTACGAGGCTTCGCCCGTTCTTCCCGGACCTTCAGAGAATCTGCCGATCGTCTTCACGCGTCCTCGGCGAGTTCCAGCCAGCGCATCTCCAACTCGTCCCGCTCGCCGGACAGGGAACGCAGCTCCGCGTCGAGCTCGGCGACCTTCGCGAAGTCCGTCGCGTTCTCGGCGATCTTCGCGTGCAGCTTGGTCTCCTTCTCGGAGATCTTGTCCAGCTGCCGTTCGATCTTCTGGAGCTCCTTCTTCGCGGCGCGAGCGTCGGCCGCGGAGGGGGCCGCCTTGCCGGCCGCCTCCTGCGCCGGGGCGGGCGCGGGCGTCGGGACGGCGGCCTCGATCATCCGCCGGCGGCGCTCCAGGTACTCGTCGATGCCGCGCGGCAGCATCCGCAGGGCGCCGTCGCCGAGCAGCGCGAACGTGTTGTCCGTCGTGCGCTCGATGAAGAACCGGTCGTGGGAGATCACGATCATCGAGCCGGGCCAGCCGTCGAGGAGGTCCTCCAGCTGCGTCAGGGTCTCGATGTCCAGGTCGTTCGTCGGCTCGTCGAGGAACAGGACGTTCGGCTCGTCCATCAGCAGGCGCAGCAGCTGGAGGCGGCGGCGCTCACCACCGGACAGGTCGCCGACGGGCGTCCACTGCTTCTCCTTGCCGAAGCCGAACTGCTCGCACAGCTGGCCGGCCGTCATCTCGCGGCCCTTGCCCAGGTCCACACGGTCGCGGATCTGCTGCACGGCCTCCAGGACGCGGAGCGAGGCGGGCAGCTCCGTCACGTCCTGGGACAGGTAGGCGAGCCGCACGGTCTTGCCGACGACGACCTTTCCGGCGGCCGGCTGGGTCTCGCCGTCCGTCGTGGCGGCGTCCGCGAGGGCGCGCAGCAGGGAGGTCTTGCCCGCGCCGTTCACCCCGACCAGGCCGATGCGGTCGCCGGGGCCCAGCTGCCAGGTCAGGTGCTTGAGCAGGGTCTTCGGGCCGGCCTGCACGGTGACGTCTTCCAGGTCGAAGACGGTCTTGCCGAGCCGGGCGTTCGCGAACTTCATCAGCTCGCTCTTGTCGCGGGGCTCCGGCACGTCGGCGATCAGCTCGTTGGCCGCCTCGACGCGGAAGCGGGGCTTGGACGTGCGGGCGGGGGCGCCGCGGCGCAGCCAGGCCAGCTCCTTGCGGACCAGGTTCTGCCGCTTGGCCTCCTCGGTCGCCGCGATCCGCTCGCGCTCGGCGCGGGCGAACACGTAGTCCGAGTAGCCGCCCTCGTACTCGTAGACGTCGCCGCGCTGCACGTCCCACATGCGGGTGCAGACCTGGTCCAGGAACCAGCGGTCGTGGGTGACGCAGACGAGGGCGGAGCGGCGGGCCCGCAGATGCTCGGCCAGCCAGGAGATGCCCTCGACGTCGAGGTGGTTGGTCGGCTCGTCGAGCACGATCAGGTCCTGCTCGGCGATGAGGAGCTTGGCGAGCGCGATGCGGCGGCGCTCACCACCGGAGAGCGGGCCGATGACCGTGTCCAGGCCCTGCGGGAAGCCGGGCAGGTCCAGGCCGCCGAACAGGCCGGTCAGCACGTCGCGGATCTTGGCGCTGCCCGCCCACTCGTGGTCGGCGAGGTCGCCGATCACCTCGTGGCGGACGGTCGCCTCCGGGTCGAGGGAGTCGTGCTGGGTGAGCACGCCGAGGTGGAGGCCGCCGCTGTGCGTGACGCGGCCGGTGTCGGCCTCCTCCAGCTTGGCGAGCATCCGGATCAGGGTGGTCTTGCCGTCCCCGTTCCGCCCCACGACGCCGATCCGGTCGCCTTCCTGCACGCCGAGGGAGACGCCGTCGAGGAGGGCACGGGTGCCGTAGACCTTCGTGACGTTCTCGACGTTGACCAGATTGACTGCCATTGCGCTCCGCTCCTTGGGCCGACCATCCAGCGTAGTCGGGGTCGGGGGGTGCGGTTCGCCGCGGGCGGGGCGGTCGCATCGCGGCTGCGGGCCGGTGGGGCTTCTCGCGCAGTTCCCCGCGCCCCTGAAATGCAGCCCCTTCGGGTCGCATTTCCCCGATGAGGCGCAGCCTCATCAGGGGCGCGGGGAACTGCGCGACCAGCCACGACGGACCCGCACCCGGCGACGTACCAACGGAGTGACCTCGCGAGGGCGGACCAGGCGGCCCGGGCCGCCGAGGTTCGGCGGCGGGAGCGGGTGGCCGCGCAGGACCATGGCCGTGTGCAGGCCCACCAGGGCCGCCGCTCCCAGAGGGACGGCGGCCCGGCGCAGGCGGCGACGGCTACGGCGGGGACGGGTTCGCGTCATGCCGGTAGCGTCCCGCGCCGGCGATCACCCCGGCAGGGGTGACGTACTCAACTGGAGATGAGTACGGCGCCCTGTGCCGGGGAGCAGGCCGGCCGGGCCGCACGACACGTGCCCGAGGCCATGAGCGCCGCGGCGATCTCCGAAGCCGCCGCCTCGTCGCCCGCGAGGAACGCCGTGGTCGGCCCCGACCCGGACACCAGCGCGGCCAGCGCTCCCGCCCCGCGCCCCGCGTCGAGCGTGGACTTCAGGCTCGGGAAGAGGGACAGCGCGGCGGGCTGGAGGTCGTTGGTGACGGAGGCGGCGAGGGCCGCGACGTCACCGGTGCGCAGCGCGTCGAGCAGCGCGGGCGACGCGACGGGTGCGGGCGCGTCCGGGCTGAGCCGGTCGAACTCCCGGTACACGGCCGGCGTCGACAGCCCGCCGTCCGCGACGGCGAACACCCACCAGAACTCCCCGCCCACGTCGAGCGGTTCGAGGCGCTCACCGCGCCCGGTGCCGAGCGCCGCCCCGCCCACGAGGCTGAACGGCACGTCGCTGCCCAGCTCGGCGCAGAGGTCGAGGAGTTCGGCGCGGGAGGCGTGGGTGCCCCAGAGGGCGTCGCAGGCGAGGAGCGCGCCCGCAGCGTCGGCGGAGCCGCCCGCCATGCCGCCCGCGACGGGGATGTCCTTGGCGATGTGGATGTGGACCGCGGGGTCGGGCAGACCGTGCCGCTCGGCGAGGGCGAACGCGGCGCGGCCGGCGAGGTTCGTATGGTCGAGCGGGACCTGGTCGGAGCCCGGGCCCGTGCAGGTCAGGGAGAAGGCGTCCGCCTCGGTGACCGTGACCTCGTCGTAGAGGCCGACGGCCAGGAACACGTTGGCGAGGTCGTGGAAGCCGTCGGGGCGGGCGGGGCCCACCGCGAGCTGGACATTGACCTTGGCGGGAACCCGGACGGTCACCGAAGAGGTCACTGCTGGGCCCCCTTGGCCTCCGCGATCCGGGCGAACTCCTCCACGGTGAGCGCCTCGCCCCGGGCCTGCGGCGAGACCCCGGCCGCGACGAGCGCGGCCTCGGCGGCGGCCGCGGAACCGGCCCAGCCGGAGAGCGCGGCGCGCAGCGTCTTGCGGCGCTGGGCGAACGCGGCGTCGACGACCGCGAAGACCTCTTCCTTCGTCGCCGTGGTCGCGATCGGCTCGGTACGCCGGACCAGGGAGACGAGGCCGCTGTCCACGTTGGGCGCGGGCCAGAACACGTTGCGGCCGATGGAGCCGGCGCGCTTGACCTCCGCGTACCAGTTGGCCTTCACGGAGGGGACGCCGTAGACGCGGTTGCCGGGCTTGGCAGCGAGGCGGTCGGCGACCTCGGCCTGGACCATGACGAGGGTGCGCTCGATGCTCGGGAACGTGGCGAGCATGTGCAGCAGGACCGGCACCGCGACGTTGTACGGCAGGTTCGCGACCAGCGCGGTCGGGGGCGGGCCGGGGAGCGCGGTGACCTGCATCGCGTCCATGTTGACCAGGTCGAAGACGTCCTTCTTGGCCGGGATGCGGGCCGCGACCGTCGCGGGCAGCGCGGCGGCGAGGACGTCGTCGATCTCGACGGCCGTGACGTGGCGGGCGGTCTCCAGGAGCGCGAGAGTGAGCGAGCCCAGGCCGGGGCCCACCTCGACCACGACGTCGTCCTCGGTGACCTCCGCGGTGCGGACGATGCGGCGGACCGTGTTGGCGTCGATCACGAAGTTCTGACCGCGCTGCTTGGTGGGCCGGACGCCGAGGACCGCCGCCAGCTCGCGGATGTCTGCGGCGCCGAAAAGGGGGCCTTGAGGCTCAGTGCTGCTCACCGTTCAAGGGTAGCCGCGCCCGACCTCCACCCCACCCGCCCTCACCTCCGGCGCCACCCGGCCCCTCCCGGGCCCCCGCCCGCCCGACCCGCCCCGGGGCCACGCCCGGCCCGTCGCGGGATCACGCCTGACCGTGTCCGCGCCCGCACTTCGGCCCTTGGCCCGCCCCCTGCTCCCATCCACCCGCCCCCTCCAGGGGCGTCGGCCCGGCGCCGAGCAGGCTGTCCCTGGGGCGCACGAAGTGTGCCCTTCAGGGGCGCGGGGCTGTACCCCATCAGCGACTCCGTCGCGGGGCGCGAGCAACCACGACGGCGCAGCAGTCGGCGACAAGCGTCAGCCCCTACGGCGGCGCCGCCGCAGCCGAGGCCAACCCGATCACGCACCCCGGCGCCAGGGTGCCGCCCCAGACGGCAGACTGCCCGACCCCAGACGACGTGCCCAAGTCCGGGCGCCGGGCCGACCGCCCCCGGAGGGGGCGGGTGGGTGGAAGCGGGGCCGGGGCCTGGCGGCGGACTGCCCAAGGTCAGGGCGACCGAACGCGCACCCAGCAATGGAGCGCCGGCCCAAGGCGGGGCCGACCGGAACGCACCCCAAAGCTGGGCGTCTGCCGGAGGCGGGGCGACTGGATGCGCATCCAGGGTTGAAGTGCTGCCGAAGGCCGGGCGCCGGGCCGACGCCCCCGGAGGGGGCGGGTGGGTGGGAGCGGGGCCGGGGCCATGGGCGCCCGGTGATGCAGGGGCCATGGGCCCAGGGGCCGGGGTCCCGGGGGGCGGGGCCCCTGGGGGCGAGGGCCTGGGGGGCAGAGGACCAGAGGGCCAGAGGGCTAGAGGGCTAGAGGGCCAGAGGTGAGCATCACCCCTGGCGGGCCCCCGCCCCATAGGCGCCGGCGGTCATGGGCCGCAGGTTCACCCCTGCGGGGCCCGGACCAGGGTCAGAGGCGGGCTCCGCAATGAGGCCACGGAGTGGCTCCGCGGCGGGCATAGAGCTTCTTCGCGCGGTAGGTCTGTTCGGCGGCGGACGCGTCCTGGGGGCGCCCCGAGCCGCCGAGGCTCTGCCAGGTGCGGGTGTCGAACTGGTAGAGCCCGCCATAGGTGCCGCTGGGGTCGGTCGCGCCGGGCCGCCCCCCGGACTCGCACTGGGCCAGCGCCCCCCAGTTGAGCCCGGAACCGGACCCGGACCCGGTCTCCTCCGCGGGCCGCGGCTTCGTGCCGACCCGGACCAGCTGGGCCCGGGGCGCCCGGACCAGCTCGTCGGCGACCCGGCGCGGCTTCTGGCGCACCCCGTTGACGGTGCGCAGCGCGTACGTGACGCGGCGCAGGCCGGTCTCGCCGGCCCGGGTGACGACCTCCGTGCCCTCGAAGAGGCTGTCGTCGCGGCTGCGCTCGGTCGCGTAGGGGATGAGCTCCTCGCGGACCTCCTTGCGGCCGGTCACCCGCATCACGGTGATCGTCTGCCCGTCGCGCGGGAAGCTGTCGCGGGCGACGGACAGGGTGTCCTGGCCGCGCAGGGTGACTCCGGCCTCGTCGACGGCCTCGCCGACGGTCGCCGCGTTGGTGCGCAGGGTGCGGCGCTGCCCGTCGGCCATGATCGTGACACTGCGTTCGGTACGGACGGCGAGGTCGAGGCCGTGCCGTCCGATGGTCTGGGAGCGGGACGTGGAGACGTAGGCGCCCTCGGCCCGTACCCCGAGCTGGTCGAGCGCCCCGGCGACGGTGCGGGCGGTCGTCCACACCTCGCGGCGCTGTCCGTCGAGGGTGAGCCGGACGGGCCGCCCGTAGCGGACGGCGACCTCGTCACCGTCGGCGAGCGCGGCGCCCGGGGCGGGTGCGACGAGGTCGTGGTCGCCGACGTCGACGCCCTCGTCGGCGAGCAGCTCGGTGACGTCGTCGGCGAAGGTGTGCAGGGTGCGTTCCTGGCCGTCGATGCTGAGGTGGACGGCCTTGTCGTTGGCGACGAACGCGGAGGTGCCGCCGGCGAGGAACGCGACGACCAGGGCCTGGGGGACCAGTCGGCGCAGGGTGTCGGGGCGCGGCTCCCGCTTCTTGCGGCGGGCGGCGCGGCGGGTGCCCCGGCTCGCCTGGCGGGGCAGGGCCGTCTCGGTGCGGGCGGTGGCGGTCGCGTACGCCTGGGCCTCGACGGCGTCGGACCACGGGGCGTCGAGCGCGACGACGGTCGGCTCGTACCCCCCGAAGCCGTGCGCGTCCCCGGACCCGACAGAACCGACGGACCCCGCCGAACCGACGGACCCGACCGAACCGACCGAACCGACCGAACCGTACGGATCCTCGTACGTCTCGTACGGCTCGTACGGCGCTTTGCTCACGACGACGCTCCAGGCGCTCCAGGGGTCCGCCCCCGGGCCGGGGCGGGTCGGGCGAGCAGAACCTAGCGGAGCGGTCGTCACTCTCCAAAGCGACGCGACTACGTGGTGTCGCGATCACCGGCGCGGGGTCGGTGCCGGTTTCAGTAGGCGAAGGCGCGGGCCGTGTTGGCGGAGACCGAGGTCGCGAGGGCTTCCTCGGTGACGCCCTTGACGGCCGCCATGGCGCGCAGCGTGACCGGAATCAGGTACGGGGCGTTAGGCCGACCGCGGTACGGCGCCGGGGTCAGGAACGGGGCGTCGGTCTCCACCAGGATCAGCTCCATGGGGGCGACTTCGAGGGCGTCCCGCAGCGGCTGGGCGTTCTTGAAGGTGACGTTGCCCGCGAAGGACATGTAGTAGCCGTGCTGGGCGCAGACGCGGGCCATGCCGGCGTCGCCGGAGTAGCAGTGGAAGACGGTGCGCTCGGGGGCGCCCTCCTCCTTCAGGACCCGCAGCA
This sequence comes from Streptomyces sp. NPDC025806, assembly GCF_055558275.1. Classification (NCBI taxonomy): domain Bacteria; kingdom Bacillati; phylum Actinomycetota; class Actinomycetes; order Kitasatosporales; family Streptomycetaceae; genus Streptomyces; species Streptomyces sp. NPDC025806. The sequence goes on along the minus strand of NZ_JBVHMU010000019.1, from coordinate 32,204 downwards.
CGTCCTCGTGGGCCTCGCGGTCGTGGATGACGAGGGCCTTGCCGTGCCGCTTGGCGATCTCGATGTGGGCGCGGAAGGACTTCTCCTGGGCCGCCTTGCCCTCGGGGCCCGTGCGGAAGTAGTCGAGGCCGGTCTCGCCGACACCCTTGACCTGCGGCAGCGCGGCGAGCCGGTCGATCTCGGCGAGCGCCGCGTCGAGCCCCGCGTCACCGAGCGGCTCGCGCGCGCCCTGCCGGGACCATCCGTCGGGGTCGCCGTGCACGATGCGCGGCGCCTCGTTCGGGTGCAGGGCTACGGCCGCGTGGACCGCGGTGTGCGCGGCGGCGGTGTCGGCGGCCCACTGCGAGCCCTTGAGGTCGCAGCCCACCTGCACGACGGTCGTCACGCCCACCGCCGCCGCCTTGGCGAGGGCCTCCTCGACCGTGCCCGCCTGCATGTCCAGGTGGGTGTGCGAGTCGGCGACCGGCACGTCCAGCGGCGCGGGCGGCGGGGGCGGGGTGGCGTCCTTGGCGTTGGGGCTCATGCCCCGATCCTACGAACCGGCCCTCCGGTCCCACGAACCGATTCCTGTCTCGCGTCCCGCGAAGACGCACCGGTTCCGGACCGGCCCCGGTCCTACGAACCGGGCTCGTCCGTCGTCTCGGCCGCGTCCTTCTTGTGGTGGTGGCTGAAGGGGTGGAGCAGGTCCGACAGGTGCCAGTGGTGCTCGTGCGGCTTCCGGGCCTCCGCGGCCGCCGGCTCGGGCGCCTCGACGGGCCCTGCGGGCGGCGTGCGGTGCTGCGGGTTCTTCGGGTTCTGCATGATGTCGAGGACGGAGGAGACCCGGCCGGCCCGCATGATCCGTACGACGTGCCCGCCGCAGTTCAGGCAGGTGGGCCGGGTGAGCGGCGAGGGAACCCGCTCGCCGTCCGCCACGTACATCACGAACTCCGCCCCGTCCCCGTCGACGTGGTGCTCGATCTCGTAGGACTGCTCCCATCCGTGCCCGCAGCGCATGCAGGCGAAGGAGTACGACTCGTGGGCGATCGAGGTCGCCGCGCCGCGGTTGGGGATCGGGGGCGTCTCGGCACCGGTGGTCGTCCTGGAGACTGCGAACTCGCTCATGCCAGCTCCTCTTGTCCGCTGGACAAGCGCTGCCCTCGGGCAGCGTGGGGACGGGTGCGTCCCCTTCGACCAGTGGACGCCTCCGGCGGGCCGGGCGCAAAGGACCTGTCGACTGTTGGAGCCGATTTGGCGCTTCCCTGCCGAAAGGGCGCCGCACCCGGTCTTCGCTTTGCTTTTCAGGTTAGTCCTTTACGCGCTTATGGGGCGGTTCGATCCGCATTCTTTGCTGCGACGACCGCATCGAAGACCTCGCGCTTGGGCAGCCCCGCCTCGGCGGCGACGGCGGCGATGGCCTCCTTGCGCCGCTCCCCCGCCTCCTCCCGCACCCGGACCCTGCGCACCAGCTCAGCGGGGGTGACGTCGTCCGCGGACTTCTCCGGGGCGCCCTCCACGACGACGGTGATCTCGCCGCGGACGCCCTCGGCGGCCCACGCGGCGAGCTCCTTGAGGGGGCCCCGCTTGATCTCCTCGTAGGTCTTGGTCAGCTCACGGCACACGGCGGCCCGGCGGTCGGCGCCGAACGCCTCGGCCATCGCCGCGAGGGTGTCGTCGAGACGGTGCGGGGCCTCGAAGTAGACGAGGGTGCGGCGCTCGTCGGCGACCTCCTTGAGCCGGCCCATCCGCTCGCCCGCCTTGCGCGGCAGGAACCCCTCGAAGCAGAACCGGTCGACGGGCAGCCCGGACAGCGCGAGCGCGGTGAGCACGGCGGAGGGGCCCGGTACGGCGGTGACGCGGATGTCACGCTCGACGGCGGCGGCCACCAGGCGGTACCCGGGGTCCGACACGGACGGCATCCCGGCGTCGGTGACGAGCAGCACCCGCGCCCCGCCCGCCAGCGCCTCCACCAGTTCGGGGGTGCGGGCCGACTCGTTGCCCTCGAAGTAGGACACGACGCGCCCGCCGACGGTCACTCCGAGCGCCTGCGCGAGCCGCTTCATGCGCCGCGTGTCCTCGGCCGCGACCACGTCGGCGACGGCCAGCTCCTGCGCGAGCCGCGGCGGCGCGTCCGAAATGGCCCCGATGGGGGTGCCTGCGAGTACCAGCGTTCCGGTCGAATCTGCGGTTCCTGTCACTGTTCCAGTCTCGCAGGGGTCACAGACGGGATTCGCACAGTCGGGTTCCCTACGATGGCGCGGTGACCCATACCGCGTCGTCGTCCCACCCGACCGAGACCCCGTCGCGCGCCGCTGCCCGGCAGGACCCCGCCGAGGCGGAGCGGCCGTCGTCGTGGCTGCGCGGTCTGCGCCGATTCGGGTACGCCGGGCGGGAGAGCGGGGGCGGTGTCCGGGAGCGGCTCGTGCCGTCGTTCCCCCCGCCGACCTCGCGCCTGTGGCCGGCGGGCGGGCTCGGCCGGTTCTCCGGCTGGGTCGGTCCGCTGCTGGTCACGCTGCTCGCGGGCCTGCTGCGCTTCTGGCACCTGGGCAGCCCGAAGGCGGTGATATTCGACGAGACGTACTACGCGAAGGACGCCTGGGCGATCATCCACCGCGGCTACGAGGTCAACTGGGCCAAGAACGCCAACGACCTGATCCTCCAGCGCGACGGCGACATCCCGATCCCGCACGACGCCTCGTACGTCGTGCATCCGCCGGTCGGCAAGTACGTCATCGGGATCGGCGAGTGGCTGTTCGGGTTCAACCCCTTCGGCTGGCGGTTCATGACGGCGGTGCTCGGCACGCTGTGCGTGCTGATGGTGTGCCGGATCGGGCGGCGGATCTTCCGCTCGACGTTCCTGGGCTGTCTCGCCGGTCTGCTGCTCGCGGTGGACGGGCTGGCGTTCGTGATGAGCCGGACCGCGCTGCTCGACTCGGTGCTCGTGTTCTTCGTGCTCGCCGCGTTCGGCTGCCTGGTCGTGGACCGGGACCGCAGCCGGGAGCTGCTGGCGGCGGCGCTGCCCGTGGACGAGCACGGGCTGGTGCGGCCCGACGCGCACATCGCGGAGACGTTCCGGTTCGGGTGGCGGCCGTGGCGGCTGCTCGCGGGCCTGTGCCTGGGCCTGGCGGCGGCGACGAAGTGGAACGGGTTCGTGTATGTCGCCGCGTTCGCCCTGATGACGGTCCTGTGGGACGTGGGCGCGCGCCGGGTGGCCGGGGCGCGGAACCCCTGGATGGCGACGTACCAGTGGGACGTGGGCTGGGCGTTCGTGTCCACGGTGCCGGTGGCGGTCGGCACGTACGTGCTGTCCTGGCTGGGCTGGATCCTGTCGCCGGACGACGGCACGGGCGGCTATCTGCGCAACTGGGCGGTGACCGCGGGCAAGGGCGGCCACTTCACGTGGCTGCCGGACTGGGTGCGCAGTCTGTGGCACTACGAGCACGAGGTCTGGGAGTTCAACACCCATCTGACCTCGGCGCACACGTACCAGTCGAACCCGTGGAGCTGGATCGTCGACGGCCGTCCCGTCTCCTACTTCTACGAGTCGCCCACGCCCGGCACGGACGGCTGCCCGGCGGACGCGGCCGACAAGTGCGCCCGCGAGGTCCTGGCGCTCGGCACCCCGCTGCTGTGGTGGGCGGCGGCCGTCGCGCTGCTGTTCGTGCTGTGGCGCTGGTTCTTCCGGCGTGACTGGCGCGCGGGCGCGATCGTGTGCGGGATCGCGGCCGGCTATCTGCCCTGGTTCCAGTACCAGGAGCGGACGATCTTCTACTTCTACGCGGTCGTCTTCGCGCCCTTCCTGTGTCTGGCGGTGGCGATGATGCTGGGCGCGATCATCGGGAAACCGGGTTCGTCGGAGCGGCGCCGGATGGCCGGGGCGGCGGGCGCGGGCGTCCTGGTCCTGCTGATCGTGTGGAACTTCATCTACTTCTGGCCGATCTATACGGGCACGGCGATCCCGATCGACTCGTGGCGCTCTCGGATGTGGCTCGACACCTGGGTCTGATCGCGCGTACCCGATACCTGGGTCTGATCCCGTTTCGGCCGTTTTCTCGATCTCTCTTCGGATACTTTCGGACACCATCCACCTAACTCCCCGTCGCCGGGGCCTCACGCGTGCCTACAGTCCCAGCGTCAACCTGGGGAGGGGACGCGCATGCGCAAGGGGGCCAAGGTCGCGATCGTCGGCGGGGTGTTCACCGTCATGGTGGGCGGAGCCGGGTACGGGGCCTTCAACATCGTCACGGCCGTCACGGGGAACGGCGGCTCGCCCGCGGCGGGCCCGGCGGCCCACCGCACGGGCCCGCCGACGGCCGACGAGGTCGACGAGACGTCGCGGAAGTTCCTCGCGGCGTGGGGGAAGAACGACGCGGACGGGGCCGCCGGGTTCACCAACTTCGCGGAGAACGCGCGCGAGGCGTTGCGCGGCTGGCACGAGGACGCGCACATCACGCACACCGTGCTGAAGGCCGGGAAGCCGTCCGGGGCGACGGTCCCGTTCTCGGTGCGGGCCACCGTGGAGTTCGACGGGAAGAAGAAGACCCTGTCCTACGACTCCTCGCTCACCGTCGTGCGCGGCGAGACCACCGGGCGGCCCCTGGTGAAGTGGCGCCCGTCCGTGCTCCATCCGGACCTGCGGGAGGGCGACACCCTGCTCACCGGCGAGTCCGCGGCGCCGCCCATCGAGGCCGTGGACCGCGACGGCGTCGTCCTGACCGCGAAGAAGTACCCCTCGCTCGGCCCGGTCCTGGACCAGCTGCGCTCCCGGTACGGGGACAAGGCGGGCGGCACCCCGGGCGTCGAGACGTACGTCCAGCACGCGAACGCCGACGGCACCGAGACCGCCAAGACACTGCTCACCCTCACCAAGGGCAGGCCGGGCACGCTGCACACGACCCTCAGCGCGAACGCGCAGGCGGCAGCCGAGGGCGCCGTCGCGCGGTACGCGCAGTCGTCGGTGGTCGCCGTGAAGGCGTCGACCGGTGAGGTGCTGGCGGTGGCGAACGCCTCGGAGCGCGAGTTCAACGCGGCGTTCAACGGCCATGTGGCGCCCGGTTCGACGCTGAAGATCCTCACAGCGGCGGCGCTCATCGACCACGGCGTCACGACCGAGACCGGCCCGGCGCCGTGCCCCGACTCGGCGGTCGCGATGAGCCAGACCTTCCACAACCTCAAGGGCATGGCGTCGAACGAGGGCGCGACCCTGGCCAACAGCTTCGCCCGCTCCTGCAACACGGCCTTCATCAAGTACTCGGACGACCTCGGCGCGCAGAACTTCGCCGACGAGGCGACGCAGCGGTTCGGGCTCGGCAAGGACTGGAAAACGGGCATCGTCTCGTTCGACGGCTCGGTGCCGGCGGCGGGCGGGTCGGACGCGGCGGCCGGGATGATCGGCCAGGGGAAGGTGCAGATGAACCCGCTGAACCTGGCCTCGGTGACGGCGACCGCGATCACCGGCACCTTCCACCAGCCGGTCCTCGTCGCCCCGGGCCTCGACGACCGCACCCTGGCCACGGCGCAGGGACTGCCGTCCGCGACGGTGTCCCAGCTGCGCCGCATGATGAACCTCACGGCGACCGCCCCCTACGGCACGGCTACGCAGGTCATGGCGGGTCTGGGCCCGCACATCGGGGCGAAGACGGGCTCGGCGGAGGTCGACGGCCAGGGCAAGTCCAACTCCTGGTTCACCGGGTACCGCGGCGACGTGACAGCCTCGGCGATGGTCCTGAGCGGCGGCCACGGAGGCGACGCGGCGGGCCCGATCGTGGCGACGGTCCTGAGAAGCGCCTCGTAAGAAGCGCCCCGGCACGCAACCGATGCCGCGCCGCCACCGTTCAGTCCTACGGCGAAGAAGCGCACCCGGCTCCCCGCGCCGACACCAGCCCCCTAATCTGAACATCAGCCAAACCACCGGAGGGAACACGTGGGCACCAGAGGCAAGCGGCGCGAGCCCTCGCGCCGGAACACCAACGCCCTGGTGATCGGCGCCGCCGCGACCGTCGTGGCCGTGGGCGCGGGCATCGGCGTCTACGCCTTCGCGGACGGCGACAGCGAGGCCGCCGCCGACAGCAAGCCCCTGATCAAGACGGGTCCGCCCACCGCCGCGGAGACCCGGGTCGCGGCCGGGCGTTTCCTGTCCGCGTGGCAGAAGGGCGACACCGCCGGCGCCGCCGCGGCCACGGACGACGCCCCCGCCGCGCGGACGGCCCTGTCCGCGCTGGCGAAGGAAGCCCACCTCGGCGAGTTGAAGCTGACCCCGGGCACCCGCAAGGGCGCCACCGTTCCCTTCCACGTCACGTCGAAGGTCACGTACGAGAAGACGAGCAAGCCGTTCGCGTACGACTCGAAGCTGTCCGTCGTGCGGGACAAGAAGACCGGCAAGGTGTCCGTCGACTGGGCGCCGGACGTCGTGCACCCGGATCTCCGGGACGGGGACCGGCTGGTGACGGGCGAGGCGGGCGATCCGCCGGTCAAGGCGCTGGACCGGGACGGCGGCGAGCTCAGCGTGAAGAAGTACGCCTCGCTCGGCACGGTCGTCGACGGGCTGCGCGAGAAGTACGGGAAGAAGGCCGGCGGCACCGCGGGCGTCGAACTGCGCGTCGTGCGCAAGGACTCCGAAGAGGCGTCCGGGAAGAAGTCCGCGACGACGAAGGCGCAGGACAAGAACGCGCTGCCCGACAAGACGCTGCTCACCCTCTCCGAGGGCACCCCGGGCACCGTGAAGACGACGCTGAGCCCGTCGTTGCAGGCCGAGGCGGAGAAGCAGGTCGCCTCCCGCAAGAAGGCCTCGGTCGTGGTCGTGCGGCCCTCGACCGGCGAGATCCTGGCGGTGGCAAACTCCAGCCCCGGGTTCAACACGGCGTTCCAGGGTTCGCTCGCGCCCGGTTCCACGATGAAGGTCATCACCTCGTCGATGCTGCTGGAGAAGCATCTGGCGGGCGTCGACAAGAAGCACCCGTGCCCGAAGTACTTCACGTACGGGCACTGGAAGTTCCAGAACGACGACAAGTTCCAGATCAAGAACGGGACGTTCAAGGCGAGCTTCGCCGCGTCCTGCAACACCGCGTTCATCAGCCAGGCCCCGAAGCTGGAGGACAACTCGCTGACGCTGCAGGCCCAGCAGGTGTTCGGGCTGGGGATGAACAACTGGGCGATCGGGGTGTCCAGCTTCGACGGCGCGGTGCCGGTGCAGTCGCAGGCGCAGATGGGCGCCTCGCTGATCGGGCAGGGCGGGGTGCGGATGAACCCGCTGAACATGGCCTCGGTCGCGGCGACCGTGAAGTCCGGCACCTTCCACCAGCCGTACCTCGTCTCACCGGACTTCGACCACCGCACGCTGGCGAAGGCCTCGCGCACGATGTCCGCGAAGACGGTCGCGGACCTGCGCGAGCTGATGCACTACACGGCGGTCGCGGGCACGGCGGTCAAGCCGATGGCGGGGCTCGGCGCCGACATGGGCGCCAAGACGGGTTCGGCGGAGGTCGACGGGCAGAAGGAGCCCAACGGCTGGTTCACGGCCTGGCGCGGGGACCTCGCGGCGGCCGCGGTCGTGCAGCAGGGCGGCCACGGCGGCGACTCGGCCGGTCCGGTCGTACGGCAGATGCTGCTGTCCGGCGGCTGAGCCGGGCCGGGCGCCGGGCCCGATACCCGGTCGCATGGGCGGTACACGGACCGTTAGCGTGCCGTCCATGACGTCTACAGACAGCAGCCCCTCCGTGTCGGAAGCCGCGTCGGACGCCGGGGCGGGCGCCGCGCACCCCCGCTTCGCCGAGGCCGTGACCGGCATGGGACTCGCCGGACTCCTGCCGCGCGTACGGCGGTTCCCGGACGCGACCCGCACCGCGCAGGAGGCTGCCGCCGCGATCGGCTGCGAGCTCAGCCAGATCTGCAAGTCGCTGATCTTCGCCGCCGACGGCGTGCCGGTGCTCGTCCTGATGGACGGCTCCTCACGAGTCGACCTGGAGCGGGTGCGGCAGGCGCTCGGCGCCGGGAAGGTCACGCGGGCGAAGGCGGACGTGGTGCGCGAGACGACCGGTTACGCGATCGGCGGCGTCCCGCCCTTCGGGCACCGCACGCGCACCCGGGTGCTCGCCGACCGCTCGCTGCTCGCGCACGACGAGGTGTGGGCCGCGGCCGGCACCCCGTACGCGGTGTTCCCGATGGGGCCGGAGGAACTGGTCGAGCACGCGGGGGCGACGCTCGTGGACGTGCGGGAGTGACGCCGCTCGTCACCGCCGCGGTCCTGCTCGCCGCGGTCACCCACGCGTCGTGGAACGCGCTGGCCCACCACATCACCGACAAGCTGGTCGGCTTCACGCTGATCGCCGGCGGCGGAGTCCTGATCGGGCTCGTGCTCGCGCTGTTCGCGCCGGTCCCGGCCGCGGGCGCCTGGCCGTACCTGATCGCCTCCGCGATCCTCCACGTCGGCTACATGTGCCTGCTCATGACCTCGTTCCGGCTCGGCGACTTCGGCCAGGCCTATCCGATCGCGCGCGGTACGGCGCCCCTGCTGGTGACGGTCCTCGCGGCCGTGTTCGCCGGTGAGGTGCCGGGCGGCTGGCAGGCGGCCGGGGTCGCGGTGTCCTGCGCGGGTCTGACGGGCCTCGCGCTGTGGGGACTGCGCGGGACGGGGCGCAGGCCGGACTGGACGGCGCTCGGCGCGGCCCTCGCGACCGGTGCCTCGATCGCCGCGTACACGGTGGTGGACGGGCTCGGGGTGCGCGCCTCGGGGTCCTCCCTCGGCTACATCGCGTGGCTGATGATCCTGGAGGGCCTCGCGATCCCGCTCTGGGCCGCGTCCCGGTGGCGGGGCGAATTCGTGGCCACGCTGCGGCCGTTCGCGCTGCGCGGGCTGTTCGGGGCGGCGCTGTCCGTGGCCGCGTACGGGCTCGTGCTGTGGGCGCAGACGCGGGCGGACCTGGCCCCGATCTCCGCGCTGCGCGAGTCGTCCATCATCGTGGGCGCGGCGATCGGGGCGGTGTTCTTCAAGGAACGGTTCGGGATGCCGCGCATCATGGCGGCGGGCGTGATGGTGGCGGGCATCGGGCTGATGCTGCACGCCGGGTGACGGTGCGTCAGCCCGCGGCGATCTCGCCGGCGGAGCGCTCCACGCACAGCTCGTTGCCCTCGGGGTCGTGCAGGGTCACCCAGCCCCGGCCGTCGGGGCGGCGGTGGTCGCCCGCGATCTTCGCACCGAGCCCGAGCAGCCGCTCGACCTCCTCGTCACGGGTGCGGTCCTGGGGCTGGAGGTCGAGGTGCACCCGGTTCTTGACCGTCTTGGCGTCCTCGACGCGGATGAAGAGCAGCGCCGCGTTCGCGCTGGTCACCAGGGCCTCGGGGTCGCCGGGGACGTCCTCGTCGGAGACCTTGCCGTCGAGGACGGCGGCCCAGAACCCGGCCAGGGTGTAGGGATCGGCGCAGTCGAAGGTGATGTGGCGCACGAGAGAAGACATGCCGGCCACCCGACCATGCGGGGCGGTGGGCGTCCAGCGCTTTTCGGGGTCGGCCGCCGTAACTCCGCGCGTCCGTAGCCGGGTGCGGGCCGGTGGGGCTTCTCGCGCAGTTCCCCGCGCCCCTGAAATGCATGCCCTTCGGGCGCATTTCCCCGATCAAGGTGCGGGGCGCCCCTCATCGGGGGAAGGCGCGGCGAAGCCGCAGCCTTTCAGGGGCGCGGGGAACTGCGCGACCAGCCCCCACCGGCCCGCACCCGGCGAACAACCAGGGCCATCCCCCACCCGCCCCTCAGGGCGACCCCAGGGGACAACCAGGGTTTCTCCGGAGGGAGTTGAGGACAGGCCCCGGCCAGCATGAGGGGCATGACATCACCCCGTACCGCATTCATCCTGGGCCCCACCCTCTTCGCCGCCTACGGAGTGCTCCGCGCCCTCGACGGCCTGGACGGAGAGCGCGGCCCCGGACTCGCCTGGACCGCCGGGCACCTGTGCTTCGTCGTCGCCCTCGCCTTCTTCGTCAGAGGATTCGCGGAACTGCGGGCGCGAGCGGGGCGCCGGGACCGCGTGGCGACCGTGGGCCTGTGGACCGGGATCGCCGGCGCGGCAGCGCTCACCGTGCAGTTCGGCGTGGACATCGTGACCGGCCTGATGGCCGCCGACCACGCGGAGATGGCGCGGCTCAGCGACCAGTTCGGTTCGCTGCCCGGCGTGGAGGCCGCCTTCTACGCGTTCGGGCCGATGCTCTTCTTCGTCGGCCAGATCGTGCTCACGCTGCGCCTGTTCGCGCTGCGCGGGCTGCCGCTGTGGTCGCCGTGCCTGGTGTTCGCCACGACGCTGATGCCGTTCGCGAGCAAGGACCTGATGCCGGTGGCCGCCGTCCTGCTGCTGGTCGCCTACGCGCCCCTGTGGCGGCCCGCCGCCTCGCGCACCGCCCTGACGAGCGCCTGAGCGCGGGGGTCCGCGGTAACGCCCTTCTGCAGGCCGTTCGTGACGTAGCCGAAGGCGAGGCCCGACTCGGGGTCGGCGAAGCCGAGGGCGCCGCCGCGGCCGGGGTGGCCGAAGGATCCGGGGGCGAGGAGCGGGGAGGAGGCGCCGTGCAGCATGTAGCCGAGGCCGAAGCGGGACGGGGCGATCAGCACCCGGTCCGGTCCCGCGGAGGCCTCCGTGCGGGCGAGCCGCACGGTCTCCGGAGTGAACAGGCGGCTCCCGCCGTCGACTTCGCCGATGAGCGAGGCGTAGAAGCGGGCGAGTCCGTCGGCGGTGCCGATGCCGTTGGAGGCGGGGAGCTGGGCGGCGCGGTAGGCGGGGTCGTTCTCGTCCGGCGCGGGCGTGATGGAGTCGAAGGCGCGGCGGGTCTGCGAGGCCGGGTCCGCGTACGCCTGGACGAGGGCGGGCTTGGGGCGTGAGCGCGGGGCGCCGGGCACGACCGGGGCCTCGACGGGGCCGACCCGGCCCGCCCGGTGGGCCTGCTCGGCGGGCAGTCCGATCCACAGGTCGGCGCCCACGGGCGCGGCTATCTCGTCGGCGACGAACGCGCCGATGGAGCGTCCGGTGACCCGGCGGACCAGCTCGTCGGTGAGCCAACTGTAGGTCTGGGCGTGGTAGCCGTGGTCGGTGCCGGGCCGCCAGGCGGGGGCCTGTGCGGCGACGGCGGCGGCGCCGAGGTCGGGGTCGGCGGCCTCGGCGGGCGTGAGCGGCCGGTCCAGGGACGGAACTCCGGCCCGGTGCGCGAGCACGTCCCGTACCCGGGCGTCCTCCTTGCCCGCGGCCTTGAACTCGGGCCAGTACGCCCCGACGGGCGCGTCGAGGTCCAGCTCCCCGCGCTGGTGGAGCAGCAGCAGCGCGGCGGCGGCGACGCCCTTGGTGGCGGACCGCATGATCTGGGCGGTCCCCGGCTCCCAGTCCGCCCCTCCGTCGACGTCCCGGGTCCCGGCGTACAGGTCGACGACCTTGCGCCCGTCCTCGTAGACGACGACTGCGGCGCCGCGCTCACCGCGACCCGTGAAGTTCTCGGCGAAGGCCTGCTCGACGCCTTCGAAACGGGGGTCTGTCATGCCGTTCACTGCTGTGTCCACAGGCTGTGCAACAGGGGGTGGGGGCGATTGATTCCGGGCGGGTCCCAGGGCCTCAGGGCTTCAGGGCCTCAGCCCGGGAGGCCGGGGGCGCCCGCGACCGACCGGGGGTCGAAGCCGAACGGCAGTTCCAGGCGGTGGCGGTGCATCAGCTCGTCGTCGGCGAGGAGGTCGCCGGTCGCTCCGTCGGCCGCGATGACGCCCTCGCTGAGGATCAGGGAGCGCGGGCAGAGCTCCAGGGCGTAGGGGAGGTCGTGGGTGACCATGAGGACCGTGACGTCCAGGGAGCGCAGGATGTCGGCGAGTTCGCGGCGGGAGGCCGGGTCGAGGTTGGAGGACGGCTCGTCGAGGACGAGGATCTCCGGCTCCATCGCGAGAACGGTGGCGACGGCGACGCGGCGGCGCTGGCCGAAGGAGAGGTGGTGCGGCGGGCGGTCCGCGTACCCCTCCATGCCGACGAGGGAGAGGGCCCGGTGGACGCGGGCCTCCAGCTCCGGTCCCTTCAGTCCGGCGGCGGCCGGGCCGAAGGCGACGTCCTCGCGGACCGTCGGCATGAACAGCTGGTCGTCGGGGTCCTGGAAGACGATGCCGACCTTGCGGCGGATCTCCGCCATGTTTTTCTTCGAGACCGGCAGGCCGGCGACGGTCACGGTGCCCGCGCCGCCGGTCAGGATGCCGTTGAGGTGCAGCACGAGGGTCGTCTTGCCGGCGCCGTTCGGCCCGAGCAGGGCGACGCGCTCGCCGCGCCCGATGGTGAGGTCGACGCCGAAGAGGGCCTGGTGGCCGTCGGGGTAGGCGAAGGCGAGGCCGGAGACCTCGAGAGAAGCGGTCACAGGGTCCATCCCAACAGGCATACGACGAGGGCGGCGAGGGGCAGCGTCAGCGCGGAGGTCCACTGGGCGCGGGAGGCGGTCACGTCGTCGATCACCGGCATGGTGCCCGCGTAGCCGCGGCTGACCATGGCGAGGTGGACGCGCTCGCCGCGCTCGTAGGAGCGGATGAAGAGGGCGCCGGCGGACTTGGCGAGGACGCCCCAGTGGCGGACGCCGGAGGCCTCGAAGCCGCGGGACTCACGGGCGATCTTCATGCGGCGCATCTCGTCGGTGATCACGTCGCCGTAGCGGATCATGAACGAGGCGATCTGGACGAGCAGCGGCGGCAGCTTGAGGCGCTGGAGTCCGAGGAGCAGTTCGCGCAGTTCGGTGGTGGAGGCGAGCAGCACGGACGCGGCGACGCCGAGGGTGCCCTTGGCCAGCACGTTCCACGCGCCCCACAGGCCGGACTCGCTGAGCGACATCCCGAGGAACTGCACCCGCTCGCCCTCGGCGACGAACGGCATGAGCACCGCGAACGCGACGAACGGGATCTCGATGAGGAGCCGCTTGAGCAGGTAGCCGGCCGGGACCCGGGCCGCGTAGGCGACGCAGCCGAGCAGCACCGCGTACAGGCCGAAGGCCCACATGGCCTCGCGCGGCGTGGAGACCACGACGATCACGAAGCCGAAGACGGCGGCGAGCTTGGTGTGCGGGGGCAGGGCGTGCACCGGTGAGTCCCCGGCGCGGTAGAGGCGGTGGGCGTGTCCGGCACCCATGTCAGGCCACCGGGTCCTTCGCGCGGACCTCGGTGGAGGCCGCGTCGGCCGTACGGCGCCTGCGCAGCGCCCAGAAGACGGCGGATCCGGCGACGACGGTCACGCCGACGCCGATGACGCCGGCGAGGCCGCCGGAGAGCCGGGAGTTCGTCACGTCGCGGACGCCGTAGTCGGCGAGCGGCGAGTCGGCGGCGGCGTGCTCCTCGGTCTTGCGGTCGAGACCCTTGTCGTGGGCGACCTTCTCCAGGCCGTCCGGGTTCGCGGAGGCGTAGAAGGAGACGAAGCCGGCGAGGACGAGGGAGGTGACGAGGCCGGTGATCCAGATCTTGCGGTGCGAGCCGCCGGACGCGGCCGGGGCGGGCGCGGCGGCGGGGGCGTCGACGAGCTCGCCGCCGACGCGCAGCTTGAGCGGCGCGGTCAGTCCGCGGGCCCCGTACACGAGGTCGGGGCGGACGGCGACGACGGCGCCGACGGTGAGCGCGGTGATGACGGCCTCGCCGATGCCGATGAGGACGTGGACGCCGACCATCGCGGTGGCGACCTTGCCGAGGGAGACGTCGGTGGTCCCTCCGACGGCGTAGAGGAGGGTGAAGACGAGGGCGGCGGCCGGGACCGAGAGGAGCGCGGCCACGAAGGACGCGACCGTGATCGAGCGGCGCCCGCGCGGCAGCAGCTTCACGAGGCCGCGGAAGACGAGGTAGGCGACGACGGTGGTGGTGATCGCCATGTCGGTGACGTTCACGCCGAGGGCGGTCAGGCCGCCGTCGGCGAAGAGGACGCCCTGCATGAGGAGCACCACGGACACGCACAGGACGCCTGTGTAGGGGCCCACGAGGATCGCGGCGAGTGCTCCGCCCAGGAGATGACCGCTGGTGCCCGCGGCGACGGGGAAGTTCAGCATCTGCACGGCGAAGATGAACGCCGCGACCAGGCCGGCCAGGGGTGCGGTGCGCTCGTCCAGCTCGCGGCGCGCTCCGCGCAGGCTCACGGCGACGGCACCCGCGGCGACGACACCGGCGGCCGCGGAGACGGGCGCGTTGATGAATCCGTCGGGGACATGCATGGGCGGGAACTCCGGCGCTCGGGCGGCTGGTCGACCGGCTGGTCGGCCGTTCGATGATAGGGCCTTGTTGCGAACTGCTCGCAAGAGCGCCTCGGCCTCAGCTGGTCGCGGCTCGCACCTCGCGGAGTAACCCGGACATATGGGACATTGGATGGCATGGATGCCGCCGAGCAGTTGACGGAGCAGTTCGTCGAGCAGTACGTCCGCGCCCGCGTCGTCACCGACTCCCCCGACGCCGCCCGCTCGGTCGCCGTCGTGCTCCGCTGGACCGGCGGCCTGGTCCACGTCACCCTGCCCGACGCCGGCGAGTGGACCTTCGCGCGCGAGCTGCTCGAACGCGGACTGCGCGCCCCGGCCACCGTCGGCGACATCCGGATCTGGCCCTGCGGCCGGGTCCAGGCGGTCATGGAGTTCCACGCACACCACGGGGCGACGGTCGTGCAGTTCGACGTGAAGGCGCTGATCCGCTTCCTGCGTCGTACGTACACGGCCGTCGCCCCGGTGCCCGCCGCTCACTGAGCGGCCATGTCCCGAACCGTCAGGCGCTGACCAGCTCCCGGTCCGCGTCGCCGTCCTTGCCGGCGTCGCCTTCGTCGGCCTTCCGCAGAGCCTCGCCCTCCACGTCGACGTTCGGCAGCAGCCGGTCCAGCCACTTCGGCAGCCACCAGGCACGCTTGCCGAGCAGCGCGAGCACCGCCGGCACGATCGTCATGCGGACGATGAACGCGTCGAAGAAGACGGCGATCGCGAGACCGAAGCCGATCATCTTGATCATCTGCTCCGAGGAGCCGATGAAGCCCGCGAACACCGCGATCATGATGATCGCCGCGGCCGTGACCACCCGGGCCCCGTGCTTGAACCCGGTCACGACGGCCTGCGCCGGCCGCTCCCCGTGGACGTACGCCTCCCGCATGCGGGTCACGAGGAACACCTCGTAGTCCATCGCGAGGCCGAAGACCACGCCCACCATGAAGATCGGCATCATCGACATGATCGGGGTCGTCTGCTCGACGCCGAACAGCGAGCCGAGCCAGCCCCACTGGAAGACGGCCACGACGGCGCCGAGCGCGGCGAGCACCGAGAGCAGGAAGCCGAGCGCGGCCTTGAGCGGGACCAGGACCGAGCGGAAGACGACCATCAGCAGCAGGAAGGCGAGACCGACGACGAGTGCCAGGTAGGGCACGAGGGCGTCGTTGAGCTTCTGCGAGACGTCGATGTTCATCGCGGTCGAGCCGGTGACGCTCAGCTCGGCGCCGGTGTCCTTCGTGATCTCCTTGCCCTCCGCGCGGATCGCGTGGACGACGTCCTCGGTCTCCGTCGAGGACGGCTGGTACTTCGAGATGACGGTGACGATGGCGGTGTCACCGGCCTTGTTGAACGTGGCCGGGGTGACCGCGGCCACGCCGTCCGTCCCCTTGATCGAGGAGACGACGCGGTCGACGGCGGCCTTCGGGTCGTCCGCGCCCTGTGCGTCGACGACGGTGAGCAGCGGCCCGTTGAAGCCCGGCCCGAAGCCCTCGGACAGCAGGTCGTAGGCCTTGCGCTGGGTGGTGTCGGTGGGCTGGACGCCGTCGTCGGGCAGACCCAGCTGCAGCGAGGCGACCGGGGCGGCCAGGGCGCCGAGCCCGAGGACGCCGACGATCAGCACGGCGACCGGACGGCGCAGCACGAAGCGGGCCCAGCGGGTCCCCATGTTCGTCTTCTCCGGCGCCTGTCCGTCCGTGGCGGCCAGGTTCTTACGGGCCTTGCGGCCGTGCACCCGCTTGCCGACGTAGCCGAGCAGCGCCGGGATGAGGGTGAGCGCGATGAGCACGGCGATGGCGACGGTGCCGGCGGCGGCCACGCCCATCTTGGTGAGCATCGGGATGTTGACGACGGCGAGGCCGACCAGCGCGATGACGACGGTGAGCCCGGCGAAGACGACCGCGGAGCCCGCGGTGCCGACGGCCCGCCCGGCCGCCTCCTCGCGCTCGCGCCCCTCGGCCAGCTCGGCGCGGTAGCGGGAGACGATGAACAGGGCGTAGTCGATGCCGACCGCGAGGCCGATCATCATCGCGAGCGTCGAGGTGGTGGAGCCCAGGTCCAGGACGTTGGCCAGGGCCGTGATCGTGGAGACGCCGATGCCGACGCCGATGAGCGCGGTGAGCAGCGGAAGTCCGGCGGCGATCAGCGAGCCGAACGTGATCACGAGGACGACCGCGGCGATCGCGATACCGATGATCTCCGTGGCGCCCGTCTCCGGGACGGCCTGCAGCGCGTCACCGCCGACCTCGACGGTGAGCCCCGTCTTCTGCGCCTCGTCGATGACCTCCTGGAGCGCGTCCCGGTCCTCGTCGGTCAGCTCCATGCCGGAGACCTTGTACGAGGCCGAGGCGTAGGCGATCGTGCCGTCCCGGCTCACCGTCTTGGCGGCGAACGGGTCGGCGACCGAGGCCACCTGGTCCGAGCTCGCCTTGATCTGCGCGACGGTGTCCTGGATGTCGGCCTTGTTGCCGGCGTCGGTGAGCTTCTCGCCGGCCGGCGCCTTGAAGACGACGCGGGCGGTGGCCCCGTCGGCGGCGGAGCCGGGGAAGCGCTGGTCGAGCAGGTCGAAGGCCTTCTGCGCCTCGGTCCCCGGGATCGAGAAGGAACTGGAGGCGGCGGTCGGCGCGGTGGCGGCGCCCACGCCCGCGAGCGTGAGCAGGGCCACCCAGATCAGGGCGACAAAGTGGCGTCGCCGGAAGGCGAACTTGCCGAGTTTGTAGAGGAACGTGGCCACGGGGGCGTACTCCCGGTCAGGTCGTGGGACTGAGTCTGGGCAGGGGGCATCGGCCCGACGACGTGAGCGGTCGCGTCAGGTGCTGCGGGTGCTGCGGGGTTGTTCGGTGGGGTCAGGCGCCGAGGGCGGGGAGGACCACGGCGTCGATGTAGGAGGCCAGATAGGCCTGGGTGGGCGGCAGCTCGTCGATGAACGTCCGGGTGGTGAAGGCGCCGACCAGCATGTGGACCACGTAGCCGAGCGCCGGGTTGTCGGGGCGGATCTCACCCCGCTCCACCGCCCGCCGCAGCACCCGGTCGAGGCCGGACACCTCCGGCTCGATGATCCACTCGCGGAACGCCTCCAGGAGATCCGGATCGGCGTGCACGGCGACCATCAGACCGCGCATCAGCGCGCTGTTCTGCTCCATGTGACAGTCGTCCTCGCGGAGCGTCATCGCATGCAGGTCACCGCGCAGGGTGCCGGTGTCGATCTCGTCGAAGTGCGGCTTCTGCTGGCGCAGGGCCTTCACGACCAGCTCGGCCTTGCCGCCCCACTGGCGGTAGAGCGTGGCCTTGCTGGACCGGGTGCGGGCCGCCACGGCGTCCATCGTCAGGGCGTCGTAACCGACCTCGCGGAGCAGATCGAGCACGGCGCCGTACAACTCGGCCTCACGCTCAGGCGTGATCCGACTCCGCCGCACCTGCTCCGCAGTCATGCCGCAACCCATCTACTCGGCGTCTTACCTCCCCGAATCTACCCGCCCCCTTAACGAAACGAAACCGTTTCGTACGTGTCTCCCGCCACAGTGCGGCCCCGGTGGGGGCCGGCCGCGCAGTTCCCCGCGCCCCTGAGGAGGCTGCGCCTCATCGGGGAAATGCGACCCGAAGGGTCTGCATTTCAGGGGCGCGGGGAACTGCGCGAGAAGCCCCACCGGCCCGCACCCGGCACCGAAACGGAACCCCCCTCCCCGGTTGCCGGACCCCCCACAACGGAAAAGCATGAACACGTGACGGACGACACGACGGCCGAGACGACGACAACCCCGGGCTACCTGAGATTCCCGCACCTGAGCGGCGAGCACCTGTGCTTCGTGGCCGAGGACGACCTATGGCTGGCCCCCCTGAGCGGAGCGACCCGCGCCTGGAGACTGACAGCGGACCGCACCAAACTCGGCCACCCCCGCTTCAGCCCCGACGGCCGTCACATCGCGTACACGACCTGGCGCAGCCTCGACCCCGAGATCCACCTGGCCCCGGTCGACGGCGGAGCCGCACGCCGGCTCACCTACTGGGGCAGCCCCGACACGGAGGTCCGCGGCTGGACCCCCGACGGCGACATCCTGGCCGTCGCCTCGCACGGCGAACCGTTCTCCTACTTCACGTTCGCCTACAGCGTCCCCACCGACGGCTCCCCCGGCGGCAAACTCCCCTGGGGCCCGGTCTCCGACATCCAGGTCGCCGACTTCCCGACCGCCGAGGGGGACGCGCGCCGCACCCTCCTGCTCACCGGCACCCCGCCCCACGAACCCGCCGCCTGGAAGCGCTACCGCGGCGGCGCCCAGGGCCGCCTGTGGGTGCACGGGCAGCGCATCCTCGCCGATCTCGACGGGCACCTGGACGCCCCGATGTTCGTCGGCGACCGCATCGCGTTCCTCTCCGACCACGAGGGCGTCGGCAACGTCTACTCCTGCCTCCCCGACGGCTCCGACCTCGTCCGCCACACGGACCACGACGCCTTCTACGCCCGGCACGCCTCCACCGACGGCACCCGCGTCGTCTACCAGTGCGCCGGCGAACTGTGGATCCTCGACGCCCTCACCCCCGACTCACGGCCGCGCCGCCTCACCGTCCGGCTCGGCGGCCCGCGCCCTGGCCGCCGCAGCTACCAGGTCCCGGCCGCCCACCACGTCGACGCGCTGTCCGTCGACGAGACCGGCCGGGCCAGCGCCGTCGTCGTGCGCGGCTCCCTGTACTGGCTGACCCACCGCGACGGTCCCGCCCGCACCATCGCCGACACCCCGGGCGTCCGCGTCCGGCTCCCCGAGATGCTCGGCTCCGGCGGCCAGGTCGCCTACGTCACCGACGCCGACGGCGACGACGCCGTCGAGATCGCCTACCTGCCCCGCGCCAGCGGCGACCGCGCCCCGCGCCGCCTCGCCTCCGGCGCCCTGGGCCGCGTACAGGAACTGGTCTCCGACCCGGACGGCGAGCTGCTCGCCATCGCCTCGAACGACGGCCGGGTCCTGCTGCTCGACGCGTCCGAGGAGTCCGGCGGCGAGGTCACCGAACTGATCCGGTCCACGAACGGCCCGGTACGCGACCTCGCGTTCTCCCCCGACGGCGCCTGGCTGACCTGGTCGCACCCGGGCATCGGCCGCTCCCTGCGGCTGATCAAGATGGCCCGGATCAAGGACCGCACGATCGTCGACGTCACCAACGGCCGCTTCGAGGACGAGAACCCCGTCTTCACCCGCGACGGCCGCTACCTCGCCTTCCTGTCCTGGCGCGGCTTCGACCCCGTCTACGACGTGCACACCGGCGACCTGTCCTTCCCGCTCGGCTGCCGCCCCTACCTCGTCCCGCTGTCCTCGGCGACCGAGTCGCCCTTCGCGCTCTCCCCCGACGGCCGCACCGCCGCCGGCGGCCTGGACCCGGTCGAGGACACCGGGGACGGCTCCCCCACCGTGGAGATCGAGGGCCTCGCCAACCGGGTCGTGCCGTTCCCCGTCGCCGCCTCCAAGTACTCGGCGCTGCATCCCGTCGCGGGCGGCGGCCTCGTCTGGCTGCGCTGGCCGATCTCGGGCGCGCTCGGCGAGACCTTCGCCAACCCCGCCGACACCTCCTCGCAGCCCACCCTCGAACACTTCAACCTGGCCAAGGGCAAGAAGACCCAACTCGTCGACCACATGGACTGGTTCGCGGTCAGCGGCGACGGCACGCGGCTCGTCGTCGGCGACGAGGGCGAGCTGAGCGCCGTGCCCGCCACCGAGGCCGGCGACAACGACACCACCATCTGGATCGACCTGCGCCGCATCCTGCACGAGGCCGACCCGCCCGCCGAGTGGCGCGGCGCCTTCGACGAGGCGGGCCGCATCATCCGCGCCTACTTCTGGGCCCCCGACATGTGCGGCATCGACTGGCCCGGCGTCCTCGACCAGTACCGCCCGCTGCTCGAACGCGTCGCGTCCCCCGACGAGTTCGCCGACCTGCTGCGCGAGGTCCTCGGCGAACTCGGCACCTCGCACGCGTACGTCACCGCGGCCCGGCGCAACGAGGGCCCGCCGCACTACCAGCGCGCCCAGGGCCTGCTCGGCGCCAACTTCGCATGCAGGGACGGCCGTTGGACGCTGACCCGGATCCTGCCCGGCGACTCCTCCGACTCCAAGGCCCGCTCCCCGCTGGCCGGCACCGGCATCCGCGAGGGCGCCGTCCTCACCCACGTCGACGGCCGCCCCGTCGACCCCGTCGCGGGCCCCTTCCCGCTGCTCGCCGGCTCCGGCGGCACCACCGTCGAACTCACCTTCACACCCCCCGAGTCCGACGGCCGCGCCCGCCGCGTCGCCGTCGTCCCGCTCGTCGACGAGCGCCCCCTGCGCTACCAGGACTGGGTCGCCAAACGCCGCGAGGTCGTACGGGAACTGAGCGGCGGCAAGTGCGGCTACCTGCACATCCCCGACATGGGCGGCTCCGGCTGGGCCCAGTTCAACCGCGACCTGCGCATGGAGGTCTCCCGCCCCGCCCTCATCGTCGACGTACGGGGCAACGCGGGCGGCCACATCAGCGAGCTCGTCGTCGAGAAACTGACCCGCAAGATCATCGGCTGGGACCTCACCCGCAACGCCCAGGCCGTCTCCTACGCCTCGAACGCCCCGCGCGGCCCGGTCGTCGCCCTCGCCGACGAGGCCACGTCCTCCGACGGCGACATGATCACCGCCGCGTTCAAACTGCTCGGCCTCGGCCCCGTCGTCGGCCAGCGCACCTGGGGCGGCGTCGTCGGCATGACCGGCCGCTACAAACTGGGCGACGGCACGGTGATCACGGTGCCGATGAACGCGGCCTGGTTCCCCGAGTACGGCTGGTCCGTCGAGAACCGCGGCGTCGACCCGGACATCGAGGCCCTGCGCACGCCTCTGGACTGGGCCGAGGGCCGCCACGCCCAGCTCGACGACGCCGTCCACCTGGCCCTGGACCTCCTGGAGGAACAGGGCGCCCTCGACCCGCCCGACTACTCCGACATCCCCGACCGCCGCCGGCCCCCGCTGCCGCCGCGCGGGACCTAGGGTGCGTCCGCTCTAGGACCGGCCCTCGCCGATCTTGCGGTCCATGGCCAGCGACAGCTCCGCCTCGACGACCGACTTGGCCAGCGGGCGCAGGCGTTCGACATCCTTCTCCGTGCCGTGCGCGAGGACGAGGTCGGCGAAGAGGTCGGCCAGGGCGTTCGCGTGCTCGCGGACGGTGGCGGCCGCGGCCAGGACCTCGGCGAGGGGGATGCCCTCGCGGACCAGGGCCGAGGAGACGTCGAGGAGGCGGCGGGAGATGTGGACGATCTCCTCGCCGTCGGTGCCGAGGTAGCCGAGGTCGAGCGCGGCCTGAAGGTTCTCCGGGGTGTCCTGGCCGGCGAAGTGGTCGGCGAGTTCGGCGGCGGAGAGACGGACCGGGGTCTCCTCGGTGGGTTCGCCGAGACCGAGGAGCTCGCCGACGTCCCGGCCGCGGTCGAAGGCGTCGGAGAGTTCGGCGATGCCGTTGAGGGTGTGGCCGCGCTCCAGGAGGGCGGCGACCGTGCGCAGGCGGGCGAGGTGGGTCTCGTCGTACCAGGCGATGCGGCCCTCGCGACGGGGCGGCTTGATGAGGCCGCGCTCGCGGTAGAAGCGCACGGTGCGGACCGTGATGCCGGCCGCCTCGGCCAGTTCCTCCATGCGGTACTCGCGGTGGTCCACGCGCTCGCCGTCGCCCCTCGTCGTTTCGTCGCCCACGGCCGGAACCCTATGTCGTACTGGCGGTAACTTTCCTCGCCCCGACCCCTACCCATGAGTACGGAGCTGCTCTAGTCTCCCATTGCGCCAGTGTTCACTGGCAGAGTCGCGCGGCACGGGAGGCGCCGGATGGCCGAGCAGAAAGCCGGGCAGGAACACGAACATGTACGGGTGGCGGTGATCGGGTCCGGGTTCGGCGGCCTCGGCGCGGCGGTCCGGCTGCGGCGCGAGGGCATCACCGACTTCGTCGTCCTGGAGCGCGCGAGCACCGTCGGCGGCACCTGGCGCGACAACAGCTACCCGGGCTGCGCCTGCGACGTGCCCTCGCACCTCTACTCCTTCTCCTTCGCGCCGAACCCGGACTGGCCGCGCACCTTCTCCGGCCAGGAGAAGATCCACGACTACCTGGAGCACGTCGCCGACGTCTTCCGCATCCGGCCGCACATCCGCTTCGACAGCGAGGTGAAGCAGGCCCGCTGGGACGCGGAGAAACTGTGGTGGGTCGTCGAGACCACCCGCGGCACCCTCACCGCCGACGTCGTCGTCTCCGCCACCGGACCGCTCTCCGACCCGAAGACGCCGGACATCCCGGGGCTCGACACCTTCGAGGGCAAGGTCTTCCACTCGGCCCGCTGGGACCACGACTACGACCTGCGCGGCAAGCGCGTCGCCGTGATCGGCACCGGCGCCTCCGCCATCCAGATCGTGCCCGCCGTCCAGAAGCAGGTCGGCAAGCTCACCCTCTTCCAGCGCACGCCCCCGTGGGTGATGCCGCGCGCCGACCGGAACATCACCAAGGCCGAGCGCTGGCTGCACCGCCAGCTCCCCTTCACCACACAGGCCCGGCGCGGCATCCTGTGGGGCATCCGCGAGCTCCAGGTCCAGGCGTTCACCAAGCGGCCCGAAGAACTGGGGCTCGTCGAGCGGATCGCCAGGGCGAACATGCACCGGGCGGTCAAGGACCCGGCGCTGCGCGCCAAGCTGACCCCCGACTACCGCATCGGCTGCAAGCGGATCCTGCTCTCGAACACCTACTATCCGGCCCTCGCGCAGCCGAACGTCGACGTCGTCGCCTCCGGCTTGAAGGAGGTCCGCGGGAACACGCTCGTGGCCGCCGACGGCAGCGAGGCCGAGGTCGACGCGATCGTCTTCGGCACCGGCTTCCACGTCACCGACATGCCGATCGCGGACCGCATCGTCGGCGCCGACGGCGACACCCTCATGCAGTCGTGGAAGAGCGGCATGAAGGCGCTGCGCGGCGCGACCGCCGCCGGCTTCCCCAACTTCATGACGATCATCGGCCCGAACACCGGCCTCGGGAACTCCTCGATGATCCTCATGATCGAGTCCCAGCTGAACTACCTCGCCGACTACATGCGGCAGTTGCACGTCCTCGGCGGCCGGGTCGCCCTCACCCCGCGCGAGAGCGCCGTGACCGGCTGGAACAACCGCGTGCAGGACCGCATGAAGCGCACCGTGTGGAACACGGGCGGCTGCGACAGCTGGTACCTGGACGCGAACGGCGTCAACACCACGGTGTGGCCCGGCACCACGACCGAGTTCCGGCAGGCCACCCGGCATGTGGACGTCGGGGAGTACGAGGTCGTGCGCCCCGCACCCGCCGCGCCCGCCGCGAGCGCCGCCAAGAAGTCCGCACCCGCCAAGACCGCCCGTACGAAGAAGAAGGTGGAGGCCGCATGAGCCGGCTCACGCACGTCACGTCCGGGCCCTACGCACCACCGCCCGCCGCCCGCGAACTGACCGTCGTCTCGGCGGACGGCGCGCGGCTGCACGCGGAGGTGCACGGGCCCGAGTCAGCACCCGCGGTGGTCCTGGCCCACGGCTGGACCTGCTCGACGGCCTTCTGGGCCGCGCAGATCCGGGCGCTCGCCACCGATCACCGCGTGATCGCCTACGACCAGCGCGGGCACGGCCGCAGCCCGGCCGCGGCGCAGCTCCCGTACACGGTGGACATGCTGGCCGACGACCTGGAGGCCGTGCTCGCGGCGACGCTCGCACCGGGCGAGAAGGCCGTCCTCGCCGGACACTCCATGGGCGGCATGACGATCATGGCGGCGGCCACCCGGCCCGGCGTCCGGGAGCACGCGGCGGCGGTGCTGCTGTGCAGCACGGGCAGTTCGCGCCTGGTGGCCGAGTCGACGGTGCTGCCGATCCCGCCGAGCGGGCTGCGCACCCGCCTGACCAAGGCCGTCCTGGGATCGAAGGCACCGCTCGGGCCGGTCACCCCGGTCGGCAAGAAGGTCCTCAAGTACGCCACCATGGGCCCCGGTTCGGCGCCCGACAAGGTCGAGGCGTGCGCCCGGATCGTGCACGCCTGCCCGCGCGGGGTCCGCTCCGGCTGGTCCCACGTCCTGGCGACACTTCAGGTCGACGCGGGCGTGGAGGCGCTGACCGTGCCGACGGCCGTACTCGTGGGCACCCACGACCGGATGACACCGGCCGTGCACGCACGGCGCATCGCCGCCGCGCTGCCGCAGAGCGAGGGCCTGACCGAGCTGGCCGGGCTCGGCCACATGACGCCGGTCGAGGCGCCCGAGGCGGTCACCGCGAAGATCCGGGAACTCAGCGAGAAGCACCTGAAGCCCGAGCAGAACGTGCAGTCCGAGCAGAACGTGCAGTCCGAGGAAGGGGCGCAAGCCGCATGAGCAAGGTCAGTCTCGAAGGACAGGTCGCGGTCGTCACGGGGGCGGCGCGCGGGGTGGGCGAGCTCCTCGCCCGCAAGCTCTCGGCGCGCGGCGCCAAGATCGCACTGGTCGGCCTGGAGCCGGACGAGCTCAAGCAGGTCGCGGGCCGGCTGCACTCGGACGCCGACTGGTGGCACGCGGACGTCACGGACCACGTGCAGATGGCCCGGGTCGCCGAGGAGGTCAAGGAGCGCTTCGGCAAGGTCGACATCGTCGTCGCCAACGCCGGCGTCGCGACCGGCGGCCCGTTCGTCGACTCCGACCCGGCCGCCTGGCGCCGGGTGATCGAGGTCAACCTGATCGGCTCGGCGGTCACCGCCCGCGCCTTCCTGCCCGTCCTCATGGAGTCGCGTGGCTACCTGCTCCAGATCGCCTCCCTCGCCGCGATCACACCGGCGCCGATGATGACCGCGTACTGCGCGTCGAAGTCGGGCGTCGAGGCGTACGCGCACAGCCTGCGGGCCGAGGTCGGCTACAAGGGCGTCAAGGTGGGCGTCGGCTACCTGTCCTGGACCGACACGGACATGGTGCGCGGCGCGGACCAGGACGACGTGATGCGCGAGCTGCGCGGGCGGCTGCCCTGGCCGGCGAACAAGACGTACCCGCTGAGCCCGGCCGTGGACCGCATCGTGGCGGGCATCGAGCGCCGCTCCTCGCACGTGTACGCGCAGTGGTGGCTGCGCGGCATGCAGGGGATCCGGGGCTATCTGCCCGGGATCATCGGGGCGGTCGGCCAGCGCGAGGTGCGGCGCTTCGACGGGCGCTTCGACGGGATGTCGAAGGGGCTCGTGGGCGCCGGCGGCGCGGCCGACGAGACGACCCGCAGCTCCTGAACCGGGGCGAGGTGATCAAAATGCGGCATATATCCCGCCATGCAAGGCTGGTCGCAGCCCGATCCCCTCACCCACCACAGGAGTGAACAAGCATGGGCATCAAGGACCAGTTCCAGGACAAGGCCGAAGACCTCGCCAACAAGGCCAAGGACGCCATGGGCGGCCGCAAGGACGAGGCGAGCGAGCGCGCGCAGCAGGCCCAGGACGAGGCGAGCGAGCGCGGCTCGCAGGGCATGGACGAGGCCCGCGACAAGGCCCAGGAAGCCCGGGACCGGATGGACCGCGGCTGACGCGCACCGCCTGTCCTTGAGGACCTGACGATCCCCCGACCGGGGCCCCGGTCGGGGGATCGTCGCATCCGCGGGGGCGCGACGCCTCCTACAGGTCGAACACCGTCGTCACGGGCGCGTGGTCGCTCCACCGCTCCGCGTGGGTCGCCGCCCGCTCGACGAACGCCTTCACGGCCTTGCCGGCGAGCCCCGGCGTCGCGACGGCGAGGTCGATGCGCCAACCCGAGTCGTTGTCGAAGGCCCGCCCCCGGTACGACCACCAGGAGTACGGCCCCTCGACCTCGGGGTGCAGGGCGCGGACCACGTCGACGTAGCCGCCGTCCGCCTCGTCCAGGACACGGCCGAGCCACTCCCGCTCCTCGGGGAGGAAGCCGGAGTTCTTCTTGTTGCTCTTCCAGTTCTTGAGGTCGGCCTCGCGGTGGGCGATGTTCCAGTCGCCGCAGACCACGACCTCGCGACCGTCCGCGGCGGCGCGGACGCGCAGCTTCTTCAGGTAGGTCAGGAACTCGTCCATGAAGCGGATCTTCTCGTCCTGGCGGTCCGTGCCGACCTCGCCCGAGGGCAGGTAGAGGCTGGCCACGACGACGCCGGGCAGGTCCACCTCGACGTAGCGGCCGCTGGTGTCGAACTCGGCGGAGCCGAAGCCCACCTGCACGCGCTCGGGCGCGCGCCGCGTGTAGAGGGAGACGCCGGCCCGGCCCTTGGCGGCGGCCGGGGCGTGCACGACGTGCCAGCCCTCGGGCTCCCGCACCTCCTCGGGGAGCTGCTGCGCCTCGGCGCGCACCTCCTGGAGGCACAGGACGTCGGCGGAGGTCTCGGCCAGCCACTCCACGAAGCCCTTCTTGGAGGCGGCCCGCAGCCCGTTCACATTCACAGTGGTCACAGTCAGCACCCGGCCACGGTACCGGCACACTGGAAACGTCCTCCCCGAATCGACACGCATAGAGTTACGATCGCCTGTATGAGTATCCAGCCCGCGCCGACCCTGGCGCCCACCCTGCGCCCCGTCTCCTTCGGCCACCCCGACGCGATCGCGCTGAACGACCGGGTGCAGCTCGAGTACGCGGAGCGCTACGGCGACGAGGGGGATGTCACACCCCTGGACCCGACGATGTTCGACGCCCCGCGCGGGCTGTACCTGATCGCCTACGACGCGCAGGGCACCCCGCTGGCCACGGGCGGCTGGCGCACCCAGGACGCGAACGAGGAGGCGTACGCGGACGGCGACGCCGAGCTGAAGCGCATGTACGTGACGCCGGAGGCGCGCGGCCTGGGTCTGGCCCGCCGGATCCTCGCGGCGCTGGAGGCGGACGCGCGCGCGGCGGGGCGGACCCGGATGGTGCTGGAGACGGGCACCAAGCAGCCGGAGGCGATAGCGCTCTACACGTCGAGCGGGTACGCGCCGTGCGCCAAGTTCGGCCACTACCGCTTCGACGAACTGAGCCGCTGCTTCGCGAAGCCCCTCTAGCCGGGACCGCTCCGGGCCGGGCCGCCCACGGCGGTTCCGGCCCGGAACAGCGAAGAACCCCGCCGGTTACCCGGCGGGGTTCTCAATTGCGGTGGACCTGTGGGGATTTGAACCCCAGACCCCCTCGATGCGAACGAGGTGCGCTACCAGACTGCGCCACAGGCCCTTGCAACGAGTGAAACTCTAGCATCCCGATCGGGGTGCTCGGAAATCCGCTCCCGGACTGGTCAGCCGGGTGGGTGCCGCGGGCTTCCCGATCACTCGTTGGCGGCGCGCGGCCGGCCGTCCGCGCCCGTGCCGTTGTCGTACTGGTCGAAGAGCGGAGTACGGCCGCGTTCGCGGGAGCGGCGGGCCGAGGCGGCGCGGCGGGCGTCGCTGCGCCCGTCGTCCGCGGTCTGCTCGCGCTCGTACTCCTGCTCCTCGGGGGCCGACTGCTCGGCGGCGGAGGAGCGGGCCGCGCTCCAGGTCTCCGGGGCGCCGTAGTCGATGCCGCCGCCGGCGCGCGGGGCGACCGGCGCGGTGACGTACGTGGGCAGCGGCACCGGGACGGGGTCCCAGCTGTCGCCCGCGCCGGGCCGTGCCTGCCGCTCGCGCTGCTGGTCGACCCATTCGGCGTGGTCGGTCTGCTCGACGAGGGCGCGCCGGTCGGCGGCGAGCGCCTCCAGCCCGGGGTCGGTGGCCGGCTCGGTGACCTCTGGGCCGTCCTCCAGGTCCTCGGCCGCGGCACGCTGCGCGGCCGGCTGACGGCGGCGCGGCTGGCGCTCGCGCAGCCGCTGGGCGGCGATCTCGGCCTGGCGACGGTCCATCACGTAGGCGAAGCGGCGGCGCTCCTGGGCGCGCAGATAGACGATGTACGCGCTGAGGAGCAGGGCGGGCGCGGCGGGCACCCACAGGAACGCGACGCCGCCGACCGCGGCGACGACCGCGCCGAGGGAGAACGCGGCGAACAGGAGCACGGTGGTGCGGCGGCGGCGCGCGAGGACCTTGGTGCGGCGGGCGCGGGCCTGCGCGGCCGCCGCGGCGTCGCGCGCGGGGCGCGCCGGGTGCGCGGCCTCCGGTTCCGGCTCGGCGGCCGGTTCCGGCTCGGGCGCCGGTTCCGGTTCGGGGGCGCGGCGCCGCGCGGGGGGCTTGCGCTCCCCTGCCGCGGGCGCGACAAAGGCCCGGACGTCCACCGCATCGGTGGTCGCGTCCGGGTCGGCCGGGTCGCCGGGCCGCTCGTCCGCCTCGGGCGGGCGCGCCTGCAGGTCCTTGGCGTATCGGCGCTCCATGCCCGCCCGGCCGGAGAGAAGCCGGATGGCGGTGCTGAAGCGTTCCGTCGGACGGGCTTCGTTCAGCTCGTCCTGCCTACGGAGCCACATCGGCACCAAGTAGGCGGCCCAGGCCCCGACGATGACTGCGTAGATGAGGCCGCTGCTGCTCACGCCTCACACCGTAGAGGGGTTTGCGTGGGGCCATCCGCCAATTGAGCCGGTGTGTCGCACGATCTGGCTGATATTTCGAGCATTTTTTGCGACTGATGCGATCAACCGGCCGCCCGGGACGGGAATTTAATGCCTCCGGCGGTCGATCCGCGATCAAATTCGAACACTTATTTCATTTCGAAGGGGCGCCGGGGTCGAGCGTGTTCGAGCCGCTCGGACCTGCGGTCTTGCTGCGCCGCTCGCGCCGCCACCGCTTCAGGAGCCCTTCGGGGATCTCCTCGGCGGTGAGCGCGAAGACGAGATGGTCCCGCCAGGCCCCGTCGATGTGGAGATAGCGCGGGCGCAGGCCCTCCTCGCGGAATCCGAGTTTCTCCACGACCCTGCGGCTCGGCCCGTTCTCCGGGCGAATGCAGACCTCGATGCGGTGCAGGCCCACCGTGCGGAAGCAGTGGTCGACGGCGAGCGCGACGGCCGTGGGCATCACCCCGCGCCCGGCCACGGACTCGTCGACCCAGTACCCGACATGGCCCGCGCACATCGAGCCCCAGGTGATCCCGGCGACGGTCAACTGCCCCACCAGACGGCCCTGGTACTCGATGACGAAGGGCAGCATCCGGCCCGCGTTCGCCTCCGCGCGCAGGTGGCGGACCATCTGACGGTACGTCGGGCGGTGGGTGATCGGGCCGCTGGGCGTGGGCGGCGGGATGGTCGCCTCCCAGGGGCGCAGCCAGTCGCGGTTGCGCCGGTTCACCTCACGCCAGGCGCGCTGGTCGCGCAGCCTTATGGGGCGCAGGACGACATCGCCCTCCGCCAGGACCACGGGCCAGGACGGGCTGTTCAGTGCGCACCCCCGGGGGCGTGGGCAGCGGGCCCGGCGCCGGGTCCGGCATCGGGTCCGGCGTCCGGTCTGGGGTGGTCGCCGCCGCGGATCTGGTCGACGGCGTGCGTGAGCAGCGGCTCGAGGACGGCGAGTCCGTCCTTCACGCCTCCGCTCGAACCGGGCAGGTTCACGATCAGTGTGCGCCCGGCCAGGCCCGCGAGGCCACGGGAGAGCGCGGCCGTGGGCACCTTCTCCCGGCCGTACGCGCGGATCGCCTCCGGGATGCCCGGGATCTCCCGGTCCAGAACGCGGGCGGTGGCCTCGGGGGTGCGGTCGGTGGGCGAGATGCCGGTGCCGCCGGTGGTGACCACGACGTCGTACCCGGCCTCGACGGCGGCACGCAGCGCGGCCTCCACCGGGTCGCCGTCCGGGACGACCTGGGGGCCCTCGACGGTCAAGCCCAGGGCGCGCAGTCCGGCGGCGATCAGGGGGCCGCCCTTGTCCTCGTAGACGCCGGCGGCCGCGCGGTTGGACGCGGTGACGACCAGGGCGCGGTACGCGTCGCTCATAGGTGCCAGTCCCCGGACTTGCCGCCCGTCTTCTCCTCGACGCGCACGTCGGAGATGACGGCGCCCTTGTCGACCGCCTTGATCATGTCGACGACGGTGAGCGCGGCGACGGAGACCGCCGTGAGGGCCTCCATCTCGACGCCCGTACGGTCCGTGGTCTTCACGGTGGCGAGGATCTCCACGGCGTCGTCGGCCACGGACAGGTCGAGCTTCACCCCGGAGACGGCCAGCGGGTGGCACAGCGGGATGAGGTCGGGGGTGCGCTTGGCGCCCATGATCCCGGCGATGCGGGCGGTCGCGAGGGCGTCTCCCTTGGGGACGCCCTCGCCGCGCAGCAGCTCGATCACGCGCGGCGAGACGAGGACCCGCCCGCTGGCGCGGGCCGTGCGCGCGGTGACGGCCTTCTCCGACACGTCGACCATGCGGGCGGCGCCCGCCTCGTCGATGTGTGTCAGTCGGTCCTGCGAAGTGCTCATGGTGCTGGGGCGCTCCCGATCCGAGCCGTGCGCGGTGCGGCGCGCCGGACAGTTTGTGCGCGACACGCTACCGCGAGCCTCCGGCGGCCGGGCAGGTGCTCAGCCCAGGAGGACCACGTCCACCTGGGTGCCGGGCTCCACGGAGGTGGTGTCCTCGGGGACCACGATCAGGGCGTCCGCGTGGGCGAGGGCGGCGACGAGGTGGGAGCCGGCGCCGCCGACCGGGGTGACGGTGCCGGTCGCGGGGTCGTGGGCGCCGCGCAGGAACTGGCGACGGCCGTCCGGCGAGGTCAGCGCCTTGTCGGCGGTGAGCTTCGCGCGGACCTGCGGCCGGTGCACGTTCCCCGCGGGCAGCCCCATGAGGGTGCGGATCGCGGGGCGGACGAACAGTTCGAAGGAGACGTACGAGGACACCGGGTTGCCCGGGAGAGCGAGCAGCGGGGTGTGGTCGGGGCCGATGGAGCCGAAGCCCTGCGGCTTGCCGGGCTGCATGGCGAGCTTGCGGAACTCGACGCCGCCGCCCGCGCCGATGCCCTCCTCCTCGTCGGGATCGCCGATCGCGGAGAGCGCCTCCTTGACGACGTCGTACGCGCCGACGCTGACGCCGCCCGTGGTGACGACGAGGTCGGCGCGGATCAGCTGGTCCTCGATCGTGGAGCGGAGCGTCTCGGCGTCGTCGGCGACCGCGCCGACCCGGTAGGCGATGGCTCCGGCGTCCCGCGCGGCGGCGGTCAGCGCGAAGCTGTTGGAGTCGTAGATCTGGCCCTGGGCGAGCGGCTCGCCGGGCTGGACGAGCTCACTGCCGGTGGAGACGACGACCACGCGCGGGCGGGGGCGTACGCGGACGGTGCCGCGGCCGATCGCGGCGAGCAGGGAGATCTGGGGCGGGCCGAGCACGGTGCCGGCGGCGAGGGCGCGGTCGCCCGCCTTCACGTCGCTGCCCCGCGCGCGGACGTGCGCGCGCTCCTGGGCGGCGCGGTGGACGCGGACCTCGCCGGATGCGCCCTCGGGGGCGGCGCTGTGGGCGGTCATGGTGCTGACGGGGCCCGCGCCGAGCCCTCCGTCGGTCCACTCGACGGGGACGACGGCCTCGGCGCCGGGCGGCAGCGGGGCGCCGGTCATGATGCGGACGGCCTGGCCCGGGCGGACCGTGGGCTGCTCGGACTGGCCTGCCGCGACGTCGCCGATCACCGTGAGCACGGCGGGGAACTCCTCGCTCGCGCCCGCGACATCGGCGACGCGCACCGCATAGCCGTCCATCGAGCTGTTGTCGAACGGGGGCAGCGAGACCGGCACCGTCACGTCCTCGACGAGCACGCAGCCCTGGGCGTCGAGGAGTTGCAGCTCGATGGGGTCGAGCGGGTGGACGGTGCTGAGGATGTCCTCCAGGTGCTCGTCCACCGACCAGAGGTGGCCGTGACTGCTGGAGGGCGTGGTCGCGCTGCTCAAGGTCCTACATCTCCTCGGTGACGTAACTGCGAAGCCAGGTCCGGAAGTCGGGGCCCAGGTCCTCACGTTCGCACGCGAGTCTGACAATGGCCCGCAGATAGTCTCCACGGTCGCCGGTGTCATAGCGGCGGCCCTTGAAGACGACGCCGTGGACGGGGCCGCCGACCTTCCCCGCGGCAGTAGTCGCTGATTGATACGTCGCCGCGAGTTGCTGGAGGGCGTCGGTGAGCTGGATCTCGCCGCCGCGGCCGGGTTCGGTCTTGCGCAGTATGTCGAAGACGTGGGGGTCCAGGACGTAGCGGCC
>NZ_JBVHMU010000018.1:130132-159654 GCF_055558275.1 Streptomyces sp. NPDC025806 | reverse complement strand
CGCCCGGTTACATTCCGAACCCGGAAGCTAAGCCTCACAGCGCCGATGGTACTGCAGGGGGGACCCTGTGGGAGAGTAGGACGCCGCCGAACAAAATTTGGAGGACCCTTGGTCCCAGCGTTCACGCTGGGAACAAGGGTCCTTTTTTGTTTTGTCGAGGCGCGCCGGTCGACCGGCTGCGTGAGAATGACTGCGGTACCGAAGACAGGAGTCACCCATGTCCACCAACTCTCCCGACGAGCGACCGGAGCGCGATCAGCGCCGCCGGGACAGTGGTGACCGCGGTGGAAACCGCGGGCGGGACGACAACCGCAGCGGTGGCGGGTTCCGTGGGCGCCGCGATGACCGGCCGTCCTACGGCGACCGTGACCGGGACCGTGGGCCGCGTCGTGACGGTGACCGGGATCGTGGAGACCGGCCGGCGTTCCGCCGCGATGACCGTCGGGACGACCGGCGTGACGACCGTCGCGATGATCGTCCGTCGTACGGGGACCGTGGTGGTTTCCGTGGGCGTGATGACAACCGTGGTGGCGGCGGTGGCGGGTTCCGTGGGCGCCGCGATGACCGGCCTTCCTACGGCGACCGTGACCGGGACCGTGGGCCGCGTCGTGACGGTGACCGGGATCGTGGAGACCGGCCGGCGTTCCGCCGCGATGACCGACGCGATGACCGGCGTGACGATCGGCGCGATGACCGGCGTGGTGAGCGTCGGGATGATCGTCCGTCGTACGGGGACCGTGGTGGTTTCCGTGGGCGTGATGACAACCGTGGTGGCGGCGGTGGCGGGTTCCGTGGACGTCGGGATGACCGGCCGTCCTACGGCGACCGTGACCGGGACCGTGGGGACCGGCCGGCGTTCCGCCGCGATGACCGTCGGGACGACCGGCGTGACGAGCGCCGCGATGATCGTCCGTCGTACGGGGACCGTGGTGGTTTCCGTGGGCGCGATGACAACCGTGGCGGTGGCGGGTTCCGCGATCGTCGGGACGACCGGGCGCCGCGTTCGTACGGGGATCGTGATCGGGATCGGGATCGTGGGCCGCGTCGTGACGGTGACCGGGACCGGCCGGCGTTCCGTCGGGACGACCGGCGCGATGACCGTCGGGACGACCGACGTGACGAGCGCCGCGATGACCGTCCGTCGTACGGGGACCGTGGTGGTTTCCGTGGGCGGGACGACCGTGGGCGTGGGCCGCGTCGGGACGACCGGGGCGGGCGTCCCGGTGGGTTCCGTGGGCGTGACGACCGGCGCGACGACCGTCGGGACGACCGGCGTGGTGGTGGCGGCGGCCGGTTCCGTGACGAGCGGGACCGTGACCGGGAGCCGATCAAGCGGCTGCCGATCCCCGAGGACGTCACCGGGCACGAGATCGACAAGGACGTGCAGCAGGAGCTCCAGTCCCTGCCGAAGGGGCTCGCGGAGGACGTCGCCAAGAACCTGGTGATGGTCGCCCGGCTCATCGACGAGGACCCCGAGGGCGCCTACGGGTACGCCAAGGTCGCGCTGCGGCTCGCCTCGCGTGTCGCCGCCGTCCGTGAGGCCGCCGGTTTCGCCGCGTACGCCAACCAGCAGTACAGCGAGGCGCTGGCCGAGTTCCGTGCCGCGCGTCGGATGACCGGCAACATCGAGCTGTGGCCCGTCATGGCCGACTGCGAGCGTGGGCTCGGGCGGCCGGAGAAGGCGCTCGACATGGCCGGTGCGCCCGAGGTGCAGAAGCTCGACAAGGCCGGACAGGTCGAGATGCGGCTCGTGGCGGCCGGTGCCCGCCGTGACATGGGGCAGCTGGACGCGGCCATCGTGACGCTGCAGAGCCCCGAGCTGGCCTCGAACTCCGTCCAGCCGTGGACCGCGCGGCTGCGCTACGCCTACGCCGACGCGCTGCTGGCCGTCGGGCGTGAGGACGAGGCGCGCGAGTGGTTCGCCAAGGCCGTCGAGGCCGACAAGGACGGCAGCACGGACGCCTCCGACCGGCTCGCCGAGATGGACGGTGTCGACTTCGTCGACGCGTTCGACGACAGCGAGGACGAGGGTGCCGAGGCGGCGGAGCCCGCGCGTGCGGACGACGGCGACCACGGCGACAGCGATGACAGTGACGACAGCGCTGACGGTGAGGGCGACCGCGACGCGAAGTAGGTGAGGCCTCGGCCTTGGCGGGCGGGTTCCCTTCGGGGAGCCCGCCCGTTCGTCGTTCCGGGATCCGGGCGGTTCAGTCGGTTCAGTCGGTGAGGTCCGTCAGGGTGCGCAGGACCAGGCCCGTGGCCGGCTTCGGGCCGAAGGACGTCGACTTACGGGGCATGGTGACGCCCTGCCGGGCCAGTTCCCGGACGACTTCCTCGCGGACGGGGTGCATGAGGACGGCCGTGCCGCCGTCGCGGCGTGCCTTGGCGACCGTCGCCGCCGTGTCGTGGATGTACGAGATCTCGGCGGGGGAGTCCTCGCGGATGTGCCAGACGTGGTTGAGGAGCGTCGAGTGGAGCACGGTCGCGTCCAGGGTGCGCCAGGCCTGCGGGCGGTTCGCCGGGACCGTGCGGTCCAGGAGCGCGGGGTCCGGGAGGTCGAGCAGGTGGTACGTGTCCGTGTCCTCGGGGCCGCCGGCGAGCAGGAACGCGTTGCCCGCCGACGCTGCCTGCGCCAGCACGTCCATCGCGTGGGTGAGGGGGCCCGGGATCTCGCGGACGCGGAAGTGGGGGCGGGCCGCCGCCAGGGCCTCGTCGAGCGGGAGCCGGTTCAGGAGGCGGTGGATGGCGCGGACGCGCAGCGGGTAGCGGGCCGTGTCGACGAGGAGGACCAGACCGTAGTCCCACGGGGTGGGGCCGGAGTGCTCGGAGCGCAGCCGGAGATAGGTCGCCCAGCGGTGGTGGCCGTCGGCGATCAGGGCCTGGTGGGCGGCGAGATCGGCTTGGATTCGCTGCTGTTCGGCCGGGTCGGTGATCGCCCAGAGGCGGTGTGCGAAGCCGTCCTCGGTGGTGGTCGCCAGGAGCGGGGCGCCTTGGACGGTGCGCTCGATGACGGCCGTCGCGCCGGTCGCCCGGCCGTTGCCGCGGTAGGTCAGGAGCAGCGGTTCGAGGTTCGCGGCGGCGGTGCGCATCAGGCCCGCGCGCTCCTCGACGACGTGCGGCATGACGTCCTCGTGCGGCAGGACGACGCCCTCGGACGGCTCGGACAGGCGCAGGGCGCCGATCAGGCCGCGCTGGAGGAGGTCGCCGCCGCGCTGTTCGTAGACGTAGAGGGCCGGTTCGGCGTCGGGGGCGAGGACGCCCTCGGCGAGCCAGCGGCGCAGGGTGGCGGCCGCCTGGTCGTTGCGGGACTGCGGGCCGGCCGCGGGGCCCGCCTGCGGCAGGATCAGACGGACGATGTTGTGCGGGTCCGCGCTCTCCAGGTGGTGCAGGCCGTCGGGGCGGACCACGACGTCGTACGGCGGAGAGGTCACGGCGGCGAGACTGCCGACCCGTTCCGGGACGTACCGCACTCCGCGGAAGGGGATCAGGTCGAGGCCGCCGTCACCTGCAGTGTTCATCCGTGCATCGTACGAGTGTCAGAGGCGTGGGGGATGATCGGGGGAGTGAGTTCGAGCGAGGAGCGATACGGGATGAGCCAGAGTGCGAGCGGGGCGGCCGAGGGCGTTTTCCGGGGGCGGCCCGCGGGCAGTGCGCGGGTGTTGAGCGAGGCGTACGACACGGCGCTGCTCGATCTCGACGGGGTGGTGTACGCGGGGGGCCAGGCGATCGCGCACGCCGTGGAGTCGCTGGCGGTGGCGCGGTCCGGGGGGATGGCGCTGGCGTACGTGACGAACAACGCGCTGCGTACGCCGGGCGCGGTCGCCGAGCATCTGACCGAGCTCGGGATCCCGACCGGGGCGGACGATGTCATCACGTCGGCGCAGGCGGTGGCGCGGCTCATCGGTGAGCAGGTGCCGGCCGGGTCGCGGGTCCTCGTGATCGGCGGGGAGGGGCTGCGGGTCGCGCTGCGCGAGCGGGGGCTCGTGCCGGTCGACTCTGCGGACGAGGACCCGGCGGCGGTGGTGCAGGGGTACGGGGGGCCGGAGCTGGCCTGGGGGCGGTTCGCCGAGGCCTGCTACGCGATCGCGCGCGGGGTGCCGTGGTTCGCGTCGAACACGGACCTGACGATTCCCAGCGCGCGGGGGATCGCGCCGGGGAACGGGGCGGCGGTGGAGGTCGTCCGGATCGCGACGGGGGCGGAGCCGCAGGTCGCGGGGAAGCCGTTGCCGCCGATGCACCGGGAGACGATCCTGCGGACCGGGGCGCGGATGCCGCTCGTGGTGGGGGACCGGCTCGACACGGACATCGAGGGGGCGTTCAACGGGGGCGTGGATTCGTTGCTGGTGCTCACCGGGGTGACGGACGGGGCGCAGTTGCTCGCCGCGCCGCCGCGGCACCGGCCCACGTATGTGGACGTGGATCTGCGGGGGATGCTGACCGGTCAGCCGGAGGTCGTCGCGTCGCAGGACGGCTTCTCCTGCGGGGGGTGGACCGCGGTGGCGGGGGAGCGGGAGTTGGAGCTGAGCGGGGAGGGGTCGGCGATCGACGGGTTGAGGGCACTGTGCGGGGCGGCGTGGAGTGCGGGCAGGGAAGGGGAGTGCGGGTTGGACTCGGGGAAGGCGTTGGCCCGGGTCGGGCTCGGGTGACGGTCGGGCTGTGCACCTCCGGATGGCAGGGTAGGCTAACCTAACTTCCGTGTTGGTTGACAGTCCTTCAGGAAGCCGTGTGGGGGTCGCCGCTGCCCCCGTGCCGCCGCGCCCAGGGCGCCGTACCGCGATCCGTACGGCCGGGCTGCTCGTGTCCCTGGTGGTGCTGGCCGCCGTGCTGGTGGCCAGTATCGCGATCGGGGCCAAGCCGCTCTCGGTCGAGCAGGTCTGGCACGGGCTGTTCCAGGACACCGGGCGGTACGCCGATGTCGTCGTCGGGGAGCGGATCTCACGCACCCTGCTCGGGCTGCTCGCCGGGGCCGCGCTCGGGCTCGCCGGCGCGGTGCTGCAGGCGCTGACCCGCAACCCGCTCGCCGACCCCGGCATCCTCGGCATCAACATGGGCGCGTCCGCCGCCGTCGTCACCGCCATCAGCTTCTTCGGCGTGACCTCGCTCAGCGGCTACGTCTGGTTCGCCTTCGTGGGAGCCGCGGCCGTCGGCGCTCTCGTCCACGTTCTCGGCGGGACCCGCAACGCGACACCCGTACGGCTCGCGCTGGCCGGTACCGCCGTCACCGCCGCGCTCTCCGGCTATCTCTACGCCGTGATGATCAGCGACGACATGGCGCTCAACCGGATGCGGTTCTGGCAGGTCGGCTCGCTGGCCACCGCCACCATGGGCACCGTCCGGCAGGTCCTGCCGTTCATCGTCGTCGGCATCGTCGTCGCGCTCGCCCTGGCCCGGCCGCTCAACACCCTGGCCATGGGCGACGACACCGCCCGCGCGCTCGGCGCCCGCCTCGGCCGCACCCGCGCGCTCAGCATGGGCGCCGCGACCCTGCTGTGCGGGGCCGCCACCGCCGCCTGCGGGCCCATCGTCTTCGTCGGCCTGATGGTGCCGCACATCGTGCGCTCGTTCACCGGTCCCGACCTGCGCTGGATCCTGCCCTAC
This sequence comes from Streptomyces sp. NPDC025806, assembly GCF_055558275.1. NCBI lineage: Bacteria > Bacillati > Actinomycetota > Actinomycetes > Kitasatosporales > Streptomycetaceae > Streptomyces > Streptomyces sp. NPDC025806. The sequence continues at coordinate 154,056 of NZ_JBVHMU010000018.1, read as the reverse complement.
GCGGCGCTCCTGTCGCCGGTGCTGCTGCTCGGCGCCGACGTCGTCGGCCGGATCGTCGCGCGCCCCGCCGAGCTCCAGGTCGGCATCGTCACCGCCGTGCTCGGCGCGCCGGTGTTCATCCTCCTCGTACGACGCCGGAAGTTGGCCCAGCTGTGAAGGCGACAGAAGCGAAGCGCCCCGGGACGCGGGCGATACGGACCCCGGGCGGGCTCTCCGTCCGGCTCGGGCTGCGTCCGGCCGTCGTCGTGGTGCTGCTCGTGGTGGCCGCGCTCGCCGCGGGCGTCGTGCTCATCGGCACCGGCGACTTCGCGATCCCGGCCACCGACGTGCTGCGCACGCTGGCCGGACAGGGCGACCCGGGGCAGGAGTTCATCATCAACGACCTGCGGCTGCCGCGGGTCCTGGTCGCCCTGCTGGTCGGCGGCGCGCTCGGGCTCTCCGGCGCGCTCTTCCAGTCCCTCTCGCGCAACCCGCTGGGCAGCCCCGACGTGCTGGGGCTCGGGCAGGGCTCGACCGCCGGTGCCCTCGTCATGATCGTCGTCTTCGGCGGGAGCGCCACCCAGGTCGCGTTCGGCGCGCTGGTCGGCGGACTCGTCACCGGCGCCGCCATCTACGTACTGGCGTGGAAGCGGGGCGTGCACGGCTACCGGCTCGTGCTCGTCGGCATCGGCGTCTCCGCGTTCGTCACCGCCGTCAACGGCTATCTGCTCACCAAGGCCGACTTCGTCGACGCGGCCCGCGCCACCGTGTGGATGACCGGCTCGCTCAACGGGCGCGACTGGGCGCAGGTCTGGCCGCTGCTCGCGCTGTTCGCCGTCCTCGTGCCGTTCGTCGCCGTGTACGCGCGGCCCCTGCGGATGCTGGAGATGGGCGACGACGCGGCCGGCGCGCTCGGCATCCGCGTCGAGCGGACCCGGCTGATCCTGCTGGTCGCCTCCGTCTTCCTCACCGCGGCCGCCACCGCCGCCGCCGGTCCCGTCGTCTTCGTGGCGCTGACCGCCCCGCAGATCGCCCGCCGGCTGACCCGCTCGCCCGGACCGAACCTGATGGCCGCGACCTGGCTCGGCGCGACCCTGCTCATCGTCGCCGACCTGGCCTCGCAGCGGGCGTTCGGCGCCGACCAGCTGCCCGTCGGCGTCGTCACCGGCGTCGTGGGCGGCGGCTATCTGCTGTGGCTGCTGGTCACCGAGCGCAAGGCGGGCCGGATATGAGCGGCACGACCGCGCGCGGCCCCCGTACGAATCGAAGGAGCACCTCTGTGAACAGGCTGTCCGCCGACGCCGTGACCCTCGGCTACGACCAGCGGGTCATCGCCGAGCAGCTGTCCGTCGAGATACCCGACCACTCCTTCACGGTGATCGTCGGCCCCAACGCCTGTGGCAAGTCCACTCTGTTGCGCGCCCTGTCCCGGATGCTGAAGCCGAGCGCCGGCCGGGTGCTCCTCGACGGCGAGGTCATCCAGTCGATGCCCGCCAAGAAGGTCGCCAAGACGCTCGGGCTGCTCCCGCAGTCGTCCGTCGCGCCCGACGGCATCACCGTCGGCGACCTCGTCGCCCGCGGCCGGTACCCGCACCAGGGCCTGCTGCGCCAGTGGTCGCCGGAGGACGAGCGGGTCGTCCGCGAGTCCATGGAGTCCACCGGCGTCGCCGAACTCGCCGACCGGTACGTCGACGAGCTGTCCGGCGGCCAGCGCCAGCGCGTGTGGATCGCCATGGCGCTCGCCCAGCAGACTCCGCTGCTGCTCCTCGACGAGCCGACCACCTACCTCGACATCCAGCACCAGATCGACGTCCTCGACCTGTGCGCCGAGCTGCACGAGGAGCAGGGCCGCACCCTCGTCGCCGTCCTGCACGACCTCAACCACGCCGCCCGGTACGCGACGCACCTCATCGCCCTGCGCGCGGGCGAGGTGATCGCCGAGGGGCCGCCGAAGGAGATCGTCACGGCCGAGCTCGTGGAACGGCTCTTCGGGATGAAGTGCCAGGTCATCGACGATCCGGAGACCGGTACTCCGCTGGTGGTGCCCGCCGCGCGCAAGGCGCGCAAGCAGGTGGCTACAGCAGCGTCCTGAGGCGCAGCAGATCGCGGAACGAGGCCTCCAGGCGGACCCGGCCGGAGGCCCAGGCCTTCGCGAAGTTCAGCTCGCCGTCCACCATCGCCACCAGGTCGTCGCCCGCCATCGCGAGACGGATCTGCGCCTTCTCGGCGGGCGGTCCCGGACGGGTGTCGAGCACCACGATCCGGCCGTCCTGGAGTCGGCCGGAAAACGTCACGTCCAGGTCGGTGATGCGGCAGCTCAGCGAGCGGTCGAGCGCGGCAGCCGCCCGCACGTCGCCGTCGGCGCGCGTCATGCTCTCGGAGAGCTTCTCGAGTGCGGCGCGGCACTCCTCGATCGTGGCCATCGCGATCGACGGTACACCGGCCCTTCGCGGTAGCGTCGGGGCATGAGCGAGACCCCCGCCGAAGCCCCCGCAGCGGTCGCGGCCGAAGCCCCGGCCCCCGGACCGGACCCGTCGTACGACCCCGCGGCCCCCGCCCCGCTGGGCATCGGGCGCACCCCGACCGGGCACGCGGAGGTGGACGCCCAGCTGGACCGGCTCGCCGACGTGGACCACCTCGCGGCCGACGGGCACGCCGAGGTGTACGAGGATGTACACCAGGGCCTGCGCTCCGCGCTCACCGCGCTCGACGCACGCCCCGTACCCTCCCCGCACGACAACAGGAGCTGAACCGACCGTGGCAGGTGTGGCACGTCGCCGCCTCGACGCCGAACTCGTCCGTCGCAAGCTGGCCCGCTCGCGCGAGCACGCCAGCCAGCTGATCGCCGCGGGGCGGGTCACCGTCGGCAAGACCGTCGCGACCAAGCCCGCGACCCAGGTGGAGACGGCCGCCGCGATCGTCGTCGCCCAGGACGACGGCGACCCCGAGTACGTCTCGCGCGGCGGGCACAAGCTCGCGGGCGCGTTCGCCGCGTTCGTCCCGCAGGGGCTCGTTGTCGAGGGGCGCCGGGCACTGGACGCGGGAGCGTCCACCGGCGGCTTCACCGATGTGCTGCTGCGCGCCGGCGCCGCCCATGTCGTCGCCGTCGACGTCGGGTACGGGCAGCTCGCCTGGTCCCTGCAGAGCGACGAGCGCGTCACCGTCAAGGACCGCACGAACGTACGCGAGTTGACGCTGGAGGCCCTCGACGGCGTCCCCGTGGACCTCGTCGTCGGCGACCTGTCCTTCATCCCGCTCGGCCTCGTACTGCCCGCGCTCGCGCGCTGCGCCGCGCCGGACGCCGACCTCGTGCTCATGGTCAAGCCGCAGTTCGAGGTGGGCAAGGAACGGCTCGGCAGCGGCGGCGTCGTGCGCAGCACGGAGCTGCGCGCCGACGCTGTGAAGGGCGTCGCCGGTCAGGCCTGGAAGCTCGGGCTCGGTGTGCGTGGCGTGACGGCGAGCCCCCTGCCCGGCCCGTCCGGGAACGTCGAGTACTTTCTGTGGCTGCGTGCCGGAGCGCCCGAACTGGACCCGGCCGACGTCGATCGCGCAGTGGCGGAGGGGCCTCGTTGACACAGACCCGAGCTCGTACTGTTTTCCTGCTCGCCCACACCGGACGGCCCGCGGCCATCCGCAGTGCGGAACTCGTGGTGCAGGGGCTGCTGCGCAGCGGCCTCGGCGTACGGGTCCTGGAGGCGGAGGCGGCCGATCTGCCGCTGCCGCCCGAGGTGGAGCTGGTGAAGGAGGCCACACCGTCCTGCCTCGACGCGTGCGAGCTGCTCATCGTCCTCGGCGGTGACGGGACGCTGCTGCGCGGCGCCGAGTTCGCGCGCGCCTCCGGGGTGCCGATGCTCGGGGTGAACCTGGGGCGCGTCGGCTTCCTCGCCGAGGCCGAGCGCGACGACCTGGACAAGGTCGTCGACCGGGTCGTCACCCGGGAGTACGAGGTCGAGGAGCGCATGACGATCGACGTCGCCGTGCACCGCAACGGGGACGTCGTCCACCGGGACTGGGCGCTCAACGAGGCCGCCGTCCAGAAGATCGAACCCGAGCGGATGCTCGAGGTCGTCCTCGAGATCGACGGCCGGCCCGTGACCGGGTTCGGCTGCGACGGCATCGTGTGCGCCACCCCGACCGGATCGACCGCGTACGCGTTCTCGGCGGGCGGGCCCGTGGTGTGGCCCGAGGTCGAGGCGCTCCTGATGGTGCCGATCAGCGCGCACGCCCTGTTCGCCAAGCCGCTGATCACCTCGCCGGACTCGGTGCTCGCCGTCGAGGTGCAGCAGCACACGCCGCACGGGGTGCTGTGGTGCGACGGGCGGCGGACCGTCGAACTGCCCGCGGGCGCGCGGGTCGAGGTGCGGCGCGGAGCCGTGCCGGTGCGGCTCGCGCGGCTGCACCACGCCGTGTTCACGGACCGGCTCGTCGCCAAGTTCGCGCTGCCGGTGGCGGGCTGGCGCGGGGCGCCCCACTAGGGCGTGTGTCGCCCTGGGGTCCTGGGGCGTGCGTCGCCCTGGGCTCCGGCCGGGTCAGCCCCGCACCACGTCGATCGCCCGCCCCCGTACCGCCACCCCGACCGGCACCCCCGTCGACGTCGCCGTCAGGCACACCGTGCCCAGGGCGATCGCGGCGGCCACCGCCCAGGGGACGTACGGGAGCGGGGAGCCGAAGGTCGTGGTCAGGATGGGGGCGAGGGTGGCCAGTGCGATGGCCGTGCCCAGGAGGAGGGCCGTGACGGTCACCACCAGGGCCTCCCAGAAGGCCATCGCGTGGAGCTGGCGGCGCTGGGAGCCGACCACGCGGAGCAGGGCCAGGTCCCGGCGCCGCTCCAGGGAGATCATGGCCAGGGTGTTGGCGGAGGCGATCGCGGCGAAGCCCGCGTACAGGCCCGTGCCCATGAAGTCGAGCCACACCTCACCGGGACTGCCGGCGGAACCCGTCACGTGGTGGGCCGTGGTGCGCAGCGCGACCTTCGTGAGGCCGAACCCCACGACGAGGACGAGCGGGACGACGGCGCCCGAGAAGCGGCGCGGCTGTGCGCGGACGTTCCGCACCGCCAGGCGCGCGCTCGGCCCGAAGCGGCCGACGGACGCCGAGACCGCCCAGGCCACCGGGCCGATCAGACGCGGCCCGAGCAGTCCCGCCCCCACGCAGAAGAGGATCAGGACCAGGAAGGCGCCCGCGTTCGCGTCCTGTGGAGCCTGCTTCGACAGCAGGACGGACAGGAAGGTCGCGCCGGCGATCGCCAGGAGCCCCAGGGGCGCGCGCAGCGGGCCGAGGCCGGGGCGGCCGGTCGCCGCCTCCGACAGGGCCCTGGCCGGGCGCAAGCGCGAGAAGCGGAGCGAGCACAGGAACGCGGCGAGCGTGGAGGTGACCACCGCCACCGCCAGGCAGGCCGGGAGGGCGAGCCAGGAGAAGCGGTAGGGGACCGACGCCGGGATCAGACCGTGGTCGACCATGCCGTGGAACCAGAACGGGGCCAGCAGCCCGCCGCCCAGCGCGCACCCGGCGAGCGCCGCCGGCACGGCCGCGGCCAGTGCCTGGAGCACCACCGCCCGGCGCACCTGGCCCGGGCGCGCGCCGATCGCGCGGACCAGGGCCAGCTCCCGGTGCTGCTGCGACACCGCCGTCCCCATCGTCGCGGCGACCACGAAGATCGACATGTAGACAGAACCGATCAGAAGGACCGCGGCGATGTCGCCGACGCCGTGGGCGGTGAGGGCGCGGCGGGCCGCCGGAGCGATGCCGGGCGCGCTCGTGGCCGTCAGGATCGTCGTCGAGGAGCTGACGACCGCCGCCGCGAAGAGCGCCGCCACCGCCGTGCCCACGAACGCCGGACGGTGGGCCCTCAGGGCGGCGCGCGCCAGTCTCGTACCGATCATGCGACCAGCGTGGGCCGCGGGGCCGGGGCGGCGCCATGGTGCGGCCCCGAGAGAGGGAACGGGGGACAACCCCACCGCCCCGGCCCCGCCCGCGGGCACTCGCACGGGTGACAGGGCCCCCGCGCCACCTGCTGGTTCGGGCCCGTGACCGAGGGCCCGTCGCACAGGTGGCCCCCGACCTCGTAAGGTCGTGTCCGTGTTGGAGGAGATGCGGATACGGTCGCTGGGAGTCATCGACGACGCCGTGGTGGAGCTGTCGCCCGGATTCACCGCGGTGACCGGTGAGACCGGAGCGGGCAAGACCATGGTCGTCACGAGCCTCGGGCTGCTGCTCGGCGGTCGCGCCGACCCGGCGCTCGTGCGGATCGGTGCCAAGAACGCGGTGGTGGAGGGGCGCGTCGCCGTCCCCGCCGGTTCGGCCGCGCTGGCCCGCGCCGAGGAGGCCGGGGCCGAGCTCGACGACGGGGTGCTCCTGCTCAGCCGGACCGTCTCGGCGGAGGGACGCTCGCGGGCGCACCTGGGCGGCCGGTCCGTCCCGGTGGGCGTGCTCGGCGAACTCGCCGACGAACTCGTCGCGGTGCACGGCCAGACCGACCAGCAGGGACTGCTCAAGCTCGGACGGCAGCGCCAGGCGCTCGACCGGTACGCCGGGGACGCCGTCGCGGCGCCGCTCGACAGGTACCGGGGCGTCTACAAGCGGCTCAGAAAGGTCAGCGCCGAGCTCGACGAGATCACCACCCGCGCCCGCGAGCGCGCCCAGGAGGCCGATCTGCTGCGCTTCGGGCTCGACGAGATCGCCGCCGTGGAACCGCGCGCCGGAGAGGACGTCGAGCTCGCCGAGGAGGCCTCCCGGCTCGGCCACGCCGAAGGGCTCGCCTCCGCCGCCGCGACCGCGCACGCCGCGCTGGCCGGCAACCCCGAGGACCCCGAGGGCGTCGACGCGCAGACCCTGGTCGGCGCCGCGCACCGGGCCCTGGAGGCCGTCCGCGCGCACGACCCGGCGCTCGGCGCGCTCGCCGAGCGGATCGGCGAGGTCCAGATCCTGCTCACCGACGTCGCCGCCGAACTCGCCGGGTACGCCGACGACCTGGACGCCGACCCGCTGCGCCTCGCCGCCGTCGAGGAGCGCCGCGCCGCGCTCACCCAGCTGACCCGCAAGTACGGAGAGGACGTCGCCGGCGTCCTCGCCTGGTCCGAGTCGAGCGCCGCCCGGCTGCTCGAACTCGACGGGGACGACGAGCGCATCGACGAGCTCACCGCCGAACGCGCCTCGCTGCGCGGCGAACTCGGCGAGCTGGCCCAGGAGCTCACCCGGGCCCGCACGGAGGCCGCGTCCCGGTTCGCGGACGCCGTCACCGAGGAACTGGCCTCGCTCGCGATGCCGCACGCCCGGGTCTCCTTCGACATCCGCCAGACCGACACCGAGGGCCCCGACGGCGTCGAGGTCGACGGGCGGACCGTCGTGTGCGGGCCCACCGGCGTCGACGAGGTCGAGCTGCTGCTCGCCCCGCACCCCGGGGCCCCGCCCCGGCCCATCGCCAAGGGCGCCTCCGGCGGTGAGCTGTCCCGCGTGATGCTCGCCGTCGAGGTCGTCTTCGCGGGCACCGACCCCGTGCCCACGTACCTCTTCGACGAGGTCGACGCGGGCGTCGGCGGCAAGGCGGCCGTCGAGATCGGCCGCCGGCTCGCCAAGCTCGCGCGGACCGCCCAGGTCGTCGTGGTCACGCACCTGCCGCAGGTCGCGGCGTTCGCCGACCGGCAGCTCCTCGTGGAGAAGACGAACGACGGATCGGTGACCCGGTCCGGCGTCACCGTCCTCGAAGGGGAGGACCGGGTACGGGAGTTGTCGCGGATGCTCGCCGGCCAGGAGGACTCCCAGACCGCCCGCGCCCACGCCGAGGAACTCCTGGAAGCGGCCCGGGCGGACGCCTGAGCCCGAGGCGCGGGAGGCGGGGACGCAGGTCCTGGGAGGTCCTAGGGTGACCGGATGATCGAGCTCAGCCGGAGCCTGCGGGCCGCCGCCCTCGCCGCCGGTGCCACCCGCGCCGCGACCACCGCCCTGCGCCGCACCCGCGCGGGCGCCGCCCTGGAGCGGACGAACCACGCGGGCCGCACCGTCGACCTGTGCGCGGGCCCCGCCGTCACCGCGGGGATCGCCGCCGGAGCCCTCGCCGGGCCGCCCGGCACCCGCGCCGCCGCACTCGTCGCCGTCCTCGCGGCCGGTGCCTGCGGGGGCTACGACGACGTGGCGGGGGCGGACGACCCGCGGCGCGGCTTCCGCGCCCACCTCGGCGCGCTCAGCGACGGCGAACTCACCAGCGGCGCCGTCAAGTTGTTCGGGATCTCGGCCGCCGGGCTGGTCGCGGGCGCCCTCCTCAAGGAGCGGCCCGTGGACCGGGTGCTCGCCGGAGTCGTCGTCGCCGGTACCGCGCACCTCCTCAACCTCGTCGACGTACGCCCCGGACGCGCGGCCCTGACGGCCCTCGCCCTCGGCGCCCCCGGGCTGCCGCGCGGACCGCTCGCCGCCGCGCCGATGGGCGCCGCGGCGGCCGTGCTCCCCGAGGACCTCGCCGAGCGCGGCATGCTCGGCGACAGCGGCGCCCACGCCCTGGGTGCCGCGCTCGGCGTCGCCGTCGTGGCGGGCAACGGCCGGGCAGGACTCGCCGCGCACGCCGTCGGGCTCGTCGCCGCGGCCGCCTACGGGGACCGGGTCAGTGCCTTCGTACGGGACACGGCCCAGTAGGCCAACTCACCCGTGTGGGTGATCCGGTGCGCCGTGTTGCCCACGTCCGCGCGGTAGGGGACCGTGACCCGTGCCGCACCGTCCGTACGGACTGGCATCCTTGGGCCCGAGCCCCGGCCTCTCCCGGCGCGCGCACCCAGACCGAACCGTCCCGAGCGGGCCCCGGCCGCCCCCGGACCGAGAAGAAACGAACCGAACCGATCCGACCCGAACCTGCCCGAGCCGAACCGATCCGAACCGACCAGGAGCCCGGTCGCGTGAGCCACGTGAGCAGTCACCCCGCGCACGGCCCTTCCTCCCTGCGCGCCGTGCAGGTGCTGGGCGGCGGCAGCGCGGGCAGCAGTGCCCATGTCCGGTCGCTGGCGGCGGGACTGGTCGCCCGCGGACTGCGCGTCACGGTCTGCGCCCCGGCCGAGACCGAGCACGCCTACGGGTTCGGCGCGGTCGGCGCCCACCATCTGCCGGTGCCCCGCAGCAGCGACCCGGCCGCCGTCGCCGCGCTCCGCGCCGCCTGCGCCGACGCCGACCTCGTGCACGCCCACGGGCTGAACGCCGCCCTGCGCGCCTCGCTCGCCCTCAGCGGTCGCCGCGTCCCGCTCGTCGTCACCTGGCACACCCGCCCGCACGCCGAGGGCGCCCGCGCCCGGCTCCTCAAGGTCCTCGAACGGCGCGTGGCCCGCGCCGCGTCCGTCGTGCTCGGCACCTCCTCCGAACTCGTCGACCGGGCCCGGGCGCGCGGGGCCCGGGACGCCCGGCTCGCCGCGATCTCCTTCCCGCCGCCGCCCCGCCCCGCCGACGGCGAGGAGGACGACGCGGAGCGCGCCCGGCTCAAGACCCGGGCCGAACTCGGCGCGGTGGACCGCCCGTTGCTCATGGCCGTCGGCAGCCTGCGCCGCGAGCGCGGCCACGACCTGCTGCTCGACGCGGCGCACGCCTGGCTCGCCCTCGACCCCCTGCCGCTGCTCGTCATCGCCGGTGAAGGGCCGGGGCGGGCCGCGTTGCAGCGGCGCATCGAGCGGGAAGGGCTGCCGGTGCGGCTCGTCGGGCGCCGCGACGACGTGGCCGAACTGCTCCCGGCCGCCGATGTCGCACTGCTGCCCGCCGGCCCGGAGTCCCGCCCGCTGCTCGCGCAGGAAGCCCTCCACTCCCGGGTCCCGCTCGTCGCGGCGCACACCGGCGACATCCCCGAACTCGTGGGCGACGCCGCAGAGTTGGTGCCGCCGGGCGACGCCCCCGCGCTCGCCCGCGCCGTCGTGCGGCTGCTCGGCGACCCCGCCCGCCGGGCCGAACTGCGCGACCTCGGCGCCGTACAGGCCGCCTCCTGGCCGTCCGAGGACGCCACCGTCGCCCAAGTGCTCAGCGTCTACGACGAGTTGACCGGCCGCACCGGAAGCGCCGGCTGAGTGATCAGGGCGTGATGTGCCGGCGGGCGCGCAGGGCCAGGCTCAGCGCGAGCACCGTCTGCGGGTCGTCCAGGTCCGTGCCGAGCAGCTCCCCGATGCGGGCCAGCCGGTTGTAGAGCGTCTGCCGGTTGAGGTGCAGCTCGCGCGCCGTCTCCGCCTTGCGGCCCGCGTGCGCCAGATACGTCTGCAGGGTGGGCAGCAGCGGCGGCTTCGCCCGCCGGTCGTGCTCCTGGAGCGGTCCGATCGCCCGCTCCACGAAGGCGGCCAGGTCCCGGTGGTCCCGCAGCCGCCACAGCAGCAGGTCGATGTCCAGGCGCCGCGCGTCGTACCAGGGCCGGTCGTCCAGGCCCTGCGCGGCCGTCGCCGTCTCCGCCGCGTGCCGCAGCCCCGCCGCAGCCGCCGCCCAGCCACCCGCGCCGCCGACCACCACGACCGGCGGCTGCGTGCCCGCCCGCAGCATCCCGGCCCGCTCCACCCCGGCCCGCAGCGCCGCCGCCACCCGGTCCGCGACCGCCGTGCGCTCCGACTCCGACCGCAGCCCGAGCAGCAGCGGCACCCGCCCCTCGACCGGCCGCACACCGAGCAGCACGGGCACCCCGACCGAGGCCAGCTCCTCCGACACGGCCCGCGCGAGCACCGCCCAGCCGCCGCCGGGGGAGAGGCCCACCGAGCCCACCGACGCCTCCGGCAGCCGCATCACCACGGGCAGCAGCGGGCCCTGCCCGGCCGGCTTGAAGCCGAGGACCCGGGCCTGCGCCGGCGCGTCCTCCGCCGTGATCCGCCCCTCCGCGAGATCCGTGAGGAAGTCACCGCGCCCCCGCGCCGCGAGTTCCTCCTCCTGCCGCGCCTGCATCAGCACCACGGCCAGCGAGCCCGCGGCCCGCTCGGCGGCGATCCGGTGCACCGGGGCGAGGGCGCCCGCGACCGGCAGCAGCACCAGCCGGGCCCGCACCGACCCGGCGCCCGGCCCGCCGCCCGGCACGTCCACCAGGACGGCACCGGCGGGCGGCGCGTCCTTGTGCGTGCCCCGCATGCCCTCCCACACCTGGAGCGGATCGGCGACGTCGTCCGCCACCCCGGCCGCGTACAGCAGCTGTCCGTCGACGGTCTCCAGGAACACCGGGTTCCGGGAGAAGCCGGCGAGGATCCGCAGGACCTGGGGCACCCCGCCGCCGCCGAGCAGCGCCTCGGTGCAGCGCCGGTGCACCTCCTCGGCGCGCTGGAGCAGCGCGTAGTGCCCGTTGACGATCTCGGTGTGGATCTCCTCGGTCACCGTCACGAACGGCACCTCGCGGTGCAGCTGCACCAGCGGCAGGCCCGCCGCGCGCGCCGTCTCCACGAGCGCGGCGGGCAGCCGCACGAAGCGCTGGCCCAGTTCGATGACGAGCGCCGCGATGCCGCGCTCGGCCAGCTTGCGGACGAACGCGCGCTGCTCCGCGGGGCGGGTGCCGATCCCGAACCCCGTGGTCAGGAGCAGCTCGCCGCCCTTGAGCAGGGACGCGATGTTCGGCACCTCACCCGCGTGCACCCAGCGCACCGGCCGCTGCAGGCGCTCGGCGCCCGCGATCACCTCGGGGAGGCCGCCCCGCAGGCCGGGCAGTTCCAGCGCACGCTGCACCGTGACGCCGGCGCTCTGGCTGTCGAATCCGCTGTCCATGCAGCGGACGCTACCTGCGTGAATGCCGTGAGCACACCTCCTGGTGACGGACGGGGCGGGGGCGCGGGGGCCGGCCGCCTCAGCCCGGCTTGATGTTGTGGTTGAAGCGGAACACGTTGTCCGGGTCGTACTCCCGTTTCAGTGCCGACAGCCGCCGGGTGTTCTCGGCACCCAGGCCCGCCACCACGCGTTCCTCGCCCTCGTCGCCGATGAAGTTGAGGTACACGTCACCGGTGGCCCAGGGCCGGGCCGCCGCGCGGACGTCCCTGACCCACTGGATGTTGTGCTCGTCGTCGGCGGGGTCCTCCCAGGCCGCGAAGGGGTGCATGCCCCAGGGGGCGTCCCGGTAGGGCACCGGGAACTCGGACGGACCGTCGGCGACGGCGCCGCCCTCCGGGAACAGGACGTGGAGCGTGCCGCTCGGCACCGGCATGAGGGCAGCGCCGGCGCAGAAGACGTCCGCGTAGTCGTCCGGCAGGCCCTTCAGGTACTCCGCCGACCAGTAGTTCCGCAGCCCGGGCGGGTCGTCGAGCATGCACTGGACGTCGGCGTAGGGCAGCTGCGCGACGATCTCCACCTCGTGCGGCAGGGCGAGCAGCGGCTGCGCGAGCTTGCGCAGATCCTCCTCGGTCCCGGCGTACGTGATGAGCGCACCGCAGAGCAGCTTGCCGACCAGTTCGGGTGGCATGAACTCCTCGGGCTGGCCGGTCAGGTAGATCACTCCGCCGCCCGCCTCGACCGGGCCCGCCTCGATGACGTCGCGGTACGTGCGCACCACGTCGGGGCCGAACTCGGGCAGGCAGAACATCATCGCGATGGAGAACGCGGGCAGTTCGTGCAGGCGCAGCGTGAGCGAGGTGGCGACACCGAAGTTGCCACCGCCGCCGTGCAGGCCCCAGAACAGCTCCGGGTTCTCCTCGGCGCTGGTGCGGACCTTGGTGCCGTCCGCCGTGACGAGCTCGGCGCCCAGCAGGTTGTCCGTGGCCAGGCCCCAGCAGCGCTCCAGCCAGCCGCTGCCGCCGCCGAGCACGAACCCGCCGACCCCCGTCGTCGAGACCCGGCCGCCGGTGGTTGCGAGGTCGTACGGCTGGCAGGCACGGTCCAGTTCGCTCATCGTGGCGCCCCCGGCGACCTGCACCGCCATGGCGCCGGGATGGACGGTGACGGCCCGCATGTGCCGCAGGTCGACGACCAGGCCGCCGTCGTTCAGCGACATGCCCGCCACACTGTGCCCGCCGCCACGCACCGCGATCGGCAGATCCAGCTCGCGGCCGAAGCGGACGGCCGTCACCACGTCGTCCGCGTCCACGCACTGGGCGATGACCGCCGGACGGCGGTCGATCATCGAGTTGTAGAGCACACGGGCCTCGTCGTAACCCGCGTCCCCCGGGGCGAACACGTCGCCGACCAGATCCTCGCGCAGCGCGGCAAGCGCCGCGCCCGCCTTCGTCGGGGTAGCCATGGGGCGCCCCCTTCCGTGCAGGGGCTGATGGCTCTCAGCCTAGGCCGGTCGGGGGCGGCGGTCCTGTCGGCCGGGGCCCTAACCCCCGTACGCCCCCGAGGCCGTCAGACGCAGGGCCGTGTCGATGAGCGGGACGTGGCTGAACGCCTGCGGGAAGTTGCCGACCTGACGCTGCAGCCGCGGGTCCCACTCCTCCGCGAGCAGGCCCAGGTCGTTGCGCAGGGCGAGGAGCTTCTCGAACAGGGTGCGGGCCTCGTCGACCCGGCCGATCATCGCGAGGTCGTCCGCCATCCAGAACGAACAGGCCAGGAACGCGCCCTCGTCGCCGGGCAGTCCGTCCACGCCGGCGTCCTCGCCGTCCGTCGGGTAGCGCAGGATGAAGCCGTCCGTCGTCGACAGCTCCCGCTGGATCGCCTCGATCGTGCCGATGACGCGCTTGTCGTCCGGCGGCAGGAAGCCCATCTGCGGGATCAGCAGCAACGACGCGTCGAGCTCCTTGCTGCCGTAGGACTGCGTGAAGGTGTTGCGCTCCTTGTCGTAGCCCTTCTCGCACACGTCCCGGTGGATGTCGTCGCGCAGGTCGCGCCACTTCTCCAGCGGGCCGTCCGCGTCACCGGACTCGATGAGCTTGATCGTGCGGTCCACCGCGACCCAGGCCATCACCTTCGAGTGCACGAAGTGCCGGCGCGGGCCGCGCACCTCCCAGATGCCCTCGTCCGGCTCGTCCCAGTGGTCCTCCAGGTACCGGATGAGCTTCAGCTGGAGCAGCGACGCGTAGTCGTTGCGGGCCAGGCCCGTCATGTGCGCCAGGTGCAGCGCCTCGGTGACCTCGCCGTAGACGTCGAGCTGCAACTGGTGCGCCGCCCCGTTGCCGACGCGGACCGGGGCCGAGTTCTCGTACCCCGGCAGCCAGTCCAGCTCCGCCTCGCCGAGCTCGCGCTCGCCCGCGATGCCGTACATGATCTGCAGGTTCTCCGGGTCGCCTGCCACCGCGCGCAGCAGCCACTCGCGCCAGGCGCGGGCCTCCTCGCGGTAGCCGGTGCGCAGCAGCGAGGACAGGGTGATCGCCGCGTCCCGCAGCCAGGTGTAGCGGTAATCCCAGTTCCGTACGCCGCCGATCTCCTCCGGGAGCGAGGTGGTGGGGGCCGCCACGATGCCGCCGGTCGGCGCGTAGGTGAGCGCCTTCAGCGTGATCAGCGAGCGGACCACGGCCTCGCGGTAGGGCCCGTGGTACGTACAGTGATCGACCCACTCGCGCCAGAACTCCAGCGTCGCGTCCAGTGCGCCGTCCGGGTCCGGCAGGGCCGGCTGGTCCTTGTGCGAGGGCTGCCACTGGATGGTGAAGGCGAACTTCTCGCCGGGCGAGACGGTGAAGTCGGAGTACGTCGTCAGGTCCTTGCCGTACGTCTCCGTGTCCGTGTCCAGCCACACCGAGTCCGGGCCGGCCACGGCGACCGTGCGCCCTTCCACCTTGTGCACCCAGGGCACGATCCGCCCGTACGAGAAGCGCATGCGCAGCGCCGAGCGCATCGGGACGCGCCCGCTCACGCCCTCCACGATCCGGGTCAGCTGCGGTGCGCCGTCGCGCGGCGGCATGAAGTCCGTCACGCGGACCGTGCCGCGCGGGGTGTCCCACTCGGAGACGAGGACCAGCGAGTCGCCGCGGTACTCGCGCCGCGTCGCCGCCGGTGGTCGGGCCCCCGCGGCGTACGCGGGGCCCAGCCGCCAGAAGCCGTGGTCCTCGGTGCCGAGCAGCCCGGCGAAAATGGCGTGCGAGTCGAAGCGGGGCAGGCACAGCCAGTCGACCGTGCCGTCCCGGCAGACCAGGGCGGCGGTCTGCATGTCTCCGATGAGTGCGTAATCCTCGATGCGCCCGGCCACGTGCAACTCCAGTCGAACGGCCACGTACGCCCCCGGAAGGTCAGGGGGCTGGGGTCAGGGGGAAGGCCGACGGACAGATGCTGGATACGTCCCGACACGTCGACCTGTATACGGCTGTACGGCGATTTTGGCGTGTAACGGCGTTGTCAAACGAACTGACGAACCGGTGTTCCGGGAGGGCCAGCCGAGTGTCCGAGCAGGATACGACGCACGTACCCGCTCTGCGTGCCGCTCACGGCAACACCCCTGGGCCGAACGAGTGACCGCAGGGTGACGATGCCGTGTACCCCGCCGATACCCCGTCCATGTGGTGGCCACGCGTGTGCGGAGCGTGGCCGGAAGCGGTCTCCTCCGGTCGCTGATACCCTGGTAGCCCGTGAGCCGGTGGTCATCGAACC
Organism: Streptomyces sp. NPDC025806; assembly: GCF_055558275.1. Taxonomy (NCBI): domain Bacteria; kingdom Bacillati; phylum Actinomycetota; class Actinomycetes; order Kitasatosporales; family Streptomycetaceae; genus Streptomyces; species Streptomyces sp. NPDC025806. The sequence continues at coordinate 138,651 of NZ_JBVHMU010000018.1, read as the reverse complement.
CCCGAACCGCAGCGACGGCACCTCCCCCGGAAGACCTGGTGAGGGAGCCGGTACGCAGTCCAGACCGCGACCACGGGAGCCCCCCTTTGGCCATGACGCCCAAATCCACGACGACCAAGCACATCTTCGTCACCGGGGGTGTCGCCTCCTCCCTCGGCAAGGGCCTCACCGCCTCCAGCCTCGGGATGCTGCTCAAGGCACGGGGCCTCCGCGTCGTCATGCAGAAGCTCGACCCGTACCTGAACGTCGACCCGGGCACGATGAACCCCTTCCAGCACGGTGAGGTGTTCGTCACGAACGACGGCGCCGAGACCGACCTGGACATCGGCCACTACGAGCGCTTCCTCGACCGCGACCTCGACGGCTCGGCCAACGTGACGACCGGCCAGGTCTACTCGCAGGTCATCGCCAAGGAGCGGCGCGGCGAGTACCTCGGCGACACCGTCCAGGTCATCCCGCACATCACGAACGAGATCAAGCACCGCATCCGCCGCATGGCGACGGACGAGGTCGATGTCGTGATCACCGAGGTCGGCGGCACCGTCGGCGACATCGAGTCGCTGCCGTTCCTGGAGACCGTCCGCCAGGTCCGCCACGAGGTCGGCCGCGACAACGTGTTCGTGGTCCACATCTCGCTGCTGCCCTACATCGGCCCCTCCGGCGAGCTCAAGACCAAGCCGACCCAGCACTCGGTCGCCGCCCTGCGCAACATCGGTATCCAGCCGGACGCCATCGTGCTGCGCTGCGACCGTGAGGTCCCCACCGCCATCAAGCGCAAGATCTCGCTGATGTGCGACGTCGACGAGGCCGCCGTCGTGGCCTGCCCCGACGCCCGCTCCATCTACGACATCCCGAAGGTCGTGCACGCCGAGGGCCTCGACGCGTACGTCGTGCGCAAGCTCGACCTGCCGTTCCGCGACGTGGACTGGACGACGTGGGACGACCTGCTCGACCGCGTCCACAACCCCGACCACGAGATCGTCATGGCCCTGGTCGGCAAGTACATCGACCTGCCCGACGCCTACCTCTCGGTGACCGAGGCGCTGCGCGCCGGCGGCTTCGCCAACAAGGCCCGCGTCAAGATCAAGTGGGTCACGTCGGACGACTGCAAGACCCCGGCCGGCGCCAAGAAGCAGCTCGGCGACGTGGACGCGATCTGCATCCCCGGCGGCTTCGGCGACCGCGGTGTCTCCGGCAAGGTCGGCGCCATCCAGTTCGCCCGCGAGAACAAGATCCCGCTGCTCGGCCTGTGCCTGGGCCTGCAGTGCACGGTGATCGAGGCCGCGCGGAACCTGGCGGACATCCCGGACGCCAACTCCACCGAGTTCGACTCCGCGACCGCCCACCCGGTCATCTCCACCATGGCCGAGCAGCTCGACATCGTCGCCGGTGAGGGCGACATGGGCGGCACCATGCGGCTCGGCATGTACCCGGCCAAGCTCGCCGAGGGCTCCATCGTGCGCGAGGTGTACGACGGCAAGGAGTACGTCGAGGAGCGCCACCGTCACCGCTACGAGGTGAACAACGCGTACCGCGCCGAGCTCGAGAAGAAGGCCGGCCTGCAGTTCTCCGGCCTCTCCCCGGACGGCAAGCTCGTCGAGTACGTCGAGTACCCGCGCGACGTCCACCCCTACCTGGTCGCCACCCAGGCGCACCCGGAGCTGCGCTCGCGTCCGACGCGTCCGCACCCGCTCTTCGCCGGTCTGGTGAAGGCCGCGGTCGAGCGCAAGGTCGCGGCCGCCGCCGCTGCCACGGGGGCCAAGAAGGCCAAGTAAGGCCCGTACGTCGAGCGATGTACGGTTACCGGGGTGCGTGCCGAATGCGGCACGTGCCCCGGTTTTTTTGTGTGACAAGCGCTGCGCGCGGCAAGTGGGAGGACGTTCGGCATGACGACGATCAAGGACACCGCCGAGCAGTGGGAGGTCCGGGCGACCGCGACCCCCTTCGTCGGGAACAAGACCTCCGTGCGGACGGACGAGGTCGTCATGCCCGACGGCGAGGTCGTCCACCGCGACTACCAGGTCCACCCGGGGTCGGTCGCCGTGCTCGCCCTCGACGAGCAGGACCGGGTGCTGATCCTCAAGCAGTACCGCCACCCCGTGCACATGAAGCTCTGGGAGATCCCGGCCGGGCTGCTCGACATCCCCGGTGAGAACCCGCTGCACGCCGCCCAGCGCGAGCTCTACGAGGAGGCGCACGTCAAGGCGGAGGACTGGCGCGTCCTGACCGACGTGTACACGACGCCGGGCGGCTGCTCCGAGGCCGTGCGCATCTTCCTCGCGCGGGATCTCGCCGAGGCGGAGGGGGAGCGGTTCGAGGTCGAGCACGAGGAGGCCGACATGGAGCTGGCCCGGGTGCCGCTCGGTGACCTGGTCTCCGGGGTGCTCGCCGGTGACCTGCACAACAACTGCCTCGTGGTGGGCGTGCTGTCGCTCGTCGCGGCGCGTTCTGTCGAGGGCGGGATGGATGGGCTGAGGCCGGCCGAGGCGCCGTGGCCTGCGCGTCCGTTCGAGGCCTAGCGGTTTCGTCGGCGGGTGCGGCTCCGGTGGGGGCTGGTCGCGCAGTTCCCCGCGCCCCTGGAAGGCATGCGGCTTCGCCGCGCCTTCCCCAGATGAAAGGTGCCCCGCACCTTGGTCGGGGAGATGCAACCCGAAGGGTCTGCATCTCAGGGGCGCGGGGAACTGCGCGAGAAGCCCCACCGGCCCGCAGCCCGCGACGATCCCCCACCCGGTCCCACAATCCGCTGATCCGATCAGGGGACTTGTGCGCGCCGCCCGCCCAGGGCACCCGCACCCCCTGAACTAGGCTCGGGATCGCCCCTGCCGACCCCCGGAGGGGATGGGTGAGACGGAGCGTGGCCCGTGACGGATCAGGCGGTCGAGTCGGACGACGTGACGGCGGTCGGGAAGTCGTCCGGACCCGCACCCCGCACACCCCGCAAACCCCGGCCCCGCACGACGGCGAACCGTCAGTTCCTGGGCCGCCGCCGGGAGTTGGCCGAGCTCAGGTCCGACATCGAGCGGGCCGGACTCGACACCCTGTCCGGCCGCAAGGCCCCCCGAGCCCGCGTCCTGCTCATCGCGGGCCGCCCCGGCACCGGCCGCACCGCACTGGCCGGGGAGCTGCTGCGCGAGGTCGGCGACCGGTACCCGGACGGGGCGCTGCGGGTCCGGCTCAGCGGCGCCGACGGCACCCCCGTCCCGACCGAACGCGTGGCGCGTGAGCTGCTCGACGCCCTCGAACTGCCCGCGCCGCCCGGCGAGTCCGCCGACGACCTCACGGAGCGGCTGCGCGAGGGGCTCGCCCTGCGCCGCGTCGTCCTGCTCCTCGACGACGCGCAGGACGCCGAACAGGTCGACCAGCTGCTGCCCGACACCCCGGACTGCCTGGTCGTCGCCGTCTCCGAGGGGCCCCTCACCGGCATCCCCGACGTACGGCCCTGCACGCTCGGCGGCCTCGACACCAAGTCCGCGCTCGAACTGCTCACCCGCCACACCGGCTCCGTCCGCATCACCTGCGACCCGCGCTCGGCCGAGTCCCTGGTCGAACTGTGCGGAGCCGAGCCGGCCGCGCTGGAACTCGCCGGCGGCTGGCTCGCCGTACGGCCCAAGGAGTCGGTCGCCGACCTGGCCAAGCAGCTGCACGCCCAGGACGGCGAGGGCACCGCGCTCGCCCGGGTCTTCCGGCACACCTACGCAGGCCTGCCCGGGCCCGCCGCCCGGATACTGCGCTATCTGTCGCTGGCCCCCGACGGCTACGTGGACCCGCACACCGCGTCCGCGCTGGCCGGCTGCTCGGTGTCCGCCGCGCAGACCACCCTCGACGACTTCGTGGCCCTCGGCCTGGTCCGCGCCGTGCCCTCCGAACTGCCCCAGTACGAGGTGCCGGGCTGTCTGGTGCCGCTGCTGCGCGGGCTCACCGAGACCCAGGACCGGCCCGGCGAGGTCCAGCTGGCCCGCGCCCGCATGCTGGAGCGCACCGTGCGGCTGCTCACCTCCTGCCGCGCCGTCACCGAGCCCGACGGGTCCCCGGCCCGCAAGAAGCTCGCCGGGCTGCCCAGCGCCCTGCGGTTCACGGACCCCGGGGCCGGGGCCGAGTGGCTGCGCGTCCGGCAGCCCGCGCTGCTCGCCGCGGCCCGCCTGGCGGTCGCGGACGGCGAGCTCGACACCCTGGCCCGGCGGCTGATGTCGGCGCTGTCCCGGGCCCTGGTCGCCCACCGCGGCACCGAGGCTGCGGCCCCCGAGCTGTACGGGATCCACCGGATGGTGCTCGACGTGGCCGAGCGCCGCGATCTGCCCCGCGAGAAGGCCGCGGCGCTGCTGAACCTGGCCGACGTGGACGCGCGGACCGGCCGGACCCGGGACGCCCTGGCCCGCTACCGGGCCGCGCTGGACGCCGGACGCGAGGCCAGGGACCCGTACGCGACCGGCCGCGCGATGGAATCCGTAGGCGGCGCGCACCAGGAGCTGGGGGACTGGCAGCGGGCCGCCGACTGGTACGGGCGGGCCCTCGCGCAGCGACTCGCGCGTGGGGAGCGGGCCGACGCCGCGCGCCTGCACGGCCGGATCGCCGCCGTGCACACGTACGCGGGCCGGTACGGGGAGGCGCTGCGCAGCTGGCGTTCGGCGGTGGCCGGGTACCGCAAGGAATGCGATGTGCCCGCGCAGGCAAGGGCGTTGAGCGAACTGGCGCGGGTGCAGGAGTACGCGGGGCGGCCCGAGGAGTCGCTGCGCACCTGCCAGGAGGCGGTCGAATGGGCACGTCAGGCCAGGGACGTCCGGTTGCAGGCGGCGCTCCAGCTGCGGCTCGCCGACACCCTCGAACGACTGGGCGACCCCGCGGCGGCCAAGCTGCACCGGGGCGCGGCCGAGCGCATGCTGGGGGAGGAGCTCACTCTGGAGGCAAAACCTTCGGAAGAGGCCGCGAACGCCTACGAAATCCGTAGTACATCCTCTGAAGATTGATGTAACGAAAGGCTAGACAGCAAGAAAACCTTCATTAGACTGGCTCCGCTGCGGTGATTCCGCGGTCTCTCCTGGTGTGTCCCCCGGCACACTGGTATGTAGTGCATTGCCCGAGAAATCCCCTGAGCCAAGGACCGTGATCGACGATGAAGGTCGGCATCCCCCGCGAGGTCAAGAACAACGAGTTCCGGGTGGCCATCACCCCCGCCGGCGTGCATGAGCTCGTGCGCCACGGCCACCAGGTCTTCATCGAGCAGAACGCCGGTGTCGGCTCCTCGATCACGGACGACGAGTACGTCTCGGCCGGTGCGCAGATCCTCGGCACCGCCGACGAGGTCTGGGCCACCGCCGACCTGCTCCTGAAGGTCAAGGAGCCGATCGCGGAGGAGTACCACCGCCTCCGCAAGGACCAGACGCTCTTCACCTACCTGCACCTGGCCGCCTCCAAGGAGTGCACGGACGCGCTCCTCGAGTCCGGCACCACCGCCATCGCGTACGAGACGGTCGAGACCGCGAACCGCGCGCTCCCGCTGCTCGCCCCGATGTCCGAGGTCGCGGGCCGCCTGGCCCCGCAGGTCGGCGCCTACCACCTGATGCGCTCGGTCGGCGGCCGCGGCGTGCTCCCCGGCGGCGTCCCCGGCACCCACGCCGGCAAGGCCGTCGTCATCGGCGGCGGCGTCTCCGGCTGGAACGCCACGCAGATCGCCGTCGGCATGGGCTTCCACGTGACCCTGCTCGACAAGGACATCAACAAGCTCCGCGAGGCCGACAAGATCTTCGGCACCAAGGTGCAGACGATCGTCTCCAACGCCTACGAGCTGGAGAAGGCCGTCGTCGAGGCCGACCTCGTCATCGGCGCCGTCCTCATCCCGGGCGCCAAGGCCCCGAAGCTGGTCACCAACGAGCTCGTCGCCAAGATGAAGCCCGGAAGTGTCCTTGTCGACATCGCGATCGACCAGGGCGGCTGCTTCGAGGACTCGCACCCGACCACGCACGCCGAGCCGACCTTCACGGTCCACAACTCGGTCTTCTACTGCGTCGCCAACATGCCGGGCGCCGTGCCCAACACGTCGACGTACGCGCTGACCAACGCCACGCTGCCCTACATCGTCTCGCTGGCGAACAACGGCTGGGCCGAGGCCCTGCGCCGTGACCCCGCGCTCGCCCTGGGTCTCAACACCCATGACGGCAAGGTGGTTTACAAGGAGGTCGCCGAGGCGCACGGTCTCGAGCACCTCGAGCTCGAGACGCTGCTCGGCTGACGTCAACCGAAGTCGTCAATCTCACGCCCACGGCCGGACCTCGTCAGAGGTCCGGCCGTACGCGCATGGGTCAGGACATGGTCAACTCGCCTTGAAGGTAACCCTTTAACCGATTCGCTCCCTCGCGAAACGTGGCGAAGAACCCCCGTACGCCCTTGACATGAGGGTGTTCCATTACCGACACATCGTGCCGGGTCCGGTGGATTGTGTTGCTGCGGAGCGGTGACACGCCATAGAGTCGCCAACCGTCGGCATGGTGCCATGCTGACCTATCGATAAATGTTCCTGGTCACGTCCAAGGAGGTAAGACGACTTGTGAATGAGTCGACATTTACTCCCGGAGGTGGCCGGCCGGGCGGGCAGGGACCCGCGGGGCTTCAGGCTGTCGGCTCCGTCGCTGTACGCACCTTCGCGGCCCACCAGAGCGGCTACCGGAGCAGCCCCCCGCAGACGCCGACGCAGACAGCACACCAGAGCATGGATGGCCATCACGTGAACGCCATGGCCGGCGACCGAAGCGGCGACACTCAAAGCCACTTCGCCGACTACGACGAACTGCCCGAGGGGCACTTCTACGACCCCGACGCCGAGTACGAGCCCGATCCCGAGTACGCGGCCACGCTCGCCCCGGACGCTGCCCGTCAGCGCCGCGAGCGCGTCGGCCCGACCGGGCGCCCGCTCCCGTACTTCCCGATCCCAGGACCGCTGACCGACCACGGCCCGGCGAAGATCATCGCGATGTGCAACCAGAAGGGCGGCGTCGGCAAGACCACGTCGACCATCAACCTGGGTGCCGCGCTCGCCGAGTACGGACGCCGGGTGCTGCTCGTCGACTTCGACCCGCAGGGTGCCCTGTCGGTCGGCCTCGGCGTCAACCCGATGGAGCTCGACCTCACCGTCTACAACCTGCTCATGGAGCGGGGCATGTCGGCCGACGAGGTCCTCCTGAAGACCGCGGTCCCGAACATGGACCTGCTGCCGAGCAACATCGACCTCTCGGCCGCCGAGGTGCAGTTGGTGAGCGAGGTGGCGCGCGAGTCCACGCTGCAGCGCGCCCTGAAGCCGCTGATGTCCGACTACGACTACATCGTGATCGACTGTCAGCCCTCGCTCGGCCTGCTCACCGTCAACGCGCTGACCGCCGCGCACAAGGTGATCGTGCCGCTGGAGTGCGAGTTCTTCGCGCTGCGCGGTGTGGCCCTGCTGACCGAGACGATCGAGAAGGTCCAGGAGCGGCTCAATCCCGACCTGGAGCTCGACGGCATCCTCGCCACGATGTACGACTCGCGGACCGTGCACAGCCGTGAGGTCCTCGCGCGCGTGGTCGAGGCGTTCGACGATCACGTCTACCACACGGTCATCGGCCGCACGGTGCGCTTCCCGGAGACCACGGTCGCCGGCGAGCCCATCACCACGTACGCCTCGAACTCGGTCGGTGCCGCCGCCTACCGTCAGCTCGCCAGGGAGGTGCTCGCCCGGTGTCACGCCGAGTGAGTCTGCCGGGGGCCGACGAACTGTTCCGTACGACCGGGGGCATGGCACTGCAGGCGTCGTCGCCGAGGCGCACGGCGAACGCGAACGGTGAACCCCGGGTGCCGAGTCCGGCGGGCGAGAGCGACGAGGCGGCCGGTGCGGCCTCCTCGGCCCCGGCGGCCAAGGAGGGCGGGGCGGACCCGTCGTCCGAGGGCGCCGAGCACGCAGCCGCCGAGGCGGAGTCCGACTCCGGCTCGCGCAGCCGCGGCGGGGCGGGCGAGGGCGCGGACAAGCCCGACCGGCGTCCGTCGGGGAGCGCGCAGGAAGGTTCTGGCAGTGGCCGCGGCGCGAGCGCCGGGGCCCGGCGCCGCTCCCGTGCCGCCAATCGCCGGCCCAGCGGGCGTGAGCGGCACGACGAGAAGATCACCGTCTATGTCTCCGCCGAGGAGCTGATGGACCTCGAGCACGCGCGCCTGGTGCTGCGCGGTGAGCACGGGCTCGCCGTCGACCGAGGCCGCATCGTGCGCGAGGCCGTCGCCGTCGTCCTGGCCGACCTGGAGTCCCGCGGGGACGCGAGCATTCTCGTACGCCGGCTGCGCGGGCGGTAGCGGTAGCCTCCGGCCTTGATGCCTGAGAACGATCCGAGCCCCGCCCCGCCCGAGCGCCCGCCCCGACGCGCGCTGGGCCGCGGCGCGGCGGCGGCTCCACCGCGAGAGCCGGAGCCCGCACCTGAGCCGGTGGCGACGGAGCCCGCGCCCGAGGCGGTCGCGGAGGCGGTGGCTGAGGAGCCCCGGCCTGAGGCGGTCGCGGAGCCGGATGT
>NZ_JBVHMU010000018.1:0-130039 GCF_055558275.1 Streptomyces sp. NPDC025806 | reverse complement strand
CGGATGTCGTGGGAGCGGTGGCCGCGGAGTCCGCGCCCGAGGCCGTCGCGGAGGCGGATGTCGCGGAGCCTGCGCCAGTCCCCGAGTCCGGGGTGGCCGTAGAGCCGGATGTCGTGGGAGCGGTGGCCGCGGAGTCCGCGCCCGAGGCCGTCGCGGAGGCGGATGTCGCGGAGCCTGCGCCAGTCCCCGAGTCCGGGGTGGCCGCAGAGCCGGATGTCGTGGGAGCGGTGGCCGTGGAGTCCGCGCCCGAGGCCGAGGGTGGTGCGGACGACGGGAAGTTCACCGTTCGGCTGGCGAACTTCGAGGGGCCGTTCGACCTGCTGCTGCAGCTGATCGCCAAGCACAAGCTCGATGTCACCGAGGTCGCGCTGTCCAAGGTGACCGACGAGTTCATGGCGCACCTGCGGGCCCTGGGGCCGGACTGGGACCTGGATCAGACGACCGAGTTCCTGGTCGTCGCCGCGACCCTGCTGGACCTGAAGGCGGCGCGGCTGCTGCCCGCCGCGGAGGTCGAGGACGAGGGCGATCTCGCGCTGCTGGAGGCGCGGGACCTGCTGTTCGCGCGGCTGCTCCAGTACCGCGCGTACAAGAAGATCGCGGACATCTTCAGCGCGCGGTTCGACGACGAGGCGCGGCGCCACCCGCGTACGGTCGGCCTGGAGCCGCACCACGCCGAGCTGCTGCCCGACGTCGTCATCAGCATCGGCCCCGAGGGCTTCGCGAAGCTCGCGGTCAAGGCGATGCAGCCCAAGCCGAAGCCGCAGGTCTACGTGGACCACATCCACGCCCCGCTGGTCAGCGTGCAGGAACAGGCCGGGGTCGTGGTGGCGCGGCTGCGCGAGCTCGGCGAGGCCAGCTTCCAGGACCTCGTGGCCGACACCGACGACACCCTCACGGTCGTGGCCCGCTTCCTCGCCCTGCTCGAGCTGTACCGGGAGAAGGCCGTCGCCCTGGACCAGGAGGCCGCGCTCGGCGAGCTCCTGGTGCGCTGGACGGGCGGCGAGGGCGGGGAGCAGCCCGTAGTGACGGACGAGTTCGACCGGGCGCCGGAAAGTCCGGAGGAACCGCGTGGAGAGCAGCAGGAGGAGGCCGTATGAGCGCCGGAACCGAGGACGGCGTGGCGGGGCTCGATCTCAAGCCCGCCCTGGAGGCCGTCCTCATGGTCGTCGACGAGCCCGCCACCGAGAAGCACCTGGCGAAGATCCTGCAGCGGCCGGAGCGGGCCGTCGCGGACGCCCTGCGCGCCCTGGCCGACGAGTACACCGTCCAGGGCCGCGGCTTCGAGCTGCGCCCCGTGGCGGGCGGCTGGCGCTTCTACACCCGGCCGGAGTACGCGGCGGCCGTCGAGGGGTTCGTGCTCGACGGGCAGGTCGCGCGGCTGACCCAGGCCGCTCTGGAGACGCTGGCGGTCGTCGCGTACCGCCAGCCGGTGAGCCGTTCGCGGGTCTCCGCGGTGCGCGGGGTGAACTGTGACGGGGTCATGCGGACCCTGCTCCAGCGCGGTCTTGTCGAGGAGGCGGGCGCGGAACCCGAAACAGGTGCGATCCTGTACAGGACGACGAACTACTTTCTGGAGCGGATGGGCCTGCGCGGCCTGGACGAGCTCCCGGAGCTCGCGCCCTTCCTCCCCGAGGCGGACGCGATCGAGGCGGACACGCTGGAAGGGGTCCCGTCGTTCGACCCGGACGCACCCGATGCGCCGGGGTACGAGGACGCAGTCGACTAGACGGAAATTTGATGCGAAGCAGCAGCGGCAGGAACAGCAGCGGAAACAACGGCGGGAGCCGTGGTGGCAACAGCGGCGGCCGCGGCGGGAACGGCGGCGGACGCGGTAACTTCCGCGGCGCCGGCAACAACCGCGACGACAAGCAGGGCGGCAGCGGAAGCGGCCGTCCGAAGAAGCCGCGTCCCGAGGAGCGGCGTTACGACGTGGGCCCCGGCGGCACGCAGGACGGCCCGAAGACGGGCCGCGGCGCGTCCGCGCGCGGCGGTGCCAAGGGCGGCCCCAAGCGCGGCCAGCAGTCCTCCACGGGCCGCGGGCGCTGGGTCCCGGCGACCTCGCGCGAGTACGAGGCGCGGGCCGAGGAGCGCAACCGCGAGCGCTACGCGGGCAAGCCCAAGGTGAACCTGCCCAAGACCTTCCCCGGCGCCGAGCAGGAGGGCGAGCGGCTGCAGAAGGTGCTCGCCCGGGCCGGATACGGCTCCCGGCGTGCCTGTGAGGAGCTCGTCGAGCAGGCCCGTGTCGAGGTCAACGGCGAGATCGTGCTCGAGCAGGGCATGCGCGTCGACACCGAGAAGGACGAGATCAAGGTCGACGGTCTGACCGTCGCCACGCAGTCGTACCAGTTCTTCGCGCTCAACAAGCCGGCCGGTGTCGTCTCCACGATGGAGGACAACGAGGGCCGGCAGTGCCTCGGGGACTACACGAACAACCGTGAGACGCGGCTGTTCCACGTCGGGCGCCTCGACACCGAGACCGAGGGCGTCATCCTGCTCACCAACCACGGCGAGCTGGCGCACCGGCTGACCCACCCGAAGTACGGCGTGAAGAAGGTCTACCTCGCGCACATCGTCGGCCCGATCCCGCGCGACCTGGGCAAGCAGCTCAAGGACGGCATCCAGCTGGAGGACGGGTACGCGAAGGCGGACCACTTCCGCGTCGTCGAGCAGACCGGCAAGAACTACCTGGTCGAGGTGACCCTGCACGAGGGCCGCAAGCACATCGTGCGCCGCATGCTGGCCGAGGCCGGGTTCCCGGTCGACAAGCTGGTGCGGGTGGCCTTCGGTCCGATCACCCTCGGCGACCAGAAGTCCGGCTGGCTGCGCCGCCTGTCGAACACCGAGGTCGGCATGCTGATGCAGGAAGTCGACCTCTAGGCCGGACAGACCCCGCAAGCGGCGACAGGTCCGCGGCAGGGCTTGTGAGCGACGACCCTCTCCCTTTAAGGTCAGGTAGACCAATAACGGGAGGGGGTCGCCGCATGCCCGGCACCGACACACCGGTCGCGCCCAGCGCACCGGCCTACGACAAGCACGCCTACGAGCCCTTCGCCGTCACCGTCGATCTGGCCGTCTTCACCATCCGCTCCGGCGCCCTGCACATCCTGCTCGTCGAGCGGGGCCAGGAGCCCTACGCCGGACGCTGGGCGCTGCCCGGCGGCTTCCTGCGGCCCGACGAGTCCGCCGAGGCCGCGGCCCGGCGCGAACTCGCCGAGGAGACCGGGCTCGACGACGTGGCGGGCCTGCACCTGGAGCAGCTGCGCACCTACAGCGACCCGCGGCGCGACCCCAGGATGCGGGTCGTCTCCGTCGCCTTCGCCGCGCTCGTCCCCGACGCCCCGCAGGCGCACGGCGGCGGCGACGCGGCCCGCGCCGCCTGGGTCCCGTACGGCGGTGCGGACACCGGCGCCCACGGGCCGCTCGCCTTCGACCACGACCGGATCCTCGCCGACGCCCACGAGCGGATCGGCGGCAAGCTCGAGTACACCTGCCTCGCCACCGCGTTCTGCCCGCCCGAGTTCACCCTGGGCGAGCTCCGCCACGTCTACGAGGTCGTCTGGGGCACCGAACTCGACCCCGCGAACTTCCGGCGCAAGGTCCTCGCGACGCCCGGCTTCGTCGCCCAGATCCCCGGCGCCTCCCGGCTCACCGGAGGCCGCGGCAAACCCGCCGCGCTCTACCGAGGGGGCGGCGCCGACTCGCTCCACCCGCCGCTGCTGCGCCCCGCACCCGAGCCCGCACCCGAGCCCGCTCCGACGGAGGGAACCCGACGATGACCGCCCCGACCAAGAACACCGCCACCGGGTCCCTCGTCGGCCTCGCCCTCGGCGACGCGCTCGGCTTCCCGACCGAGTTCAACGACGTCCCCTCGATCCTCGCCAAGCTCGGCCCCTGGCGGGACATGGAGCTGCCCCGGCCGCTGGCCCACATCACCGACGACACCCAGATGGCGCTCGCCGTCGCCCGCGCCCTGCGCACCGGCATGGGCCGCGGCACCCTCGGCCCGAAGCGGTTCGAGCGGCCACTGCGCGAGGAGTTCGTCGACTGGTACCACTCGCCCGACAACAACCGCGCGCCCGGCAACACCTGCCTCACCGCCTGCCGCCTCCTGGACAGCGACCGCCGCTGGCAGCAGGCCACCCAGATCCACTCCAAGGGCTGCGGCGCCAACATGCGGGTCACCCCGCTCGGCCTCGTCCCCGGGCTGAGCGACGCCCAGCGCTCCGGCGCCGCCCAGTTGCAGGCCGCGCTCACCCACGGCCACCCCACCGCCCTCGCCGCGAGCGACCTCACCGCGCGGGCCGTCCAGCTCCTCGCCGAGGGCGTCGACCCCGCCGGCCTCGTCGGACAGCTGCGCTCCCACGCCCTGCGCAGCCGCACCGTCTACCGCGAGGACTGGCTCGGCGACCTGTGGCGCGGCTCCCAGGACCCCGACCCCGAGCACTTCGTCACCCGCGGCTGGGACGAGTGCCTGGCCGTGCTCGAAAGGCTCGAAGCGGCCCTGCGGGACGCCAACCCCGAGGTCGACCCCTGCCTCGTCACCGGTGCCGGCTGGATCGCCGAAGAGGCCCTCGCCACCGGCCTGTTCTGCTTCCTGCTCTTCGTCGACGAGCCCGTCCTCGCCCTGCGCCGCGCCGCCTGCACCTCCGGCGACTCCGACTCGATCGCCGCCCTCACCGGCGCCTTCGCGGGCGCCCACCTCGGCACCGACGCCTGGCCCGCGGACTGGGTCGAGCGCGTCGAGCACCGCGACGAACTCCTCGCGATCGGCGCAGCCTGGGACGGAGGCACCCTGTGACCGCCCTCCCCGACGCGACCGCCCTCGCCGACGCCGGACTCCCCGAGGGCGCCGACCTCACCGCGATCGTCGCCGACCAGACCGACCCGCTGCTCTTCGCGACCGTCTCCGGCGCCCACCTGTACGGCTTCCCGTCCCGCGACTCCGACGTCGACCTGCGCGGCGTCCACCTGCTGCCGCCGCAGGCGCTCGTAGGACTGCGTGAACCGGACGAGACGCGCTCGCGCATGTGGGACAAGGACGGGATCGAGATGGACCTCGTCACGCACGACCTGCGCAAGTTCGTCCGCCTGATGCTGCGCCGCAACGGCTACGTCCTGGAGCAGCTGCTCTCGCCGCTCGTCGTGCACACGAGCCCGGCGCACGCCGAACTCGTCGCCCTCGCGCCCGGCGTCCTCACCCGGCACCACGCCCACCACTACCGCGGCTTCGCCGGCACCCAGTGGCGGCTCCACGAGAAGACGCGTGAACTCAAGCCGCTGCTCTACACCTTCCGCGTCCTGCTCACCGGCATCCACCTGATGCGCACCGGCCGCGTCGAGGCCCATCTGCCCACCCTGCTCGACGCCGTGGACGCCCCCGGCTACCTGCCCGAGCTGATCGAGGCGAAGGCCGCCGCCGAGCACGGCGGCACCGACCTCGCGTCCGAGCGGGCCGCCGCCGACATCGAGGCGCTGCACGCGGACCTCGACGCCGCGCAGGCTGCGAGCACGCTGCCGGACGAGCCCGGCGCGTACGACGCTCTGGACGATCTGATCGTCCGGGTGCGTCTAGAGGGTCTCCAGCGCTGACGCCCGTCGGGTCCGGACGAGGAAGTCCTCGACCCGGGCCCGGTCCGGCTCCGCCGGCAGCGGGGTGTGCGCCGCAGCCTCCTCCGCCTGCGCCGCGAGCGCGGCCATCCGGCGCTCGACCTCCGGCCACGGCACCTCGCCGCGCTTCACCGCGAGCAGCTCCTCCCGCTGCGCGCTCACGTCGATCACCAGCTCCCCGGTGCGCAGCAGATCGCGGCACGAGGTCAGCAGGCGCAGCAGGTGCATGGCGTGCTTCCAGCGCGGGGCGCCGTGCGTGCGCACGTCCGCCTCCAGCTTCTTGCGCTGGCCGAGCGCGTACCGGGCGAACGTGTCGTGCGCCTGCCGGGACAGGAACGCGTCGCGCAGGCCGAGCAGTTCACGCCCCGTGTCCGTGATCCGCTCCACGAGCGGCGAGTGCAGACACTCCAGCACGTTCGGGTTCGCGCGCAGCGCCAGCGAGCAGAACCGCTCCAGCTCCCAGGAGAACTGCTCCTCGGCCGGCCCGTCCACATGCGTCGGCGGCTTCTCGAAGCGCCAGAACAGCGGCGTCGGCGCCAGGAACACACCGCGCCGGTCCGTGTCGCTGCCCTCCGTGGCCAGCCCGAAGGCACGCGAACCCATCACGCACGCGTACACCGTGTGATCACGCACCAGCCGCTCCGGTTCCATGACCGGAGCCTACGAGCGCCGGTCGCACCGAGTGGCGGCAGGGGGCGGCCCGGGTGACATTGAGGTGGTCGTCTGCGGCACACCGAAAGGCACAAGGTCATGGCAGGAATGGATCTGGGCGGTCTGCTCGGCGGACTCCTCGGCGGAGGCGGACAGGGCGCGGCGGGCGGCGGAGGGGGCGGGGCCAACGTCCTCGGCTCGCTGCTGCAGAGCGTGCTCGCGGGGAAGAGCGGGGGAGGCGCGGCCGGCTCCAACCCGCTGGGCGGCCTGATGGACATGATCACGAAGTCCGGCCTCGGCGACCAGGGGCAGCTCGACTCCTGGATCGGCACCGGCGACAACCAGCCGCTCAGCCCCGAGCAGGTCCGGCAGGCCGTCCCCGACGAGACCCTCGACAAGGTCGCCGCCGAGGCGGGCGTCAGCCGCGACGAGGCCGCCCAGCAGGTGGCCAGGCAGCTGCCGCAGGTCGTCGACCGGCTCACCCCCGACGGCCAGGTGCCCTCCGGCGCCTCCCTGGAGGACCTCGTCAAGGAACAGCGCCTCTGACCCTCGTACCCACGCCCCCGGACGCGCGGCGCCCGTCTCGACAGACGGGCGCCGCGCGTTCCGTCGCACCGGCCCGATTACGCTGGGCGATGGCAGAACGTACGCAGGATGCGGTTCGCAGGATCAAGGAGTGACACGGTGGCGGTACGAGCGGTCCGGGGCGCGGTCCAACTCGAACGGGACGACGCCGGGCACATGGAGGAGCAGGTCGCCGAGCTGCTCACCGCCGTCCTGGAGCGGAACGGGCTGACCGGGGACGACCTGATCTCCATCTGGTTCACCGCCACCCCCGACCTGCACTCCGCCTTCCCCGCGGCAGCCGCCCGCGGCCTCGGCATCGTGGACGTCCCGCTGATCTGCGCCCAGGAGCTCGACATCGCCGGCGCCATGCCGCGCGTCGTCCGCCTCCTCGCGCACGTCGACACCGAGCTGCCCAAGTCCGAGGTCGCGCACGTCTACCTCGGCGCCGCGTCCGCCCTGCGCAAGGACATCGCCCAGTGAGAACCGCACTCGTCATCGGCACCGGCCTCATCGGCACCTCCGCCGCCCTGGCGCTCGCCTCGCGCGGCGTCACCGTGCACCTGGAGGACCACGACCCGGACCAGGCCCGCACCGCCGCCGCACTCGGCGCCGGCAGCGCCGAGGCCCCCGAAGGCGTCGTCGACCTGTGTCTCGTCGCTGTGCCGCCCGCGCACGTGGCGCAGCAGCTCGCCGACGCCATGCGGCGCGGCGTCGCGCGCGGCTACCTCGACGTCGCCAGCGTCAAGGGCGGCCCGCGCCGCGAGCTGGAGTCCCTCGGCCTCGACCTCACCGCCTACCTCGGCACGCACCCCATGAGCGGCCGCGAGCGCAGCGGCCCGCTCGCCGCGACCGCCGACCTCTTCGAGGGCCGGCCCTGGGTGCTCACCCCGACCCGGGACACCGACACCGAGGTCCTCAACCTCGCCCTGGAACTGGTCGCCCTGTGCCGGGCCGTGCCCGTCGTCATGGACGCCGACGCCCACGACCGGGCCGTCGCCCTCGTCTCGCACATGCCGCACCTCGTCTCCGGCATGGTCGCCGCCCGCCTGGAGAACGCGGAGGAGGCCGCCGTCCGCCTCTGCGGCCAGGGCATCCGCGACGTGACCCGCATCGCCGCCTCCGACCCGCGCATGTGGATCGACATCCTCTCCGCGAACCCGGGCCCCGTCGCCGACCTCCTCACCGACCTCTCCGCCGACCTCGACGAGACCGTACGGGCGCTGCGCGCGCTCCAGTCCTCCGACGACGACAAGCGCCGCGAGGGCGCCGACGGCGTCGAGACGATGCTGCGCAAGGGCAACGCGGGCCAGGCCCGGGTCCCCGGCAAGCACGGCGCCGCCCCCGCCGCGTACGAGGCCGTCGCCGTCCTCATCTCCGACCAGCCGGGTGAGCTCGCTCGCATCTTCGCGGACGCCGGCGCCGTCGGGATCAACATCGAGGACGT
This sequence comes from Streptomyces sp. NPDC025806, assembly GCF_055558275.1. NCBI lineage: Bacteria > Bacillati > Actinomycetota > Actinomycetes > Kitasatosporales > Streptomycetaceae > Streptomyces > Streptomyces sp. NPDC025806. Next base: position 121,770 of record NZ_JBVHMU010000018.1, on the reverse strand, counting down.
GCGGATCGAGCACGCGACCGGGCAGCAGGCCGGTTTCATCCAGCTCATGGTGCAGCCCGCCGCCGCGCCCAAGCTCGCCGCCGCGCTGCGCGAGCGCGGTTGGGCCATGCGCCAGTAAGCGGTGGCGGTCAGGGCGCCAGTAAGAGTCGCTTCTCGGAGCCAGTAACCTTGTGCGGGGCGTGTCCGCGCCTCGTCCGCATGCCCCCGTGCACTGAGAAAGGTGTCCGTCACCCATGGAAACCCCGGCAGCCGTGATCGTCGCCATCGACGGACCCTCCGGCACGGGCAAGTCGAGCACCTCGAAGGCCGTCGCCGCCCAGCTCGGGCTGAGCTACCTGGACACCGGCGCCCAGTACCGGGCGATCACCTGGTGGATGGTGAACAACGGCATTGACCTGAGCGACCCGTCCGCCGTCGCCGCGGTGGCGGGCAAGGCCGACATCGTCTCCGGCACCGACCCGTCCGGTCCCACCATCACGGTGGACGGCACCGACGTGGCCGGTCCCATCCGCACGACCGAGGTCACCTCCCAGGTCAGCGCCGTCAGCGCCGTCCCCGAGGTGCGGGCCCGGATCACCGAGCTGCAGCGCTCCATCGCCGCCTCGGCCGAGAAGGGCATCGTCGTCGAGGGCCGGGACATCGGTACGACGGTGCTGCCCGACGCCGACCTCAAGATCTTCCTGACCGCCTCGCCCGAGGCCCGCGCCGCCCGCCGCTCCGGCGAGGTCAAGGGCTCCGACGTCAAGGCGACGCAGGAGGCCCTCGTGGCCCGCGACAAGGCCGACTCCAGCCGCAAGACGTCGCCGCTCGCCAAGGCCGGCGACGCCGTCGAGGTCGACACCACCGACCTCACGCTGCAGCAGGTCATCGAGTGCGTCGTCACGCTGGTCGAGGAGAAGCGGGCCTCCCGGTGAGCGACGCTCCCTCCGAGCGCGGCGCCGAGGTCGGACGGCGCATCGGCGTCGGCCTGATGTACGGGCTGTGGAAGCCGCGCGTGCTGGGATCCTGGCGGGTCCCCGCGAGCGGCCCGGTGATCCTCGCCGTGAACCACGCGCACAACATCGACGGGCCGATGGTCATGGGCGTGGCCCCGCGTCCGGCGCACTTCCTGATCAAGCAGGAGGCGTTCGTCGGACCGCTCGGCCGCTTCCTCGACGGCATCGGCCAGGTGAAGGTGGACCGGACCGGCACGGACCGCACCGCCGTCACCCGCGCTCTCGACGTGCTGAGGAACGACGGCGTCCTCGGCATCTTCCCCGAGGGCACCCGGGGCGAGGGCGACTTCGCCTCGCTGCGGGCCGGGCTCGCCTACTTCGCGGTGCGCTCCGGCGCGCCGATCGTCCCGGTCGCCGTCCTGGGAAGCACCGACCGGCCCGGACGGTTGATAAAGGGGCTGCCCCCGCTGCGCAGCCGGGTCGACGTCGTCTTCGGCGACCCTTTCGAGGCGGGCGACGGCAGCGGCCGACGCACGCGCAAGGCGCTGGACGAGGCGACCGTGCGCATCCAGGACCGGCTCACCGCCCACCTGGAGAACGCCAGGCGCCTGACCGGGCGCTGAGCGAGACTTTCAGTAGTGCGCGCGCCCCGAACGGGTGCGGGCACCGATCACCACGATGAACGACGAGGTACGGACTTCATGAACGACCAGATCCAGCCCGAGGGCGGCGCGGAGCACGATCACGGCGAGCTCGGCGACGCTGAGTACGCCCGGTTCATGGAGCTCGCGGCCGAGGAGGGCTTCGACCTCGAGGACGTCGAGGGCGCGATCGAGGAGGCGGGTCACGGCCCGCTGCCCGTCCTCGCCGTCGTCGGCCGGCCCAATGTCGGCAAGTCGACCCTGGTGAACCGCATCATCGGCCGCCGCGAGGCCGTCGTCGAGGACAAGCCGGGCGTCACCCGCGACCGCGTCACGTACGAGGCCGAGTGGGCGGGCCGCCGCTTCAAGGTCGTCGACACCGGCGGCTGGGAGCAGGACGTCCTCGGCATCGACGCGTCCGTGGCCGCGCAGGCCGAGTACGCCATCGAGACCGCCGACGCCGTCGTCTTCGTCGTCGACTCCAAGGTCGGCGTCACCGACACCGACGAGGCCGTCGTCCGCCTGCTGCGCAAGGCCAAGAAGCCCGTCGTGCTGTGCGCCAACAAGGTCGACGGCCCCAGCGGCGAGGCCGACGCCACCGCCCTGTGGTCCCTCGGCATCGGCGAGCCGCACCCCGTCTCCTCGCTGCACGGCCGCGGCACCGGCGACATGCTCGACGCCGTCCTGGAGGCGCTGCCCGAGGCGCCGGCCCAGACCTTCGGCGCCGCCGGCGTCGGCGGCCCCCGCCGCATCGCCCTGATCGGCCGCCCGAACGTCGGCAAGTCCTCGCTCCTGAACAAGGTGGCCAACGAGGAGCGCGTCGTCGTCAACGAGCTGGCGGGCACCACCCGTGACCCGGTCGACGAGCTGATCGAACTCGGCGGCGTCACCTGGAAGTTCGTCGACACGGCGGGCATCCGCAAGCGCGTCCACCTCCAGCAGGGCGCCGACTACTACGCCTCGCTGCGCACCGCCGCCGCCGTCGAGAAGGCGGAGGTCGCGGTCATCCTGATCGACGCGTCCGAGTCCATCTCCATCCAGGACCAGCGCATCGTGACGATGGCCGTCGAGGCCGGCCGCGCGGTCGTCGTCGCCTTCAACAAGTGGGACACCCTCGACGAGGAGCGCCGCTACTACCTGGAGCGCGAGATCGAGACCGAGCTGGGCCAGATCGCCTGGGCCCCGCGGGTCAACGTGTCGGCGCGGACCGGCCGCCACATGGAGAAGCTCGTCCCGGCGATCGAGTCGGCGCTGGCCGGCTGGGAGACCCGCGTCCCCACCGGCCGGCTCAACGCCTTCCTCGGCGAGCTCGTCGCCGCCCACCCGCACCCGGTGCGCGGTGGCAAGCAGCCCCGCATCCTGTTCGGTACGCAGGCCGGCACCAAGCCGCCGAGGTTCGTGCTGTTCTCCTCCGGCTTCATCGAGGCGGGTTACCGGCGCTTCGTGGAGCGGCGTCTGCGCGAGGAGTTCGGGTTCGAGGGGACGCCGATCCACATTTCCGTGCGGGTGCGGGAGAAGCGCGGCAAGAAGAAGTAACGGCGAGAGTTACGGCCGCGCCGGGGACCTCAGTGGTGCTCGCGGCGCGGAGCGGGCGGCAGGGCGGCCGGGAGCGATGCTCCCGGACCGGCGTGCCGCCCGCTGCTCGTCTGCCACAGCTGCGGCGGCGCGTGGTGCCGTGAGCCGTACAGGCCCGCCCCGAACGAGGTGAACCCCAGCTCCTCCTCGCCGCTGCGATCGCCCGGCAGGGCCCGGAAGGAGCGGCGGTACTCCGCGTACAGCGCGTCGTAGATCGGGGTGGCCGAGCGGCCGCCCGCCGGGGGCTGCGAGGGCCGCATCGACGGGATCGGCGTCGGGTACGGCTGACGCCGCGGGGCTGAGGTGAGGTCGTATGGGTGCACATAGGTGCAAACGACCCGGACCCCCCGTCGGATGCGCCCTTGGCCTCGGCTTTTGCGGGGCGTCAGGGGCGTGACCGGCGGATTCGGCGGGGTCCGGGTCGTGCGGGTCCTCCGGGGAGGGTGCGGTCGGTGCGGCTCAGGTGCCGGCGAGCGGCATCGCGGCGGCGACCAGCCGCCCGTTCGCCGCGGCCTTGTCGAGCGCGTCGCGCAGCAGGTCCTCGCGCGGCTGGCGGCCGATCGAGCCGACCGGGGCGGCGAAGACGAGCACCGTCTGCGTCTTGTTCGCCGCGGCCCGCCAGCCCTCCGTCACCACGAGCGGCTGGTGCGCCTGCCACCAGGCGACCTGCGCGGGCGCGCCGCCGGTGCCGGGCTGCAGGACCGCGTGCAGCTGGCCCATGGCCAGCAGCACCGACCAGCCGGGCAGCGAACGCGGCGCCTGCGCCAGCTCCGGCACCGGCATGAAGCCCTGCTCGATCAGGAGCGGCAGGAAGTCGTCGCCGCCGGACTGCGCGCCGGGGCGGGAGATCGGGCCGGTCGGCTCGACGACGAGCGCCGGGTGCAGATCGCCGTTGATCAGGATCAGGCCGCTGGTCACGCCGAGCACGGCCTGCGCGGGCGGCGCCTCGGCCGACGGGGCCGCCGCGTCCGCGCCGGGGGCGCCGAGCGACTGGACGGCTCCCTGCAGCTGGTCCTCGTTGACCTGGACGACCTGCGAGGGCAGGCAGGCGGCGTGGGCGAAGGCGAGCACGGCGGTCTCGTCGCCGACGAACAGGACGGTGCTGGTCCGTTCCTGCTGGGTGTCGCCCGGGGTGCGGCAGGACGTGCAGTCGTAGCTGCCCGGGGCGTTGTCCCCGGCGAGCAGCCGGTCGGCTTCTTCGTCGCCGATCTCGGCGCGTACGTCGTCACTGACGTCGAGCAAGCGCGGCACGGGTGGCTCCTCAGGATCGGTCTCGCTGTGAGTGCTGATGAAGGGACAACGGGTGACCGGCCGCCTGGGTCACGCATCCCGCACAAAAGCGCAGGTGCGCCGACCGGGTGGGGCCGCGCCGGGCGCGGCGCGGCACGGCTGCGCCCGGCGGGGCGCTGCGTAGCGTGACGCGATGCATCTGATCCCCGTGACGCCCGCCGCGCGGCGCTGTGCGGCGGCCCTGCTGGGCGCGCTGCTTCCGCTGGGCCTGACCCTGGACCTCGCGCGCGCCGCGGCCGTCCCGCCGCCCGCCCCGGGGCCCGGCGGACTCAGCGCGCCCCGCGTCTGCACCAAGGGCACGTGGCCGTGGGACTGCGTCGCCGACTGTGAGAGCAGCGGTCGCTGGAACGCCAACACCGGAAACTCGTACTACGGCGGGCTGCAGTTCTGGCAGGCGACCTGGAAGGAGTTCGGCGGCCTCAAGTACGCGCCGCGCGCCGACCTCGCCACCCGCGAGGAGCAGATCAAGGTCGCCGAGGACGTGGTCCGGATCCAGGGCTGGGGCGCCTGGCCGGTGTGCGCGAAGCGGTACGGGCTCTCCGGGCGGGCCCATTTCGTGCAGCCCGGCGACACGCTGGGCGCCGTCGCGCGTCGCTTCAAGGTCGTGGGTGGGTGGGAGGAGCTGTACCGGATCAATCGGCAGACGATCGGTGCCGATCCGAATCGGCTGGTCGTCGGGGCGATGCTGAAGTTGCCGTAGGCGTTCGGGGGATGTCCTCGGCCCGTCGCCGACGGCGGTGGACGCCTTGCCGCCGTGGGGAGGACGACGCCGTTGTCGGCTTCCCCGCCGTCGTGGCTGGTCGCGCAGTTCCCCGCGCCCCTGACGGGGCGGATCTGTCCCGTCGTCCTAAGTGGCCGGGAGGTGTGGGTCGCTTGCTTCGCCTCGGAAGGTGATGGTGCCGCGGCCGAGGGTGTACGCCAGTACCGGGTGTTCGTTCTCGCGAGGTGGGCGGCTCAGGGGGGCGGGCAGGCGCTGCTCGGCCAGCACCACGCACGCGTCCAGGCCGCGCAGCAGCTCGTACGTGCGGGTCGCGACCCGGGGTGACATGCCCTGGGCCGGTTCGTCGAGGAGGAGGACGCGGGGGCGGGCGAGCAGGGCGCGGGCCAGGGCCAGCATGCGCTGCTCGCCGCCGGAGAGGGTGCCGGCGCGGCGGTCGATCAGGGGGCGCAGCTCCGGGTAGGCGTCGAGGGCCGGGGCGAGGTCGCCGTCCGGGGCGACGAGGCGGAGGTTGTCCGTCACGCCGAGGCCCGCGTGCACGGCCTGCCGGTCGGGGACGAAGCGCAGTCCCGCTGCCGCGCGGGCGTGCGCGGTGTGTCCTGTGACGTCCCGGCCGTCCCACAGCACGGCCCCGCCGGACAGCGGCACGGTGCCGGCGAGCGCGCGCAGCACGGTGGTGCGGCCCGAGCCGTTGCGGCCGAGGAGCACAGTGAGCGCGCCCGCGGGGGCCGCGAGGGTGACGCCGTGCAGGGCCTCCAGGGGACCGTAGTGGACGTGGGCGCCCCGCAGTTCGACGCCGCGCCTCATCGGCCGGCCCTCGCGGGGAGCACCTCGCCGGGCGGACCGGACGCGACGATCCGGCCGCCCTCCAGTACGTGCACGGTGTCGGCCAGCGCGGCCACCAGTTCCAGGTCGTGCTCGACGATCAGCAGCGCCGTGCCGTCGGCGGCCAGGGCCCGCAACAGCCGGGTCAGCTCGGCCACTTCGGCGTCGTCCAGCCCGGCGGTCGGTTCGTCGAGGAGCAGCACGTGCGGGCGGCCGGCGAGCGCGCGGGCCAGTTCGACCCGGCGCAGCGTCCCGGTGGACAGGTCGTCGGTGCGCCGCCCGTCGGGCACCCGGATCAGCCGCAGCAGCCGCGCGGTGGCCCCGGGGTCACGGACACGGCCCTGCTCGGCGCCGACCCGGATGTTGTCCCCGACGCTGAGCGAGGGGAACACGACGAGCTGCTGGAACGTCCGCGCCACCCCGAGCCGCGTCCGCGCGTGCGCCGCCGTCCGCGTCACGTCCCGCCCCCTGAACCACACCCGCCCCGCGTCCGGCCGCAGCGTCCCGGCCAGACAGTGGAACAGGGTGCTCTTCCCGGCCCCGTTGTCCCCCACGACAGCGGCCACCCGCCCCGCCTCCACCCGCACCCCGACCCCGTCCAGCACCACCCGCCCCCCGAACCGCACCACGATCCCGGCACAGGCCAGCACGGGCGCCCTGCCGGGCGGTTCGGCGGCGGGGTGTGGAGCCGGGGGAGCGGCGGGAGGGGCGCCGCCCGCCCCCGACTTCGCGACGTCTACGGCCGATCCGGTGGCGTCGGGTACATCAGTCGTCCCGCCGACGGCGGCTGGCCCGGGCGCAGGGGCGGAGCCCAGGCCCCGGTGGCCCGGCCTTGGACCCCGGCCGGGCGCCGAGGCAGGCACCGGGGGTCCGGCCGAGCGGCTGGTGCCGCCTTCGGGCCCGGGCGGTGCGGTGGGCGTGGTCGACGTGTTCGGCTTCGCCGACCCGGAGGCCCCTTCGTCCGATGCGGGCGCGCGCTTCCGCTCCGGCGAGCTGGACAGTTCGCCTTCGGGCCCGGACGCAGCATGTCCTCGCAGGCCGGTCGGCCCCGCGCCCCGCGCTCCCGGTTCCGCCCGCTCCGCTCCCGGTCCTCCGCCGCCCCGCCCGAGCCGGACCCGTACCGCGGCTCCCCGCTCGGTCAGCCGGGCGCGCCCACGTGCCCGTACCGACAGCGACCGCACCGCCTCGTACGGGCCCTCGGGGAAGCGGCCCACCAGGACCGCCAGGAGGCCGATCGTGGCCGCTGCCACGCCGCCTCGGGTGCCCGCGTCCAGGCCGACCAGGAGGGCCGCGCCCAGGAGGGCCGAGAGGGGGCCGTCCGCGCCGAGGACGACGATCGCGGCGAACCAGAGCAGGCCACGGACCGGGTCGAAGGAGGACGGGTCGAAGGAGCGCAGGCCGAAGGAGAGGAGAGCGCCGCCCAGGGCGGCCAGGGCGGCGGCCAGGACGAAGGCCGCCACCTTCAGCGCGGCCACCGGGACACCCGCCGCGGCCGCCCCCGCCTCGTCGTCCCGCAGCGCGGCCAGCGCCCGCCCGGCCCGGCCCCGCCGCACCTGCCGGACCACGAGCAACGCCCCGCACAGCAGGACCAGTTCGAGGGCGTAGAACGCGCGGTCGTCGGCGAGGCCCGCCGGGCGGGGCGGGACCAGGCCCGCCGCGTACGGCTGCGCGAACACGAAGCGGCTCACCCCCACCCCGACCGCGAACGTGGCCAGCGCGAGCGCCAGACCGTGCCGGCCGATCGCCGGCAGCGCGGTGAGCAGGCCGAGCGGCGCCACCAGGAGAACGGCGACCAGCAGCGCGGCCAGCCCCGGTAGTTGGGGCAGGCCCGGGAAACGGCCCAGCGAGAGGAGCACCGCGTACAGCGCCCCGAGCCCGGCGAACGCCCCCTGGCCCAGCGCGAGCTGCCCCGCCCGGCCGGTCACCACGACCAGCGACAGCAGGATCAGCGCGAGCGCCGGCACCTGGACCGCCGTGTGCAGGTCCGACCCCGCGAACCCGAGCGGCAGCAGGAACAGCACCCCGGCCACCGGCCACGCCCCCGGCGGCGTCGGCACCACCCGCCGCGTCGCCGCCCGCGACAGCGCCCCCGCCCCGCCGACCGCCGGAAGGACGAGCGCGGCGACGAGCAGCGCCACCACGAACAGGTTCGCCCCCACCGCCTGGAGCAGCGGCTGCGCCCAGCCGCCCGGATGCAGCCGCGTCAGCTGGCTCTGTGCCACCCCGACGGCGAGCGCCACCCCGACCGCGACCGACAGATACCGCATCCGCGCCGCCACCGCGACGGCCACGACCTCCATCACCAGGAGCGGCAGCCCGTACGGGTCGAGCCGCACGTACGGGGCGAGCAGCACCCCGGTCAGGCCCGCCGTGCACGCGCCGAACGCCCAGCCCACCGCCGCCACCCGGTCCGCGTCGACCCCGCCCAGCACCGCCAGCCGCCGGTCGTCGACCACCGCCCGCAGCTCCCCGCCGAACCGGGTCAGCCGGGTCACCGCCCACACCGCCACCGCGACCGCGCACACCACCGCGAGCTGCCCCCACGGGTCGGCCGCGATCAGCACCGGCGCGTCCTCCTGCGCGCCCGTACCCCACAGCAGCGCCGCCGCCCCCACCAGCAGCACGAACACGCCGATCGACGCGACCAGCGTCCGCGCCGGGTCGTTCCCGGACACCGCGAGCGGCCGGAACACCCCGCGCTCCAGGGCGAACCCGAGCGCGGGCGCCACCCCGAGCAGCACCAGCGCGGCGCCCGCCCACAGCGGCCAGTCCCAGACCACCACGAGCTGCCGCAGCACGTAGGCGCAGAACATGGCGATGGCCCCGTGCGCGAAGTTGAGCACGCCCGTCGCCCGGTACGTGACGACGAGCCCGACCCCGGTCAGCGCCGCGGCCGAGCCCACCGACAGACCGGCGAGCGTCAGTTCGTACGTCAGGGAGGCCACGCCTCAGCTCCCGGCGGGAGGCTCGCACAGCGGGCACGGGGCGAGCCCCCGCTCCGCGGCACCCGCCGCGTCGACGGGCACCGCGTCGGCCCGGCCCTCGACCAGCGGGCAGTCGGCCCGGTGCCACAGCGTGCCGCCCGGCACCGTCCGCAGCTCGTCACTGGTGGCGAGCGGACCGGCGGCGGCCTCCGCGCGGGGCGGCGCCCCGGTCGCCACGAGCAGCTCGTACAGCCGCTCCACCCGCGACGCGGCGAGCGCGCCGCGGCCGTACGTGAGGAGCACCGCGCCCGCGACGATCAGGGCCGCGCCCGGCACCGTGCACGAGGCGAGATACGGCAGCTGCCGCTCGGCGAACCGCTCGCCCGACACCCCGTACCAGCCGATCGCGCAGAGCACCGCCCCTGCGGCCAGCGCGGCGAGTCCCGCCCACGCCGCCGGGTGCACCGAGCGTGGTCCGACCGTCCGCATCGTGGCTCCCCCGTCGTCGCACGGCCCGGTGCGCGTGCAGGTGTCTGGTCTTGTCCGGCGATCGCTTGCACTATGCCTCCTGGAAGCCGACCCTGAAAGCACCGGGCGCAGGACAGGCCCGGACCGATACCCGGTGGTGAGCCAGATGGTTCTCGGGAGCAGGATCAGGACGGGCCGCGGGCGCGGCGCGGCGCTCGCCCTCGCCGGTGCGCTGGTGCTCGGACCGGCCCTCGCGGCGTGCGGCGACGACAGCGGGGGAGCGGACCACAACCCCCCGACCCCCGCCTCACAGACCCCCGCGGCGACGGCTCCGGCCGACCCGGCCGCGGCACGCAAGGAGATCAAGGAGAACTGGGAGAAGTTCTTCGACCCCTCCGTCTCCCTCAAGGAGAAGGAAGCAGTGCTGGAGAACGGGCAGAAGATGAGCCAGGTCCTCCAGGGCTTCAACGGCGACCAGCGCGGTCAGCAGGTCTCCGCCGAGGTCACGAAGGTGACCTTCACCTCGCCGACCGACGCCGATGTGACGTACTCGCTGTCGCTGAAGGGTGCCACGGTGCTGCCCGACGCCAAGGGCACCTCCGTCGAGCAGGACGGCACCTGGAAGGTGTCGGTCAAGACCCTGTGCGCCCTGGTGCAGCTGAGCGACAATGCCTCGGCCGCGCCGGGCTGCTGAGGCCCTCGCCCTCACCGCGGCGCTGCTCACGGTCGCGGCCTGCGGCTCCCGGCTGCCCGAGAGCGCCTTCGAGGACGGCCGCACGAGCCGCGCCCCGGCGGACGCCTCCACCCCGATCCGCGTCGGCATCATCACCAGCGCCACCAGCCCCGTCGGCGGCGCCACTTTCACCGACACCCGCGACGGCGCCCAGGCCTACTTCGCGCACCTGAACGCGCAGGGCGGCATCGACGGCCGCCGCGTCGAGGCGCACCTGTGCGACGACGGCGGCAGCGGCGTCGGCAACAACACCTGCGTCCACCGTCTCGTCGACGAGGACAAGGTCGTCGCCCTGGTCGCCACCACCTCGCTCGACTACGCGGGCGCGGCCCGCGTCTCCCGGGCCGGCGTCCCCGACATCGGCGGCCAGCCCATCGGGCCCGCCTACGACACCTACCCCCACCTGTACGGGATCTACGGCAGCTCCGCGCCGCGCGACGGCACCCCCGGCTGGGACGGGAAGCTGTACGGCGGCACCGAGGTCTACCGCTACTTCAAGCGCGAGAAGGGCGCCCGCACCGCCGCCGTCGTCTCCTACAACCAGGCCGCGTCGGCCGCGTACGCCCGCCTCGTGACGCGCGGTCTGGAGGCCGAGGGCTACAAGGTGGTGCCCGAGCAGGTCGACTTCGCGCTGCCCGACTTCCGCGCCGTCGCCGCCGACCTGAAGAGCCAGAAGGCGGACCTCGTGTTCGACGCGATCGACGCGCACGGCAACGCCCGGCTGTGCGAGGCGATGGACCGGGCCGGAGTCCGCGTCACCGCGAAGGTCACCAACGTCCAGAACTGGTCCTCGACCGTCGCCGCCGGCTACAAGGACGCCCCGCACTGCCGCGACTCCCTGTGGGTCACCGGCTCCAGCCGCAACTACGAGGACACCGGACACCCGGCCGTCCGCGCCTTCCGCGACGGCACGAAGCACCTGAAGACGCACTCCCAGTGGCAACTGGAGGGCTGGGCGGCCGCTTTGTGGTTCACCGACGCCGCCCGCTCCTGCGCGTCGCACGGCGACGGCGTCACGCGCGCGTGCGTCGACGGCTTCATGAACCGCGACGAGCCCTACACCGCCCATGGACTGCTGCTGCCGGTCACCTACCGCCCCCTGCCGGAGCCGCCGGCGACGCGCCGCACGTGTCTTTCGGTCGCCCGCTGGGTCGACGGGCGCGGCTGGGTCACCCAGAACGGTGACATGACGCGGACGTGCTTCGACGTCCCGCAGCTCGCCTACCAGCCATGACGTCCTCCTAATGGATGGATTGACGAAAAGGTTCCCGATGTCGGCTTCCGATCCGGCAACTCTTCTGGAACAAGATGATGATGAAGAACAACCCTCGTCGGGCCATCCCTGTCTAACCATGCGGTAGGCGGAGGACCCGGGCTGTTCAGACTGATGTGACCGTTCGGACTGACCGGGACTGACCGCGAGGAATGGTGGGATACGGGGACGCATGCAGATCTCTTTCCTGATTCACAATGCGTACGGGATCGGAGGGACGATCCGCACCACGTACAACCTCGCCAACACCCTGGCCGAGCAGCACGACGTCGAGGTCGTGTCCGTCTTCCGGCATCGCGACGAGCCGGTGTTCGCGACCGACCCGCGCGTGCGGGTGCGCCACCTCGTCGACATCCGCAAGGACACCCCCGGTTACGAGGGCGACGACCCCGAGTACCACCGCCCCGCGAGCTTCTTCCCGCGCGCCGAGGGCCGCTACGCGCAGTACAACGCCCTCACCGACCGGCGCATCGCCGAGCACCTGGGCGGCGTCGAGGCGGACGTCGTCATCGGCACCCGCCCGGGGCTGAACGTGCATCTGGCCCGGCAGACCCGGCGCGGCCCGCTGCGCATCGGCCAGGAGCACCTGACCCTCGACACGCACTCGCCCGCCCTCGTGCGGCAGTTGCGCGCCGTGTACCCGCGGCTCGACGCCCTCACCACCACCACCGAGGCCGACGCGCGCGCCTACCGCGACCGGATGCGGCTGCCCGGCGTCCGGATCGCGGCCCTGCCCAACCCGGTGCCCGCGCCCGGCGTCGCCCCCGCCGACGGCAACGGCAAGTGGGTCGTCGCGGCCGGGCGCCTCGCCCCGGTCAAGCGCTACGACCTCCTCATCAAGGCCTTCGACAAGGTGCGCGCCGAGCGCCCCGACTGGCGGCTGCGCATCTACGGCGGCGGCAAGCAGAAGGACAAGCTGCGCCGCCTCATCGACCAACTCGGCCTGTACAACCACGTGTTCCTCATGGGCCCCGCCAACCCCATCGAGCCGGAGTGGGCGAAAGGTTCCGTCGCCGCGGTGACGTCGACCTTCGAGTCCTTCGGCATGACGATCGTCGAGGCCATGCGCTGCGGCCTGCCCGTGGTCGCCACCGACTGCCCGCACGGCCCCGGCGAGATCATCGACAACGGTGTCGACGGACGCCTCGTCGAGGTCGGCAACGTCGACGCGATCGCGCGCGGCCTGCTCGAACTCATCAACGACGACGAGCTGCGCCGCCGCATGGCGGCCCGCGCGCTCACCGACTCCGAGCGCTTCGACCCCGCCCGGATCGCGGCGCGCTACGAGACCCTGTTCGGCTCGCTCACCGCGCGCGGCGGTCGCGTCGGCCCGCTCCAGCGGGCCCGTGGGTCCCTCCTCGACGGCGCCTACGCCGTACGGAACGCGTTCACCTCACAGGCGAAGGGGCGCACCGCATGACTCCGCTGGCCGTACCCGCACCGACCTCGGGCTCCGACGACCGGACCGCGGGCCTGCTGCCCCGCGCCGACTGCATCGCCGACTCCGCCGGCGGTCTCACCTTCGACGTCTCGGACCACGGGGCGCACGACCCCGCGCACCTCGTGCTGATCGACCGCGCGGGCGGCGAGGAGGTGCGGCTGCCCCTAGCCCCGGCCGGGGACGGTCGGCTGCGCGCCTCGCTGCCCATAGGCGTCGGGCTGCCCGAGGGCCGCTGGGACGCGTACGCACAGGTCGCCGGCGAGCAGCCGGTGCGGCTGACGCCGGGCGTGAACGATCTGCGCTCCCTGGTCGACCGGGCGCCGAGCGGCTCGCGCGGCCACGTCGCCGCCCGCATCCCGTACGCCACCAAGCACGGCAACCTCACGGTGCGCAGCTGGCTGCGCACCCCGCACGCCGAGGCCGGCGAGCTGCTCATCGAGGCCGGCGAGCTGACCGTGGGCGGCCGGCTCTACGGCACCGCCTTCGCGGCCGGGGCCCGCGCCGAGCTGCGCTCCCGGGAGGCGGCCGGGGAGATCCGTACCGCGGAGCTGTCCGCGGACGGGGCCGTCTTCACCCTGCGGATCGGCTACGCGGAGCTGGACGCGGGACGCTGGGACGTGTGGCTGCGGCCGGCCGGCCTCGAGGGCCCCGAGGTGCGGGTGGCCCGGCTGCTCGACGACGTCGCCGACAAGAAGCCGATCTTCACCTATCCGGCCGCGCGGGTGAGCGCGGCCGGGCGCGAGCTGACGGCGAGCCCGTACTACACGGTGGACAACGACCTGTCGGTTCTCGTCGCCACGGCTTGACCCGCCCCCCCCATTCCGTCCCGGGCAATTCCCGCGGGCCCCAACTCGCCCGGGAGGCCTGTGTCTTCGGTAATTCGGGAATGCGGGGAGGGTGGCGGGAAATGTACGCCGGGATGCTGCTGTGAATTCAGGGTTCCGGGCGCTTGTGAATTTCTCGGGGAGCTCACGGAATTCCTGATTCCGGCCGCTGCGGAGCCCGGGGAAGAACCGTTCCGGGCGAGCGGAACCGCCCGATCGTGTGAGGAAGTTCGACGCACGAGGCTGTCGTGATCTTGTGACGAAAGCGTGACCGTACGAACCCGTGGAGGGGGCGGCGGCCGGGCCTGGCGCCGCCCGGGCGAACCGCCTACGGTGGCCGCATGGCACCCGTTCCGACCCCGCCCGCAGACCCGCAGGACAGCCCCGACGCGTACGTCGGACTCGACGCCCAGGAGGCCGAGCGCCAGGCGCGTGGCCGCGGCTGGTCCACCGTCCGGCAGCTGCCGCCCGGCGCGATCATCACCATGGAGTACCTCGCAGGACGCCTCAATCTGGAGGTCACGGACGGCATCGTGACGCGCTCCTGGAAGGGCTGACCCGGACCGCACGGACATGCGAAGGGCCCCGGAACCGTGAGGTTCCGGGGCCCTTCGGCTGCGGGCCGGCTGTGCGTACCGGGGCCCGCCGTCTCGTCACTGAGGCTGCTCGCGCAGCTCTCCTCGTCCCTTCAGGGCGCCGACCCGGGGCACCCGCTCCGTGGTCGGCCGGCGGCTGCCCGCCGGTGCGGCCGGGGTGCGCTCGCCGCGCGGGGTGTGCGGGCCCGGCGGCAGCAGCGTGCCGTGCCGGCCCGGACGCGCGGTGACCGGCTCGTGCGTGCGGACCTCGTCGGCGGGCGCCGGAGCCCGGGCGGGCTCCATCGCGGCGACCGGGACGGGGCGGCGCACCGGCAGCGGCGCCGTGGCGCCCCGGCCCGAACGCAGCCGGTCGCGCAGGGCCAGGACGACCGCCTCGACCCGGCTGACCAGCGGCTCGCACCAGGGGAGGGCGAGCAGGATCAGCAGGCCCGCGGCCCAGCCGAGCAGGACGTCGCTCAGCCAGTGCGTACCGAGGTAGACCGTCGTGAGGCCGACGCTGAGGGAGATCACCGCGGAGACCGCGGACAGCCAGCGGCGGGTCCACGGCGTGGAGGCCAGATAGGCCAGGATGCCCCAGGTCACCACCGCGTTCGCCGTGTGGCCGGACGGAAATATATCGCCGCCCTGCCACATCTCGTTCGAGCCGATCACGGTGGCGTAGTGCGGGCCGAGGCGGCCCATGCCGAGCTTGGCCGCGCCCACCGTCAGGTTGAGCAGCAGCAGTGCGGCACCGAACATCAGCAGCGGGCGCAGCGTGTGCTGACGCCACGAGCGCCAGCCCAGCCAGGCCGTCACCATCACGGCGGTCGGTCCGCGCTGGCCCAGGACCACCCAGTAGTCGAGGAACGCGTGCACCTCCGGCCACTGCTGGTACGGCCGGAAGAACATGACTTCCCAGTCGAACTCCACCAGGCGGGTGGTGGCCAGGACGGCGACCACGATGGCCAGGTAGAACGCCAGGGTCAGCCCGAAGAGCACGACCCGGTGCCGGCTCATCCTGGGTGGGTCCAGGATGACCGGCCGTTCGGGCTCGCGGTCGAGCCGGGCGAAGACCCGCTCGACGCGCCGGGTCAGGTTTCGTTCGGTACGCACCCAATCGACGCTACAGCGGGCGCGCGGCGGACCAGGGCGAAACAGTGGCTTTGTGATGACGATGTGATGTGGGATTGATCTCAGGATGCCGTCTATTCCACGGATTCCGGTAACCGTGGAGAGAAGGCCCGCGGAATTCAATGATCGTTTTCCACGGCGCCTTCCAGGGCGATTATGAAAGTGTTCACCGGTTGCTGGCACGGAATTCTCTGTCCGCTCATCGGGCCGGTCGGAGCCGGTCGAGGACGGTCGGGGACGGTCACGGCGGGCCGGAACCGTTCAGCCAGAACGCCCCGTACACCGCCGAGACCAGGGTCAGTGCCCCAAGGATCACCGCCGACCTGCCCGCCCGCCACCGGGACAGGGCCACCGCCAAGGGCAGGAGCAGCGGGAACGCGGGCAGCAGCAGTCGCGGCTTCGATCCGAAATACCCCGAGGCGCACAGCGCGAGCGCCACGACGATCCCCGTGTAGACGAGCAGCGGCGCCGGCTGGCCCTGCCGCACCCCGGCCACGTACAGCCATATCACCAGCGCGACCCCGACGATCAGCCCGATCCCGGCGAGCGCCCCGAGCGGCGAGGTGAACTTGTCGGCGACGAAGCGGGCGAAGGCCACGCCCCCGTCGAACCCGTTCCCCCACTGCTCCTGCACGTCCAGATAGCCGAGCAGGCCGCCGCCCGTGCGCCGGCCCACCCACAGCACGTACGCCGCCGCGCCCGCCGGTGCGAGCAGCACCCCGAGCACCACCTGCCACGACACCCGTCGCTCCCGCCGGACCCACAGCGCGGCCGCCACCCACACCGCCGCCACCACGGCCGCGCCGATCGGGCGGGTCAGACCGGCCGCCGCCGCGAGCAGGCCCGCGGTCACCCAGCGCTCCCGCAGCACCGCGTACAGTCCCCACGCCGCGAGCGCCGTGAACAGGGCCTCGCTGTACGCCATCGACGCCACGATCCCGACCGGCAGCGCCCCCCACAGCACCGCCAGACACACTCCGGCCCGGCGTCCGTACAGCCGGTCACCGACCGCGAAGATCCCCCAGGCCGCGCCGAGCGAGGCGAGCCAGCTCACCAGCAGGCCCGCGTCCGCGTACGACAGAGGGGAGAGCGCCGCGACGCCCCGCTCCAGCCAGGGCAGCAGCGGGAAGAACGCCAGATTGGAGTGGACGCTCCCGTCGGGCAGCGTCACCGACCAGCCGTAGCCGTGCTCGGCGACCCGGGTGTACCAGAGCGAGTCCCAGCGCGCGGTCAGCAGCGTGTGCTGGCTCTTGCCCGCCGCGGCGCTCCACAGGGCGAGGGCCAGCAGGCCGGCCGCGCGCACGCCCGCGTAGGCGAGCAGCGCCGGGGCGGCCCGGCGCGGCGAGGGCCGGCTTCGTCGATCATCGTCCGTCACGGCCCCGATTATCGGCGCTCGGCCCCCGGTCGCCGCAGGCCGGGCCCGGTCCGCATCCCGCCCGGGAGTGGCGTACGCCACACCCGCTCCCCGGCTCCATGAGAGGTCCGCCACGTGTCACCCGCTCGAACTCGCGTACTCTGACGGCTCACTCGCCTTTCGCCGCGGGGCCGGGAGACCGCTCCTCCCGAGCCGGAGACCGTGGGCAGTCCCCGCCCCCGGATCCGCCGAACGCGAGGACCACTGGGAGGTACGCATGTCCGGGACGAGCACGTCCACCGGGCGCCTGCGCCATCGGCTGACCGCCACCGGGGCCCGCACCAATCGCTGGATCGTCCTCGTCGTCCTGTGCACGAGTCTGCTCCTGGTCGCGCTCGACTCGACCATCCTCTACGTGGCCCTGCCCTCGGTCACCGAGGACCTGAAGCCCACCTCGGTCGAACTGCTGTGGATCGGCGACGCCTATCCACTGGTCTGCGCCTCCCTGCTGATCCTCTTCGGCACCCTCGGCGACCGCGTCGGCCGCCGCCGCATCCTGCTGCTCGGCTACGCCCTGTTCGGCGTCGCCTCCGCGCTCGCCGTGGTCTCCGACAGCGCCCAGGTGCTGATCGCGGCGCGGGCGCTGCTCGGCGTCGGCGGCGCGATGATCATGCCCGCGACCCTGTCGATCCTGCGGGACGTCTTCCCCGACCGGCACGAGCGGGCCGTCGCCATCGGCGTGTGGACCGCGGTCTCCGCCGTCGGCGCCGCCACCGGACCGGTCCTCGGCGGCTTCCTCGTCGAGCACTTCTGGTGGGGCTCGGTCTTCCTGATCAACATCCCGCTGATGGCCGTCATGCTCCCGCTGTGCCGGCTCCTGGTGCCCGAGTCCAAGGGCCGCTCGGACGGCCCCTGGGACCTCTTCGGCGCCCTTCTCGCCGCCCTCGGCGTGCTCGGCGTCGTCTACGGCATCAAGGAACTCGGCATCGAGCGGGACCTCCTCGACGCGGGCGCCGTGCTGCCCTTCCTCGGCGGCGTCGCGCTGCTCCTGCTGTTCGTCCGGCGCCAGCGCCGGCGCGAGCACCCGCTGATCGACATGCGGCTGTTCTCCAACGCCGCGTTCACCTCGTCCGTCGGCTGCATCGTCATCGCGATGCTGGCGCTCGTCGGCCTGGAGCTGATCGCCGTCCAGTACCTCCAGCTGGTGCTCGACCTCAGCCCGCTGGAGACCGGCGTGCGGATGCTGCCGCTGACCTTCGCGGCGATGACCGCGGGCGTCCTCGGCTCGGCGAACCTGCGCCGCCTCGGCCCGCGCCGCATGGTCGCGTACGGCTTCGCGCTCACCGCCTGCGCGGTGCTGCTGCTGGTCCTGATGGGCGAGAACGACCGGCCGTGGCTGCTCGGCACCGGCTTCGTCCTGCTCGGCCTCGGCTTCCAGAGCACCCTCTTCGGGGCCTACGAGTCGATGCTCACGGAGGCGCCGGCCGACGACGCCGGAGGCGCTGCCGCGATCGGCGAGACCTCGTACCAGCTCGGCGCGGGCATGGGCATCGCGCTGCTCGGCTCGGTGATGAACGCGGCGTACGCGCCGGGGCTCGCCCGGGTCACCGGGGTGTCGGCCTCCGACAGCGAGGCCGCGGGGCATTCGCTCGGCGAGGCGTACCAGATCGCCGCGCGGCTGGGGAGCGCGGCCGAGGCCTCGCTGCGCAGTGCGGCGCGGGGGGCGTTCGTGCACGGACTGCACGTGACGCTGGTCGTCAGCGCGGTGCTGCTGATGCTCGGCGCACTGGCCGCGCTGAAGCTGCCGCGCCGGATGGAGTGCGAGGCGCCGGCGGCAGCGTGCGCGCCGGACGCGGTGGACGCGCACGACACCGGGAGCGCCGAGGTCGCCGCACAGCGACGTCCCTCCTCCCGGGCCGAGTCGCCCGTCGTCTGACCGACGCCGCGGGGACAGGGCGGGCGCCCGGCCGTGCGGCCGGGCGGTGCACCCCTTCCCGTCGCCCCCGTCGGAGCCGGTCAGCTCTGGTTGAAGAACCCGTCGGGCTGCACGGCCGCCTCGCGCCCGGAGACGATCTGCGTGTCCGCCGGGGTCAGCAGGAACACCCGGGTGGCGACCCGGTCGATCGAACCGCGCAGACCGAAGATGAGGCCGGCCGCGAAGTCGACGACCCGCTTGGCGTCGGTGGGGTCCATCGCGGTGAGATTCATGATCACCGGGACGCCGTCCCGGAACATCTCGCCGATCCGGCGCGCGTCCCGGAAGCTGTCCGGGGTCACGGTGCCGATCCGGCGGCCCTTCTCCACGGCCTCCTCGCTGGCGACCTTCACCCGCGGGTCCGTCACCCAGGCGTCTCCGGGCTCGGAAGACCCCTCGGCGTAGTCGTCGTCGTAGTAACGCTCGTCATCGTTGTCGTCGACGAGGCCAAGCCAGGCACTCGCCTTGCGCACCGATCCCATGGACGCCTCCTCTCACAGCGGTCCCTCTGTGTTCCGCATGTCGTGCATCCCCAATGTTCGTCCATGATGCAGATGCGGCGCCAAGGGGATAGTCGCCGCGCGGGGTTTTCGTGACGGTACTGGTGCACAGTCAACCCGGCGTGATCCCGGCATTCCCAAGGGGTGCACGGGGTACGGCTGCTGACAGTGAGTGAAATATGATTCTTCACGGCGTTTGGGTGAGTTGCGGTGCGTACGGGTGAACGAACCCGGGGCCGGATCCGCTCGGTACGATGCCGTCGTTCCGGGACCGCCGGGATTCATCACGCGGTGACGGTGCGCGCCTGCCCGGTTGACGCACCGTCATGCGGCGCACGGGGGAGTCGCTTTGTTCGGAATCGTGAGGCCCTGCAGCCATCGGCTCGGCGAGGGGCTCAAGACGCAGTGGATGGCGCATCTGTGCGGGCTCTGCCTGGCGCTGCGCGGCGATCACGGGCAGTTCGCCCGCATTGTCACGAACTATGACGGTTTGCTGGTCTCGGTCCTGACGGAGGCTCAGGCCGAGCGCACCCAGGCCGGAGGCTGGCGCCGCCAGGCCGGGCCCTGCCCCCTGCGCGGCATGCGCACCGCCTCCGTCGCCCAGGGCGAGGGCGCCCGGCTCGCCGCCGCCGTCTCGCTCGTCCTCGCCTCGGCCAAGGTCCGCGACCACGTCGACGACCGGGACGGCGTCTTCGCCCGCAGGCCCGTCGCCGCCGCGGCCCGCAAGGTCGCCGCGAGCTGGGGAAAGGCGGGCGCGCGCACGGGATCTGACGTCGGGTTCGACACCGCCGTGCTGATCGACGCCGTCGAGCGGCAGGCCGGCGTCGAGTCCCTCGCCGGACCCGGCACCTCCGTGCTCACGGTCACCGAGCCGACCGAGACCGCGACCGCCGCCGCCTTCGCCCACACCGCCGTCCTCGCCGGACGCCCGCACAACGCGGAGCCGCTCGCCGAGGCCGGCCGCCTCTTCGGCCGGCTCGCCCACCTCCTCGACGCCGTCGAGGACCAGGGCGCCGACGCCGAGACCGGCGCCTGGAACCCGCTGACCGCCACCGGCACCCCGCTGCCCGAGGCCCGCCGGCTCGCCGACGACGCCGTGCACGGCATCCGGCTCGCCCTGCGCGAGATCGACTTCGTCGACGGCCGGCTCGCGCACCTGCTGCTCGCGCACGAGCTCGGCCGCTCCGTCGACCGCGCCTTCGGCACGACCACCTGCTCCACCGGCCACGGCCACCCGCAGCAGCCCGGCCCCTACGGCCCGGCCGGCCACGGCTCCTTCACCCCGGACCAGGCCTACGGCTCCAACAACCCCTACGGCGGCGGCCCGCAGGGGCCCGGCGGACCGTACGGCCCCGGCGGCGGGGGCGGCGGCGACGGATTCGGCGGCTTCGGGGGAGACCCGGCCAAGCCGCCCCGCCCCGAGAAGCGCGGCTTCTTCGCCGGCTGCTTCGCCGCGATCGGCCTCTGCTGCACCTGCAAGGTGTGCTGCGCCGACGAGTACGAGGGTGCCTGGTCCCGCAAGAAGCGCGAGGGCTGCTGCAGCAACTGCGACGGCTCGTGCTGCGAGGCCTGCTCCTGCTGCCAGTGCTGCGAGTGCCTCTCCTGCTGCGACTGCTGAGCGCCGCCGCTCACCACTTTCAGGCACTCACCCCTGAGGCGCCTCACCCCTGAGAGGGGTCGTCCGCCCCTGTGTTCGGCCCTGCCGAAACAGGGGCGGATCCCTGTATGGACCCGGAATCAAGGCGGTTCATGTTGTGTCCATATAAAACCCCGCCCGGACGGGTGACCTGAGGTCCCGAGGGTCGTTGACCGTGCACAGAAACCCGCACGTTTCGACAACTCGCCCTCTCTATAAGGCCATGACGTGGATCTTGCATCGCCTCCCGCACCGGCGACGTCGGTGAAGGACGCCGTCGCCCGCTCCGTGAAACCCCGGACCATCAGGTCCCGCCTCCTCCGCATCCTCGGCATCTGTCTCGCCGTGCTGCTCGCCCTCCTCGGCGTCATCGCGACCGGACACATCTCCGACTACCGCAACGCGGCCCACGGCGCCGCCAACGCCGAACTCGAGGTCACCCTCCAGGCATTCGTCCACGAGCTGCAGAAGGAACGCGGACTCACCGTCGCCTACGTCGGCGGCGAGAAGACGTTCCGCGGCCCGATGACCGCGCAGCGCAAGACCACCGACGCCGCGCGCACCACCCTGGAGAACACGCTCACCGAGCACGAGGACGCGGACGCGGACACCGTGCGGGCCACGATGGGCCGCGTGGACGCCCTCACCGGCATCCGCCAGTCCGCCGACAACGGCACCGCCAAGGTCGAACCCACCTTCAACTGGTTCACCAGCACCCTGATCGCCCTCGACCGGCCCGACCTCGGCCTCGAGGACGTCCAGGACGAGCAGCTGCGCGACGCGTTCCGCACCCTCCAGGTCATCGGCAACGCCAAGGAGTTCACCGGCGAGGAGCGCGCCATCGTGCTCGGCTCCCTCGACGCCGGCGGGCGCTTCAGGGGCGACGACTACAGCCGCTTCATGCAGATGCGGGCCGGCCGGCTCGCCGCCCTCGACGCCCTGCCGAGCACCGCCACCCCGAGCGAGCGCCGGCGCCTCGCCGACGCCCTCGACACCCCCGAGGCGCAGCGCACCTTCGACTACGAGGAGAACGCCGTGCGCGGGGCGGGCAAGCTCTCCGCCCGCGACATCCCGCCCATGTCCTGGTACCAGTCGATCACCGCGACCATCGACGGCCTGCGCGGCGTCCAGGTCTCCGTCGGCGAGGACATCCAGGCCCGCGCCCTCGAACTGGAGCGCCGGGCGGGCCTCGACCTGCTGCTCTTCCTCGTGTTCGCCCTCGTCATGACCGCCGCCGTCGCTGCCCTCGCCCGCAACTGCGTGCGCTCCGTGTCCGGCCCCCTCAGCCGGCTCGCCGACCAGGCCCGCGACGTCGCCGAGGTCCGGCTGCCCCAGGCCGTCGCCGCCGTGCAGGCCGCGGACGGCGAACAGCCCGACCCGCCCGAGCCGCTCACCCCGGACGTCTACGCCGGCGCCGAGGTCCGCGACGTGGCCGAGGCCTTCGACCGGGTGCAGCGCGCCGCGTTCGACCTCGCCACCGAGCAGGCCGTACTGCGCCGCAACGCCACCGAGTCGCTGGTCAGCCTCGGCCGCCGCAACCAGAACCTGGTCCGCCGTCAGATCAGCTTCATCAACCGGCTGGAACACGAGGACGCCGACCCGGACACCCTCGCCAACCTCTTCGAGCTCGACCACCTCGCGACCCGCATGCGCCGCAACGCCGAGTCGCTGCTCGTGCTCGCGGGCGAGTCCAGCCCGCGCACCTGGTCCACCGCGCTCTCCATGACCGACGTCCTGCGCGCCTCGCTCTCCGAGGTCGAGGAGTACCGCCGCGTCACGCTGCGCCGCGTCGACACCGCGCACATCAGCGGACTGCACGTGGCCGAGGTCGCCCACCTGTTCGCCGAGCTGGTGGAGAACGCGCTGAGCTTCTCGCCGCCCGAGTCCGAGGTCGAGATCGAGGGCCGGCGCACCAGCGAGGGCTACCTCGTCGCCATCGTCGACCACGGCCACGGCATGGACAGCAAGGCCCTCGCCGAGGCCAACGTCCGGCTGTCCGGCGCGGCCGGCTTCATGGCCGAACCCACCCGGTTCCTCGGCCACTTCGTGGTCGGCGCCCTCGCCCGCAGGTGCGGCATCGAGGTGCGGCTCGGCGAGGCTCCCGCCGCCGGTGTCGTCGCGCGCGTCCTCATCCCGGCCACGCTGCTCACCGAGCCCACCGCCAAGGACAAGAAGAAGGCGGCCAAGGCCGCCGCGAGCGGAAGGAAGGCCGCGGACGGCGGTCGGCGCCCCGTCGACCTGCCGGCCCCGCGCGCCGAGCGCGAGCCTGCGCGCGGCACGGCCGCGGACACCGCTCCGGAGCCGGGCCCGGCCAGGGAACCCGCCGCTGTGAGCGCCCACGCTCCCTCCGCCGCCCGCACCCGCAACGGCCTGGTCAAGCGCCCCCAGCGCAGCGCCATCGCCAAGGTCGTACGGGAGAGCGGCGAGCCGGAGCGTCCCGCACCCCCGGCACCGGCCGTCGAGCGGGGCCCCGACCAGGTGTCGGGCATGCTCTCCAGCCTGCGCAGTGCCCACATGCGCGGCGCCATCAGTGTGGAGCGGGAGCGGGCCGCCGCCGAACAGTCGAAGACCTCGGGCGCCTCGGGCACCGCAGGCACCTCGGGAGTCTCGGGCACCGAAGCCGAAGGGAAGGGCGAGAAGTGAGCACCGTCGACACGCGAGGCGACTCGCAGACCTTCAACTGGCTCCTCGCCAACTTCGTCCGCAAGACGGACGGGGTCCGGGACGCCGTGGCCGTCTCCTCCGACGGACTGCTCATCGCCGTCTCCGACGGACTCGGCCGCACCGAGGCCGACCACCTGTCCGCGATCGTGTCGGGCCTGTCCAGCCTCGCCCGCAGCGCGTCCAAGCGCTACGGCTTCGACGGGGTCAAGCTCATCATGATCGAGATGGGCCGCGGCTTCCTGCTGGTCTCGGCGATCCGGGACGGCTCCTGCCTCGGCGTGCTCGCCGACAGCAGCGGCGAACTCGGCCTCGTCGGCTACGAGATGGCCGTCCTCGCGGAGCGGGCCGGTGACCTGCTGAACCCGATGCTCATCGCCGATCTGCGGGAGACGCTGCCGCGATGAGCACCGACCGACCTCATGGGGCGGAGGACGACGACGCCGCGGACACCCAGTTCGTCCGTCCCTTCATCATCACCGGTGGCCGCGCGCTGCCCGCCCAGGCCGATCTGCGCCTGGAGACGCTCGTGGTCGCCTGCGACCCGGCGGAGGGGGCCGCGCCCCTCGCCTTCGAGCGCCGGCGGATCGTGGCGCTCTGCGCGCAGGCCACCACCGTCGCCCAGATCGCGGAGGCGGTGGAGGTGCCGCTCGGCGTCGCCAAGGTGCTCATCTCCGACCTCGTCGTCAGCGGTCATCTGACCTGCTCGCAACCCGTGGAGCTTCCGCTCCACACCCTTGAAAGGATCAGAGACCATGTCAGGGCGCTCTGAACGCCGCGCGCCGCTGGCCGTGAAGATCGTGGTCAGCGGTGGACTCGGCGTCGGCAAGACCACGTTCATCGGTGCGGTCTCCGAGATCGAACCCCTGGACACCGAGGCCGCGATCACCCAGGTGTCGCTCGGTGTCGACTCGCTCGACGGCGTCGAGGGCAAGACGACCACGACCGTGGCCCTGGACTTCGGCCGGATCACCCTCGACGCGTCGCTCGCCCTCTATCTGTTCGGCACCCCGGGACAGGACCGGTTCTCCTTCCTCTGGGACGACCTGGTGGAGGGCGCGATCGGCACCATCGTGCTCGTCGACACGCGGCGCATCGAGGACTGCTTCCCCGCGCTCGACTACTTCGAGGCGCAGGGCACGCCGTTCGTGCTCGCCGTCAACCGGTTCGACGGCGCCGAGCGCTTCGAACTCGCCGAGATCCGCGAGGCGCTCGGCGTCGGCGACGAGGTCCCGGTCGTCGAGTGCGACGCCCGGGCCCGCGCCTCCGTCCGTGACGTCCTCGGGGCGCTCATGGACCAGATCATCGGCGTCCGCACCCGCGGACGCCGGCCGGTCGGGGTCTGACCGTCCGACCCCGGTCCGGCCCCGGCTCAGTCCTTGATCTCCGGCGGTGAGATCCGGGACCGCTCGATCGCGGACGGCGCCGTACCCCACTTCTTCAGGATGCGGGTGTACGTGCCGTCCGCGATCAGCTTGTTCACCGCCGCCTGGAAGGCCGGCGCGAGCGGGGTGCCCTTCTTGAACGCGAAGCCGACGTCGAGCCGGTGGAACTCGTTGAGGAACCGCAGCCCCTCCTGGTGCTCCACCGCGTAGCGCAGCCCGTTGATCGTGCTCATCACGACGTCCGAGCGACCCTGCTGGAGCGACGACCAGATCGCGCTCGACTCCGCGTACGTCTTCACGCTGTACGGCTTCTCGCCCGCGTCGGCGCAGACACCCTTGTTGTCCTCCAGCGTCGCCTCGAACGTCGTGCCCGCGCCCGTGGCCACGTTCAGCCCGCACAGCTGCTTCAGGTCGGTGACCTTCTTCAGGTCGCTGTCCTTGCGGACGGCGAAGCCCTGGCCGTCGTTGATGTAGGTCACGAAGTCGATGGTCCTGCGGCGCTCGTCGGTGACGCCGAAATTGCCCGTGCCCAGGTCGTACTTGCCGCTGCCGAGCGCCGGCAGGATCGCCTCGAAGCTCGCGACCTCCTGGTGCAGCTCGATGCCGAGCACCTTCGCGACGGCGCGGGCGAAGTCGACGTCCTGGCCGGCGATCGTCTTCCCGTCCGGCAGATAGGACGAGCCCGGCGGGGTGCCGCCCACGGTCACCGCGAGTCTCAGGCTGCCCTCCTTCCGTACGGAGGCGGGGAGAAGTTTCGCGGCGGCGGGGTCTTCCCGTACGGACGAGGTCACGTCCTGGGTGGGGATCTTGTCGCTCTTCGCGGCGCCCGCGGGCGCCGCGTCCGTGGCGTCACCGGAACCGCACGCGGTCAGTCCGAGGGTGGCGACGGTGATCAGCGCGAAGGCGGAGGTCAGGGTGGAGGAGCGCATGGCGAGGTGGATGCCCTTCTACGGCGGCGCGGAAGCAGGCGGAAACAGGGTGGTGCGAGGGGAGGGGAGGGTGCAGCGAGGTGAAGGCGCGAAGGGCGCACGGCACGGTGGCCGCGCGTACGGACGCGTGAGTGCTGCGGATCCGAGGGATCCGTCGAATGAAGAGGTGGAGCGAGAAGGGCGTGACGCGCGCGGAGTGAACGCGGGCGTCAGCGGGCGTCGCGAGGAGGACGCCGGAAGGGCATCAACAAGACGCGGACCACACTCGACCGAAGTCGATGTGGGAGCGCGTGACCAGCCACTGCTGCGGATGCATGGGCCAAGTGGAACAGGCATCCGTTTCCGCGTCAACTCGCCTGAGACGTACGGCTCACAGTGTGGACACCCTTGACAGGAGCGGTGAACAGCCCCGTACTCTCGGTGCGGTACCGCTGCTGAGGGGCTCGGTGCCGGCAAGACCGCAGACGTGAAGGCAAGACCGTGCCGGAGTTCCGGCCATCGGAGCCTGCCATGTCCTCACAGACCCTCACCAAGACACCGCCCCGCCGGGCCGCTTCCGGCGCCGCACCGCCCCGTATCGTCGCGCGGCGCCGCACCGGCCAGTGGCTCGCCGCCGCCCTCGTGCTCACCCTGCTCGGCCTCGCCGTGAACTCGGTGCTGCGCAACGAGGCCTTCCAATGGGACGTCGTCGCCGACTACTTCACCACCACGGCCGTACTGCGCGGCCTCGGCCTCACCCTGTGGCTCACCGCCCTCGTGATGGTCCTCGGCTTCGCCCTCGGCACCCTGCTCGCCGTCCTGCGCCTGTCCGCCAACCCCGTGCTGCGCGCGGTCAGTTGGGGCTACGTGTGGCTGTTCCGCTCCATGCCGATCCTGGTCCAGCTGCTGTTCTGGTTCAACATCGGCGCCCTGTACCCGCACATCCTCGGCATCAGGACCGTCGACCTGTTCGGCCCGGTCACCGTCGCCGTCGTCGGACTGACCCTGCACGAGGCCGCGTACGCCGCCGAAGTGGTGCGCGGCGGCATCCTCTCCGTCGACCGCGGCCAGATCGAGGCCGCCCAGGCGCTCGGGCTCAGCCGCTCCCGGCGCTGGCGCCGCATCGTGCTGCCGCAGGCGATGCGCTCCATCGTCCCGCCCGCCGGGAACATGCTGATCGGCACCCTCAAGGGCACCTCCATCGTCAGCGTCATCGCCGTGCAGGACCTGCTGTACTCCGTGCAGCTGGTCTACCACCGCACCTACCAGGTCATCCCGCTGCTCCTGGTCGCCACGCTCTGGTACGTCGTCGTCACCTCCCTGCTCAGCGTCGGCCAGCACTACGTCGAGCGGCACTACGCGCGCGGAGCCGGCCGATGAGCGCCGCGCGGCCGCCGCGCCGCTCGCTCGTCGTCGTCGGCGCCGGGCCGCGGGGGACCGGTGTCCTGGAGCGGATCGCCGCCAACGCCCGTGACGAGGACGGTCCCTGGCACCTCGACATCCACCTCGTCGACCCGTACCCGCCGGGCGGCGGACGCATCTGGCGCGAGGACCAGTCCCCGCTGCTCTGGATGAACTCGCAGGCCCAGGACGTCACCATGTTCACCGACGACACCGTGGAGCTCGACGGGCCCGTGCTGCCCGGCCCCGCCCTGCACGCCTGGGCCGGACTCGACGGCCGCGCCTTCCCCGACCGCCGGCGCCAGGGCGGCTATCTGCGCTGGGTGTACGAGAAGGCCGTCGCCGCCCTGCCCGAAGGCGTCGTCGTCCACCACCACGCGCGGCGCGCCCTGCGCCTCGCCGGCACCCGCCACGGCCGCCAACAGGTGTGGCTGGAGGACCGGCCGCGCCCCCTGCTCGCCGACGCCGTCGTCCTCACCCAGGGCCACCTCGACGCCGAACTCGACGAGGAGCAGCGCGGGTTGAGCGCGTACGCGGCACGCCACGGGCTCGTCCACCTGCCGCCGGACTTCACCGCCGACTCCGACCTGAGCGCCCTCGCGCCCGGCCAGGACGTCATCGTGCGCGGCTTCGGGCTCGCCTTCGTCGACCTGATGGTGCTGCTCACCGAGGGGCGCGGCGGGCGCTTCGAAGGGGACCGCTACCTCCCCTCGGGCCGCGAGCCCGTGCTGCACGTCGGCTCCCGGCGCGGCGTGCCCTACCACTCCAAGATCGGCTACGACTGGGACGACACCCTCGGCGAACGGCCGCCGCTGCCCCGCTTCCTCGGGACCGCGCAGATCGACGAACTCCTCGCCAGGGACGGCGGGTTCGACTTCCGGCGCGACGTGTGGCCGCTCATCGACAAGGAGCTCGGCTTCGCGCACTACCACCGCCTGTTCACCGCGCACCCCGAGCGCACCGCCGTCGCCTGGACCGACTTCGAGGAGAAGTACGCCGCCGCCGACCCGCTCGGCGCCGAACTCCAGGCCCTCGTCGCCGCCTCCGTCCCCGACCCCGCCGACCGGCTCGACCTCACCGCCCTCGACCACCCCCTCGACGGCATCCGCCACCGCTCGCCCGAGGAGCTCCAGGAGGCCCTGCGCGGCTACATCACCGCCGACCTGGAACGCCGGCACGACCCCGCGCACGACCAGGACCTCGCCGTCTTCCTCGGCCTGCTCTCCGTGTACGGGCAGCTCGTCCGGCTCGGCGACCTCGGCCCCTGGTGGCACGGCTTCTTCAGCTACCTGGCCTCCGGGCCGCCCGGACCGCGCCTGCGCCAACTGCTCGCCCTGTCCCGCGCGGGCGTCGTTCGCTTCCTCGGCGCCGGCGTGCGGGTGAGCGCCGAGGACGGCGTCTTCCGGGCCACCGGCGACACCGTCCCCGGAGCCGTCGTCGAGGCCCGCGCCCTCGTCGAGGCCCGCCTCCCGCAGCCCACCCTCGCCCGCACCCGGGACCGCCTGCTGCGCGAGCTGCACGCCGAGGGCGCCGCCGCCACACCCACCGGGCTGCTCGCCGTCGACCCTGCCGACGGCCGGATCCTGCACCGCGACGGCAGCGCCCACCCGCGCCGCTTCGCGCTCGGCCCGCACACGAACGCGCGCGGCGCCGGCGCCTTCACCCGGCCGCGCACCAACAGCCCCTCGTTCCGGCAGAACGACGCCACCGCGCGGGCCGTGCTCGACCTCCTGCGCGACCTGGACTGTCGCGCCGCCGCGGCCTGATCCCCGTAGGACCCCCGCCCCCTCCCTTAGGACCCCCATGTCTCTGACCAGCGATCCACCCCTCAAGACCTCCGCCGACCAGGAGGTGAAGGCCGTCGCGGCGCCCGCCGCCGACGACGACCCGGGCCGTCTGAAGGTCGTGCCCGTGCGCCACCCCTGGCGCTGGGCCGCCATCGCCGTGACCGCCGTGCTGCTCGCCCAGTTCGTGCACGGGCTCGTCACCAACCCCGGCTGGGAATGGGAGGTGTTCGGCGAGTTCTTCACCGCCGACGTCGTCCTCAAGGCCGTCTGGACGACGCTCCAGCTCACCTTCTACGGCACGGCCCTCGGCTTCGCGCTCGGCATCGTGCTCGCCTTCATGCGCCTGTCCCGCAGCCGCTTTCTGCGGACCGTGGCGTTCGGCTACATCTGGGCGTTCCGCTCGATCCCGCTCATCGTGCAGCTGCTCTTCTGGTTCAACCTGGCCTACCTCTACAAGGAGTTGCAGTTCGGCATCCCCTTCGGGCCCGGCTTCTTCTCCTTCGACACCATGGGCCTGGTCGGCGCGATGAGCGCCGCCGTCCTCGGCCTCGCCCTGCACCAGGCCGCGTACGCCGCCGAGATCGTGCGCGGCGGCGTGCTCGCCGTCGACGGCGGACAGCTGGAGGCCGCGGCGGCGCTCGGCATCCCGCGGCTGCGCCAGATCCGCCGCATCGTGCTGCCGCAGGCCATGCGCTCGATCCTGCCGAACGCCGCCAACGAGGTCATCTCCCTCTTCAAGGGCACCTCGATCGTCTCCGTCATGGCGATCGGCGAACTCTTCTACCAGGTGCAGGTCATCTACGGCCGCAACGGCCGCGTCGTCCCCCTGCTCATGGTCGCCACCGCCTGGTACATCCTCCTGACCAGCGCGCTCTCCGTACTCCAGCACTACGTCGAACGTCACTACGCGAAAGGCACGACCCGATGAGCGCCCCCACCGCGACCCCTGAAGCCGCCCCCATGGTCGACATCAAGGCCGTGCACAAGAGCTTCGGCCCCCTGGAGGTGCTGCGCGGCATCGACCTCCAGGTCCGCACCGGCGAGGTCACCGTCGTCCTCGGCCCGTCCGGCTCCGGCAAGTCGACGCTGCTGCGCACCATCAACCACCTGGAGAAGGTCGACAGCGGCTGGATCAGCGTCGACGGCGCCCTCGTCGGCTACCGCAGGTCCGGCGACAAGCTGTACGAGCTGCGCGAGCGCGAGGTCCTCAAGCAGCGCACCCACATCGGTTTCGTCTTCCAGAACTTCAACCTGTTCCCGCACCTGACCGTCCTGGAGAACGTCATCGAGGCGCCCGTCTCCGCCCTCAAGCGGCCCCGCGCCCAAGCCGTCGAGACGGCCCGCCGGCTGCTCGACCGGGTCGGGCTCGGCGACAAGGCGGACG
The DNA here is from genome assembly GCF_055558275.1 of Streptomyces sp. NPDC025806. Classification (NCBI taxonomy): domain Bacteria; kingdom Bacillati; phylum Actinomycetota; class Actinomycetes; order Kitasatosporales; family Streptomycetaceae; genus Streptomyces; species Streptomyces sp. NPDC025806. The sequence continues at coordinate 91,426 of NZ_JBVHMU010000018.1, read as the reverse complement.
CCTACCCGCGCCAGCTCTCCGGCGGCCAGCAGCAGCGCGTCGCCATCGCCCGCGCGCTGGCCCTGGAGCCCAAGCTGCTCCTGTTCGACGAGCCGACCTCCGCGCTCGACCCCGAGCTCGTCGGCGAGGTCCTCGACGTCATCAAGGACCTGGCCCACCAGGGCACCACGATGATCGTCGTCACCCACGAGATCGGCTTCGCCCGCGAGGTCGCGGACACCGTCGTCTTCATGGACGAGGGCCGCATCGTCGAACAGGGCGCCCCCGTCGATGTGCTGGACGCGCCGCGCGAGGACCGCACCAAGGCCTTCCTCTCGAAGGTCCTCTGAACCCCCCTTCTCTGAACCCTATTTCCCTGAACTCCCTTTCCCTTTGGCTCGTTTCACCGTTGAGGAGAACTTCCGTGCTGAACCGCCGTGCCCTCGTCGCCTCCTTCGCCGCCCTCGCCGCGGCGCCTCTGCTCGCCGCCTGCGGAGGTGACAGCGACGCCGCCGCCCGGACGGGCGGAGCGGGCGCCGCCGGCACCAAGAAGGTCGGGAACATCAACATCGGACCCGACCAGAACCGCATCCGCGGCAAGAAGGTCGACGCCATCGCCGCACTGGTCCCCGAGTCCGTGCGGGGGCGCGGGACGCTCCGGCTCGGCGGCAGCGCCGACGCCTCGCCACCGCTCGGCTTCTTCGCCACCGACGACAAGACCCGGATCGGCTCCGAGATCGACCTCGCCACCCTCGTCGCCGACACGCTCGGTCTCAAGCTCCAGCCGGAGCTGGTCAGTTGGGAGAACCTCTTCGTCGGCCTCGACAGCGGAAAGTTCGACGCCGTCTTCTCCAACGTCACGGTCACCGAGGAGCGCAAGGAGAAGTACGACTTCGCCACCTACCGGCTCGACAACATCGCCTTCGAGGCCAAGAAGGGCACGAGCTGGCGGGTCAAGGGGCCGAAGGACGTGGCCGGGAAGACCATCGCCGTCTCCTCCGGGACCAACCAGGAGAAGATCCTCATCGACTGGAGCAAGCAGAACGAGAAGGCCGGCCGCAAGCCCGTCACCATCAAGTACTTCCAGAAGGACACCGACTACTACCTGGCGCTCCAGTCCGGCCGCATCGACGCCTACCTCGGCCCGAGCCCCGCCTCCGCCTACCACGTCGCCTCCGCGGGCCAGTCGCAGATCATCGGCACCATCTCCGGCGGCGGCGACCTCGTCCAGGGCAAGATCGCCGCCACCACGAAGAAGGGCAGCGGCCTCGTCGACGCCTACGCCGCCGCGCTGAACCACGTGATCGAGGACGGCTCCTACGGGCGCGTGCTCAAGCGCTGGGGCCTGTCGAGCGAGGCCGTGCCGAAGTCCGAGATCAACCCGCCGGGCCTGCCCAAGCCGTGACCGCCCCCGCCACCGGTTCTCCCAGAGAGGTCCGCCACCCATGACCACCCGTCCCACCGGACGCCGGTCGCTGCACCTCGCCGCGGCCGTCGACCTCCCGGACACCTACGAGGCCGAGCCGTACGAGCGTGCGGTCCGGCTCGCCGAGCACGGCGCGCTCGACTTCGTGACGCTGCACGACTCGTTCGCCGCACCGGGCCCCGACGGCCTCGCCGTCCTGTCCCGGCTCGCACCCCGCACCACCCGGATCGGACTCGTGCCGACCGTCACCACCACGCACACCGAGCCGTTCCACGTACAGGCCGCGGTCGCCACCCTCGACTGGGTGAGCCGCGGCCGGGCCGGCTGGCGGCCCGACGTCTCCACCGGCGCCGCCGAGTCCCGGCTCTTCGGCCGCCGGGACCCGGCCCCGCCCGCCGCCCTGTGGGCGGAGGCCGACGACGTCGTCGACGCGGCCCGCAAGCTGTGGGACAGCTGGGAGGACGACGCCGAGATCCGGGACGTCGCCACCGGCCGCTTCGTCGACCGCGACAAGCTCCACCACGTCGACCACGAGGGACCGACCTTCTCCGTGCGCGGCCCGTCCATCGTGCCGCGCCCGCCGCAGGGCCACCCCGTGGTCGTCGTCGACGCCGGTTCGCCCCACGCCGCCGAGGCCGCGGCCCGGCACGCCGACGTCGCCCTCGTCGCCGAGGCCGAACCGGACCGGATCGCCGCCGCGCGGGCCGCGCTGCGCCGCCGCGCCGCCGAACTCGGACGCGACCCCGACACCCTGCGGGTCCTCGCCGCGCTGCGCATCGACCTCGGCGCGGGGGAGCGCGCCGCGCGGCCCGGCCACGGCGGCGGCCCGCTGCCCACCGAGGACGGCCCGCTGTACCGCGGCGGGCCCGTCGACCTCGCCGACCTGATCGCCGACTGGCACCGGGGCGGCGCCGCCGACGGCTTCCACCTCACGCCGCTCGACCCGCGCCGCGACCTGGAACGCCTCGTCAACGGGACCGTGGCGCTGCTCCAGCACCGAGGCCTGTTCCGCACCTTCTATCCGGGCAGCACCCTGCGCGAACACCTGGGGCTCGCCCGGCCCGTCAACCAGTACGCCACCGCGGGGGAGCGGCGATGACCACGACACCCACGACATCCACGAGGCCCCGGCAGGTGCACCTCGCCGCGCACTTCCCGGGCGTCAACAACACCACCGTCTGGGCCGACCCCCGGTCGCGCTCCCAGATCGACTTCGCGTCCTTCGAGCATCTGGCCCGCACCGCCGAACGCGGCCTGTTCGACTTCTTCTTCCTCGCGGAGGGGCTGCGGCTGCGCGAGCACAAGGGGCGCATCCACGACCTCGACGTCGTCGGCCGCCCCGAGTCGATCACCGTCCTGAACGCCCTCGCGGCCGTCACGGACCGGCTCGGGCTCGCCGCCACGGTCAACGCCACCTTCAACGAGCCGTACGAGACCGCACGCCGCTTCGCCACCCTGGACCACCTCAGCGGGGGCCGCGCCGCGTGGAACGTGGTGACCTCCTCCGACGCCTTCACCGGGGAGAACTTCCGGCGCGGCGGCTTCCTCGACCGCGCGGACCGGTACACCCGGGCCGCCGAGTTCGTGGACGTGGCCCGGCAGGTGTGGGACGCGGGCAGCGAGCGCCCGTTCCGCCACGCGGGACAGCACTTCACGGTCGAGGGCGACGTCGGTCCGGCGCGCCCGCCGCAGGGGCACCCGGTCGTGATCCAGGCCGGTGACTCCGACGAGGGCCGCGAGTTCGCCGCGTCCGCCGCCGACGTCATCTTCACGCGCCACGGGACGCTGGAGGCGGGCCGCGCCTTCTCCGCCGACGTGAAGGGCCGCCTCGCCCGGTACGGACGCGCCCCGGACGACCTCAAGATCATGCCGGGTGTCACCTTCGTGCTCGGCGACACCGCGGAGGAGGCCCAGGAGAAGGCCGCCGGGATCCGCCGGCAGCAGGTCTCCCCGCAGAACGCGCTCCTCACCCTCGAACAGGTCTGGGGCGTCGACCTCTCCGCGTACGACCCGGACGGACCGCTGCCCGACATCGACCCGGTGCCCGACAGCGGCCTGTCCCAGGGGCGCACCCACCGCGGCGACGTGTTCGAACTGGCCGAGAAGTGGCGGGCGCTCTCCCGCGACAAGGGCCTGTCCATCCGGCAGACCGTCATCGAGACCACGCGCCGCCAGTCCTTCATCGGCACCCCGGCCGCGGTCGCCGCCGAGATCGACGCCTTCGTGCAGGCCGGGGCCGCCGACGGCTTCATCCTCGTCCCGCACCTCACCCCGGGCGGCCTCGACGACTTCGTCGACCAGGTCGTCCCCCTCCTCCAGGAACGCGGTGTCTTCCGCACGGAATACACCGGCACGACGCTGCGCTCCCACCTCGGGCTGCCCGTCCCGGCCCCGCGCCACGAAAGGATCCCCACCGCATGACCGACGCCGCCGATCTCTGGAAGCAGTGGCACGAGGAGCGGACCGCCGCCGTCTCGGCCCCGCACGGCCCGCTCGCCCTCGCCGGCACCCACTGGCTCGCCGACCATCCGGAAGGGCAACTTCCGGCCATCCCCGGGCGGTGGCGCGCCGACGGCGACGCCGTCGTCCTCACCGCGGGCCCGGACGAGGGATACGCGACGACGGGCGAGCTCAGACTGGCCGCGGACACCACCGTGCCGCTCGGCGAGCGCCGGCTCGTCGTCATCGTCCGTGAAGGCCTGTGGGCGGTACGGGACTTCGACCCCGCGGCCCCCACCCGCACCGCCTTCACCGGGATCGACACCGCGCCCCACGACCCGCGCTGGACCCTCCCCGCACAGTTCACACCGTACGAGGAGACCCGTGAGATCCGCGTCGGGAACGCGGACGGTGTGGAGCGCGGGCTCGGGCTCGCCGGGGAACTGTCCTTCACGCTCGACGGCAGCCGCCACACCCTGCGCGTGACGGGGCTGCCCGACGGCCGGCTCTGGGCCGTCTTCGCCGACGCCACCAGCGGGAAGAGCACGTACCGCTTCCGCTTCCTGTACGCGGACGCGCCCGGCCCCGAAGGCCGCACGACCGTCGACCTGAACCGCGCGGTGCTGCCCAACTGCGCCTTCGCCGACCACTTCGTCTGCCCCTTCCCGCCGCCGGGCAACACCCTGCCGGTGGCCGTCGACGCGGGTGAACGGAACCTGACCGCCCCCGTCGCCGTCTGACAGGCCGAGCCGGGCCCCGGCGGCGTGAAGCCGTCGGGGCATGCCGTCGTGCTTGCGGAGATCCGGTGGAAGGCCGAAAGGCACCCTTGTGCCGGGTAGTTGAGAACCCGAATACTCCCGATCAGCGCTTGTCAGGGTCACGTCGTGTTCGGAATCCGGACCGCGGCGGGGGCCTCGACTGCGCCTCACCGGGCCCCGACCCCACGCGGGCCCCCCGACTTCCCTACGGGAGGAACGACCAGTGAGGATCAAGCGCACCACCCCCCTCAGCGGTACGGCGAGACGGACCCGGCTGATCGCCGCGGGTACCGGGCTGCTGGCCGCTGCGGCGTTCGCCGTACCCAGCGCGCACGCCGCCGAGACCCCGCAGACCTTCACGGCCGCCGAACTCGCGCAGACCACCGACGCGGTGCGGGGCGCCGATGTCGCCGGTACCGCGTGGGCTGTCGACGCGAAGACCAAGCAGGTCGTCGTGACCGTCGACAGCACGGTCTCGCAGGCGGAGATCAACAAGATCCGTCAGGAGGCCGGCGCCAACGCGGGCGCGCTCAAGATCGAGCGCACACCGGGCACCTTCAAGAAGCTGATCTCCGGCGGCGACGCCATCTACGCGAGCAGCTGGCGGTGCTCGCTCGGCTTCAACGTCCAGGACAGCAGCGGCAACTACTACTTCCTGACCGCCGGTCACTGCACCGACGGCGCGGGCACCTGGTGGTCGAACTCGTCGCACTCGACGACCCTCGGTTCCACCGCCGGGTCCAGCTTCCCGGGCAACGACTACGGCATCGTGCGCTACACGAACAGCTCCGTGGCCAAGTCCGGCACCGTCGGCAGCCAGGACATCACGAGCGCCGCCACGCCGTCCGTGGGCACCACGGTCTACCGGCGCGGCTCCACCACCGGCACGCACAGCGGCCAGGTCACCGCCCTCAACGCCACCGTGAACTACGGCGGCGGCGACATCGTCTCCGGCCTCATCCAGACCACGGTCTGCGCCGAGCCCGGTGACTCCGGCGGTCCGCTCTACGGTGGCACCAAGGCGTACGGGCTCACCTCCGGTGGCAGCGGGAACTGCTCCTCCGGTGGTACGACCTTCTTCCAGCCGGTCACCGAGGCGCTCAGCGCGTACGGGGTGCACGTGTACTGACCTGACTCCGGTTCAGGTGCGTCTTGTGCGGAGCAGCAGCCAGTGAGAGGGAAGCCCCCGTCCGGCGTTCGCCGGGCGGGGGCTTCTTGTGTCCGCCTGCCCGCCGTCGGGGGGTCGGTCGTGTGCGGCCGCGCGCCCGGTGGGGCTTCTCGCGCAGTTCCTCGCGCCCCTGACGGGGCTTCCTGTGTCTGCCCACTCGCCGTTGAGGGATCGGTCGTGTGCGGCCGCGCGTCCGGTGGGGCTTCTCGCGCAGTTCCCCGCGCCCCTGACCGGGCTTCTCGTGCGGTTCCCCGCGCGCCCGGTGGGGGTTCTCGCGCAGTTCCGCGCGCCCCTTTCGGGGCTTCTCGTGTGGTTTGTCGTGTGCCTGGTGGGGCTTCTTGGTGGGTCTTGAAATCGGGGTTGTGTGCGAGTGGGGTCCGTGGGAATAGTGGGGCGCGTCAGCCTCACGGAGCCGGTCCACCCCCACATCGGGCCGGTTCCCGACCCCCCACAGGAGGACGAGAGTTGAAGCACCGACGCATGTCCAAGCGGCGTGCCGCGATCGCCGGAGGCGGAATACTCGCCCTGGCCGCCGCGGGCATCACCTTCCAGACCGCGAACGCCAGCACCGACACCCCGGTCCAGACGCCCCGTACGCTCTCCGTCGCCAAGGCCGGGGACCTCGCCTCGGCCCTGACGAAGGATCTGGGCGCCGACTCGGCGGGCAGCTACTACGACGCCCGCAGCAAGCAGCTCGTGATGAACGTGCTGAGCGAGGACGCCGCCAAGACCGTCGAGGCGGTCGGCGCCAAGGCCAGAATCGTGCAGAACTCGCTCGCCGCGCTGAAGAGCGCCCGCACCACCCTGAAGAACGACGCGACCATCCCGGGCACCTCCTGGGCCACCGACCCGGCCACCAACAAGGTCGTCGTCACCGCCGACCGCACGGTCGAGGGTGCCGCCTGGGGCAAGCTGAGCAAGGTCGTCGACGGGCTCGGCGGCAAGGCCGAACTCAAGCGCACCCAGGGCGAGTTCAAGCCCTTCGTCGCGGGCGGCGACGCCATCACCGGGGGCGGCGGCCGCTGTTCCCTCGGGTTCAACGTGGTCAAGGGCGGTGAGCCGTACTTCATCACCGCGGGCCACTGCACCGAGGCGATCTCCACCTGGTCGGACTCCAGCGGCCAGGAGATCGGTACGAACGCGCAGTCCAGCTTCCCGGACAACGACTTCGGGCTCGTGAAGTACACCGCGGACGTGCCGCACCCCAGTGAGGTGAACCTCTACAACGGTTCCGCGCAGCAGATCACCGGGGCCGCCGACGCGACCGTCGGCATGAAGGTCACCCGCTCCGGTTCCACCACCCAGGTCCACGACGGCTCGGTGACCGGCCTCGACGCCACCGTGAACTACGGCAACGGCGACATCGTCAACGGTCTGATCCAGACCGACGTGTGCGCCGAGCCCGGTGACAGCGGCGGCTCGCTGTTCTCCGGCGACAAGGCGATCGGCCTCACCTCCGGCGGCAGCGGCGACTGCACGTCGGGCGGCGAGACGTTCTTCCAGCCGGTGACCGAGGCGCTCTCCGCCACGGGCACGCAGATCGGCTGAGTCCGCAGGGCGCGTCCGTACGAAGATGGGGCACCCCGCGCCGCGGGGTGCCCCATCTGTCGGTTCCTCAGGCCCGCGCGGGGTGCTTGCGCTCGCGCAGGGCCGCCACCAGCAGGGTGACCACGACGCCCAGGACCGCCCAGGCGGAGAGGACCAGGAGGGACTTCGTCAGGGCGTTGCCCTCGAAGTAGGCGATCGAGCGGGCCGCCCAGGTGCCGGCGCCCGGTGGCAGCCACGGGCCGATCGCCTTCCAGAACGGGGGCAGCAGCGGCAGCGGGTAGGCGCCGCCCGCGCTCGGGTTGCCGGCCACGACGACGAGCAGCACGGCGAGGCCGATGCCGACGACGCCGGTCAGTTCCTGGAGGGCCAGGGTGATCGCGCCGACCGCGAAGGTGACCAGGGCGCCGAGCCCGGTGAGCCCCCAGAAGGAGCCCGGCAGCGCGCCCAGGATCGTGTCGCCGACGATGAGCGCGCCGCCGATGCCGCCGACGATCGAGACGAGCGCCATGGCCCCGATCCGGATGCCCGCGCGCTGCGGGCTCGCGCGCAGCGCCCCGGCGCTGATCGACATGATCGAGGCGCACAGGTAGCCGCCGACGCACCAGCCGATGACGAGGTAGAACGACGACAGCCCGTTGAAGTCCTCGGACGAGGCGGGGGCCACGTCGATCGTCCGCACGGTGCGCTGCTCGGCGGCCTCGATCCGGACGGTCAGGACCTGCAGGACGTTCGAGAGGGACGCGCCGCCCCCGGACGCGACGAGCAGGGTGTCGGTGGTGCCCCGGGGGTCGATGATCAGGGCGCCGTCGATCTTCCGGTCCATGATCTGCTGCCGCGCCGTCTCCCGGTCGGCGACCACCCGTGGATCGAGCGGCGACCCGGGCAGCTGGTCGAGCCGCTGCTCGGCCTGCTGGGCGACGGCCGGCACGGGGGCCACGACGCCGAACGGCACGTCCTTCGGCTTGGGGCTGTGCAGCGCTCCCACGTAGGAGGTGATGAACAGGAGCTGCAGGGCGAGCACCCCGATGACGAGCAGCGCGGCTCGTGGGGTGACGGCGGCCTTGAACTCGTCGGCGAACTTCATGTCCCCACGGTCCGGCGGGCCCCGCCCGCGTGCAGTCGGGGAGGGCCGAACGGGTGCCTGGAGGAGCGGGGGCACACAGGTATTCGCACAGATATTCGAACATGGTCTATGGTGAGGAGAGCGGGCCCGATGGGGCGAGCGTGGCAGGTCAGGCAGGAGGGGGCAGGGTAGCGAGGTGGTTCGGATGCGGGGCTTCACGCATCTCCACACCGCCTCGGGGTTCTCCCTGCGGTACGGCGCCTCGCACCCCGACGCGCTCGCCGAGCGGGCCGCCGAGCGGGAGATGGACGCGCTCGCGCTGACCGACCGGGACACCCTCGGCGGCGCCGTCCGCTTCGCCAAGGCGGCGAGCCGGGCCGGCATCCGCCCCCTGTTCGGCGTCGACCTCGCGGTCGCCGCACCGCAGGAGGCCGCGGGCCGCACCGAGCGTCGGCGCACCCCGGTCCGCGGCGGCGCCTTCGTCGACGAGTCGGCCCAGCGCGCCGTGTTCCTCGCCCGTGACGGCGCGGCCGGCTGGGCCGCCCTGTGCGACCTCGTCACCGCCGCCCACCGGGACCTCCCCGACGGCGCCCGCCCCCTGCTGCCCTGGGACACCACCGTCGGCGACCACATCACCGTGCTGCTCGGCCCCGACTCCGACGTCGGCCGCGCCCTGGCCGCCGGACGCCCCGACCGCGCGGCCCGGCTGCTCGCCCCCTGGCGGGAGCGGTACGGGGACGCGGCCCTGCGCATCGAGGCGGTCCACCACGGACGCGGCGGCACCGGACCCGGCTCGCTGCGGCTCGCCGCCCGCGCCCTCGGCTTCGCCGTCGAACAGAAGATCCTGCCGGTCCTGACCAACGCCGTGCGCTACGCCGACCCCGGACAGGGCGAGGTCGCCGACGTCCTCGACTCGGCGCGCCGGCTCGTCCCGATCGACCCGCGCGCCGGGCTCGACGGCGGCGAGCGCTGGCTCAAGCCCGGAGACGACATGGCGGACCTCGCCCTGCGCGTCGCCGAGGCCGCCGGCTACCGCGCGAACACCGCCCGCCGCCTCCTCGACGTCACCGAGCAGACCGCCGTCGCCTGCCGCGTCGACCCCGAGGACGACCTGGGCCTCGGCCGCGTCCACTTCCCCGAACCGAACCTCGTCGGCGCCGCCCGGCGCACCCCCGAGCGGGTGCTGCGCTCGCGCTGCGCCGCCGCGATGCTCGCCCGCGGCTACGACCGGCGGCGGAAGTACTGGGACCGTCTGGAGGAGGAGCTCGGCCTGATCGAACGGCTCGGCTACGCCGCCTACTTCCTCACCGTCGCCCAGGTGGTCGCCGACACCCGGGACCTCGGCATCCGGGTGGCCGCCCGCGGCTCCGGCGCCGGATCCCTGGTCAGCCACCTGCTCGGCATCGCCACCGCCGACCCGGTCGAACACGGGCTGCTCATGGAGCGGTTCCTGTCCGAGCGGCGCACCGAGCTGCCCGACATCGACATCGACGTGGAGTCCGCCCGCCGCCTCGAGGTCTACCGCGCGATCCTGGAGCGCTTCGGCCCCGAGCGGGTGGCCACCGTCTCCATGCCCGAGACCTACCGGGTGCGGCACGCCGTGCGCGACGTGGGCCTCGCCCTCGGCCTGAACCCGGGCGAGGTCGACCGGCTCGCCAAGTCCTTCCCGCACATCCGTGCCCGCGACGCCCGCGCCGCCCTCCAGGAGCTGCCGGAACTGCGCGGCATCGACCCGCAGGCGTACGGGCCGCGGCTGTGGGACCTGGTCGAGGCGCTCGACGGCCTGCCGCGCGGCATCGCCATGCATCCGTGCGGGGTGCTGCTCTCCGACACCGCGCTGCTGCGCCGCACCCCCGTCGTGCCGACCAGCACCGAGGGCTTCCCCATGTCCCAGTTCGACAAGGAGGACGTGGAGGACCTCGGGCTGCTCAAGCTCGACGTGCTCGGGGTGCGCATGCAGTCCGCGATGGCGCACGCCGTCGCCGAGATCGAACGGACCACCGGGCGGCGCATCGACCTCGACGACCCCGCGCAGGTGCCGCCGGGCGACCCGAAGACGTACGCGCTCATCAAGAGCTCCCAGACGCTCGGCTGCTTCCAGACCGAGTCGCCCGGTCAGCGGGACCTCATCGCGCGGCTGCAGCCCGAGACCTTCCACGACCTCGTCGTGGACATCTCGCTGTTCCGCCCCGGCCCGGTCGCGGCGAACATGGTCGACCCGTTCATCAAGGCGCGGCACGGCCGGCAGGCGCCCCGGTACCCGCACGAGGACCTGAAGCCCGTGCTGGAGGACACGTACGGGGTGGTCGTCTTCCACGAGCAGATCATCCGCATCCTGGACGTGATGACCGGCTGCGGTCTCGCCTTCGGTGACTACACGCGGCGGGCCCTGTCGAATCCCGACCAGGTCGGCCGGGTGAAGGCCTGGTTCGCCGAGCGGGCGCGCGGGCGCGGCTACGCGGAGGAGGTCGTCGAGCGGACCTGGGAGATCATCGAGGCGTTCGGCGCGTACGGGTTCTGCAAGGCGCACGCCGTCGCGTTCGCCGTGCCCTCGTACCAGTCGGCCTGGCTCAAGGCGCACCGGCCCGCCGCCTTCTACGCGGGACTGCTCATGCACGATCCCGGCATGTACCCGAAGCGGCTGCTGCTCGCGGACGCGCGGCGGCGGGGGGTGCCGCTGCTTCCGCTGGACGTCAACGCGTCGGATGCGGCCTATCGAATCGAACTGGTGTCTGAGCGAGGGGTTCCGGAGTACGGGCTCCGGCTCGCGCTCGGCGATGTGCGCGGCATGAGCGAGGGCGAGGCCGCGCGGATCGTCGAGGGCCGCCCCTACGTCTCCCTCCAGGACTTCCTCTCCCGGGCCCACCCCTCCCGCCCCGTCGCCGAACGGCTCGCCCAGGTCGGCGCGCTCGACGCCTTCGGGCGCAACCGGCGCGACCTGATGCTGCACATCGCCGAACTGCACCGCTCCCGACTCCGGTCGGGCAGCGGCCAGTTGGCGCTGGGCGAGACCGGTGACACCCCCGACACGGTCGCCCCCGCCCATCTGCCCGACCTCGACGACGCCGAACGGCTCGGCGCCGAGCTCGGCGTGCTCGGCATGGACACCTCCCGGCATCTCCTCGGCGACCAGCGGGAGTTGCTCGACGAGCTCGGTGTGGTGTCCGCGCAGCGGCTGCGGGACCTGCCGCACGGACAGGTCGTGCTCGTCGCCGGCGCCAAGGGCGCCGTGCAGACCCCGCCGGTCCGCTCCGGCAAACGCGTCATCTTCGCCACGCTCGACGACACGACGGGCCTGGTCGACTGCGCGTTCTTCGAGGACAGCCACGACGCCAGCGCGCACACCGTCTTCCACTCCTGGCTGCTGCTCGTGCGCGGCGTGGTGCAGCGCCGCGGCGGCGGCAGCGGCAAGGCCCTCTCGGTCACCGGGTCCGCCGCCTGGGACCTGACCGAACTGGCCGAACTGCGCCGCACCGGCGGCCTGTCCGCGGTCACCGAGCGGCTCACCGAACGCGGGCTGCCGACGGGCGACGGTGATTCCGGGACCGGCCGCACCATCCACCTGGAGACCGGTTACGACCTGCACCCGTGGGCGGACCTCCAGCCGCCCGGTGAATCCGTCAAGCAGAGCCGCAAGCTGTGGCACCAGAGCCCGGGGAGCGCGGGATGACCGAGACCGGGAACGGGGCGACCGAGAACGGGGCGACCGAGAACGGGATGCACGTCCTGTACATCCACTTCCACGAGCTGACGGACGAGCCGCTCTACCACCGGCTGCTCGACCTCCTCGCCGAGTTCACCCCGCAGGTGCAGGCCCTGCCGCCGGACGCCGCGCTCGCCGACGTCTCCGGCAGCCTGCGCTACTTCGGCACCGACGCCCTCGCCCTCGCCGAACGCGTCCGCGCCCGCACCGGCGGCCTCTACGGGCTGCGCTCGACCGTCGGTGTCGCCGCGAACCCCATGCTGGCCCGCATGGTCGCCGCCGACGGGCCGCCCTCCGCGGTGCGCGCGCTGCCCGACGACGTGGACGCCGTCGCCGCCTTCCTCGCGCACAAGCCCGCCGCCGCCCTGCACGGGGTCGGCCCCGCGACCGCCCGCACCCTGTCCTCGTACGGCCTGGACAGCGTCGGAAAGATCGCCGCCGCGCCGCTCGGCACCCTCCAGCGGATCCTCGGCGCCGGTGCGGGGCGGCGGCTGCACGACGCGGCGCACGGTCTGGACCCGACCCGGGTGGTCCCCGCGGCCCCGGCCCGCTCCCTGCGCGTCGAACATCGCTTCCCGCAGGACGAGCTGGACGCGGACGTGCGGCGCGCCGCCCTGCTCGCCCTCACCGACCGGCTCGGCCTGCGGCTGCGCGCCGAGCGGCAGGCCACCCGCTCCCTCGCCCTCACCGTCCGCTACGCCGACCGCACCGGGTACACGACGATCACCCGCAGCCGCACCCTGCGCGAGGCCACGTCCCACACCCCGCCGCTGACCGCGCTGGCCCGCGAGCTGCACGACCGGCTCGCACTGCAGCGGGCCCGGGTCCGCTCCCTCGCCCTGCGCGCGGAGGACCTGATCCCGGCCGAACAGGCCCCGCGCCAGCTCCTGTTCGACCCCGTCGACGAGCGGGCCCGCCGCATCGAGGCCGTCGTCGACCGGGCCCGCCGCAAGTACGGCCCCGACGCGGTGCGCCCGGCGGGGGCGGCGGGCTGAACCGGGTGCGGGCGGATCAGCCCGCCCAGGGCGGCGTGATCCGCGTCCCGTCCCGCAGGGTCGCCTCCAGGCCCACCGACGTCGTCACCCACACCGACGCGGGGGAGTCCGTCGGGTTCTCCAGCGCGAGCTCCGAGCCCGCGTTCACGATCGCCGTGTCACCCGCGGCCAGCGCGTGCGCCGTGCCGTCGAGCGTCAGGCGCAGCGAGCCCGACAGGACGTGCAGGATCTCCTCCCGCGTCACGGTGTGCGGGGTCGCCTTCGTGCCGGCCGGGATCTCGCCCCGCCAGGCCGCCAGCTCCTTGCTGCCGCTGCCGGTGGAGGCGTGCGAGACGAAGCGGACGCCGTGCATCTCGTGGACGACGGCCTCTGACGCGCGGACTACGGGCATGTCTGGTCCCTCCGGTCGGTTCCCCTCGGATCTCCCCGATCCGAGGGGAGATTGGTCAAGCTCCTTGACTGGATGGTCAAGGAGCTTGACCGAATAGTCAAGGGTGTTTCAATGAGGCCGTGCAGAACTCCGACGCCCTCGCCCTGTCCACCGCCCTGCTCGCCGCGGCCGGGGAGCTGACCCAGCGCATCCATGAGGGCGTCGTGGCCAGGGGTTTCGAGGGGGTGCGGCCCGCGCACGGCTTCGCGTTCGTACGGATCTCCGCCGGGGACGCCACGGTCACCGATGTCGCCGCGCACCTCGGCGTCACCAAGCAGGCGGCCAGTCAGCTCGTCGACGAGCTGGAGCGCAAGGGGTACGTGGAGCGCCGCCCGCACCCGAGAGACGCGCGCGCCCGGCTCGTCGTGCTCACCGAACGAGGCCGCGCCTGCACCCGCGCCGCCGACGAAGCCGCCGCCGACGCCGTACGGCCCTGGGTGGAGCGCCTGGGGGAGCGGCAGTCCGCCGCGCTGGTACGACAATTGCTGGCCATCGCGCCGAACGGCCCGATTCGGCCCACCTGGTGACACCCTGTCGGCGGAGTGATCCGCAAGGACATCGGGAATCCTTTACCGACGCGTAACTTCAGGTCTGCACTACCCGCGCGTAACTTGTCTGGGTAACCGCACAGCTCACTCCTGCAACTCCCTTGAGCCGCAAGGAGATCCATGAAGCTGCCCAGAAGCCCCCGGCCCCCACGGTCCGCATGGCGGCGGACCCTGCGCGCCGTGACCGTCACCGCCGCACTCCTCGCCGCCACGGTCACCCCCCTCGGCGCCGCCCACGCGAGCACCGCGCCCGACCGCGGCTGGAACGACTGGTCCTGCCGTCCCTCGGCCGCCCACCCCCGCCCCGTCGTCCTCGTCCACGGCACCTTCGGCAACTCCGTGGACAACTGGCTCGTCCTCGCGCCGTACCTGGTGAAGCGCGGCTACTGCGTCTTCTCCCTCGACTACGGACAACTGCCCGGCGTCCCGCTCTTCAACGGCCTCGGCCCGATCGCCAAGTCCGCCGAACAGCTCGACGCCTTCGTCGACAAGGTGCGCGGCGCCACCGGCACCGCGAAGGTCGACCTCGTCGGCCACTCGCAGGGCGGCATGATGCCGCGCTACTACCTGAAGTTCCTCGGCGGCGCCGCCGAGGTGAACGCCCTCGTCGGACTCGCCCCCGACAACCACGGCACCACGCTCGACGGGCTCACCAAGCTGCTGCCCTACTTCCCCGGCGCCGAGGACCTGCTCACCCTCGCCACCCCCGGCCTCGCCGACCAGGTCGCGGGCTCGGACTTCGTCACCAAACTCAACGCGGGCGGCGACACCGTGCCCGGCGTCCACTACACCGTCATCGCGACCAAGTACGACGAGGTCGTGACCCCGTACCGCAGCCAGTTCCTCGACGGCCCCGACGTGCACAACGTGCTCCTCCAGGACCTGTGCCCCGTCGACCTCTCCGAGCACGTGACGATCGGCACCGTCGACCTCGTCGCGTACCACGAGGTCGCCAACGCCCTCGACCCCGCCCACGCCACCCCGACCGACTGCTTCAACTGACCCACCCCCCACGCGAACGGCCCGGTCGTCGCCTCCCCGCTCCGGAGAAGGACGACGACCGGGCCGCTTCGTGCGGGTACGGGTCAGCGGCCGTGGCGCCCGCCCGCCGTCGCGCGGCGCCGCGCCGAGGCGAACAGCCCCGCCGCACCGAGCGCCAGCGCCGCCGCACCGCCCATCGCGAGGTAGGGGGTGGTCGAGTCGCCACCGGTCTCGGCGAGGCCCTCGGAACTCCCGTCGGTCTTCGGCGCATTGGCGGGAGCGGCCGCCGGGGCGGGGGACTCCGTGGCACCCGGGTGATCCTCGTGCCCGGCGCCGTCGCTCATGTCCATGCCGCCGTGGTCGATCGTCGACTTGTCGGCGTCCTTCGCGATCTGCTCGTCCGAAGGCGCCGAGGGCTCCGCGGGCTCCGAGGTCTTCGGGGCCGCCGCACCGCCGGCCGCCGCACCGCCCCCGTACGTCACGTCCGAGCAGGAGTAGAACGCCTCCGGGCTGTCCGAGCGCTGCCAGATCCCGTAGACCAGCTGACGGCCCGTGCGCTCGGGCAGCGTGCCGGAGAAGGTGTAGTAGCCGCCCTCGGCCACCGGGTCCGTCTTCGTCGCCACCGGGTGCTCCAGGTCCAGGTCGGACCAGGCCAGCGGCTTCGACGCGTCGTACCCCTGCTTCGTCATGTACAGCTTGAAGGTGCCCTTGTGCGGGGCCGTCACCTTGTACTTGAACGTGTAGGAACCCGCCGAGACCTTCGTCGCGGGCCAGTCGTCGCGGGCCAGGTCGAGCCCCTTGAACTCCGCCGCGTTCGCCGAACACAGCTTGCCGTCCGGGATCCGCTCCTGGTGCCGGCCCGCCGCGTCGCCGTCCCGGATGCCGTTCCAGTCGTACAGGGCCTGGGTGCCGCCCGCCGCGACCGCCGCCTTGCACGCCGCGGACGTCGGGTTCTCGGCGCCCTCGGCGTAACAGGCCGCGACCCGGCTGACCGGGTCGCCCAGCGTGCCGTGCGCCGAGGCGGGCGCCGCCCACAGGGCGAGCGGGACGGCGGCGGTGGCGGAGACGGCGACGAGCCTGCGACGGCGTGCGGACATGGATGCTCCTCGGGCTTGCTTCCTGCGAACGGGGGGTGGTGGCAAGGAAGTTAGCCCGCGAAACGGCCCCCGAAAGCCCCTGGGAGCTCCCCGCGACGATCTTTATGGCGCACTTAAGGCGCGGCTCAGACTGTGATCAGAATGCTGGTGGCGCGAAGGCGCGGGAGTGACATAGACATGGCCGCATGAACACCGAGAACCCGCGGGTCCGCCCGGCCACCGACGCCGACGTGGAGGCCGTGCGCGCCGTCACCGACGCCGCCTACCACCCCTACATCGCCCGCATCGGCGTCGTCCCCCAGCCCATGGAGGCCGACCACGCCGCGAACGTGGCGGCGGGCCGCGTGTACGTCACGGGGGAACCGGAGGTCGTCGGCCTCGTGGTGGTGGAGGCCCGCCCCGACCACCTCTTCCTCGACAGCGTCGCGGTCCACCCCGACGCGCACGGACGCGGCGTGGGCCGCGCCCTGCTCCACTTCGTCGACGCCCACGCGCGCGCCCTCGGGCTGCCCGAGGTGCGGCTCTACACCAACGCGCTGATGTGGGAGAACCAGAAGATCTATCCGCGGTACGGATACGAGGTCGTGGAGCGCCGGGTCGACGGGCCCTACGACCGCATCCACTACCGCAGGCGTCTGGACGTCATCTGACCGGCCGCCCTACTCGTCCGGCCACCACGTCCTGCGCACGTCCTTGCGCACTTCGGGTCGCTCGCGCCGGGGCTCGGCGGCCTCTTCCTGCAGCCGGCGCGTGATGCCGCTCGTGCGGGCCGGCTTGTGCATGGTCACTCGGCGCATCTCGGGCCTCCTGTACCTACACGGGTTCCAACGTGGTGCCGTTGTAGTCCTGTTCCCGGAGGGTGACGCATCGAAGCGCAAATGTCAGTGGCGGTTGTCACGTACCCCGAGTCGTGAATGCGTTCGCCTGCGGCCCTGGTGGGGCCGGTCGCCCCTGAAGGCTGCGCGCAGCGCATGCCTTCCAGGGGCGCGGGGAACTGCGCGAGAAGCCCCACCGGCCCGCAGAGGCCTACGAAACAGAGGCCCACACGGTCAGACGCCTCTCAACAGCCCCGCCAGACCGCCCCCGCGGGCCAGAACCTCCAGCTCGTCCAGGGCCCGCACCGCGGCCCCCGCCGCACCCGGGTCCCGCTCGCGCAGGCCACTCGCCGCGAACTCGTCCTCGTCCAGCCGGATCACCTCCGACCCGTCCCCCGAGACCCACAGATCCAGGTCGAGATCCTCCGAGACGAGCCCCTGCGCGTCCCGGACCACCGGCCGGGTGACATCGCAGTACCAGCCCTTCAGCACCCCGTCACCCGCCCGCACCTCCTTCACGGAGAACCAACGGTCCCGCCAGTAGTGCTCGGTGAACACGTCACCGGGCTCGAACCGCACGAACCCGAAGTCCCGCACCCCGGACCCCGCCCACGCGGCCCGCACCACGACCCGCGTCCCGTCGTCCCCGAGCAGCTGCGCAGGGTACGAGATCTTCTCGCGCCCGCCCTTCACCAGCCGGACCCGCACCGCCTCAGGCGCCGAGCTCCCGGACATGCCGTACCTCCGTCGTGTCCACCACGTAACCGAACCATTGGTTGATCGCGAGCATCGGACCGTTCTCCGCGTCGTTGCCCGTGTACGCCACCGTGATCCCCGCCGCGCGGGCCCGGTGCAGCGAGTCGTTCTTGGCGAGCTTGGCCAGGCCCCGGCCCCGGAACGCGCGCAGTGTCCCCGTCATCCCCGTCGAGTAGCGGCCCTCGCCGTCCGTACGGGCCGCCGAGAACGCGGCCGGACGGCCGTCCACCAGCGCGATCGTCGTCAGCGCGTGGTTCACCAGCGGATGCTCCCAGGTGTCGCGCAGCCACTGTCCGTACTCCATCTCCGCGGAGATGTCGCCCGGCTCGTCCGCGACCGTCGCCGCGTCCAGCTCGAACACCGGGCGCGGATCGTCCGCGAAGTCCGCCGCCGTCCGCAACTCCACACCCGGCGGCGGCGTCCGCAACGGCGGCAGCGCGTTCGGTGTGAGGTCCAGGCGCAGGAAATGGGCGCTGCGGCTGCGCCGGTAGCCCCGGGCCGCGGCCCACGCCAGGTTCTCCGCGCCGTCCAGTGCCCAGCAGAACACCCTCTGTGCACCGTGCCGGGCCAGATGCTCCTCGGCGGTGCGCAGCAGCAGGGTGCCCGCGCCGCGCCCGCGCCGCTCCGGATGCACGTACACGTTGGCGAAGCCCTGGCCCGGCACCGGGCTGTCGTCCGCGATGCCGACCTGGGCCGTGCCGATCACCTCGCCGTCGTCCGCCACCGCGACGAGCTGGCGGTAGTGGGCGTCGGGATGCGCCCGCGCGGCGTCGAACGCGACAGAGGCGGGCGTCGCCAGCATCGCCGGCACGCAGGCGCGGCGGACCCGGGCGAAGCCCTCCGTGTCCGACGGACGGTCAGGGCTGGTGGCACGGACGATCACGGTCATGAACGCGCACGCTACGCGCCGTCCGTACGCGGGTGCCTCCCATTTTCCGGGCCTGCGGGACAATCGGCCGGTGACCTTGAAGATCCGTGTCCAAGACACCGCCGACAGCGCCGCGCCCTACGAGCAGGTGCGCGCCCAGATCTCCGAACAGGCCCGTTCCGGGGCCCTGCCCGTGGGCCACAAACTCCCCACCGTGCGCGGGCTCGCCGAGCAGCTCGGGCTCGCCGCGAACACCGTGGCCAAGGCGTACCGGGCGCTGGAGGCGGACGGGGTGATCGAGACGCGGGGGCGCAACGGAACGTTTGTCGCTGCCGCTCGGGACGCGGCTTCTCGGGAGGCGGCGATCGCGGCGAGTGGCTTCGCCGAGCGGGTTCATCGGCTCGGGTTGTCGCATGAGGCGGCGCTTTCGGCAGCCCGTGATGCACTGCGGGCCGCCTACGAATAGGGGTTGACCGGTTCGATCGCGGCTGCGGGTGCGTCGTGGCTGGTCGCGCAGTTCCCCGCGCCCCTGGAAGGCATGCGGCTTCGCCGCGCCTTCCCCCGACCACAGGCGCCCGGCGCCTTGATCGAGGAGATGCCACCCGAAGGGTGTGCATCTCAGGGGCGCGGGGAACTGCGCGACCAGCCCCCACCGGCCGTCAGCCGACCAACCGGGACTTCGGCTCGGGTTACAGATACAAACCCGCGTCGGCGGAGCCACGAGGGTCCGGTACCGATGTCGGAGACACCCCGCGGCGCAAGGCGTACAGCTCGGCCAGCGTCGCGCCCCCGTGGCCGACGCCCTCGTCGGTGCCCAGCCAGCCCACGGACTCCGACCGCGTGAGGGGCCCGACCTCGATGCGGGCGAGGCACCGCCCGGGCCGGACGACAGCCGGGTGCAACCGCTCCAGGTCCTCGTTGGTGGTGACGCCGACGAGGACGTTGCGGCCCTGGCCGAGCAGCCCGTCCGTCAGGTTGAGCAGCCGCGACAACGCCTGCCCCGCCGTGTGCTTGGCCTCCCCGCGGATCAGCTCGTCGCAGTCCTCCAGGAGCAGCAGCCGCCAGCGGCCCTTCGCCGTGCCGTCCTCCTCGCCGATCGCGATGTCCATCAGGTAGCCGACGTCGGTGAAGAGGCGCTCGGGGTCCAGGACGCAGTCCACCTGGCACCAGTCCCGCCAGGAGCGCGCGAGCGTGCGCAGCGCCGACGTCTTGCCGGTGCCGGGCGGCCCGTGCAGCAGGAGCAGCCGGCCCGCGATGTCCTCGGGCCGCGTCGTCATCAGCCGGTCCATCGCCTCCGCGACCGGCGCCGTGTAGTTGGGCCGCACCTCGTCCCACGTACCGGCCGAGATCTGCCGCGTGGTGCGGTGCGGGCCGCGCCGGGGCGACACGTACCAGAAGCCCATCGTCACGTTCTCCGGCTGGGGTTCGGGCTCGTCGGCCGCCCCGTCCGTGGCCTGTTTCAGCACCGTCTCGGCGAGCTCCGCCGTCGTCGCCGTCACCGTGACGTCCGCGCCCCTGTTCCACCGCGAGACCAGCAGCGTCCAGCCGTCGCCCTCGGCGAGCGTGGCGCTGCGGTCGTCGTCGCGCGCCGAGCGCAGCACCCGGGCGCCGGGCGGCAGCAGTGTGGCAGCGGAGCGGACCCGGTCGATGTTCACCGCGTGCGAGTGCGGCTGCTCGCCCTTGGCGAAGCGGCCGAGGAACAGCGCGTCGACGACATCGGCGGGCGAGTCGCTGTCGTCGACCCCCAGCCGGACCGGCAGCGCGTCGAACGGGTTCTCAGACATGCCGCCATGATCCGGCACGAATGCGCCGCCCGCACGGGATTTCCGCAGCGCGTCCCCGTACGGCTTGACGGGGTGTCACGGGTCAGATCCAGCCGCGCCGGACCGCGATCACCCCGGCCTGGAAGCGATTGGCCGCCCCCAGCTTCTCGTTGAGGGCGCTGATCCGGCGCCGCATCGTGCGCACCGACCAGCCGAGCTGCCGGGCGATCGCCTCGTCCTTGAGGCCCGCGACGAGCAGCGTCAGCATGCGGCGGTCGTCCTCCGTCAGCGGATCGTCGGCCGGCGCGCCCAGCGGGGTCGCCGCACGCCAGCACATCTCCCAGTAGTCGACCAGGCCGTCCAGGAGTGCCGACGGGCGCAGCACCGCCGCCCGCACCTCCCCGGCGAAGTCCAGGGACAGCGGCAGCAGCGCGAGCCGCCGGTCCGCTATCGCCAGCTTCACGCGCAGGCCCGGCAGGACGCGGGCCTCCTCGCCGCGCGCCACCAGTTCGCGGATGTCGCCGAGCACGCCGGGCCACTCCAGCGCCTCGGGCGCGTAGACCGCGCGGTACCCGACGCCGCGGGTGAGGGCCGTCGCCTCCACCGGATTGGAGGTCGTCAGGGCGTACGGCGGCCGGTCGAGCGTGATGACCTCCTCGCGGGCCTCCTGCTGGAGCCGCACGAACCAGCGGCCCAGTGCCTCGCTGCCCACGACGACCTCGACCTCCTCCGTGCCGCCCGCCTGGGCCGCGTCGAAGAGCCGGGACAGTTCGCCCGCCGCGTCCCGCACGGTGGCGAGTTCGGCGGTGCGGGCGCGCACCAGCGCCTCGATCGCCGCGCCGGGCTCGATCGCCGCGTACCGGCGGCGCTGACCCGAGAGCCGCCCCACCAGGCCGAGTTCACGCAGCCGGTCCAGGGCGCGGGCCGCACGGTCCGTGGAACAGTCGAGGGGACCGGCGAGTTCGGCCGGCGCCGCGGTGTGGCGGACCAGGATCTCGCGGTAGACGCGCTCGTCGAAGGGGTCGACACCGGCCGCGGTCAGCTGCCTGCGGAGGGTGTCGGGCGACTCGTGGGGCATGCGGGGATCGTGGCCCGTATGTGCCAGGGGCCGCAATGGGCCAGGCCGAATCGTTGTCCCGGCCACCGGCGCGGACGTAGGACCTGAGGGCATGGACCCGATATCAGCCACGCGGAGCAGGACTTCGCCCCCGGCCGGCCGAAGATCCGCCCGGCCCGCCACCGGCCGCACGGTGACCTCCCTGGTCGCCGCCACCGTGCTCGGCGGTCTGCTCGCCGGACCGGCCGCGACCGCCGCGCCCGGAAAGGACCCGGACCGGCGGGTGATCGTCACCCTCGACGGGGCCGCGCCCGTGGCCGGAAAGGGCAGGCTCGACCGCGCCGAGAAGGCGGACGTGCTCGGCGAGCGCAAGCAACTCAAGGCCGCACAGGGCAGGTTCCTCGACGCGCTGGACGCGGCGGGCATCGAGGTCCGCGCGCCGCGCCGGCTGAACCTGCTGCTCGACGCCGTCGCCGTCACCGTCAAGTCCTCCCAGGTGGCGGACCTGAGGCGGCAACCCGGCGTCACCGGCGTCGTCGAGGACAAGAAGCTCCGGATCCAGACCGACGACAGCGTGCCCACCATCGGCGCGCCCCAGGTGTGGAAGCGCGAGGACCCGAACGGCACGAAGGTCCGCGGCGACGGCGTGACCGTCGCCGTGCTCGACAGCGGCATCGACTACACCCACCCCGACCTCGGCGGCGGGTTCGGCGCCGGCCACAAGGTCGTCGGCGGGTACGACTTCGCCGACGACGACGCCGACCCGATGGACGACAACGGCCACGGCACCCACGTCGCGGGCATCATCGCCGGCGAGGCGGCGGAACCCGGCGGTGTCACCGGGGTCGCCCCGGGCGCCTCGCTCATGGCGTACAAGGTCATGGGCGCCGACGGCTACGGCGAGACCTCCGACATCGTGGCGGGCCTGGAGGCGGCCGTCGATCCGGCGAACCCGCACCGCGCCGACGTCGTCAACCTGAGCATCGGCGGCCCCGGCGACGGCAGCGACCCGATCGGCCTCGCCGCCACGGCCGCCACGCAGGCCGGCGTCGTGGTGGTCGCCTCGGCAGGCAACGAGGGCCCGGGCCACAACACCGTCGGCTCCCCGGCCGCCGCCGACGGCGTCCTCGCGGTCGGCGCCTCCGTCAGCGGACTGCGGATCCCGGGCGCCGCCTACAAGGACGGCGGCAAGATCCAGACCTTCCGTGGCTACGTCTCCGCGAACCCGCCGGCGCAGCCCGTCACCCTCGAACTCGCCGACGTCGGCTACGGATCCCCCGAGGAGTGGGACGCCGCCGGTGACGTCGAGGGCAAGGCGGTACGCGTCCAGTACCCGATCTCCTCCGACGTCGGCGACGTGTCGATCCAGGAGCTGGACCTGGCCCGCGAGGCCGAGAAGCGCGGCGCCGTCGCGATCCTCGGCGGGACCACGAACAGCGGCCCCGTCCTGGCGGGGGAGCGCCGCGGCTTCGTCGAGGCCGCCCCGCGCAACGCGATCGACGCCTCGGGCGACTCCCTGCGCATGGACCACGTCATCGTGATGGGCGTCGACGACACCCAGTACGACGAACTCGGCCGCCGCCTCGCGGACGGCAAGGTCGAGATCACCGTCACCGGCGAGGACGCCACCGACCGCATGGCCGGCTTCTCCTCCCGCGGCCCCGACGCCGGCTGGGACCTCAAGCCCGACCTCGTCGCCCCCGGCTACGACATCCGCTCCACCGTGCCGAAGTCCCTGTACGCGCCGGGCCAGTACCGCATGTCCGGCACGTCGATGGCCGCCCCGCACGTCGCGGGCGCCGCCGCCCTGCTGCGCCAGCTGCACCCCGACCACAGCCCGGCGCGCGTCACCTCCGAACTCACCGGCTCCAGCAAGGAACTGCCGGACTTCGACACGGCGACCGTCGGCGCCGGACGCCTCGACGTGGCCGCCGCCGCGGACGCGGCCGACGCCGGGATCACCACGACCCCCGCGACCCTCTCGTACGGCCTCGCCGACCTGAAGGACCGGTACATCGGCGGCAGCCGCGCCCTGACCGTGCACAACGACGGCGACAAGGCCCGCACCGTGCGCCTCACCGCGAGCGGAGACGCCCGCGTCAGCCCGGGCACCCTGACCGTCCCGGCGGGCGGCAGCGCCCGCGCGACCGTCACCCTGCGCGCCGAACGGCCCGCCGCCGACACCGAGATCAGCGGCCGGGTCACCCTGGCCCCCGAGGGCGCCCCCACGCTCCACGTGCCCTACCTCCTCTCCGTACGCACCCTCTTCGCGCAGGCCGGACCCGACCCCAGCGACGGGAAGTCCGGCGTCGCCGTGTTCGCCCCCGTCGACCTCAAGGGCGCCCCGACCGTCACCGTGCGGCCCCCGCACGGCCCGCCCTTCACCGCCGGGACGAAGCACCGGGGCGGCAACGTGTACGAGGTCCAGCTCTCCGTCGAGGACGAGGGCGCGTACCGGATCTCGGCCCGCGCCGAGACCGCCGACGGCAAGACGCTCACCAGCAACAGCGACGGCTTCGAGGTCACCCCGAAGTCCTCGCGCGGCGACCGGTGGCAGCCGGTCGGTCCGTCCGGCGAGGCCGGTGACCTCACGCTCGCGCCCGGCGCCCCCGGGCACGCGGTGCTCGACCGCGCCGACAGCCCGGGCCTGTGGGCCACCGACGACAACGGCAGGACCTGGCGCCAGACCGCCCGGCTCCCCGTCACGGACGTCGCCGGCGACGGCCACCTCGTCATCGACCCCGAGGACGAGAACCGCTGGTGGTACGCCGTCAACAGCGCCTCCCACTTCCCGCAGACCGGGCAGATCCTGCGCACCGAGGACGCCGGCCGCACCTGGCAACGCCTGGACACCCCCGGCGACCCGGTCTCCGGCCTCCTCTCCGACGACCGGACCGGCACCCTGATCGCGTGGACCGGCGCGGGCCTCCTGCTCAGCCGCGACGGCGGCACGCACTGGACCACGGCGCCGCTCGACGTCCCCGGCGACGTCTACGACGTGAAGGCCGCCGGCGACAGCCTCTACTACGCCACCGGCCACGCCGTCTGGAAGCGCGACGGCCTCGCCTCGGGCACCCTCGGCACACCGCGCAAGGTGTACGAGCCGAAGGGCGGCCGGACCGTCACCCGCGTCGTCGCCCAGGGCGACTTCGTCGGGGGGTACGAGAACGGCACCGGCGTCGTCGGCTCCCGCGACGGCGGCACGACCTGGTCGACACTGCTCGACACCTGGCTCGGCGTCTCCGGCCTCACGATCACCGGCGGCGACCTCTACGTCGCCACCCGGGACGGCATCCAGGTCGGCCGGGACCTCGGCCGCGACTGGTCCCTGATCAAGGCCCCCGGCGACTTCGTGGCCCTCGACTTCGACCGCTGGGCCGACGGCTCCCTGACCGTCTCCGCGTCCGGCGCGGGCCTCTACCGCACCCGCGACGACGGCGCGCACTACGAGCGTCTCGGCGTCCAGGGCGGCACCGTCAACGGCCTGGAGGTGAGCGGAAAGACGCTGCTCGCGGCGGGCCCGGTGGGCACCCACCGCACCGCGCTGCCGGCGCGCGACCCCGACTGGGGCACCACCGGCGGTGAGGGCACGCTCGGCAACGAGACCGCCCTGCTCAAGGTGTCCGCGCAGGACGACAACGTCGTGTGGCGGGTCCGCAAGGGCCCGTGGGGCGACTTCGCCGTCGAGCGCAGCACCGACGGAGGCCGCTCCTGGGAGGAGAAGGGCCACGGCGAGGGCACCGTCTTCGCCCTCGAAGTGCACCCGGCCGACCCCGACCAGGTGTACGTGGCCTACGGCAACATCCGCAGCCAGGGCCTCTACGCCACCGCGGACGGCGGCGAGCACTGGAAGAACCTGCGCCAGGACACCCACCTCACGGCGCTGGCCGGTGACCCGTCCGATCCGGACATCCTGTGGCTGGGCGCCCCCGACGGCCTCTACCGCTCCGACGACCGGGGCGAGCGGATGACGAAGCGGGCCGACGGCCAGGTCACCGCGATCCGGTTCGCGGGTCCGCGCCTGCTGCTCGGCGGTGACGGCATCCGCACGTCGACCGACGGCGGCAGCACCTTCCGCACCGGCGACACCGGCGGACTGCCCGTCCGGATCACGGACTTCGAGCAGATCGGCGACACCCTGTACGCGGGATCCGGCGCCTTCTGGGAGACGGCGCTGCCGCGCGGCGGCCGGGGCGTGCTGCGGTCCACGGACGGCGGGCGCACCTGGCACAACGTCTCCACCGGGTTGCAGAACCTCGACGTCACCCAGCTCGCGACCGACGGCGAGGACCTGTACGCCGGCACCACCCTGGGCGGTGTGCACCGCCTGGACCTGTCCGACTGACCACCGCGACCGCTGTGCAGGTGAGCCCCCGTCCGGGACCGTCCGGGCGGGGGCTCGTGCGTCGAAAAGAGCCTGGGGGAGGCATGTCTGAGGCTGAATCAGTTCTGACGGATGGCCAGTAATCGCAAGGGTCTACGGGCGTAGCGCGGTGGTGCGGAGGGTATTGAGGTTACGGGCGCACACCTGACATGAACCTGCCGTAACTCGGGGTGAATGTTCGCGTCAGTACTTCCCGGTAACTAAGTGGCGTGGTACGACAGTTGTCGCAGAGATCCTGCTCAGGGAGGTTTTCATGAGACGTACCCGTATTGCGGCTTACGTTACATCGCTCCTCTTCGCCGCGACCGCCGTCCTCACCGGGGCGGCCACCGCACAGGCCGCGGGCACCGGTTACGTGGCGCTCGGCGACTCCTACTCCTCGGGGGTGGGCGCCGGCAGTTACGACAGTGCCAGCGGTTCGTGCAAGCGCTCCACCAAGGCCTACCCGGCCCTGTGGGCGGCGTCGCACGCACCCGCCAGCTTCAACTTCGTGGCCTGCTCCGGCGCGGTCACGGGCGACGTGCTGAACAACCAGCTGGGTCCGCTCAGTTCGAGCACCGGCCTCGTCTCCATCAGCATCGGAGGCAACGACGCCGGCTTCGCCGACGTCATGACGACCTGTGTGCTCTACTCCGAGTCCACCTGCGTCGACCGCGTCAACCAGGCGCGTGCGTACGTGACCTCGACCCTGCCCGCCAAGCTCGACGCGGTGTACGCGGCGATCAAGGCCAAGGCTCCCTCGGCCCGCGTCGTGGTCCTGGGCTACCCCCGCTTCTACCAGCTCGGCGGCTCCTGCATCGCGGGCCTCTCCGAGACGGAGCGGTCGGCCATCAACGGCGCCGCCGACCTGCTCGACACCACGATCGCCGGCCGCGTCTCCGCCGCGGGCCTCACCTTCGGCGACGTACGGACCACGTTCACCGGCCACGAGATCTGCTCCGGCTCGTCCTGGCTGCACAGCGTGAACTGGACCAACATCGGCGAGTCCTACCACCCGACCGCCACCGGGCAGTCGAGCGGCTACCTGCCCGTCTTCGCGTCCAAGGCCTGAGCTCCGGGAATCCGGTGGCCCCTAGTGCACGACAGCGCGTCAGTACGTAGGTGAAGCCGTGGTGGCCCCGCTCGACGTGGGGGTCACCACGTCGCACGTCACGGAGTACGCCACAGCGTTCGAGGTCGCCGCGACCGGCCGGTCGACCCGCACCGAGATCTCGTTGTGCAGCGTCCCGCCCTCCTCGTAGGCGGTCTCCGTCGTCTCCACGGTGCGACTCAGGGAGCTGCCCGCCGGGAAGCTGAGAGTCTGCCAGCCGGGCTCCGAGGGCTCCCCGTCCCGCGTGACCCAGCGGAAGCGCACCTCGGCCGGCGTCCGCCCCACCGTGATCGTCGCCGAGAACGCGGGCGCCTCCGCCGCGGGCGCCTCCGCCGCGGGCGCCTCCGCCGCGGGCGGCGGGCACGGACCCGAGTAACTCCCGCGCACCGCGTGCACGCTGACCCGCACGGACTGCGCCGGACGCGTCGTGGCCCCGCCGCCGGCCGAACCACCGCCTCCCGCCGCGCTGCTGCGACTGACGCTGCTCGTAGGGCTCTTCTCGCCGGCCGTGGCGTCGTCGCCCCGCACGCCCGAAGCCGAACTCCCGCCGCCGGACGCCCCTCCCGAGCCGCCCCCGTCGCCGCGGTTCATCAGCGCGTACGTGAGGGTGCCCACCGCGACCAGCAGCACCACGAGGCCCGCCGTGAGGGCGAGCGAGGCGCGACGGGTGCGCGAGGGGCCGAAGGAGCCGGTGGGCGGAGTCGTCGCCGAGGCCATGGGGGCGGTGCCGGTCGGCGGGGTCGGCGGGCCGGGCGGATCCCGGTGCGTGCCGAGGCGCGTGGCGGACGCCGTGGGAGCGGAGTGCGCGGGGCCCGAGCTCAGCGTGCCGCCCGCCCCGACGATCCGCAGGTCGTGCTCGGCCTGCGCCGCGCCGGTCCGCTCGGCCGGCTCCTTGCGCAGCAGGCCCTCCAGGACCGGGGTGAGCGGGCCCGCCCGGTGCGGCGGCGGCAGTTCCTCGTCCACGACGGCCCGCAGCGTGCTCAGCGGGGTGTCCTGACGGAACGGCGAATGCCCCTCGACGGCCGCGTACAGCAGCACGCCGAGCGACCACAGATCGGACTCGGGACCCGGCGTGCGGCCCAGCGCCCGCTCCGGCGCGAGGAACTCGGGCGAGCCGACGACCTCGCCGGTCATCGTCAGCGCCTGTGTCCCCTCGACCCGCGCAATGCCGAAGTCGGTCAGCACGACCCGGCCGTCGTTCGCCAGCAGCACGTTCCCCGGCTTGACGTCCCGGTGCAGCACCCCGGCCTCGTGCGCGGCCCGCAGCGCCGACAGGACCTCCGCGCCGATGTGCGCCGCGCGCTGCGGCGGCATCGGGCCCTCCGCGTCCAGCTGGTCGGCGAGCGAGACGCCGCGCACCAGCTCCATCACGATCCAGGGCCGGCCGTCGTCGGTCGCCACGTCGTACAGCGTGATCACGTTGCGGTGCGAGACGCGGGCGGCGGCCCAGGCCTCCCGCTCCAGCCGCGCGTACATCCGGTCCAGCTCGGCCCCCGGCAGCCCGGCCGGGGGCTGGACCTCCTTCACGGCGACCTCGCGCCCGAGCACCTCGTCCCGGGCGCGCCAGACGGTGCCCATGCCGCCCTCGCCGATCGGATCGATCAGCCGGTACCGGCCCGCGATCGTCCGCGTTCTGTCCCTGCCCGGCTCCGAGCTCACGGGCGCCCCCATCCCCGGCGAGACAAGTCTGAACAAAAGTAGCTCAACCTGACCTGATCGCGGCACCCTCGGAAGCGGCCGGAGTGAGATGGCCCACGTTGCGCCCGGGGTCCCTTCCGGACCTCCGGCATCGGCCCGTCGCCGGACCCCGACACGCCGGTCGGCCCTCCGACTTGACCGCGACCACTCCTTCACTCCCTGTGACGAAGGGGTTCGAAAGCGGACCGGAATCGACCGTCGAGTGCCCAGCTTGTCCAACTCGCCCTGGATTAAGTCGGATTCGGAGCGTAGTCGCCGACGAGGCGTCAACCTCCGTACGAGGGAGGTGAATCCCTCCGGCGGGATACACGAGTGTCCCGCTGGGGCGATAGGGTTAACCTGCCCGGGCCGGGTGCCCTCGTACGGGTGGGGAGTGACATGGAACAGATAACAGTGCGCAGCAGGCCTCGAGTGCCTGCGATCACCTGCGGGAGCAGCGCGACCAGTTCGCGTCTCGACCGCCATCTCTCGGTGCTCGGCGGCCCCGCCGTCCCGCAGCGCGAGACGGTCGAGGCGACCTTGCTGATGCGTGAACTGACCGCGCGTGACCGAGCGCACGAGCGCAGCGGCAGGGTTGCACGGATGCGGCGGGTCTCGCTCTTCGCACCGCTGCGACGGCTGAGCCGCTCGCTGTTCGGCGGCCACTGACCGGCTGCCGCAGGGCTCGGGCCCGCATCCGACCTCCGCGCCGTACGGCGTACCGCTGCGCATCTCCGCGACCGTCATCCCCACGGCATGCGGCGGGCGCCCCGGCGGGGGAGTCGGTTGCGGGCCCTGTCTTTTTCCGGGTCCTTCGCCCGGTCCTTCTTTCGGTCTCTCTTCCAGGCCTGAGAGCCTGTCAGCCCCGTGTGTAGCGCCGGACCGCGAGCGGCACGCACACCACGAGCAGCACCCCGCACCACATGAGCGTTCCAACCACCGGGTGGGCCACCGGCCAGCTCGCCCCGTGCGGCACCGGTGCGTTCCCGAACAGGTCGCGCAGCGCCGTGCACACCGCGCTGACCGGGTTCCACTCCGCGACCGTGCGCAGCCAGCCGGGCATCCCGGCGGTCGGCAGGTACGCGTTCGACAGCATCGGCAGCATGAACGTGGCGCTGCCCAACTGCCCTGCCGCCTCCTCGCTCTTGGAGGCGAGACCGAGCAGGATCCCCAGCCACGTCGTGGCGAACCGGAACAGCAGAAGCAGTCCGAACGCGCCGAGCGCGGACGGCAGCCCGGCCTCGATCCGCCAGCCCATCGCGAACCCCACGAGCACCATCGGCACCAGGCCCGCCGCCGTCGTCAGCAGATCCGCCACGGCCTGCCCGAGCGGTACGGCGGCCCGGCTCATCGGCAGGGTGCGGAAGCGGTCCATGACGCCCCGGTGCGCGTCCTGCGCGGCCGCGAACATGCCGGTCATGATCCCGTTGGCCGCCGTCGCCACGAGCATCCCCGGCACCAGGAAGGCCCGGTAGTCCGCGCCCGGCATCGCCATGGCGCTGCCGAACACGTACCCGAAGAACAGCAGCAGGGTGATCGGCATCGTCTGGGTCAGGATCAGCAGGGCCGGCGCCCGCCGGATCCGCTGGAGATGGCGGCCCAGCACCGCCGTGCCGTCGTACAGGATCGCGCTCATGCCGCGGCCTCCGTCAGGGTCGGTCGGGCGGCCGTCAGCCGCAGGAACACTTCGTCGAGGGTGGGCGGGCGCAGACTCGCGTCGACCAGCGGGACCCCGGCCGCGTCCAGCTCGCGCACCACGCGGGGCAGGGTCACGGCCGGGTCCAGGACGAGCGCGCCGGCGGTGCGCCGCTCCGCGTCCAGCTCGGGCCGCGATCCCGTCAGCTGGTCCAGGACGACCGCCGCCGCGTGCAGGGCCTGCGCGCCGGCGTCCTCCGCGAGGACGACCTCCGCGTAGGACCCGATCCGGGCCTTCAGCTCGGCGGGCGTGCCGGTGTGGGCGGCGCGACCCTCGTCGATCAGGACGATCTCGTCCGCGAGCAGATCGGCCTCCTCCAGGTACTGGGTGGTCAGCAGGACGGTCGTGCCGGCGGCGGCCAGCTCGCGCACCGCCTCCCAGATCCCGTTCCGGCTGTGCGGGTCGAGGCCCGTCGTCGGCTCGTCCAGGAACAGCACGGCGGGCCGGGTGAGCAGGCTCGCCGCGAGGTCGAGGCGGCGCCGCATGCCGCCCGAGTACGTGCGGGCCGGCCGGTCCGCGGCGTCCGCCAGGTCGAACCGGTCGAGCAGCTCGTCGGCGCGGGAGCGGGGCGTGCGCAGCAGCCTGGCGAACAGCCGCAGGTTCTCCCGGCCGGACAGGTCGCCGTCGACCGAGGCGTACTGGCCCGTCACGCCGATGCTGCGGCGCACCGCCTGTGCCTCGGTCGCGATGTCGTACCCCGCGACACGCGCGGAGCCCGCGTCCGGTCGCAGCAGCGTCGTCAACAGCCGGACCGCCGTCGTCTTGCCCGCCCCGTTCGGACCGAGCAGACCGCAGACGGAGCCTTCGCGCACCGCCAGGTCGAGGCCCCGTACGGCGTGGACGGCCTTCGCGCCGGAGCCGAAGCGCTTCTCCAGACCTTCACTAAGTACAGCGTACGTAGAAGTCATGCCCCCACCGTAGCGCACTACGTACGCCGTACGTAACTACGATGGTGCGAGAAGGTTCGAGAGGTGATGATCGATGGCGGGCCGAGCGGCCGAACCCGAAGTGATCTGGGCGCGCCCCGAGCGTGCCGGGCGTGGCCCGCGGCCCGCGCACAGCAGGGCCGACATCGCGGCGGCGGCCGTGCGGGTCGCCGACGCCGAGGGCATCGACCAGGTGTCCATGCGGCACGTCGCCGCCGCCCTCGGCATGGGCACGATGTCGCTCTACAACTACGTCCCCCGCAAGGAGGACCTGTACGAGCTGATGGTCGACGCCGTCAGCGCGGAGTACGACTATCCCGAGCCCAGCGGGGACTGGCGGGCCGACGTCCTCGGACTCGCCCACCAGATGCGCGCGATGATGCTCCGCCACCCCTGGCTGCCCCGGCTGATGTCACCGGTCTACGGCTTCAGTCCGAACGCGCTGACGTACCTGGAGTACAGCCTGCGCTGCCTCGACCCGCTGGAGCTGCCCTACGGCACCAAGATGGAGCTGATCGCGTCCCTCAACGGCGTCGTCACGACCTACGTGGCCAACGAGATCGCCACCGCGGAACGCACCCGGTCCCTGCCCTGGAGCGCCGAGCAGGAGCAGGCCGTGCGGATCGGCTACCTCGGCACGCAGGTGGCCTCCGGGCGCTACCCCCGGCTCGCCGCCGCCTTCACCGAGGACTCCGGGCCGATCGACATGGAGGCCGTGTTCGACCGGGCGCTGCGCCGCACGGTCGAGGGGTTCGTGGCCGCACCGTCCTGACGCGTGGTCACAGCAGGGCGAACTGGCCGCCGGGGCCCTCTTCCTGATGGTCCAGGACCGAGGCGGGGCGGCGGGCACCGTCCGGCACCGGCAGCACGCGGGCCCGCACCAGCTCGTCCGCGGTGAGCGGCTCGGTGCCCAGTTCCGCGCGCAACTCCTCGCACTGCGGCTCCAGTTCGGCCTGAAGCGTGAGCACCGTGACGAGTTCGAGCAGCTCGGACGTCCACGCCTGCGGCCATGCCGAGGGGCGCACCGCGGCGAGCGTGCCCGGCTCGGCCGCGGCCGTGCGCCGGGCGAACCACTGCTCGATCACCCGCACTCCGCCCACCGTGAAGTCCCAGGCCGCGGCGGGCACCGGCGAGATCCGCCCGGCGCCCACGACCAGGGCCTCCTCCTCGCGCTCGTACACCAGCTCCCCGGGACGGGCGGGCAGCGCGGAACGGACGTAGGGGCGGCGCCCGCCGGGCAGCTTGGGCCGCTCGGCGCCGCCGCCGCGCCGGGCCAGCCACAGCAGCCGCCGGCCCAGAACGACCCCGCGTTCCCACAGCTGAGGATCGGTGGTCAGCGGCACCCGGCACCCGCGCGCCTCCCGCACCGCGACGGCGAGCACCCAGGCCAGCAGGTCCTCGGCGCCCACCTCCTGGTCGTAGGTGCCGGACAGATGCGTGAGCAGGCCCGGCGTCACGTTCGGCTCGGTGCCGTCGGGCCTGCGGTACAGCGGGCGGATGCGGCCCGGGCGGCCCGCCGGGGAGCGGCCCTCCGGCAGCACGGCCGACGCCAGCACGGCGGGCCCGGCGGCGTCCGGCACGTGGCCCTGCTCCACGAGGTACAGCTGGCGCTCGCCGGCCACGCGCCACAACTCGGGGCGCGCCGCGTCCAGGAGCCGCTGGTCGGGGATGAGCCACTGCTCGTCGAACGGGCCGTGCAGCAGCCGCACCGGCTCCGGGCACGGGCCCTCCGCGCGGGCCAGCGGCTCGGTGCCCGTGCGCTGACCGGGCAGTTGGGCGGCGGGGGAGTGCAGGGTCCGGGCCCGGGACGGTTCGAGCAGGGCCGCGCGCTCCTGCGCCCCGGCCCCGACGAACCGCTCCCAGCGGGCCCGCAGCGACGCGGCGTCCGGCGCGACCGGCCAACCGCGGCCCAGGCGCAGGGGCGCGACGGACCACGGCATGAGGTCCGCCAGCGGCATCGCGTACGAGAGCCCGTCGTTCGTCACGCCCGGCATGGTACGTCCCCCCGATGGCCGTTCAGTCGGCGTCCAGCGTCACCGTGAACGAGAAGCGGTCGCCGCGGTAATGGATCACCGCGACGTCCAGGACCCTTCCCGCTTCGTCGTAGGTGATGCCCGTGTAGTGCAGGATCGGGCTCAGCAGCGGCACTTCCAGCAGCCGGGCCGTCTCCGGGTCGGCGAGGCGGGCCTCCACCGAGTCCGTGATCCGGCTGATGCGCACGCCCACGACGTCCCGCAGCACCTTCGTCATCGGCCAGCGCTCCAGATCGGCCGGGTCGACCAGGGGGCCGAGGTCGGGGCGCAGGTAGTTGCGGGCGTGGTTGGTCGGCTCGCCCGTCTTCTCGTCGCAGCGCAGCCGGTGGTACGCGGCCACGTGCTCGGCGCCGGGGAAGTGCTCGGCGAGGGCGGTGGGCACCGGGGCGGAGCGGTCGTGGTCGAGCAGGCGGGTCGTCATGCCCGACTGCTGGGCCACGATCGCGTCCACCGAGCCCAGCAGCCGGACCGGGGCGCCGCGGCGCGCCGCCGGTTCGATGAACGTGCCGCGGCGGCGGTGCCGGGTGATCAGGCCCTCGTCCTCCAGCTCCTTCAGCGCCTGGCGCATCGTGAGCACGGAGACTCCGTAGTGGGCCGCGAGCTGTTCCTCGGTGGGCAGGCGGAGCGGGTCCTGGGGGGATCTGCCGAGTATGGAGGCGCGCAAGGACTGCGACACCTGATACCAGAGCGGCAGCTTGCGGTTCAGGACGATCGAGTCCGGGGCGAATGACGTCACGGGGCTATCCGTATCTGTCGCGGGCCCGTCTTGCAATGTCGGTCCCCTGGTGGCCTGGTCTTCGGCTCTCCCGCCGTCGTGGCTGGTCGCGCAGTTCCCCGCGCCCCTGAAGGCATGCGCTGCGCGCAGCCTTCCCCTATGGAGGGGGCGCAGCCCCCCCCACTCAGCCGCGGCCGAAGTTCGACTCCAGCCCGGCCCACACCTCGTCGTACCCGCGCTGCAGATGCGCCGCGTCCGCCGCCTGCGCGGCGACCGTGAGCGGCCAGCGGGTCTCGAACATGAAGGCCAGGCCGTCGTCGATCTTCTGCGGCTTCAGCTCGGCGGCGCTGGCGCGGTCGAAGGTCTCCCGGTCGGGGCCGTGCGCCGACATCATGTTGTGCAGCGAGCCGCCCCCGGGCACGAACCCTTCGGCCTTCGCGTCGTACGCCCCCTCGATGAGCCCCATGTACTCGCTCATCACGTTCCGGTGGAAGTACGGCGGGCGGAACGTGTCCTCGCCCACCAGCCAGCGCGGCGCGAACACCACGAAGTCGACGCCCGCGAGCCCCGGGGTGTCCGACGGCGAGGTCAGCACCGTGAAGATCGACGGGTCCGGGTGGTCGTAGGAGATCGTCCCGATGACGTTGAAGTGCCGCAGGTCGTACACGTACGGGACGTGGTTGCCGTGCCAGGCGACGACGTCCAGGGGGGAGTGGTCGTACGTGGCCGTCCAGAGGTTGCCGCAGAACTTGTTGACCACCTCGACCGGGCCCGCGACCTCCTCGTACGCGGCGACCGGCGCCCTGAAGTCCCGTGCGTTCGCGAGGCCGTTGGCTCCGATCGGGCCGAGGTCGGGGAGCTGGAACGCCGCGCCGTAGTTCTCGCAGACGTACCCGCGGGCCCTCTCGTCGAGCAGCTCCACGCGGAAGCGGACCCCGCGCGGGATCAGCGCGACCTCGCCGGGACGGGCGGCGAGCAGCCCGAACTCCGTGCGCAGCAGCAGTCCGCCGTGCTCCGGCACGATCAGCAGCTCGCCGTCCGCGTCGCTGAACACGCGATCCATCGGCGCGTTCGCGTGGTACAGGTGCACGGCCATGCCGGTGCGCTGCGTCGCGTCGCCGTTGCCGCCGAGGGTCCACAGGCCGGCGAGCCAGTCCGTGCCGGGGGCGGGCTCCGGGAGCGGGTTCCAGCGGCGGCGGTTGGGGTCGGGGACCGTCTCGGTGAAGGGGGCCGTGCGCACCGCCCCGTTGTCCGTCCGCGTGAACTCGGGGTGGGCCGCCGAGGGGCGGATCCGGTACAGCCACGAGCGGCGGTTGTGCGCGCGGGGCTCGGTGAAGGCCGTGCCGCTCAACTGCTCCGCGTACAGGCCGAGCGGGGCGCGCTGCGGTGCGTTGCGCCCGACGGGCAGGGCTCCCGGCACCGCCTCCGAGCCGTGCTCGTTGCCGAAGCCGGTGAGATACGTGAGCTCCTGGGCCGTCTTCCTCGCCTGCTCGATGCCGTTCATAGGTGGGCGCTCCCGGTGCCTGAAGGAATCCTATGCATCACCGTAGGATTCCGGGCCCTGGCGCGTCAACGGTGCCGTTCCGTGCGGACGGGAGAAAGCCCTGCCGCAGGGGGTCCCAAAACATGAGCAGTGCTCTACTCTCGCGCCCATGCCGTGGATCCGAAGGCTCCTTGTCGTCCTGGTCGCGCTCTGCGCGGCACTCGCCGCAACCCCCGTCGCCCAGGCGCACGAGGAACGGCCGGTGAAGCTGCCCGACGGGTCGGGCAGCGTGCCCGTCCACCGCGACGGGCCGCCCGACCTGCTCGTCTGCAAGAACGACCGCGCGGACTTCGAGCGCCGCGTCGCCGGCTTCCCGGCCGCCCTGCGCAAGAAGAACCTCGACCTTTTCGCCCGCTGCCAGGACAAGGGCTTCCGGCACCTGCAGGCCGCGGTGGACGCCGTCGACCGGCCCGGCATGAACATCGCGATCCTGCCCGGCCTGTACGAGGAGGAGCCCTCACGGCCGAGGCCCACCGGGGCCTGCACCCGCCTCAAGGCCAGGAACTCCCAGCTGGGCTACCAGATCCTGTCCTACGCCCAGCAGAAGCGCTGCCCGCACAATCAGAACCTCGTCGCGATCCTCGGCAAGAAGAACCTGCAGATCGAAGGCACCGGCCAGTCCCGCCTCGACGTCGTGATCGACGCCAAGTACTCCAAGCTCAACGCGATCCGCGCCGACGGCAGCGACGGGATCTACTTCAGGAACTTCACCGCCCAGCGCACCACCTTCAACTCGCTGTACGTCCTGGCCGGCGACGGCTTCGTCATCGACGACGTCCTGACCCGCTGGAACGACGAGTACGGCTTCCTCACCTTCGCCAGCGACCACGGGCTGTACAAGAACTGCGAGTCCTACGGCAACGGCGACTCCGGCATCTACCCGGGCAGCGCCTCGAACATCAACAACGGCCGCGGCTACGACGTCCCGCGCTACTCCATCGAGATCGCCGGCTGCCGCAGCCACCACAACATGGTCGGCTACAGCGGCACCGCCGGAGACTCCGTCTACGCGCACGACAACGAGTTCGACCACAACATGGGCGGCGCCTCCATGGACTCCGCCTTCCCCGGCCACCCCGGACTGCCGCAGAACCACGCCCGGTTCGAGCGCAACGACATCCACGACAACAACCAGAACTACTACCCGTACGTCGCCGACGGCACCTGCGCCAAGGATCCCGTCGACCGCGGCTACGAGGACGGTGTGGTCTGCCCCCAGATCTCCATGCCGCCCGGCACCGGCATCATCACCGCCGGCGGCAACTGGAACCGGTACGAGAACAACTGGGTGTACGGGCACGACCGCGCCGCCTTCTTCCTGAGCGCCGTCCCCGCGTTCATCCGCGGCGAGTCCGCCTGGTCGAAGCAGACGGACACCTCGCACCACAACCGGTACGCGGGCAACAAGCTCGGCGTCGACAAGCAGGGCCGATCGCGGCCCAACGCCACCGACGTGTGGTGGGACGGCCAGGGCGGGGGCAACTGCTGGCAGGGCTCCGCGGGCGCCTCCACCCCGCGCGCACTACCCACCTGCGGGACGAAGCGCGGAGACGTCTCCGGCGGCTCCGACCGGCTCGCCGGCGAACCGACCAAGCTGGCCGCGCTGCTGGTCTGCGCCGACTACAACGTCCAGGCGCGGCGGCTGCCCGCCGGCTGCGACTGGTACGGGGCGCGGGGCATCGAGCGCATCGAGGTGCAGCTCGCGCTCGGCGTCGCGGTCGTGCTGACCCTGGTCGGCGGGGTGCTGTGGTGGCGCCGGCTGCGCACACACCGCTGGGCGACCGTGGCGTGCGCCGCGGGACTCGTCGGCCTCGCGCTCGATGTCGCCGGATCGACCATGGGACTCCAGTCCGGCTACCTGCCCGCCCTCGCCCTGGTACTGACCGGCGCGTGGTGGACCGGCATCGGACTCGTCCTGCGGCGCGAACGCCCGTGGTTCGGGTGGGTCACCGTGGCGCTGGGCGCCCTCACCCTCCTCGACGCCTTCGACAAGGCGGTGGTGATGCTGCCGTGGATCCCGCTCGGCCCCGCCTGGATCCGCGGACTGCTCGGCGTGGTGTGGGTCCTGTGGGCCGTGGTGGCGGCCTCCCGCCAGGACGCCGCCGGCCGGCCGGAGACCCCCGAGGTCCTGACGGAGGTGCGGGCGTGAGGGGCGGCGCGGGCGTGAGCGGACGGCTGGCGCGTGCGGTCGTCGTGGTGCTGCTGGTCGTCGGTGTCGCGGCGGGGTGCGGCGGGCGGCCCACCACCCACCACAAGCCCGGCACCGGACACCAGGAGGCGAGCGGCTCGGCCGGACGGCTGCTCGACCGCACGGACGAGTCCGGGCACCGCTACCGGCAGGTCGACGCGGACGGCGCCCCGTCGGTCGAACTGGAGGTGCGGCCGGACTCGGCCGACGGCTGGAACGTCCACCTCGACGTGAGCGACTTCCGGTTCACCCCGGACAGCGTCGGCGGGGGAGCGCTGCCCGGGCGCGGCCACGCGCACCTGTACGTCGACGACCGCAAGATCGCCCGCGTCTACGGCGAGTGGTTCCACCTGCCCGAGTCCGCCGTCCCCAAGGGCACCCACCGGCTGACCGCCCGCCTCTACGCCGACGACCACACGGTCTGGGCGGTCGACGGCGAACCGGTCGAGTCGACCGCCCACGTGACGTCCTCCGGACGCGAGGGCGGGCACGCGCACGGCGATGCCGGGGCCTCCGCAGGCGGCAAGGTGGACCGCACCGTGACCGTCACCGTCGACGGCAAGAACGTCCAACCCCCGCCGGACCGCCTGGAGTTCAAGAAGGGCGAGCGCATCCGTCTCTCGGTCACGAGCGACCGCGCCGACACCCTCCACGTCCACGGCTACGACAAGGAGGTCACCCTGCCGGCCGGCCGCGCGGCCACGCTGACCCTCACCCTCGACCGCACCGGCCTGTTCGAGGTCGAGACGCACGAGTCCGGCCTGCTCCTCACCCAACTCGTGGTCCGGTGACGTGCGGTGACCCTCCGCTCTTCCGCCCCGCTCGCCCACGGCATCGGCTCCCGGCACGATCTGCCCCTCTCACCCTTCTACGCGTACGCGGGAGCCTTCGCCGCGCTGTTCGTCTCCTTCCTCGCGCTCGGCCTGCTCTGGTCCGCCTCCCGGTTCCGCGGGAACCGGTCCGGGCTCGCGCTGCCGCGCCCGGTCCAGCGCCTCGCCGACGCCCGCGCCACGCGCACCGCCCTGCGCGCGCTCGGCCTCGGCACGGCCGTCCTCGTCCTCGTCTCCCTCCTTCTCGGCCCCGACGACCCCGAACGCAACCCGGCCCCCGGCGCCGTGCACGTCCTGTTCTGGGTCGGTCTCGTGCCCGCCTCGCTGCTGTGCGGCCCCGTCTGGCGGCTGCTCAACCCCCTGCGCACCCTGCACGCCGCCGGCTGCCGGGCCCTCGGACGCGACCCCGACGCCGGGCGCCCGCTCCCGCCCCGGCTCGGCATGTGGCCCGCCGCCCTCGGCCTCTTCGCCTACACCTGGCTCGAACTCGCCTCCCCCGACCCCGCGTCCCGCACCGCCCTGCTCGCCTTCCTGCTCACCTACGCGGCCGTCCAGCTCGCCGCCGCCGCGAGGTTCGGCGCCCGCTGGTTCGACGAGGGCGACGCCTTCGAGGCGTACTCGACGCTCTTCGCCCGGCTCTCCCCGTTCGGCCGGCGCGACGACGGACGCCTCGCGCTGCGCAACCCGTTCCACGGCCTCGACGCCACCCCGCCCGCCCCCGGGCTCGTGGCCACCGTGTGCGTGATGCTCGGCTCCACCGCCTACGACGGCTACGCGGACGCCCCGTCCTGGATCACCCGCCTGCAGACCTCCTCCCTCGGCCCCACCGCGACCGCCACCCTCGGCCTGCTCGGCGCCGTCACCCTCGTCGCTGCCCTGTACGCGCTGTGCGCGGGCCGGGCGCCCCGCGCCGCGTTCGCCCACGCCCTCGTGCCGATCGCCCTCGGCTACCTCGTCGCCCACTACTTCACGCTCTACGCGACCGAAGGACCGCGCACCCTCGCCCTGGCCGCCGGCGCCGACCACCCCGTCCCGCCCGAACCGCCCCTCGGACCCGGCGGCCTCGCCGCGCTCCAGGTCCTCGCCATCGTCACCGGACACGTCCTCGGCGTCGTCGCCGCGCACGACCGTGCCGTCCGGCTGCTGCCCCCGGAGAAGTCCGTCACCGGCCAGCTCCCCCTGTTCGCGCTGATGATCGCGTACACCCTCGGCGGCCTCGGCCTGCTCATCGCCTGAGACCGGCCGCGCCCCGGGACCGATCGGGAGGCAGTCGACGGTCCCCGTACCCGAAGGGCCATGATGGACCCCGTGACCACGACGCCTTCCTTCAGCGATCAGTCGGCACGTTCCCTGCGCCGCACCCCCGTCCAGCGGCGCAGCGCCGAGCGGCTCACCAGGATCCTCGACGCCTGCGCCGGGCTCCTCGACGAATGCGGCTACGAGGAGCTGAGCACGCGGGCCGTCGCCCTGCGCGCCGAGGTCCCCATCGGGTCCGTCTACCGCTTCTTCAGCAACAAGCGCGCCCTCGTCGACGCCCTCGCCCAGCGCAACCTGGAGCACTACGCGCAGCGGGTCACCGAGCGGCTCGGCCGGATCACGGAGGGCGACTGGCGCGCCGCGATGGACACCTTCCTCGACGAGTACGTGGCCATGAAGCGCACCGCGCCCGGCTTCTCGCTCGTCGACTTCGGCACCCAGATCCCGGTCGGCGACCCGGCCTCCGACCCCAACCACCGGGTCGCCGGCACCTTCACCGACCTGATCGCCCCGCACCTGGACCGCGAGCCCGACGACGACCTGCGCCGCGTGTTCCTGGTCGCCGTCGAGACCGCCGACTCCCTCGTGCGGCTCGCCTTCCGGATCGACCCCGCGGGCGACGAGCGGATCATCGCCGAGGTCCGCCTGCTCCTGCACGCCTACCTCGCCGAATCCCTCGACCCGCGCCGCCCGCGCACCCCCCGTACACCACGCGCAAAGCTGTGACCTGGAGTTTTGCGCTTATTGCTCACGCGTCAACATCTTGTTAACCCCATATGACGGCCCCTAACGTCTCGCTGACCGCCTCCCCCGTCCGGCCTCTCCGTCCGGGCCGATGGACGGCACTGCAGACGGCAGTTCAACGGCGAACGTTAGGGACCTCCTCCATGCTGACAATCCTCGGATTCGTCATGATCGCCACCTTCCTGGTGCTGATCATGATGAAGAAGGTGTCGCCCATCGCGGCGCTCGTGCTCATCCCCGCGCTGTTCTGTGTGCTGGTCGGCAAGGGCGCCCATCTCGGCGACTACGTCATCGCCGGCATCGGCGACCTGGCGCCCACCGCGGCGATGCTCATGTTCGCCATCGTCTACTTCGGCGTCATGATCGACGTCGGCCTCTTCGACCCGATCGTGCGCGCCATCCTGAAGTTCGCCAAGGCGGACCCGGTGCGGATCGTCGTCGGTACGGCCGTGCTCGCCGCGATCGTCTCCCTCGACGGCGACGGCTCCACCACCTTCATGATCACCGTCTCGGCGATGTACCCGCTGTACAAGCGCCTGAAGATGAGCCTCGTCGTGATGACGGGTGTCGCGGCCACCGCCAACGGCGTCATGAACACCCTGCCCTGGGGCGGCCCCACCGCCCGCGCCGCCACGGCCCTCAAGCTGGACGCCAGCGACATCTTCGTGCCGATGATCCCGGCCCTCGCGGTCGGCCTCGTCGCCGTCTTCGCCCTCGCCTACGTCCTCGGCCGCCGCGAGCGCAAGCGCCTCGGCTTCCTCTCCCTGGACGAGGTCACCGAGACGGTCACCGAGACCGCCGACGAGAAGGTCCTGGTCGGCGCCGGTTCCGGTGCGGGCTCCGACAAGAAGGCCACCGGCGGCGGCGACCACAGCGCCCCCTCGTACGAGAACGAGGAGGGCGAGACCTTCGCCGGCCTCGACCCGAACCGGGCCACCCTGCGCCCCAAGCTCTACTGGTTCAACGCGCTGCTCACGGTCACCCTGCTCACCGCCATGATCATGGAATGGCTGCCGATCCCGGTGCTGTTCCTGCTCGGCGCCGCGCTCGCGCTCACCGTGAACTTCCCGCACATGCCCGACCAGAAGGCCCGCATCGGCGCCCACGCCGAGAACGTCCTCAACGTCGCCGGCATGGTCTTCGCCGCCGCCGTCTTCACCGGCGTCCTCCAGGGCACCGGCATGGTCGACCACATGGCCAAGTGGGTCGTCAGCGGCATCCCCGACTGGATGGGCCCGCACATGGCGCTCGTCACCGGTGTGCTCTCCATCCCGTTCACGTACTTCATGTCGAACGACGGCTTCTACTTCGGCATCCTGCCGGTCCTCTCCGAGGCGGGCGCCGCGCACGGCGTCTCCTCCCTGGAGATCGCCCGCGCCTCGCTCGTCGGCCAGCCGCTGCACATGTCGAGTCCGCTGGTGCCCGCCGTCTACGTCCTCGTCGGCATGGCCAAGGTCGAGTTCGGCGACCACACCAAGTTCACCGTGAAATGGGCCGCGCTGACCGCCCTGGTGGTCCTCGCCGCCGGCCTCCTCTTCGGGATCCTGTGACCCGATGAACCGCTCCGCAGGGCCCGGTCAGGGACGCGCGTGGCTGCTCCGCCTCGTCATCGCCTTCAGCTTCGCGCAGGCGGCGGTGTCGATGGCGCGGCCCGCCGTCTCCTACCGGGCCCTCGCGCTCGGCGCCGACGAACGCGCCGTCGGCGTCATCGCCGGTGTCTACGCCCTGCTCCCGCTGTTCGCCGCCGTCCCGCTCGGCCGGCGCACCGACCACGGGCGCTGCGCCCCGCTCCTTCCCTTCGGCGTCGCGCTCATCGCGGGCGGCTGCGCCCTCAGCGGCACCGCCGGGTCCCTCGCGTCCATGGCCGCCTGGAGCGGCGTCATGGGCCTCGGACATCTCTGCTTCGTGATCGGCGCCCAGTCGATCGTGGCCCGGCAGTCCGCGCCCGACGAACAGGACCGCAACTTCGGCCACTTCACCATCGGCGCCTCCCTCGGCCAGCTCATCGGCCCCATGGCGGCCGGCGCGCTGATCGGGGGGCCCGACATGGCCGGCACCAGCGCGCTCGCCCTGCTGGTCTCGGCCGGCGTCTGCGCCGTCTCCCTCACCTCCCTGTGGCGCATCGAGTC
The DNA here is from genome assembly GCF_055558275.1 of Streptomyces sp. NPDC025806. NCBI lineage: Bacteria > Bacillati > Actinomycetota > Actinomycetes > Kitasatosporales > Streptomycetaceae > Streptomyces > Streptomyces sp. NPDC025806. The sequence continues at coordinate 48,820 of NZ_JBVHMU010000018.1, read as the reverse complement.
CCGCACGGCTGCCGGGCCGGCGGGCCGGGGCGAACCGGGCGGCGCGCCCCGGGTCCCCGTCCACCGCATCCTGCGCACCCGCGGCGTCCCCGGCGGCATCTTCATCAGCCTCGCCGTCCTGTCGGCCACCGACATCCTCACCGCCTACCTGCCCGTCGTCGGCGAGCACCGCGGCATCGCCCCGTCCGTCGTCGGCGTCCTGCTGAGCCTGCGCGCGGGCGCGACCATCGCGTGCCGTCTCGTCATGACCCCGCTCATCGACTGGCTCGGCCGCGCGGTCCTCATCGCTTCCACGTGCGGGCTGGCCGCGCTGCTGTGCGCGGGGATCGCGCTGCCCGTGCCCGTCTGGGCGCTCGGCGTGATGCTGGTCCTGCTGGGCTTCTGCCTCGGCGTCGGCCAGCCGCTGTCGATGACCACCGTCGTCCAGGCGGCCCCGCCCGAGGCCCGCTCCACCGCGCTCGCGCTCCGCCTGACCGGGAATCGGCTCGGGCAGGTCGCGGCGCCGGCCTCCGCGGGGCTCGTCGCGGGGGTGGCCGGGACGGCGGCGCCCTTCGTGATGCTGGGCGGTCTCCTGCTCCTTGCCTCCGGCTTGGGGGTGCGGGGGGCGCGGCCGCGTGTGCCGGGGCCGGTCGCGGGGCGGGTGCGGCTGCGTCGTGGCCGGTCGCGCAGTTCCCCGCGCCCCTAATGAGGCTGCGCCTCATCGGGGAAATGCGACCCGAAGGGTCTGCATTTCAGGGGCGCGGGGAACTGCGCGCTCAGCCACGACGGCGCGTGAGTCGAGCGACGGCCGCGCGCGGCAGCCACCTTGGCAGCACCGGCATTCGCACCCGCACCCGATGGAGCCGGACGGGTGGAAGTCGGAGGGTGGTGCGGCACGGTGCCGCCAGGCGCGTCTGTTGCGTACCAATAGTCGGATTATCGGCCCGTCAGATCCGGGATCCACGACTAAAGGAACCACGCATGAGCGCTTCGGTGATCCGCCCCCTGCTGTCCGCTTCCGTCATCGCCCTCGCCCTCGCCGGCGCCCCCGCCGCGTACGCCGCCCCCGGCGACAACGGTGACGTGAAGATCCACGACTCGAGCACCGGGGAGTTCGACCAGCGCAACGACCCGAAGGTCTGCCGCTTCTATCTCGACGCCTTCAACTTCGACGCCGGGCAGAAGGTGACCTGGACGATCGCCCCGCAGCCGCCCAAGGCCGACCTGCCGAGTCTCCAGGGCGCCCTCACCACGGACGCCAACGGGCACAAGCGGACCGCGAACCTCTCGCTGCCCGAGGGGATGTACAAGCTCGACTGGACCTTCGCGGGCGAGCAGGGCGCGGGCAAGCACAAGGTCTTCCAGGTCGACTGTCCGGGCGGCGGCGGAACGAACGGCGGTGGACCGGGCGGCCACGGCCACAAGCCACCGCACGGCCCGGTCGGCGCCGGTGGCGGCGGCGTGGCGGACACCAGCGCGCCGGCCGGCGACTCGGGCTCCGGGGTCGCGATGGGCGCCGCCGCCGCGGGCCTCGCGGGCGCCGCGGGTCTGATCCTCGTCCGCCGTTCCCGCCGCCGCGCCGATGGCGCAGCGTAGTTCGGTCCCCCCGCGTGCGGCGGCCCCGAGCGGACGAGCCCCGGCCCGTCCGCGCGGGGCCGTCCGGCGCGGGCGCACCACCCGGCGGCAGCGCCGGCTCCTGAGGCTCGCCCGCACGGTGGCCGTCACCCTGACGCTGGTCGGCGGGGTCGTCTGGTGGTCCGGGGGCGAGGAGCCGTCGGCCCCGGCCCTCGCCACCCGCGCGGCTTCCGGGTCCGGCACCGACGGGGCGAACGGAGCGCACGGGGCGAATGCCGCACGAGCGCGGGACACGTCCGGCGCGACCGGGCACCAGAAGGCGGCCAGGATTCCGGGGGAGCCCGCGCGGCCCCCCGCGCCCCTGGCCCGGTCCCGCCCCACCGCCCTCGCCGTCCCCGCGATCACCATCGAGGCACCCGTCGTCGGCCTCGGCCTGAAGCCGGGCGGCAGCCTTGCCGCCCCGCCCGTCGACAACCCCCGGCTCGTCGGCTGGTACACGGGCGGCGTCGCCCCCGGCGAGCGCGGCACCGCCGTCGTCGTCGGTCACCGCGACACCCGCACCGGCCCGGCGATCTTCCTCGATCTCGACTCGCTCGACACCGGCAACACCGTCCGGATCGCCCGCGCCGACGGCCGCGTCGCCGTCTTCACGGTCGACCGGGTCCGTACGTACGCCAAGGCGGCCTTCCCGGACCAGGAGGTCTACAGCGCCGCCCGGCGCCCCGAACTGCGCCTGATCACCTGCGGTGGCGCCTACGACCGGAAGACCGGGTACGCGGCCAACATCGTGGTCTTCGCCCATCTCACCGGCGTCGAGCGGAAGCTCTGACCCGTCCCCCTCCCCGTATCGGGAGGGGAGTACGGGGAAGCGGGGGAGTACGGGGAGCCGCGAGCTTTCTGGCGCGGCGTCCCGAACCGCCCCGCGCCCCCCCGCACTCCGTGATCCCATCCGGCCGCACCGCACCCGCGACGACCCGCGCCTCCACCTCCGTGAGCCGCTCCCCGGCCCCGACCGCCCGCCCGGCCTCCGCGGCAGCGATCCTTACGGCCGACTCCCGCGGCCCGGCGAGGAGTTCGGTCGGCCCGGCGAGGAAGGGGGCCTCGCGGCGCGAGCGGTGCGCACCTCGAAGAGGTCCCCTGCCGGTCCGCAACGACCGACCGCTCCAGCGGAGATCCGGCCCTCCCGGCCGCACTGTCACGCATCCGAACCCGGGCCGGCGCCTACGAGGGCGACCACGCGTCGCCCTCCTCGCCCCCCGGCGACAGCCGCCTCCGCCGGCTCCCGTGCCGCGTCGAACTCGTACCGCAGCACCCGCAGTCCGGCCGGATCGGCCCGCTCGAACGCGGCGACGGATGGATTGCCCGTCCCCTCCGCCGGGCCGAGGGCGCGCCGCCCCGTCGCGGCGGTCACCGAAGAATTCCCGACCGCGTGACAGGGGTCTCCGGACGGTCCCTGGCGCCCAAAAACTAACACCGCTAGTTTGGGGCGCAGGACGACCGGCACGACTTACGCGGTACTGGAGGAGAGCCATGAAGGCCCACGAGGGGATGTACATCGACGGTGCGTGGCGGGAGGCCGCGAGCGGCGAGACGATCGCGGTCGTCAATCCGGCCGACGAGCAGGTCATCGGCCACGTACCGGCAGGCACCGCGCAGGACGTCGACACGGCGGTCCGCGCCGCCCGCGCCGCGCTCCCGGGCTGGGCCGCGACCCCGCCCGCCGAACGGGCGGCCCGCATCGGCGCCCTGCGCGATGTGCTCGTGGCCCGCAAGGAGGAGATCGCCGAGACGGTCACCGCCGAGCTCGGCGCACCCCTGGCGTTCTCGCAGGCGGTCCACGCGGGCGTCCCGATCCTGGTCGCGGGTTCGTACGCCGAGCTCGCCGCCACGTACGCCTTCGAGGAGAAGATCGGCAACTCCACGGTGTACGCCGAGCCGATCGGTGTCGTCGGCGCGATCACCCCCTGGAACTACCCGCTGCACCAGATCGTCGCGAAGGTCGCCCCGGCGCTCGCCGCGGGCTGCACGGTCGTGCTCAAGCCGGCCGAGGACACCCCGCTGACCGCCCAGCTGTTCGCGGAGGCGGTGCACGAGGCGGGCGTACCGGCGGGCGTGTTCAACCTGGTCACCGGCCTCGGCCCGGTCGCGGGCCAGGCGCTCGCCGAGCACCCGGACGTGGACCTGGTCTCCTTCACCGGATCCACCGCCGTCGGCAAGCAGATCGGCGCGACCGCGGGCGCCGCCGTCAAGCGCGTCGCCCTCGAACTCGGCGGCAAGTCCGCGAACGTGATCCTGCCCTCCGCCGACCTCGCCAAGGCCGTGGGCGTCGGCGTCGCCAACGTGATGGGCAACTCCGGCCAGACGTGCAGCGCCTGGACCCGCATGCTCGTCCACACCGATCAGTACGACGAGGCCGTCGAGCTCGCCGCGGCGGCCGCCGCCAAGTACGGGGACCGCATCGGCCCGCTCGTCAACGCCAAGCAGCAGGCCCGCGTGCGCGGCTACATCGAGAAGGGCGTCGCCGAGGGCGCGCGCCTCGTCGCCGGAGGCCCGGACACCGAGCGCGAGCGGGGCTTCTTCGTCGAGCCGACCGTCTTCGCCGACGTCACCCCCGAGATGACGATCGCCCAGGAGGAGATCTTCGGCCCCGTCGTCTCGATCGTCCGCTACGAGGACGAGGACGACGCCCTGCGCATCGCCAACGGCACCGTCTACGGTCTCGCGGGCGCCGTCTGGGCCGGCGACGAGGCGGAGGCCGTGGCGTTCGCCCGCCGCATGGACACCGGCCAGGTCGACATCAACGGAGGCCGCTTCAACCCGCTCGCCCCGTTCGGCGGTTACAAGCAGTCGGGTGTCGGCCGCGAGCTCGGCCCGCACGGCCTCGGCGAGTACCTCCAGACCAAGTCCCTCCAGTTCTAGCCCCAGGAGCCGTACATCCCATGGTCCGCGCCGCTGTACTGCCCGCCGTCGGCTCCCCGCTGGAGATCACCGACATCGACCTGCCCGCACCCGGACCGGGCCAGGTCCGTGTCAGGCTGGCCGCCGCCGGGGTCTGCCACTCCGACCTGTCCCTGACCAACGGCACGATGCGCGTGCCGGTCCCCGCCGTCCTCGGCCACGAGGGCGCCGGCACCGTCGTCTCCGTCGGCGAGGGCGTCACCCACGTCGCCCCCGGCGACGGCGTCGTCCTCAACTGGGCGCCCTCGTGCGGGCGCTGCCACGCCTGCTCGCTCGGGGAGGTCTGGCTCTGCGCCGACGCGCTGACCGGCGCGGGCGACGTGTACGCGCAGAGGTCGTCCGACGGCAGCGACCTGCACCCCGGTCTGAACGTCGCCGCGTTCGCCGAGGAGACCGTCGTCGCCGCCCGCTGCGTCCTGCCCGTCCCCGACGGCGTCCCGCTCACCGACGCCGCCCTGCTCGGCTGCGCCGTCCTCACCGGCTACGGTGCCGTCCACCACGCCGCCCGCGTCCGCGAGGGCGAGACCGTCGCGGTCTACGGCGTCGGCGGCGTCGGCCTCGCCACGCTCCAGGCGGCGCGCATCGCGGGCGCCGCGAAGATCGTCGCCGTCGACGTCTCCCCGGAGAAGGAGGAGCTGGCCCGCCGCGCCGGCGCCACCGACTACGTCGTGGCCTCCGAGCACACCGCCCGCGAGATCCGCGCCCTCACCGGCAAGCAGGGTGTCGACGTGGCCGTGGAGTGCGTGGGCCGCGCCGTGACCATCCGTACGGCCTGGGAGTCGACGCGGCGCGGTGGCCGCACCGTCGTCGTCGGCATCGGCGGCAAGGACCAGCAGGTCACCTTCAACGCCCTGGAGCTCTTCCACTGGGGCCGCACCCTGTCCGGCTGCGTCTACGGCAACTGCGACCCGGCCGTGGACCTGCCCGTCCTCGCCGAGCACGTCCGCGCGGGCCGCCTGGACCTGAGCGCGCTGGTGACGGAGCACATCACCCTGGACGACATCCCGACGGCCTTCGACACCATGCTGGCGGGCAAGGGAGGCAGGGCGCTGGTGGTGTTCTGACCGATTCAAGCCCCTGCGGCGATTGAGCAGCGGGGTCCGGGGCGGAGCCCCGTGACGGTACGACCGGGCGGCGTCGAAAAATATCGGCGCCGCCCAACCCGTTGACCGCCATACCGTCCGGTCAGTACGTTCCCGGGGCAAGCGCGGCGCCCGCCAGAACGCAAACGTCCCCGCACCCACCGGAGTGTGCCCGCATGGCCTCAGCCCCATCCGCTCGCCCCGGCACCACCCACCCCACGACGGACGAGAAGAGCCGCGACCGCCAGCGGCGCAGGGTCGCCACGGCGGCCGCCCTCGCCTCCGCCGTCGAGTGGTACGACTACTTCGTCTTCGGCATCGCCGCCGCCCTCGTCCTCGGCGACCTGTACTTCCCCTCCGGCAGCCCCACCGCCGGCGTACTGGCCTCCTTCGCGACGTTCGCCGTCGGCTTCCTCGCCCGCCCCATCGGCGGCATCATCGCCGGCCACTTCGGCGACAAGCGCGGCCGCAAGCCCATGCTGGTCCTCGCCCTGACGCTGATGGGCCTCTCCACGACCTGCATCGGCCTGCTCCCCACGTACGACACCGTCGGCGTCGCCGCACCGATCCTGCTGGTCCTGCTGCGCGTCGTGCAGGGCATCGCGGTCGGCGCGCAGTGGGGCGGCGCCATGCTCATGGCCACCGAGTACGCTCCCGAGAACAAGCGCGGACTGTACGGCAGCCTCGTCCAGCTCGGCGTGCCCATCGGCGTGATCACCGCCAACACGGTGTTCCTCGTCGCGGGCGCCGTCACCTCCGACGCGGCGTTCGCCGCGTGGGGCTGGCGTGTGCCGTTCCTGGTCGGCCTGCTGGTCCTGGCCCTCGCCTTCTACATCCACACCCGGGTCGAGGAGACCCCCGAGTTCAAGGAGGCGGAGCGCAAGCTCGCCGAGGGCGAGAAGGCGAAGGCATCGGCGCAGTCCCCGCTGCGTACGGTGCTGCGCCGGCACCTCGGCACCGTGTTCCTCGCGGGCGGCTCGTTCGCCGTGAACACGGCGACGTTCTACATCCTGATCACCGGGGTCCTCGACTACACGACCCGCGAGCTCGGCATGAAGCGCGAGGCCGTCCTCACCGTCTCGCTCTGTGTCAGCCTCACCCAGCTCGTCCTGATCCCCGCGGCGGCGGCCCTGTCCGACCGGATCGGCCGCATCCGCATCTACGCCCTGGGCGCGGCCGGGCTCGCGGTGTGGGCGGTGCCGATGTTCCTGCTGATCGACACCGGCTCACTGCTCTGGCTCGCGGTCGGCACGTTCGTGACGAGCTGCTTCCTCAGCATCATGTACGGGCCCCAGGCCGCCCTGTTCGCCGAACTGTTCACGCCCGAGATGCGCTACACCGGCGCCTCGCTGGGCTACCAGATCGCGGCGGTGCTCGGCGGCGGCCTGGCCCCGTTCGTGATGGTGCTGCTCCTGGAGGCGAGCGGGACCTCGCTCGCGGTGTCGGCCTACATCATCGGGCTCGCCGTGATCGCCCTGGCGTCCATCAAGGTCCTCGCGGGCCGGGCGGCGGACCGCTCCTGACCCCCGCTCACCTCACGGTCGTGGATCCGGGTCCGCCTGCGCCGGGGCGGGCCCGGATCCACGCTCGGTCAGCGTCGGGAAGGATCGCGCCCCGGCCAGGAACGCCAGCGTCGTCAGCACGAACGGCCAGGTCAGCGCGTGCCCGCCGGCCGGTGCGGTGAGCGCCCCGAGCGCCGGGGCGAACGCGGTCGAGGCGGCGGCCCCCGCCAGCGCGTAGATCAGCGTCCGCGGCCCGAACTCCAGGAACACCCCGCCGAGCGCGAGCGCCACCAGGATCGCGTTGTACCCGGACGTGCCCTCGGCGAGCTGCGCCGCCGGCGTGCCCAGCAGCCCTGCCGTCACCATGCCCACGAGGTTGCCGAGCGCGGCGACCCCGGCCACCCGCGGCCCCGCGGCGAGCAGCCCCGCGAACACGAACGCCCCCACGTACCACTGCGGCATCAGGAAGATCTGGCCGAAACCCGCGAGGAACCCCTGGGCCAGCTCGGCGGGGCCCGGACCCTTCGCGCCGAACTCCACCGGGCCCGGCAGCGCGGCGAGCCCGCCCCCGGTCCACACCCGGGGGAACGCGGGCGCGGCCAGCGCCACCGCGGTCGCCACCGCGCAGAACGGCAGGGTCAGCGCCGGGAGCCCGAACGTGTCGAGGGCCCGCCCCGCCGCGGCGGTCACCACGGTCACGACGGCGCACCCGAGCAGCGCGACCAGCACGGTCGCGGGACGCTCCGGGCGCAGGAACACGGCGCAGCTCACGCCCACCAGGCAGGAGTTGAAGCCCTCGAGGCCCTGGGTGACCCGCTCCCGCTCCACCCCGAGCAGGGCGGCGATCCCCGTCCCGACGACCGCCCCGCCGAGCCCGTACAGCCCGTACTCCCACCCGGCGGCGAACAGCGCCACGACGAACAGGGCGCCGGTCAGCGCGCGCGGCACGAAGGTCACCTGACCCAGTCCCCGCAGCACCCGCAGTGCGAACTGCATGCAATCCGAAGTCCAACTACGCCCCGATTCGGGGTGAATTGCGGCGTCCACCACGCCTGCCATGTGCCGCTCCCGCGTGACGACCATGTTGCCCAAGTCCGGGCGGAGGGACTGTACAGCTACTTCTGGGATGTGGCGGGCGCGGGGGCCGATTTCACCGCGTTCCGGGGACGAGAACGCGCCACCGCCACGCCGGCCAGGCACAGCACGCCGCCGCCGAGCGTCACCGGACCCGGCACCTCGTCGAGCGCGGCCCACGACATCAGCACCACGAGAGCGGGCACCGCGTACGTCGTCGCGCCCATCCGGCTCGCGGTCGTCCGGGCCAGCGCGTACGCCCAGGTCGTGAACGCCAGCGCGGTCGGGAACACACCCAGATACAGCATCCCGAACGTGGCCTCGGCGGGCGCCCGGGCCGCGTCGTGCACCAGCTGCCCGGTGAACGGCAGGCACGCCACCGCCCCGATCAGACAGCCGAACGTCGTCACCTGCAGCGCGCTCGCGTGGCCGAGGGCGGGCTTCTGCGCGACGACACCGCAGGCGTAGCCGACCGCCGCGATCAGACACAGGCCGACCCCGAGCACGGAGGCGCGGCCCTCTCCGGACAGGGAGAGGCCGACGGCCACGGCGCCCGCGAACGACACCGCCATGCCCGCGAGCAGCCGGGGCGGCAGCGGGTCGCCCAGGAACCGGGAGGAGAGCAGCGCGACGAGGATCGGGCCGATGTTCACGACGAGCGCCGCCGTGCCCGCGTCCACCTGCTGCTCGCCCCAGTTGAGGACGACCATGTACACCCCGAACCAGAGCACGCCCGACACGGCGATCCCCGGCCAGGCGCTCCGCGGGGGCAGGCCCTCTCGGCGGGCCGCGCAGAGGACTCCCAGCACGGCGGCGCCCGCCAGGAGCCGGCCCAGGGCGAGGGCGCCGGGGGAGTAGTGGGCGCCGGCGCTCCGGATGGCGACGAAGGCGGAGGCCCACAGGGTGACCGTGACCATGGCTGCCGCCGGCCCGGATCGCAGGGTTCTCATGGGGGGCTGGCTCCTTTGTTCGTGGGTGGTGCGTGGGCGAGTGCGGCTCCGGTGGGGGCTGGTCGCGCAGTTCCCCGCGCCCCTGAAATGCAGACCCTTCGGGTCGCATTTCCCCGATCAAGGTGCGGGGTGCCTTTCATCGGGGGAAGGCGCGGCGAAGCCGCATGCCTTCCAGGGGCGCGGGGAACTGCGCGATCAGCCCCCACCGGCCCGCAGACGAAGAACGGGCCTCACTCCGGCGCGGGCAGGCCGATCTCGGTGCGGAGGGCGCGGATTCCCGCGGCGGTGAGCCGAACCGCCCGCCCCGAACCAATGCGCTCGGCCCAGCCGGATTCCAGCACGTGCGAACAGAGCGCCGCCCCCGCCGCCCCCGCGAGATGAGGCCGCCGCTCGGTCCAGTCGAGGCACCCCCGGACGAGAGGCCGCCGGCCGCCCCCGAGTGCGATGCCCAGCGACCGGAACCACCCGAACCCCGCCTCCGTCAGCGCGAACCCGGAGTCGACCCGCAGCAGCCCGCGCCCGGCCATCGCCTCGGTCACCGACACCCCGAGCCGCCCCGCGAGATGGTCGTAACAGGTCCGCCCGCGCGCCAGCGCGTCCCGTACGGAAGCGGCCCGCAGCGACCGGGCCCGCGGGGAGCCCCCGCCCGGCGCCGCGTACCCGGCGAGGCTCTCGACCAGCTCGGCGACCCGCGCGTCGGCGAGCCGCACGTACCGGTGCCGGCCCTGACGCTCCTCGGCGAGCAGTCCGCCCGCGACGAGCCGGCCGAGGTGCTCGCTCGCGGTGGACGGGGCGACGCCCGCGTGCCGCGCGAGCTCGCCCGCCGTCCAGGCCCGCCCGTCGAGCAGTGCGAGCAGGCACGAGGCCCGTGTCTCGTCGGCGAACAGCGCGGCGAGCGCCGCGAGTCGGGGGGCGCCGGGTTCCTGGGAAGCAGCCATGACCCAAGGATGGGCCCACGACGGTTCGGCCGTCGCCGCAATATCAGGGAGTGGTAGCCGCCACCTGCGCGTACTGCACGGCAAGACCGTCGAGCAGCGCCGCGAGCCCCGTCTCGAAGGCCCGCTCGTCGACCTGTTCCTGCCGCTCGGCGAGCAGATGGGCCTGGCCGAGGTGCGGGTAGTCGGCCGGGTCGTACGCCGTCTCGTCGTCGACGAAGCCGCCCGCGAACGAGCCGAGCGCCGAGCCCATCACGAAGTACCGCATCAGCGCGCCGATGGAGGTCGCCTGCGCGGGCGGCCACCCGGCGTCGACCATCGCGCCGAACACCGCGTCGGCGAGCCGGAGTCCGGCCGGACGGCGGCCGGGGCCCTGCGCCATCACCGGCACGATGTTCGGGTGCTCGCGCAGTGCGGCCCGGTAGGAGACTGCCCAGTCGTGCAGCGCCGTCCGCCAGTCCCGCTCGTCCTCGGGGTCGAACATCGACAGGTCGACCTGCGCGCTCACCGAGTCGGCGACGGCCCCGAGGATCTGGTCCTTCGTGCGGAAGTGGTTGTAGAGCGACGGGCCGCTCACCCCGAGCTCGGCGGCGAGCCGGCGGGTCGAGACGGCGGCGAGGCCCTCGGCGTCGACGAGGGCACGGGCCGCGTCGACGATGCGGTCGGTGCTCAGCAGGGGCTTGCGCGGTCGGGCCATGCGGCACATAGTAGGGCTGACAGCGAAAAACTAGCAGTGCTAATTTATTGGTGCTGGCGACACCTGGGAGTCGGGCCGTGGATCTGGAGCTGAGCGAGGAGCAGGCGGCCGTGCGCCGGCTCGCCAAGGATTTCGTCGACCGCGAGATCGCGCCGAACGTCGTGGCCTGGGACCGTGCCGAGGAGGTCGACCGCGGCATCGTCAAGAAGCTCGGCGAGGTCGGCTTCCTGGGCCTGACCATCGATGAGGAGTACGGCGGCTCGGGCGGCGACCACCTCGCGTACTGCCTGGTCACGGAGGAGCTCGGCCGCGGTGACTCCTCGGTGCGCGGCATCGTCTCGGTCTCCCTGGGCCTCGTCTCCAAGACCCTCCAGGCCTACGGTACCGAGGAGCAGAAGCGGGCCTGGCTGCCCCGGCTCACCGCGGGCGAGGCCCTCGGCTGCTTCGGCCTCACCGAGCCCGGCACCGGCTCCGACGCGGGGAACCTGACGACGCGGGCCGTGCGCGACGGCGACGACTTCGTGATCAACGGCTCCAAGATGTTCATCACGAACGGCACCTGGGCCGACGTCGTCCTGCTCTTCGCCCGCTCCACCGACGCCCCCGGACACAAGGGCGTCAGCGCCTTCCTCGTCCCCACCGACACCCCCGGCCTGACCCGCCGCACCATCCACGGCAAGCTCGGCCTGCGCGGCCAGGCCACCGCCGAACTGGTCCTGGAGGACGTCCGCGTCCCCGCCTCCGCGCTGCTCGGCCAGGAGGGCAAGGGGTTCTCGATCGCCATGTCCGCGCTCGCCAAGGGCCGCATGTCGGTGGCCGCCGGCTGCGTCGGCATCGCCCAGGCGGCCCTCGACGCCGCCGTCGGATACGCGGGCGAGCGCGAGCAGTTCGGCAAGTCCATCGCCTCGTACCAGCTGGTGCAGGAACTGATCAGCGACATCGCGGTCGACGTCGACGCGGCCCGGCTGCTCACCTGGCGCGTGGCCGATCTCATCGACCGCGGCCAGGACTTCGCGACCGCCGCCTCCAAGGCGAAGCTCTACGCGTCCGAGGCCGCCGTGCGCTGCGCCAACAACGCCCTCCAGGTCTTCGGCGGCTACGGCTACATCGACGAGTACCCGGTCGGCAAGCTGCTGCGCGACGCCCGCGTCATGACCCTGTACGAGGGCACCAGCCAGATCCAGAAGCTCATCATCGGCCGCGCGCTCACCGGGGTCTCCGCCTTCTGAGTACGTACCTAGGTAGCCGAGCGGATGTGACGGCAGCCACATCCGCCCGATGCTGTCCCGCATGAGTGAGACAACGGTCAAGCAGCGCAACACCACCGCCTACTACGGTCAGGCCGTCGCGTCCTTCGCCGTCGCGCTCGGGGCGACCGGCATCGGCATCTACAGCCTCGACGCGAGCGGCTGGGTGCGGGCCTTCCTGGCCATCGCGGTCCTGTACCTCACGACCTCGGCGTTCACCCTGGCCAAGGTCGTGAGGGACCGGCAGGAGGCCGACCAGCTGGTCAGCCGCGTCGACCAGGCCCGCCTCGACAAGATCCTCGCCGAGCACGATCCCTTCAAGCCCGTCGTCTGATCGGGACCCGCCGGGCCTAAGCGCTCGCTCACCGTGGCAGGTAAGGTGAGCCCTCCACACCCCACGGGAGGAGCGAGCGCAGCGATGACGCACGACGAGCGGGCCGACACCCAGGCCGCGGACGGGATGCCGTGGGACGAGGTCACCCCGGACGCGGCGCGGCGACTCCTGGTCGCCGCCGTCGAGGCCTTCGCGGAGCGCGGCTACCACGCCACGACGACCCGCGACATCGCGAGCCGCGCCGGCATGAGCCCGGCCGCGCTCTACATCCACTACAAGACCAAGGAGGAGCTCCTCCTCCGCATCAGCCGCATCGGCCACGAGAAGGCACTGGAGGTGCTGCGCTCCGCCGCCGACGCGGACGGCACCGCCTCCGAGCGCCTCGCCGAGGCGGTCCGCTCCTTCGTGCGCTGGCACGCGGGACACCACATGACGGCCCGCGTCGTCCAGTACGAGCTGGACTCGCTCGGCGAGGAGCACCGGCCGGAGATCGTGGATCTGCGCCGGCGCAGCGACGCCACGGTGCGCGAGATCATCGCGGACGGCGTGGCCTCCGGCGAGTTCGACGTCCCGGACGTGTCCGGCACGACCGTCGCGATCCTCTCGCTCTGCATCGACGTGGCCCGCTGGTTCAACGAGCAGGGGCGGCGCACCCCCGACGAGGTCGGCGCGCTCTACGCCGACCTCGTGCTCAGGATGGTGGGGGCCGCCCGGCGGTAGGGCCGCCCCGCGGGTTCAGAGGTAGTAGCGCGAGACCGACTCGGCGACGCAGACCGGCTTGTCGCCGCCCTCGCGCTCCACGCTGAAGGCCACCGAGACCTGGACGCCGCCCGTCACGTCCTCCACGTTCGTGATCGTCGCGCTCGCGCGCAGCCGCGAGCCGACCGGCACCGGGGCGGGGAAACGCACCTTGTTCGTCCCGTAGTTGACGCCCATCTTCATGCCCTCGACCGTGATCAGCTGCGGGCCGAACAGCGGCAGCAGCGACAGGGTCAGGTACCCGTGGGCGATCGTCGTACCGAACGGGCCGTCCTTGGCGCGCTCCGGGTCGACGTGGATCCACTGGTGGTCACCCGTGGCGTCCGCGAACTGGTTGATCCGCTCCTGCGTGATCTCGGCCCAGTCGCTGTACCCGAGCTGCTCGCCCACGGCGCCCTTCAGCTCGTCGACACTCTTGAAAACCCGCGGCTCCGCCATGTTCAGTGGCCTCCGTGTCCGTATGTCTAAGCGCTTGCTCAGTCTTCTCGGCATGCTAACAACGTCCACGGCCGAGGACTAGGCTCGGGCGGGTGCCTCAGATTCCGGAGAAGATCCATGAGCTCACCGTCGGCCAGCTGTCGGCCCGCAGCGGCGCCGCCGTGTCCGCCCTGCATTTCTACGAGTCCAAGGGCCTGATCAGCAGCCGCCGCACCTCCGGCAACCAGCGCCGCTACTGCCGTGACACCCTGCGCCGCGTCGCGTTCATCCGGGCCGCCCAGCGCGTCGGCATCCCGCTCGCCACGATCCGCGACGCCCTCGCCGAACTCCCCGAGGAGCGCACTCCGACCAAAGAGGACTGGGCGCGCCTCTCGGAGACCTGGCGGGCCGAGCTCGACGAGCGGCTCAAGCAGCTCAACCGGCTGCGCGACCACCTCACCGACTGCATCGGCTGCGGCTGCCTCTCCCTGGACACCTGCGTCCTGTCCAACCCGGACGACGTGTTCGGCGACCGACTCACCGGCTCCCGGCTGCTCGGCGAACGCCGGGCCTCCTGAGCGCGGGCGGGGCGGCCCGTGCGGCCGTCACTCGTACTCGGTGCCGCCCTTGCGGGTCAGGTACGCCGGGCTGACCGCCTTGACGATCGCCCGGCCGCCGGTCACCGGGCTGTGCCGCTCGACCGCCGGGCGCACCACGACGCCCTCCCGCAGGTGCAGTCCGCGCCCGGACACCGTCTCCCGGCCCTCGGCCAGCTCCAGGACCCGATCAAGGTCGAAGGGGCCCGCGAACAACCGCGGCACCAGCGGCAGTTCACCGCTCAGCAGGGCCTCGGCGTCCAGCCAGCGCACCTGCCCGTCGATCTCGGCGGACACGTCGAACGCCGCGTAGCCGAGCGTGTCCCGGCGCCCGTCCGCCCCGTACGACAGGTCCTGCACACCCTCCCCGTACACCTCGCCGAAGATCCCGACGCGGCTGGCCCCGAGCCGCTCGGCGAGCCGGGCCGCCGCCTCGGCGACCTTGTGGCCGCGCACCGCGCGCCAGTACAGATTGCGCGGATCCTCGGTCAGGGCCAGCGATTTCGCGCCGAACCCCTTCGAGGAGACCCGCACCCGGCCGTCGTCCGCGCAGTACGTCAGCAGGCAGGCCGTGCCGTGCAGCTTCTCGGTGACGACGACGGGCTCGCCGGGCGCGAACACGTCGGGGTGGCGGCGTATGTTCTCGATGTCCGTCCACGGCAGCAGCTCGGGCGCGGACTCCACGTCGCCGTTCATCGTCGGCGGGACCGGCGGCACCCACTTCGTCACCCCGAGCCGCTCCGCGAAGTCCGTGCCCGCCGCGGCGGCCGCCGCCAGGTCCACGTCCGCGAGCGCCGCCGGCCGGCACACGATGCCCTGCGACAGCTCCCCGCGCAGCCGTACGGCCTTGACCCGGTCCGCGTTCCCGCCCGCGAGGCGCCCGGTCAGGCCCAGCTCCTCGATCAGCGCCGCCGGCAGCACCGACTGCTCCGGCAGATACACGGCGCACTCGCCCGTGCGGTAGGCGCCCTTGGCGACGACGGCCCGGTACAGGCCCACCTGGGCCAGTTCGAGCGCGTCGGCGTTCGGGTGCGGATGGACGGTCAGGGGTTCGGCGGTGACGCGCAGCGTCGACATGACACGGGGCTCCTCGTACTCGTGCGCGGGACGAAGGACCGCGACCCGGCCCTCCGAGGCCGACTGTGCCGACCGAAAACCCCCTGGATCGACGGGATTTCCCCCTGTTACGGTCGCCGGTCCGACGACAAGGGAGTGGTGGGCCATGCCCCTCGCGATCTGCTCGCTCAAGTACGACGCGGCCCGGACGGGCGCCCAGAGGATCACGTACGACAAGGACGGCTACCACCTCGTGCGCTTCCCCTACGCGGCGGCCGAGGAGTCCTACGACCCCTGGAAGATGCACGACCCGGCCGGCGACCCCGACTACCCGGACCCGCACTCCGGCCTGATCCGGCCGAGCCACGACGGATGGGCCACCCTGTCCGCGCTCGTCTTCTGGAAGGCCGACGACCGCGCCACCGAGTACCGGGCCCGCTTCGTGCGCGACCCGATCGGCGAGTCCACCGGCTACGACTCGACCGGCACCACGGACATCTCCGCCACCGGAGGCGGCCAGTACCGCTCGTACACCTGGCAGATGTTCGTCCACCCGGGCACCCCCGTCGGCCTCAAGATCAGCGCCCGCGCGTCGGACACCAAGATCGCCGTACCGTTGGCCCTCGCCGAGTTCAAGATGGCGATACAGACCGATGTCATGGTGCCCTGACGGTGGAGGAACGACGATGAGCGAACCGACCGACGAGATCCGCGAGCTGGCCGGAGTCCCCGTGCTTCTCTGCCACCCCGACGGGCCGCCGCTGGACAGCGAGCGGGCCGCCACCGACCTCGTCGGCCCCGCCATGTTCACCGGCGCCCAGTGGGTCGCCGTCCCCGCCGACCGCTGCGGCGACGCGTTCTTCACGCTGCGCACCCGGGTCGCGGGCGACGTCGTCCAGAAGTTCGCCAACTATCGCGTGGGGCTCGCCGTTCTCGGCGACATCGAGGAGCGGACCGCCGTGAGCACCGCGCTGCGCGACTTCGTGCGCGAGTCCAACCGGGGGCGTCAACTCTGGTTCCTCGCCGACGCCGACGCGCTGGAGGCGCGCCTCGTAGAGTCGACCCGTGACACCACACGACACGCCTGACGCTCATCTGCCCGTGCTCACCACCGCGCAGGCCGACCGCCTGCGCGGCCTCGTCGCCGCTGCCCTGGAGCGGCGGCACGGGACGCCGCCCGCCTTCGAAGGGGACACCGCGGCGATCGCCGGACACCGCCACCCGCTGACGAACCTGGCGCAGCGCTGCCGCGTCACGCCCGAGGAGGCCTGGCCCGAGCTGGTCGAGCAGCAGTTCGCGCAGCTCGCCGAGGCGTCGCAGGGCGGCGAGAGCGCCGAGGAACTGCTCGCCGGCACCCGCATGCGACTCGTGGCGCCCGGCGCCGTACCCGCCGACGGAGCCGGGCAGTTCAGCTACCTGCGCGCCGTGGCACCCGGCCTGAACCTCGCGCTCGCCCTCGACGCCCCGACCACCGTGCGGCTGCTGAACGACCAGGACGTGGCGCGGGCCGGCGACCCCGATGCGCTGTGGGAGGCCGCGGGCCGCAACCTGTCGCGCGAGCCGTTCCGCCACGAGGAGGTGCGGCTCGACGGGCACCCCGTCCTGCACTCCGTGTACGGGGACTCCGTGTTCGTCGCGAGCAAGGCGCTGCTGCTGCCCGAGCTCGCCGCCGAGGTCACCGGGAAGCGGCTGCCCGGCGCGGGCGCCCTCGTCGTCGTGCCCACCCGGCACCTGCTCGCCTTCCACCCGATCACCGACGGCAGCGCCGTCGACGCCGTCAACGACCTGGCCACGTACGCCGTCCGCGCCCACGACGAGGGGCCCGGCTCGCTGTCGCCGCGTGTGTACTGGTGGCACGAGGGCCGGCTCACCTCGCTCACCGTCATCGACGACGAGCGCCAGACCATCAGCCAGCGGCCCCCGGCCGAACTCGTCGACATCCTGCGGCTGCTGCGCGGCCTGGACCGCGCCGGACGGCTCGTCGGCACGGCCCGCCCCGTCGAGGTGACCGCCCTCACCGCGTCGCTCGCCGCCTCGGTCGACGCGCTCGACGCCGCACCGGACGGACTGCCCGACGCGTTCACCGACGCGGTGCTCCTCGCGCAGGCGAGCGCCGAGGCCGATCCCGACGCCGACCGCGTCGAGACCTGGGACGCGTGGGTCGCCGCACTCCAGCTGGGCACCGCCCTGTTCACCGAGACCAAGGCCGTGACCCTGATGCTCGGCGACACCGAGCACACCGTCCCCGCCACCGGCACCGAGGTCCGCGGCGACGCCCGCGCCTGGCTCGACGCCTTCTACCTGACCCTCGTCACCCGCGAACGGGACCGCACCACGCGGCTGTGCGAGGTGCCGCTCGACACGCTGCGCGCCGCCGGGCCCGTCGACGACTACGTCCTGCACTGGATCGACACGCTCCAGAGCCACTGGCTGCGCCGCCCCACGGACGATGTCGTCACCAAGCTCGTCACGACGATGGAGACCTCGCACCCCGAGGCGTCGACGCGCACGCCGAAGGACTTCCTGGACCTCGTCGACTACCAGCCCGTCGCCCTGTTCCACCGGCTGCTCACCCAGGACCACGAGGCCTTCGGCACGGCGCTCGCCGAGGCGCTCGGCCATCACGCCCGGTACTGGGGCGACTCGGCGGCGCCCGGCGCGCGCGTGGCCCTCGGCCCGCTCGCCCTCGCCTGCCTCGCCCACGACATGGACTTCCCGCTGGACAGGGACCAGCCGTACCTGCCGAAGTACCTGCTCGACCGGCAGCGCCTCGAACACATCCCGGGCTGAACTCCCGCCCGGAGCCGTCGAATCCGGGGGTGCGCCTCGACCGGGCCGCACCCCCGCCGCGCCGTGCGGCAGAACGGTCCTACGCGGAGACGAGCATCCGGGAGCGCCGGGCCTCCGCGAGGGCTGCCGGGGTGAGCACCGGGCGCGGGACGACGATGCCGCAGTGTGTGCACACCGGTCCCGAGGACGGCTCGTGCGCCAGGTCGTGCTTCCAGACCAGGCCGTCGTCCGCGCAGACCGGGCAGGCACGGCCCGGCTCGCGCTCCAGCGCGGCGATCAGCCGGCGCAGCACGTCGGCCAGCGGCTGGTCCGGGTGGACGGCCGGGTCGTCGCACCAGGCGACCCCGAAGCCGCCCCAGGTCAGCCGGTGCCAGTCGTCCGTGCTGCCCGGCCGGCGCAGCCCGTCGTGCTTCTCCTTGCGCCGCCGCTCGGCGAAGTCGTCCTCGTACGCGAGCCACACGGCCCGCGCCTCCTCCAGCTCCTCCAGGGCCGCGACCAGGCGGGCCGGGTCGGGGGAGCGGTCCTCGGGGCCGAAGCCGGCCCGGGAGCACAGATGGTCCCAGGTCGCCCGGTGTCCGTAAGGAGCGAACCTCTCCAGGCACTTGCGCAGTGAGTACCGCCGCAGTGCCAGATCGTTGCGCGCGTCGCGCACCTGTCTTGCCAGACTCCGGAATCCGGCCATCGCCCTGCACCTCCGTCACACGTACGTCGGCGTCGCCGCAGCCATGAAGCGACGTTGCCGAGTAGACGTATCGACACGCGATTCGGATCCCTCCTCGGGGCGCCGGTATCCATCCGATTCCGGATGGATGCCATCAGCGGCACCTCGTGGGTCTGGGGAGTCTCTCTGTGATCCCTGTGGTGATCCTGAAAACGTGACGCATGTTCATCTTCTTCGGTCGGTCTACCGCCGGTAACTTCCGGCTCACCATCGTCGGGAGGACCAGGCATGCGAGGACGCACCCCACGCACCACCCCGCGCAGGAGGGCCCGTGGCCCCCTGCGGAGACTTACGGCCGCCGCGGCGCTCGTGCTCACCGCGGGGCTCCTGTCCCCGCACGCGACGGCCGCCGCGGACGAACCCGCCCCCGCGGCCGACTACTGCGCGGGCCAGTGCGCGGACATCCTGCCGCCCGGGGTGAACGGCAGCGCGACGCTCGTCGAGATCCTCGGCAACAAGCTGTTCGGAACCCAGCCCGCGCACGCCGACGATCAGCTCGGTCCCTACGACGCGCTGTCGTCCGGATATCCGTCGCTCACGGACGACACGCTCTCCCAGTTCTTCAACGACTCCTCCTTCGGGGTCCCGAATGGTCAGGTCGGTTCGGTCACCCGTCCCCGGGAGGACGTGACCATCACCCGTGACAAGAAGAACGGCGTACCCCACATCAAAGGTTCCTCGCGCTACGGAACAGAGTTCGGCGCTGGCTACGCCGCAGGTCAGGACCGCCTCTGGCTCATCGACCTGTTCCGCCACATCGGCCGCGGCGAGCTGACCTCGTTCGCGGGCGGCGCCCTCGCGAACCAGGGACTCGAGCAGGAGTTCTGGCCGCAGGCCCCCTACACCGAGGACGATCTCCAGAAGCAGGTCGACTTCATCAGGACGAAGGGCGGCGCGCGCGGGAAGCAGGCCATGGAGGACGCCCAGGCCTACATCGACGGGCTCAACGACTACCGCGACCGGGCCAAGAAGGGCCGCTACTTCCCCGGCGAGTACGTGCTCACCGGCAAGATCGACGCGATCACCAACGCCGGCGAGATCCAGCCGTTCAAGGTGACCGACATGATCGCCCTGGCCTCCGTCGTCGGCGGACTGTTCGGCAACGGCGGCGGGGGAGAGGTCGACGCGGCCCTCTCGCTGCTCGCCGCCCAGCAGAAGTACGGCGTCGAGAAGGGCACCCAGGTCTGGGAGTCCTTCCGCGGGCGCGACGACCCGGAGACCGTCACCACCATCCACGACGGCACCCGCTTCCCCTACGGGGCCAAGCCCGCGAAGGCGCGCGGCCAGGCCCTGCCGGACCCCGGATCCGTCGACCGCGAGCCCCTCGTGCACGACCGCACCGGCTCGGCCGCCACCGCCGCGCGGTCCGGCACCGTCACCCGTGACCCGGTGAAGGCCCCGGCCCGCCTCAAGCCCCTCCAGGGCCTGTACGACGACGGCGTGCTCCCCGAGGGCATGTTCCGCGACTCGGCCTCCAAGAAGGGCATGTCGAACGCCCTCCTCGTCTCCGGGAAGCACACCGCGTCCGGAAACCCGGTCGCCGTGTTCGGCCCGCAGACCGGCTACTTCGCGCCCCAGTTGCTGATGATGCAGGAGCTCCAGGGCCCCGGTATCAGCGCCCGCGGCGTCTCCTTCGCCGGCGTCGGCATGTACATCCAGCTGGGCCGCGGCCAGGATTACGCCTGGTCCGCGACCTCCGCCGGACAGGACATCACCGACACCTACGCGGTGCCCCTGTGCGAGCTCGACGGCTCGGCGCCCACCAAGGGCTCGACCTCCTACGTCTACCGGGGCACCTGCACCCCGATGGAGAAGCTGGAGCGGAAGAACGCCTGGAAGCCGACCGTCGCCGACTCCACCGCGGCCGGCAGCTACCGGATGCAGGTCTTCCGCACGAAGTACGGCGTCGTCACGCACCGCGCCACCGTCGACGGCAAGCCCGTCGCCTACACCGCGCTGCGCTCCACCTACCGTCACGAGGCCGACTCGATCATCGGCTTCCAGATGCTGAACGACCCGTCCTACGTCAAGGACGCCGCGTCCTTCCAGAAGGCGGCCCAGCACATCAGCTACGCCTTCAACTGGTTCTACGCCGACTCCCGGGACATCGCGTACTACAACAGCGGCGCCAACCCGGTGCGCGCCGAGGACGTCGACATGTCGCTGCCCGTGAAGGCGGAACGGGCCTACGAGTGGCGGGACTTCGACCCGGCCGACAACACGGCCGCCTACGCCCCGCCCGCCGAGCACCCGCACTCGGTGAACCAGGACTACTACATCTCCTGGAACAACAAGCAGGCCAAGGGCTTCGGCGCCGCCAACTTCAGCCTCGGCGCCGTCCACCGCGCCGACCTCCTCGACGGCCGGGTGAAGAAGCTCACCGCCGAGGGCGGCGTCACCCGCGCCTCCCTCACCCAGGCGATGGAGGAGGCGGCCGTCACCGACCTGCGCGGAGAGCAGGTCCTGCCCGAACTCCTCAAGGTGCTGCGCAGCAAGCCGATCACCGACCCGGCGCTGTCCCGGGCCGTGCAGCAGCTGGAGGCCTGGCGCAAGGGCGGGGCGCAGCGCAACCAGACCTCCGCCGGGTCCAAGGCGTACGCCCACCCGGACGCCGTACGGATCATGGACGCGTGGTGGCCGCTCCTCGTGAAGGCCGAGTTCGCGCCCGGACTCGGCGGCGACCTCTACCAGGCGCTCACCGGTCAGCTCGCCGTCGACGAGGCCCCGTCGGCCGGTCACGGCCCGACCGGCTCGCACGCCGGATCCGCGTTCCAGTACGGCTGGTGGGGCTACGTCGACAAGGACCTGCGCGCGGTCCTCGGTGAGCCCGTGAAGGGCGCGCTGGGCAAGAAGTACTGCGGCGCCGGCGACCTCTCGTCCTGCCGTGACGCACTCCTCGCCTCGCTCGCCACGGCGGTCGCGAAGCCCGCCACCGAGGTCTATCCCGGGGACGACACCTGCAAGGCCGGGGACCAGTGGTGCGCGGACACCATCGTGCACCGCGCCGTCGGCGGGATCTCCCACCGCTCGATGCAGTGGCAGAACCGGCCCACGTACCAGCAGGTCGTCGAGTTCCCGGCGCACCGGTGAACTGACCGCGGCACGGGACGACGAAGCGGCCGGGCATCCGCCCGGCCGCTTTCCCGTTCCCGTGGCGTCCTCAGCCGAGTTCGCGCTCCCGGGTCTCCGGCAGCGCGAGCACGCACAGGAAGGAGACCACGGCCATCGCGCTCACGTACCAGCCCACCGACGACGAGCCGAACGAGCCCTGGAGCCGCGTCGCCACCAGCGGCGCGACGGCGCCGCCCAGCACACCGCCCAGGTTGTACGCGAACGAGGCGCCCGAGTAGCGCACCCGGACCGAGAACAGCTCCGGCAGGTACGCGCCCATCGGGCCGTAGACCACACCCATGCAGAACAGGGCGCCGCCGAGCGCCAGCGCGATCAGGACCGGCTGCTCGGTGTCCATCAGCAGGAACAGGACCGGCCCCCACACGATCGCGAGGCCCGAGCCGGCGAGCACCGTGCGGCGCCGCCCGCCCGCGTCCGAGCGCGTCGCCGCGAGCCAGGTGCCGGCCGCCAGGAAGAGGCAGGCCACGAGCGACACCGCGAGCATCGTGCCGCGCGGCACGCCCAGCGTCTTCGTCCCGTAGGCCAGGCAGTAGGTGGTGGCGGTGTAGAAGAGGCCGTACGCGACGACCATGCCGCCCGCGCCGAGCAGGATCTCCTTCGGGTGCCGCTTGAACACCTCCAGGGCCGGTGCCCTGCTGGCCTCCTGATCCGCCATCACCTTGGCGAACACGGGCGTCTCGCTGATCCTCAGCCGGACGAACAGGCCGACGGCGACCAGGAGGAAGGAGAGCAGGAACGGGATCCGCCAGCCCCAGGCCTGGAACGCGTCGTCGGAGAGGGAGGCGGAGAGCAGCCAGAAGATGCCGGTCGCCGCGAAGAACCCGACGGACGGGCCGAGTTGGGGGAACGCGGCGAACAGGCCGCGCCGTCCGCGCGGCGCGTGCTCCACCGCGAGCAGCGCCGCCCCGCCCCACTCGCCGCCGAGGCCGACACCCTGGAGGAAGCGCAGCAGCACGAGCAGCAGCGGGGCCCACACGCCGAGCGTGGCGTAGCCGGGCAGCAGGCCGACGCACGCCGTCGACAGGCCCATCAGCAGCAGCGAGGCCACGAGGACCGACTTGCGGCCGATCCGGTCGCCGAAGTGACCGAAGACCAGCGAGCCGATCGGGCGGGCCGCGAACGCGACGGCGTACGTCGAGAACGAGGCCAAGGTGGCGTTGAGGGGGGACAGGTTGGGGAAGAACGCCTCGTTCAGGACGAGGGCGGCGGCGGTTCCGTAGACGTAGAAGTCGTAGAACTCGATGGCCGTGCCGATGAAGCTGGCGACCGCCACGCGTCGCAGGCGCTCCGGTTCGGGGGGTGCGGTGGTGTCGTCCTGGGCTGGTTCTTCCCTGGTGGGGTCGTCTTTGAGCACGGCTGCACTGTCGCGGTCGGTGCAGTATGCAGTCAATCCCCGAGACGTGGGGTCTCGGGGATTGAGATGCCTCCCGGGTTCCTGCCGGGGTGCCTACTTGTAGGTCAGGTACTGACGGCGCACCGCGCGGAACGTCTCCAGTTCGGCGTGCCAGCCCTGGACGACCTCGTCGGTCGTCGCGCCCTTGTCGATCATCGTGCGGACCTGGGTCGAGCCGGTGAGCTTGTCGATCCAGTTGTCGGAGCGCCAGGCGAAGCCGCTCCAGACGGACTTGGCGGTGACGAGGAGCGCGATCCCGGTGCGGACCGGATCGAAGGCCTCGCGGTCGTCGACGTGGATCTGCACGCCGCCCACGGTCTTTCCCTGGAACTTGGAGAACGTCGGCGCGAAGTACGCCTCCCTGAAGTGCACGCCGGGCAGCGCGAGTTCGTTCGCCGCGGCGGCCCAGCGCGCGTCGACGCCCTCGGCGCCGAGGAGTTCGAAGGGGCGGGTCGTGCCGCGCCCCTCGGAGAGGTTCGTGCCCTCGAACAGGCAGGTGCCCGAGTAGACCAGGGCCGTGTCCGCGGTCGGCATGTTCGGGCTCGGCGGCACCCAGGGCAGACCCGAGGCGTCGTAGAAGTCGCGGCGCTTCCAGCCGGTCATCGTCACCGTGGCCAGCTCGACCGGCTTGTCCAGGTACTCGCCGTTGAACAGCCGCGCCAGCTCCGTGACCGTCATGCCGTGCGCCTGCGCGATCTCGCGGCGGCCCACGAACGTCGCGAACTCCTTGTGCAGGACCGGCCCGTACGCCTCGCGGCCGGTCACCGGGTTCGGCCGGTCCAGGACGGCGAACCGCTTGCCGGCGAGCCGCGCCGCCTCCATGCAGTCGTACAGCGTCCAGATGTACGTGTAGAAGCGGGCGCCCACGTCCTGGATGTCGAAGACGACCGTGTCGACGCCGGACGCCGTGAAGATGTCGGCGAGCGCCTGACCGCTCTTCAAGTACGTGTCGTAGACCGGCAGTCCGGTCGCCGGGTCGTCGTAGCGCCCCTCCGAGCCGCCCGCCTGCGCCGTCCCGCGGAAGCCGTGCTCGGGGCCGAACACGGCCTTCAGGTCCACGCGGTCGTCCTCGTGCATGACGTCCACGATGTGCCGCACGTCCCGGGTCACGCCCGTGGGGTTGGTGACGACGCCGACCTTCTGGCCGGACAGCAGCCCGTAGCCGTCGGCCGCGAGCCGCTCGAAACCGGTGCGCAGGCCCGGCCCGCGCCCCTGCCCGTCCACCGTCGCGGCGCCCGCCGTGCCGCTCCCCGCACCCAGCGCGCCGGCCACCCCCGCGCCCGCCGCGAGCAGCACCCGTCTCGACACGTTCATCCGTGCACCTCCGTGATCGCCGGAACTGGTCTGGTCCTCTCGCCGCACGCTAGCCCCCGGACCCCGTCCGGGGAACGGATCTTGCGCGCATCCGTGTCCCGCGCCCCCTTTCCCCACGACATACCGACTGGTTAGTGTGCTGAGGCAACCTGAGTCACGGCGTGCCGAAGGAGACCGATGGTGGAGAGTCCGCAGGGCCAGTCAGTCGTCGTCACGGGCGCGGGCGGCGGTATCGGCGCCGCCCTCGCCCGCCGCTTCGCCGCCGCCGGCGCCCGCGTCGTCGTCAACGACCTCGACGCCGGCAAGGCCGCCGCGGTCGCCGAGGAGATCGGCGCGACCGCCGTCCCCGGCGACGCCTCCGCGATCGTCGACGACGCCCGGGACGCCCTCGGCGGCCCCGTCGACGTCTGGTGCGCCAACGCGGGCCTGTCCTCCGGCGGCACCGAGGCCGCGGACCCCGCGGTGTGGGCCGCCGCCTGGGACGTCAACGTGATGGCCCACGTGCGCGCCGCGCAGGCCCTGCTCCCGGACTGGCTGGAGCGCGGCAGCGGCCGCTTCGTCTCCACCGTCTCCGCCGCCGGCCTGCTCACCATGATCGGCGCCGCCCCGTACAGCGTCACCAAGCACGGCGCGTACGCCTTCGCCGAATGGCTCTCGCTCACCTACCGGCACCGCGGCGTCAAGGTGCACGCCATCTGCCCGCAGGGCGTGCGCACCGACATGCTCACCGAGGCCGGATCCGCCGGGGACCTCGTCCTCGCGCCCACCGCCATCGAACCGGAGGACGTCGCCGACGCCCTGTTCGCGGGCATGGCCGAGGACCGTTTCCTGATCCTGCCGCACCCCGAGGTCGCCGGGTACTACGCGGGTCGCGCCGCCGACCCCGACCGCTGGCTCGCCACCATGAACCACATCCAGCAGAAGTGGGAGGCCGGCCGGTGACCGAGTCGATCTACGCCGCGCGCCCCTGGCTCGCCGTCCTCAGCGAGGCCCAGAAGGCCCCCGTCACCCCGCCCGCCACCGTCGTCCACGCCTTCGCCGACGCCGTGCGCCGCGCCCCCGACCACCCCGCCCTCGCCTACTTCGACGGCCGCCTCAGCTACGCCGAGGTCGACGCCCTCTCCGACTCCGTCGCCGGACACCTCGCCGCCCGGGGCCTGGAGCGCGGCGACCGCGTCGCGATCATGCTGCAGAACTCGCCGCACTTCGTGCTCGCCCTGCTCGGCGCCTTCAAGGCCGGCGCCGTCGTCGTCCCGGTCAACCCGATGTACAAGGCGGGCGAGGTCGCCCACGTCCTGCACGACGCCGAGGTCACCGCCCTCGTCTGCGCGGACCGCGCCTGGGAGGCGTACCTGCGCGACACCGCCGCCGACTCGCCCGTACGCATCGCCCTGACCGCCTGCGAACTCGACCTCCAGAGCCGCGACGACACCCGCGTCCTGTCCTTCGAGCGCGTCACCCCGGCGCCCGCCGGCGCCGACGACCTGCTGACCGTCGCCCGCGCCGGCCACACCGCGCCCGCGGACCGCGAACTCACCGCCGACGACATCGCGCTGATCAGCTACACCTCCGGCACCAGCGGCACCCCCAAGGGCGCCACCAACCTGCACGGCAACATCACCTACAACGCGGAACGCCAGCGCACCGGACTCGGCGTCGCCGAAGGCGCCACCTACTTCGCGCTCGCGCCCCTGTTCCACATCACCGGCATGGTCTGCGAACTCGTCGCCTGCGTCGCCAACGCGGGCACCCTCGCCCTCGCCTACCGCTTCGAACCCGGCGTCGTCCTCGACGCGTTCGCCGAGCACAAGCCCGCCTACACCGTCGGCCCGTCCACCGCCTTCATGGCGCTCGGCGCCCAGCCCCAGGCCACCCGCGAGCACTTCGCGTCCTTCGACTCGATCTCCTCGGGCGGCGCGCCCGTGCCGCCCGCGCTCGTCGAGAAGTTCCGCGCCGCGTTCGGCCCTTACATCCACAACGGCTACGGCCTCACCGAGTGCACCGCCCCCTGCGCCACCGTGCCGCCCGGCGTCGAGGCCCCCGTCGACCCCGTCTCCGGCACCCTCGCCGTCGGCGTGCCCGGGCCCGACGCGGTCGTCCGCATCATCGACGACCAGGGCGCCGACGTGCCCTTCGGCGAGCAGGGCGAGATCGCGGTGCGCGGCCCCCAGGTCGTGCCCGGCTACTGGCGCCGCCCCGACGCCACCGCCGAGGCCTTCCCCGACGGCGAACTGCGCACCGGCGACATCGGCTTCATGGACGCGAACGGCTGGCTCTACGTCGTCGACCGCAAGAAGGACATGATCAACGCGTCCGGCTTCAAGGTCTGGCCGCGCGAGGTCGAGGACGTCCTCTACACCCACCCCGCCGTCCGCGAGGCCGCCGTCGTCGGCGTCCCCGACGCCTACCGCGGCGAGACCGTCAAGGCGTACGTGAGCCTGCGTCCCGGCGCCGACGCGACCCCGGACGAGCTGTCCGCGTACTGCAAGGAACGGCTCGCCGCCTACAAGTACCCGCGCGAGGTGGAGGTCCTGCGCGAGCTTCCCAAGACGGCAAGTGGGAAGATCCTCCGGCGGGAACTGCGTTCAGCGGACGCGTGACCCGCGCAGGACCCGAGTGACCGAAGCAGCACGAGACATACAGTGAAGGCAGGTGGCGGCAGTGGCCAAGGCGGCGACGGACGGCGACGGGACGCCGGTTCCGCAGCGACTCCTGGCGGCCGCCACCCGGCTGTTCGCCGAGCGCGGCTACGACCGGACCTCCGTGCAGGAGATCGTCGAGGCGGCGGGCGTCACCAAGGGCGCCCTCTACCACTACTTCGGTTCCAAGGACGACCTGCTGCACGAGGTGTACGCGCGCGTGCTGCGGCTCCAGCAGGAGCGGCTCGACGCCTTCGCCGACCGGGACCAGCCGGTCGAGGAGCGGCTGCGCGCCGCGGCCGCCGACGTGGTCGTCACGACCATCGAGAACCTCGACGACGCGGCGATCTTCTTCCGCTCCATGCACCACCTCAGCCCCGAGAAGAACAAGCAGGTACGGGCCGAGCGGCGCCGCTACCACGAGCGGTTCCGGGCCCTGATCGAAGAGGGCCAGAAGGCCGGAGTCTTCTCCACCGAGACCCCGGCCGACCTCGTGGTCGACTACCACTTCGGCTCGGTCCACCACCTGTCGACCTGGTACCGGCCCGACGGCCCCCTCACCCCGCAGGAACTCGCCGACCAGCTGGCCGAGCTGCTCCTGCGGGCGCTGCGCCCGTAAGACGGTCGAGCAGCGCCTCGGCCGCCGGATTGCGCGGCCGGGGCGCCCGCCCCGCGAGCACCACCGTGCGGCCAGGCTCCGGCTGCCGGATCGCCACGCAGGGCAGCCCCGCGGCTTCCCCGATCCGGCGCGGCACGATGGCGACCCCGATCCCGGCCCGCACGAGATCCACGAGCAGCCCGATCTGGGTCACGTCGCACGTGATGCGGCGCTCCAGACCGCAGTGCGCCGCCAGATCCTTGATGAGCGTGCGCCCCGCCGAGGCCGGCGGATGGCCCGGCGCCGTGATCATGACCAGGTCCTCCTGCCAGGCGCCGAACGAGGCGATCCCGTCCGGCAGCCGGCGCGCGTCCGGTGCGAGGAACGCCAGGTCCAGTTC
This sequence comes from Streptomyces sp. NPDC025806, assembly GCF_055558275.1. Lineage (NCBI taxonomy): Bacteria > Bacillati > Actinomycetota > Actinomycetes > Kitasatosporales > Streptomycetaceae > Streptomyces > Streptomyces sp. NPDC025806. The sequence continues at coordinate 20,672 of NZ_JBVHMU010000018.1, read as the reverse complement.
GTGCGCAGGCTGGCGCTGATGGATCACGCGGGGGGTGGGGGTACTGAGGGTTCGTGCGCGTCTGCGGGCCCGGTGGGGGCTGGTCGCGCAGTTCCCCGCGCCCCTGAAATGCAGACGCTTCGCGCCGCATTTCCCCGATGAGGGACCGCCCCGATGGAGATCGCGCACGAAGTGCGCATCTCCAGGGGCGCGGGGAACTGCGCGAGAAGCCCCACCGGGCCCGCACCCGGCGGCGAGCCTAGACGTACCGCTTCAGTTCCCGCCGCGCCAGCGATCGCTGGTGGACCTCGTCGGGCCCGTCGGCCAAGCGGAGCGTACGCGCTCCGGCCCACAGCTCCGCGAGCGGATAGTCCTGGGAGACACCCCCCGCCCCGTGCAACTGCACCGCCTTGTCGATGATGTCGACCACCGCCCGCGGCGTCGCGATCTTGATGGACTGGATCTCGGTGTGGGCCCCCTTGTTGCCCACCGTGTCCATGAGCCAGGCCGTCTTCAGGACGAGGAGCCGCAGCTGCTCCACGGTGACCCGCGCGTCCGCGATCCACTCCTGCACCACGCCCTGCTGAGCCAGCGGCTTGCCGAACGCGGTGCGGCCCACGGCCCGGCGGCACATCAGCTCGATGGCCCGCTCGGCCATGCCGATCAGCCGCATGCAGTGGTGGATGCGGCCCGGACCGAGCCGCGCCTGGGCGATACCGAAGCCGCCGCCCTCCTCGCCGATCAGGTTCGAGACGGGCACGCGCGCGTGGTCGAAGACGACCTCGGCGTGGCCGCCGTGCCAGTGGTCCTCGAAGCCGTAGACCGTCATGGCCCGCCGCACCTCGACACCCGGGGTGTCGCGGGGGACGAGGACCATGGACTGCTGGCGCCGGATGTCGGGCCCGTCCGGGTCCGTCTTGCCCATCACGATGAAGATCTTGCAGTCCGGGTTCATGGCACCGGAGATGTAGAACTTGCGGCCCGTGATGACGTAGTCGTCGCCGTCGCGCTCGATGTGCGTCGTGATGTTCGTGGCGTCGGAGGAGGCGACCTCCGGCTCCGTCATCGCGAACGCCGAGCGGATCTCCCCGGCGAGCAGCGGCTCCAGCCACTGCTTCTGCTGGGCCTCGGTGCCGAACTGGGCCAGCACCTCCATGTTCCCGGTGTCCGGGGCGGCGCAGTTCAGCGCGGTCGGCGCGAGCTGCGGGGAGCAGCCGGTGATCTCGGCCAGCGGCGCGTACTGGAGGTTGGTCAGACCCGCGCCGTGCTCGGCGTCGGGCAGGAACAGATTCCACAGGCCCTGGCGGCGGGCCTCGGCCTTGAGGTCCCCGACCACGGCGGGCGTCTGCCACGGCGAGTCGAGCGCGGCGCGCTGCTCGGCGGCGACGGCCTCGGCCGGGTACACGTGCTCGTCCATGAAGGCGAGGAGCCGCTCGCGCAGTTCCTCGGTCCGGGCGTCGAATGCGAAGTCCATGGTGCGGTCAGCCTTCCTGGGGAGCCTTGAGCGTGGACAGGCCGTGCTCGATGAAGACCGGGACGAGCTCGCCGATCCGGTCGAAGCCGGCGCCGACCGTCTGGCCGAGCGTGTACCGGTAGTGGATGCCCTCCAGGATCACGGCGAGCTTGAACCAGGCGAACGCCGTGTACCAGGCGATCGCGGAGACGTCGCGCCCCGAGCGCGCGGCGTACCGCTCGATCAGCTCGGCCGGGTCCGGGTGCCCCGGGGCCGTCGCGGTCGTGGAGACGGGCGACTCGGTCAGACCGAGGTCCGTGCTGTACATGACCAGCAGGCCCAGGTCGGTCAGGGGATCGCCGAGCGTCGACATCTCCCAGTCGAGGACCGCCTTGATCAGGTCCGTCCCGTCCGGATCCTGCCGCATCAGGACGTTGTCGAGGCGGTAGTCGCCGTGCACGATCGTCGGCGCGGGGGAGTCCGGCAGGGCGCGGCCGAGCGCGGCCTGCAGCTCGTCGATGCCGGGCAGATCGCGGTTGCGGGACGCGTCGAGCTGCTTGCCCCAGCGGCGCAGCTGGCGCTCCAGGAAGCCCTCGGGGCGGCCGAAGTCGCCGAGGCCGACCTTCGCCGGGTCCACCGCGTGCAGGTCGACGAGGGTGTCGACGAGTCCGAGCACGGCCGCGCGGGTCCGCTCCGGGCCCAGCGGTTCGAGCTGATCGGCGGTCCGGTACGGCGTGCCGTCGACGAACTCCATGACATAGAAGGGCGCGCCGAGCACGGTGTCGTCCTCGCACAGCAGGATCGGCTCGGGCACCGGCACGTCGGTGGGGTGCAGGGCGGCGATGACCCGGTGCTCGCGCTTCATGTCGTGCGCGGTGGCCAGGACGTGGCCGAGCGGGGGCCGCCGCACCACCCACTGGGTCGTCCCGTCCCCGACCAGGTACGTCAGGTTCGAGCGTCCGCCCTCGATGAGCCGCGCGGTCAGCGGTCCGCCGACCAGTCCGGGCCGCTCCCGGTCGAGGTGGGCGCGCAGCTGGTCGAGGTCGAGACCTGGGGGGTGGCTCATCGGGGTCCTCCGGGGAACGGGCGGCAGCGTCGTCGCCAACCATCATGCTGACTGGTCGGTATGTCGTCCAGTGATGCACACGAACGTGATCGTTCTTACGCTGCCTCGTCCCGAGCGTCCACGGAAGAGGGCCTCACCGGCCGCGCCCGTACGGCTCACGTCACGAGCAGCGACGCGAACACCGCCAGCGCCACCGTGCACAGCGCCGCCGCGACGGCCCCGCGCCGCGTCATCACCGGCGGCGCGATCTCGTGCAGCGCAAGTCCCGTGATGCGCCGGTGCGCGACCGCCAGGAAGCCCAGCCACACCAGCAGGCACAGCGCGGCGGCCACCCAGCCGAGCGCCCCGCCGGAACCGCTCAGCGCCGTCCGGCCGGCCAGGATCGCGGCCACCGTGCAGGACAGCGTCGTACGCCGCCACGCGAGACGGGTCCGGGCCGGCTGCAACCCGGGATCGCGTACGGGTTCCGTCACGTCCGCTCACCCCGCCCAGCCGGCGAACACCACGACCACCATGGCGACGGCGACCAGCGCGATCACCACGCTCAGCAGCGCGGGGAACCGCGACACCGGCAGGTCCTCGCCCTTGCGCATCGCCCGCTCGCACCGCACCCAGTGACTGACCGCCCGCAGCGAGCACAGGGCGCCCGAGGCCAGCAGCGCGAGCGCGAGCCCGACCCGCCAGCCCCAGGGCAGGTCCGGCAGGAACTGGTCGACCGCGAAGCCGCCGCCGATCAGCGCGAGCGCGGTGCGCAGCCAGGCCAGGAACGTCCGCTCGTTGGCCAGCGAGAACCGGTAGTCGGGCGTCTCGCCCTCGTCCCTGACCCGCTCCGGGGCGAACCAGAGCCGTACGGTGCGTGCGAATTCGATCACGGTGTGGACCTTAGGGCCTGCCCGTCAGTCACGGGCGCGCAGGCGTGCGTAGGCCGCGAGCGAGTCCGGGGTGAAGGACCACGTGCCGATGCGCCGGTCCAGCTCCTCCTGGGGCAGGAACGTGTGCCAGGCGACCTCCTCGGCCTGCGGGTCCACCGGCCGGTCGCAGACCACCTCGTACACCGCCGACCACCACGAGCGCCCCGCCCCGTCGTACAGGAAGCGGAACAGCGGCGTCGGCCGCGGCAGCCCCGAGACGCCGAGCTCCTCCTGCGCCTCCCGCAGGGCGGCCTCGTCGTACGTCTCGCCCGCGCCGACCACGCCGCCCACGAACATGTCGTACAGCCCGGGGAAGACGAGCTTGGTCTCGGTGCGCCGGTGCACGAACACCCGGCCCTCCGGGTCGCGGACCAGGACGAACGCGCAGCGGTGCCGCAGCCCCCGCGCATACGCCTCGCCGCGCGCCACCTGCGCCACGACCCGGTCGTCCGCGTCGACGATGTCCAGGATCTCCCCGGCCGACCGCGCCGCGGCCTCAGACGTCTCACGGCCCTCGGAAGGACGCGCAGAACTCGCAGAACTCATGCCCCGAGGCTAAGCCGTGCCCCGGGCCCCGCCCCTACACCGGGCTCGACTCCGCGTTCCGGTCGTGTGCCGCCGCCCCCGGCATCGCCGGATGCATCCCCAGCAGCACGACCCCCGCCACGACCCCGGCAAGGCCCAGCACCTCCCAGGCGAGCGCCCCGGCGTCGGTGCGCAGCCGGTCCCCGAGGAACCCCACCCCGCACGCGATCCCGGCCAGCGGCTGCGCGGCCGTCAGCGCGGGCAGCGACATCCGCAGCGGCGCCGTCTCGAAGGCGCTCTGCACCAGCAGCAGCCCCGTCACCCCGAGCAGCAGCACCGCGTACGGCTGCCAGCCCAGGAACAGATGGTCCAGGCCGCCCGCCTGGAACCGCTGCCCGCTGACCCGGGTCAGCGCGTCCTGCACCCCGTAGAGCATCCCGGTCGCCACCGCCAGGAGCACCGGCGCCTTGCTCAGCCGGGACCGCTTGGCGAGCGCCGCGAGAAGCAGCGCCCCGCCCACCATCAGCCCGATGATCAGCCAGTGCCGCAGCGGCCCCGCCTTCTCGCCGCCCCCGCTGGGCTGCCCCGCCACGATGAACGCCGTCACCCCGCCCGCGAGCAGCAGGAGCCCGAGCCAGCCCTGCCGGCCCAGCGGCACATAGGTCTGGAGGCGGGAGAGCAGCAGGGCGAAGAGGAGGTTCGTCGCGAGCAGGGGCTCGACCAGCGACACCTCGCCGTTGCCGAGCGCCACCGCGCCGAGCGCCATGCCGCACACCATGAACCCGATGCCCGCCAGCCAGCGCGGCATCCGCATCAGGTCGAGCAGGAGCCGGGGCCGCAGGAAGTCGCCGAGCGGGGCGCGCCGGGCCGCGTTCTGCTGGAGCACGAAGCCGATGCCCAGACAGAAGGCCGCGCTCACGGCGAGGACGAGGACGAGAACCGGCACGCTGTGCACCTCGGACTGCGCTCGGAAAACACATCGCTATGCGGCTGACGATAGCGCTCCGGGCCCGGCCGCGCCCCCGGCCGCAAGGTGGTTGAAATGTCATGCAAGTGAACTCGGCAGAGTTCGCGACGAGTTGGTGAAGCCCGTCCCCCGATCACCCTTGACGTGGAGCCCTCCCTACCGGTTTGCTGTGCGTGATCATCCGCCCCTTGGCCGCCCCGGCCGCGCAGCCTCGCGCGCCGCCGTCGGCGTTACTGAAGAGTCGTAGAGGAACCGTCGCGGTGTCCCCACCCCCGCCCCCGCTCGGCCGCCCTCGCAAGAAGGCCACGCACTCCTTCGACCCCGCGCTCGACGACGCGGACCTCGTCGCCGCCCGCACCGCGCTCGCCCAGGGCCGGTGGTCCGAGGCCAGGGCGCTGCTCGACGGAACCGGCGACGACTGGGACCGGCGCGGTCACCGGATCATGGTCCTCGCCCAGGAGCCCACCGCCACCGCCTGGGTCCGCGACTGGCTCCTGGTCGAACCGGAGTCGACGGACGCCGCCGTCCTGCTCGCCTGCGCCGGCGTCCACCGGGCGCTCGCCGGAAAGGCCCGCCCGGACAAGATCCGCGACGGCTGCCTCGACGCCGCCGCCCTGGTCCCCGCCGACCCGACGCCCTGGCTCGGACTGCTGCTCCTGGAGCGCGAGTTGGGCCGCGAGGAGGACGTCGTCCGGCTCTTCGACGAGGTCCGCCACCGGCACCCCGACCATCACCACGCCCACCACCTCATGGTCGCCCGGCTCGCCGAGCGCCGCGCCGCCGCGGGCCAGGACCCGCTGCACGAGGTCTACGACTTCGCCGCCTGGGCCGCCGAGCAGGCCCCGCCCTCCTCTCCGCTCGCCGTCCTGCCTGTGGTCGCCCACGCCGAGCGCTACCGGGTCCTCGCCAGGGCGGGCACCGAGCCCGCCGACCCCAAGGCCTCGGGCCACTGGACCGGCCGCCGGGCCCGCGTCGTCATGAAGACCGCCTTCGACTGGTGGCTGGAGTGGGGCGAGACCCGCACCGGCGCGGGCCGCCCGCGCGACCGCGTCGACCTCAACTTCCTCGCCCACGCCAAGTACTGCGAGGGCCGCCCCGCCGAGGCGGCCGCCCTGTTCCACCGCATCGGACCGCACGTCACACCGGAGCCCTGGTCCTACCCCGACCGGGATCCGTACGAAGCGTTCCGTGCCGCGCGCAGTGCCGCGCTCGGCACGGCGTAGCCGTCGACCACGACCCACCGTGAAGGGACACCCCCCGATGACCACGAGCGACAGAACGGCCGAGAGCACGGCGGAGCCGGGCATCAGCACGTTCATAGGCGAGGAGAGCGCCCTGCGGGCCGGGCGGCTCGGCACGGCGGGGCTGCTGCTCTCCGTGCTCGCCGCGACCGGCCCCCTGATGGTCGTCGCAGGTGTCATGCCCACGACGTTCGCCGTGATGGGCGTCGTCGGCATGCCGCTGCTCTTCCTCATCCTCGGCGTCGTCCTGACCCTGTTCAGCGTCGGCTACGCGGAGATGAGCCGGCACGTGCACAACGCGGGCGCCTTCTACGCCTACATCGCGCGCGGCCTCGGCCCGACGGCCGGCGCCGCCGCGGCCCTGGTCGCGCTCGTCGCCTACAGCGCGCTCCAGGTCGGCATCTACGGCATGTTCGGCTTCGAGGTCTCCGGGCTCGCCCAGCAGTTCCTCGACCTGGAGATCGCCTGGTGGATCCCGGCGGTCCTCGCCGTCGTCGCGGTCGCCGTGCTCGGCCTGCTCAAGATCGACGTGAACGCCAAGGTCCTCGGCGTGCTGCTGCTCGTCGAGGTGGCCGTCGTGGTCGTCTTCGACATCGCCGCCATCGGCGACCCGGGCAGCCAGGGCCTCTCCCTGGACGCCTTCGACCCCGGAACCCTCTCCGGCGTCGGCCTCGGCACCGCCCTGTGCTTCTGCATCGCCGCGTTCACCGGCTTCGAGCAGGCCCCCGTCTACGCGGAGGAGACCAGCCGCCCGCACATCCTCGTGCCCCGCGTCATGTTCCTGGCCGTCGGCGGCGTCGCCCTGTTCTTCGCCTTCAGCGCCTGGGCCCTGACCGTGGCCACCGGCCCCGCCGCGATCGTCGGCGAGGCCCGCAAGCAGTCCGCGGGCCTGCTGTTCGGGCTCACCGAGGACCGGCTCGGCGGCACCTTCACCGACATCGTGCACGTGCTGTTCGTGACCGGCATGTTCGCGGCGCTGCTCAGCTTCCACAACGTGGTCGCCCGGTACGCCTTCGCGATGGGCCGCGAGGGCCTGCTGCCCGCCCGCTTCGGCCGCACCAACAGCGCGAGCGGCGCGCCCGGCACCGGCTCCGTGCTGCAGTCCGTGATCTCCCTCGTCGTCGTCCTCGTCTTCGCCGTCACCGACTCGGCCCCCGCCGGCGACCCGACCGCGCCGGTCCTGCGCCTGTTCACGTGGGGCGGCAACGTGGGCGCGCTCGGCGTCATCCTGCTGATGGCCACCGCCTCCCTCGCCGTCATCGTCTTCTTCGTGCGGCGCGGCGCGGCCGGCGCGCAGATCTGGCGGCTGCTCGCCTCCGGCATCGCCGGCCTCGCGCTGCTCGTCATCGCCGGCTACACGGTCAAGGACTTCGACGTGCTCCTGGCCTCCGCGCCGGGCTCCGCGCTGACCTGGATCCTGCCCGGCGTCATCGTGCTCGCGGCCCTCGCCGGCGTGGCGTACAGCCTGGTGCTGCGCGCCCGCAACCCGCAGGCGCACGCCCGGATCGGCCTCGGCAACGAGGCGTTCCAGCTGGAGAAGCGCGCGGGCTGACCCGTACGGAAGACGGCGGCGGCCCCCACGCGACCGGAGAGGTCGGGTGGGGCCGCCGCCGTGTGCCGGGCCCGTGGCGCTAGATCACCAGGGACAACAGCAGGACCAGGCCACCGGCGACGACCGAGATGATCGTCTCCATCACCGACCAGGTCTTCACCGTCTGCCCGACGCTGAGTCCGAAGTACTCCTTGACCAGCCAGAAGCCCGCGTCGTTGACGTGGCTGAAGAACAGCGAACCCGCGCCGATCGCCAGCACCAGCAGCGCCGTGTGCGTGTCGGTCATACCGGCCGCCAGCGGGGCCACCAGACCGGCCGCCGAGACGGTCGCGACCGTCGCCGAACCCGTCGCGAGACGGATCACGACCGCGATCAGCCAGGCGAGCAGCAGCGTCGGGATCGACCAGTCCTTGGAGATGTCCAGGACCATCTGGCCGACGCCGGAGTCGATCAGGGTCTGCTTGAAGCCGCCGCCCGCGCCGACGATGAGCAGCACGCCCGCGATCGGGGCGAGCGACTTCTCCGTCGTGGACGCCAGCTTGCCCTTGGTGAAGCCCGCCGGGCGGCCCAGGGTGAACATGGCCACGATGACGGCCGCGAGCAGGGCGATCAGCGGCGAGCCGACGACGTCGAACACGCGCTGCACGGTGTGCTCGGGGTTGTCCACGATGATGTCGACGAGAGCCTTCGACAGCATCATCGCGACGGGCAGCAGGATCGTGGCGACCGAGGCACCGAAGCTGGGACGGCCCTTCAGCTCGTCCGAGGCGCGCGCCGGGATCATCTTCTCCGGGGCGGGCACGTCGACCCACTTCGCGGCGAACTTCGAGAACACCGGACCGGCGATGATCACCGTCGGGATCGCGACGAGGACGCCGAGGGCCAGGGTGATGCCGAGGTTGGCGCCGACCGCGTCGATCGCGACGAGCGGGCCGGGGTGCGGCGGGATCAGGCCGTGCATCACGGACAGGCCGGCGAGGGCCGGGATGCCGATCCGCATCAGCGAGTAGTTGCCGCGCTTGGCGACCATCAGGACGACCGGGATCAGCAGCACGATGCCGACCTCGAAGAACAGCGGCAGGCCGATGATCGAGGCGATGAGGACCATCGCCCACGGCATCGCCTTGCCGCCGGACTTGCCGGCCTTGGCGAGGATCGTGTCCACGATCTGGTCGGCGCCGCCGGAGTCGGCGAGCAGCTTGCCGAGGATCGCGCCGAGCGCGATCAGCACACCGACACCGGCGACGGTCGAACCGAGACCGGCGCTGAAGCTGGTGATCGCCTTGTCGAGCGGGGCGCCGGCGACCGCGCCCAGCGTGAGCGAACCGATCGTCAGCGCCAGGAAGGCGTGGAGCTTGAACTTCGTGATGAGCAGGACGATGACGGCGATACCGACGAGCACGGCGATCCCGAGCTGGGCATGGCCCGCGGACGTGATCGGCTCGACGGCGTCCGCTGCCAGGGTCTCGACACTGAGACTGGTCACGGTCTGATCCCTTGTACGAGGAGGGGAGGGGGACGGAAGGACTACTGGGGGAGTGCGGGGGAGAGCTAGGGCTGCTCGGGGTCGAGCGCGGCCAGAGCCTTGACGGCCCGGTCCGTGATCTCCTCCGGGGAGCCCGACACGTCGACGTCGACGCCCGCCTCGTCCGCCTGGAGCGGTTGGAGCGTGGCGAACTGCGAGTCCAGCAGGCTCGTCGGCATGAAGTGGCCCTCGCGGTGGCTCATCCGGTCGAGGATGAGCTCACGGCTGCCGGTGAGGTGCAGGAAGACGGCGTCCGGGGCCTCGGAGCGCAGCAGGTCCCGGTAGCTCCGCTTGAGCGCCGAGCTGGAGACGACGCCACCGAGTCCGGCGCGGCTGTGCGCCCACCGGCCGATGGCCTCGAGCCAGGGGCGGCGGTCCTCGTCGTCCAGGGGCGTCCCGGCCGACATCTTGTCGATGTTGGCCTGCGGGTGGAAGTCGTCGCCCTCGGCGTACGGAACGCCGAGACGCTCGGCGAGCAGGGGACCGATCGTTGTCTTGCCGGTGCCTGCCACGCCCATGACCACGACGACGTGGGGGGTGCTCATCGCTGCCTCGCTGTCTTCATCGCTGTCTTCGTCGACATCGCTGTGTCACGTCACTGAAACCCAATAGGTCTGACTAATTCAAGAGGCTGTGACATAAAAGTCAGACTATTTATTCCGGGTCCCGGTACCGCGTCGTGCACGTCACGTCCCGCCTCGTACTCTTTCGACATGACCACACAGGGCCGGGGCCTGCACGCCCGCGTACTCGAAAGCCTCGGTCCCGCCATCACCGCGGGGGAGTACCCCGAGGGCAGCGTGCTGCGCACCGATGAGCTGGCGCAGCAGTTCGAGGTCTCGCGCTCGGTGATGCGGGAGGCCGTGCGCGTCCTGGAGTCGATGCATCTGGTGGCGTCACGGCGCCGGGTCGGCGTCACCGTGCGGCCCGCCGCGGAGTGGAACGTCTACGACCCGCAGGTCATCCGCTGGCGCCTGGCCGGCGCCGACCGGGCGCGCCAGCTGCGCTCGCTCACGGTGCTGCGCTCGGCGGTCGAGCCGGTCGCCGCGGGCCTCGCCGCCCGCCATGCCACGCCCGAGCAGTGCGCCGCGCTCACCGAGTGCGCGCTGGGCATGGTCGCCACCTCGCGCGGCCAGCAGCTGGAGAAGTACCTCGTGCACGACATCGACTTCCACCGGATCGTGCTCAACGCGTCGGGCAACGAGATGTTCGCGCACCTGGGCGACCTGGTCGCCGAGGTCCTGGCGGGCCGTACCCACCACCAGGTCATGTTCGAGGACCCCGACCCGGCCGCCGTCTCGCTCCATGTGCACGTGGCGGAGGCGGTCCGGGAGGGGGACGCGGAGCGCGCCGAGGCGCTCACGCGGGAGATCGCGGTGGGCGCGCTCCAGGAGCTGGACATCCTCGCGCCCTGAACGCGTCCCGCGGCGGGGCCGGGTTACTCGATGAAGTCGCCGTCCACGTACACCCAGGCGCCGTCGACCCGCACGAACCGGCTGCGCTCGTGCAGCGACCCCGCCCGGCCGTCGTCCTTGTAGCGGGCCCGGTAGGTGACCGTGCCGCGCTGGTGGAACGCCGAGCCGTCGGTCGTCTCCAGGACCTCCAGGCCCACCCAGGTGAGCCCCGGGTCGAACTCCACCGCCGGCGGCCGGGTGTCCGGGTGCCAGGTGCGCAGCAGATACGCCGCGTCCTTGCGGGTGAACGCGGCGTACCGGGACCGCATCAGCGCCTCGGCGGTGGGCGCGGCGGCCCGGCCCGAGTGGTAGCGGCCGCAGCAGTCCTCGTACGCGGCGGGAAGGCCGCAGGGGCAGGTGGTCGGGGTGGGGCGTGCCATGCCGCCGACTCTACCGAGCGCCTCTCGGCGCCGTCCCCTCAGACCTGCTCCGCGCGGAAGGCCGCCGGGGTCGTGCCCGCGTGCTGCTGGAAGTACTTCGAGAAGTTCGCCGAGTCGGGAAAGCCGACCGCGACCCCGATCCGGCCCACCGGCAGATCCGTGTGCGCGAGCAGCCGCTTCGCCTCCAGGACCACCCGCCGGTCGATGAACGCCTTCGGCGTCTGCCCGGTCGCGGCCCGCACCGCGCGCACCAACGTCCGCCGCGAGTAGCCCAGTTCGTCGGCGTACGCGCTCACGCTGTGGTTCGTGGTGAAGCTGCGCTCGACGGCTGTGCGGAACCGGGTGAACGTGGTGTCCGGCTGCGGCCGGCACTCGTCCGCCGCGGCCTGCGCCGACACGTGCGCGACCCGCAGCATGAACGCCGTCAGGGTGTGCCGCAGCACGTTCGTGTGCAGGCTCAGCGGCAGCGTCCGCGTGTCCAGGTACTCGCGCTGCAACTGCGCCAGTGAGGCGTCCAGGGCGGCCAGTTGGTCCGGCCCGGGGTGCAGCAGCGGCGGCCGGTCGTAGCGGTACAGGCCGGTGGCCTCGACGATCGAGCGGGGCAGGAAGCCCGGCTGCATGGTCAGCACCGTGCCCTCGTACGGCTCGGTCGCGGAGAAGCCGTGCACCTGCCCCGGCCGGATCCACAGCACGTCGCCCGCGCCGGCCTCGTACTCGGCGAAGTCGATCATGTGGTGCACCGGGCCCGCGCGGAAGAACAGCAGGACGTGGAAGTCGATGCGGTGCACCCGCCGCGACAGGTCGGCGCCGCCGGCCCACGGACCCTCGGTCCCCATCGGGCCGACCTGGATCCCGACCCCGGACACGCTGGTGCTCGGGTCGAAGGGATACGTGCGGATGCGCGCTCGTTCTTCCGGGCTCGCTCCCAGATGTGCGCTCGTCTGCGCGGGGTCCTGCTCCGTCATCGACCTTCCTCGGCTTCGGGGCCTGTGGGTGTCTCATTTTCACCGAACAACGGCACGGGGGCACCTGCCGTTTCAAAAGTATGACCTTTAAGTTAGGTACCGGTTCGACCTGGGGCTTTAGCCTCGGCCGGGCGGTGCCTTCGGGCACGTGGACAGGACAACGGATGCGAAGGAAGTCCCACAGATGAGCACGCAGACACCGCACGGTCTCGACCCCTTCGAGCGTCCCTTCGAGTGGACCGCGCTCGACCAGCGGGCCGTCGACACCGCCCGTCTGCTGGCGGCCGACGCCGTCCAGAAGGTCGGCAACGGACACCCCGGCACGGCCATGAGCCTCGCCCCCGCGGCCTACACCCTCTTCCAGAAGGTCATGCGGCACGACCCCGCCGACCCGGAGTGGACCGGCCGCGACCGCTTCGTCCTGTCGCCCGGCCACACCAGCCTCACCCTCTACACCCAGCTCTTCCTGTCCGGCTACGAGCTGGAGCTCGACGACCTGAAGGCCTTCCGCACCCAGGGCTCCAAGACCCCCGGCCACCCCGAGTACGGCCACACCGCCGGCGTCGAGACCACCACCGGCCCGCTCGGCCAGGGCGTCGCCAACGCCGTCGGCATGGCGATGGCCGCCCGCTACGAGCGCGGCCTCTTCGACCCCGAGGCCCCCGAGGGCGCCAGCCCCTTCGACCACACCATCTGGGCGATCGTCTCCGACGGCGACCTGGAGGAGGGCGTCTCCGCCGAGGCCAGCTCCCTCGCCGGCCACCAGAAGCTCGGCAACCTCGTCTTCGTCTACGACGACAACCACATCTCCATCGAGGGCGACACCGAGACCGCGTTCTCCGAGGACGTCCTGAAGCGCTACGAGGCCTACGGCTGGCACGTCCAGCGCATCGAGCCGCTCGCCGACGGCAACACCGACGTCAAGGCCCTGTACGAGGCCCTCGCCGCCGCCAAGGCCGAGACCGGGCGCCCGTCCATCATCGCGATGCGCACGATCATCGCCTGGCCCGCCCCGACCGCGCAGAACACCGAGGCCTCCCACGGCTCCGCGCTCGGCGCCGAGGAGATCGCCGCCACCAAGCGCGTCCTCGGCTTCGCCCCCGAGCAGAGCTTCATCGTCGAGGACGAGGTCCTCGCCCACGCCCGCACCGCCCTGGACCGCGGCGCCGAGGCGCACGCCGCCTGGGACAAGCAGCTCGGCGCCTGGCGCACCGACAACCCCGAGCGCGCCCAGCTGCTCGACCGGATCGTCGCGGGCCGCCTGCCCGAGGGCTGGGAGGACGCGCTTCCCACCTTCGAGGAAGGCACCAAGGTCGCCACCCGCGCCGCCTCCGGCAAGGTCCTCCAGGCCCTCGGCCCGGTCCTGCCCGAGCTGTGGGGCGGCTCCGCCGACCTCGCCGGCTCCAACAACACCACGATCGACAAGACCAGTTCCTTCCTCCCGAAGGGCAACCCGCTGCCCGAGGCCGACCCGTACGGCCGCACCGTGCACTTCGGCATCCGCGAGTTCTCGATGGCCGCCGAGATGAACGGCATCGCGCTGCACGGCAACACCCGCATCTACGGCGGCACCTTCCTGGTCTTCTCCGACTACATGCGCAACGCGGTCCGCATGTCCGCGCTGATGCAGCTCCCCGTCACGTACGTGTGGACGCACGACTCCATCGGCCTCGGCGAGGACGGCCCCACCCACCAGCCCGTCGAGCACCTCGCCTCGCTGCGCGCCATCCCGGGCCTCAACATCGTCCGCCCGGCCGACGCCAACGAGACGGCCGTCGCCTGGCGCGAGATCCTGCGCCGCGGCTCGGCCAAGCCGGCCCCGCACGGCCTGGCGCTCACCCGTCAGGGCGTTCCCACGTACGCGCTCGACGAGGACGCGGCCAAGGGCGGTTACGTCCTCGCCGAGGCCTCGAAGGAGACCCCGGACGTCGTCCTCATCGCCACCGGCTCCGAGGTCCAGCTCGCCGTCGCCGCCCGCGAGACGCTGGAGGCCGAGGGCGTCGCGACCCGCGTCGTGTCGATGCCGTCCGTCGAGTGGTTCGAGGAGCAGGACCAGGCCTACAAGGACGCCGTCCTTCCGCCGTCCGTGAAGGCCCGCGTGGCAGTCGAGGCCGGCATCGGTCTGACCTGGTACCGCTATGTCGGCGACGCCGGCCGGATCGTCTCCCTGGAGCACTTCGGCGCCTCCGCCGACGCCGGGATCCTGTTCCGCGAGTTCGGCTTCACCGCCGAGAACGTCGCAGCTCAGGCCCGGGAATCTCTTGCCGCCGCCCGTCGTTGACCCGTACGCGTCATAGCACTCGAAAGAAGATGAAGAAGAACATGAGCACCACCGCGGCCCCCCTCAAGTCCCTCTCCGACGCGGGCGTCTCCATCTGGCTGGACGACCTCTCCCGCAAGCGCATCGAGTCCGGCAACCTCGCGGAGCTCGTCGAGAACAGCCACGTCGTCGGCGTCACCACGAACCCCTCGATCTTCCAGGGCGCCATCGGCTCCGGCGAGGGCTACGAGGAGCAGCTCGCCGACCTCGCGGTCCGCAAGGTCACCGTCGACGAGGCCGTCCGCATGATGACCACGGCCGACGTCCGCGCCGCCGCCGACATCCTGCGCCCCGTGTACGAGACCACCCAGGGCCGCGACGGCCGCGTCTCCATCGAGGTCGACCCGCGCCTGGCCCACGAGACCGAGGCCACGATCGCCGAGGCCAAGCAGCTCGCCTGGCTCGTCGACCGCCCCAACGTCATGATCAAGATCCCGGCGACCCTCGCGGGCCTCCCGGCCATCACCGAGGTCATCGGCCTCGGCATCAGCGTCAACGTCACGCTGATCTTCTCCCTGGACCGCTACAAGGCCGTCATGGACGCCTACCTGGCCGGCCTGGAGAAGGCCCGCGCCCGCGGCATCGACCTCTCCACGATCCACTCCGTCGCCTCCTTCTTCGTCTCGCGCGTCGACGCCGAGATCGACAAGCGCCTCGACAAGGTCGGCACCGACGAGGCCAAGGCCCTCAAGGGCAAGGCGGCCCTCGCCAACGCGCGACTCGCCTACGAGGCCTACGAGCAGGTCTTCGCCTCCGAGCGCGCCACCGAGCTGGAGGCCGCCGGCGCCAACGAGCAGCGCCCCCTGTGGGCCTCCACCGGCGTCAAGGACCCCGCGTACAAGGACACCCTGTACGTCGACGAGCTCGTCGCCCCCGGCACCGTCAACACCATGCCCGAGGGCACCCTGAACGCCACCGCCGACCACGGCGAGATCACCGGCGACACCGTCACCGGCGGCTACGAGCAGGCCCGCGCCGACCTCGCCGCCGTCGAGGCCCTCGGCATCTCCTACGACGAGGTCGTCCAGCAGCTCGAGGACGAGGGCGTCGCCAAGTTCGAGATCGCCTGGAACGACCTGCTCGGCACCGTCTCCGCCCGCCTCGCCGGCGAGGAGGCGCAGGCCAAGTGAGCGCCTCCGCCTGGCACAACCCCCTGAGGGACCCCCGCGACCGCCGTCTGCCGCGCGTCGCGGGCCCCTCCGGGCTCGTCATCTTCGGCGTCACCGGCGACCTCTCCCGCAAGAAGCTGATGCCGGCCGTCTACGACCTCGCCAACCGCGGTCTGCTGCCCCCGGGCTTCTCGCTCCTCGGCTTCGCCCGCCGCGAGTGGGAGGACCAGGACTTCGCCCAGGTCGTCCACGACTCCGTGCGCGAGCACGCCCGCACCCCCTTCCGCGAGGAGGTCTGGGCCCAGCTCGCCGAGGGCATGCGCTTCATCCCCGGCGACTTCGACGACGACACCGCGTTCGAGCAGCTGCGCGACGCCGTCGACGAGCTCGACGGGAAGCGCGGCACCAGCGGCAACTACGCCTTCTACCTGTCGGTCCCGCCGAAGTTCTTCCCCAAGGTCGTCCAGCAGCTCAAGAAGCACGGCCTCGCGGACGCCCCCGAGGGATCCTGGCGCCGCGCCGTCATCGAGAAGCCGTTCGGCCACGACATCGCCTCGGCCCGCGAGCTGAACGCGATCGTCCACGACGTCTTCGCGCCCGAGCAGGTCTTCCGCATCGACCACTACCTCGGCAAGGAGACCGTCCAGAACATCCTGGCGCTCCGCTTCGCCAACCAGATGTACGAGCCCATCTGGAACCGGAGTTACGTCGACCACGTGCAGATCACGATGGCCGAGGACATCGGTATCGGTGGCCGCGCCGGCTACTACGACGGCATCGGCGCCGCCCGCGACGTCATCCAGAACCACCTCCTCCAGCTCATGGCGCTCACCGCCATGGAGGAGCCCGCGTCCTTCGACGCCGAGTCGCTCGTCAACGAGAAGCTCAAGGTCCTCAAGTCCGTCCGCGTCCCCGCCGACCTGGAGCGCTCCACCGTGCGCGCCCAGTACGAAGGCGGCTGGCAGGGCGGCGAGCAGGTCAAGGGCTACCTCCAGGAAGACGGCATCGACCCCGGGTCGAAGACCGACACCTACGCCGCCGTGAAGCTGGAGATCGACAACCGCCGCTGGGCGGGCGTCCCGTTCTACCTGCGCACCGGCAAGCGCCTGGGCCGCCGCGTCACCGAGATCGCGGTCGTCTTCCAGCGCGCCCCGCACTCCCCGTTCGACTCCACCGCCACGGAGGAGCTCGGCCAGAACGCGATCGTCATCCGCGTCCAGCCCGACGAGGGCATGACCGTACGCTTCGGATCCAAGGTCCCGGGTACCTCCATGGAGATCCGCGACGTCTCGATGGACTTCGCGTACGGCGAGTCGTTCACCGAGTCCAGCCCGGAAGCGTACGAGCGGCTGATCCTGGACGTACTGCTGGGCGACGCCAACCTCTTCCCGCGCACGGAGGAGGTGGAGGAGTCCTGGCGGATCCTCGACCCCGTCGAGGAGCACTGGGACACCCACGGCCGCCCGGCCCGGTACGCCTCCGGCAGCTGGGGCCCGGTGGAAGCCGACGAGATGCTCGCACGAGACGGACGGAGCTGGCGCAGGCCATGAAGATCGACCTGACCGACACCACGGCAAGCAAGATCAACAAGGCGCTCGTAGAGGGGCGCCGCGCCATCGGCACCCCGGCCGTGGGCATGGTGCTCACGATGGTCATCGTCACCGACGAGGAGAACGCCTACGACGCGGTCAAGGCCGCCGAGGAGGCCTCCCGCGAGCACCCCTCGCGCACCCTCGTCGTCATCAAGCGCACGGCCCGCACCCCGCGGGACCGGCAGGGCACCCGGCTCGACGCCGAGGTGCGGGTCGGCTCCGACGCCGGCACCGGCGAGACGGTGATCCTGCGCCTGTACGGCGAGGTGAGCCACCACGCCGCCTCCGTCGTCCTGCCGCTGCTGCTGCCCGACGCCCCGGTGGTCGTCTGGTGGCCGGTCGACGCCCCCGACGAGCCCGCCAAGGACCCGCTCGGCGCCCTCGCCGCCCGCCGCATCACCGACCTGTACGCCGACGCGGACGCCCTCGACGCCCTCGACCGGCGCGCGGTGTCCTACACGCCCGGCGACACCGACCTGGCCTGGACCCGGCTCACCCCGTGGCGCTCCATGCTGGCCGCCGCGCTCGACCAGGCCCGCGTCGAGGTGACCTCGGCCGCCGTCGAGTCGGAAGCCGGCAACCCCAGCGCCGAACTCCTCGCCCGCTGGCTCGGCGCCCGGCTCGGCGTCCCGGTCGAGCGCGTCGTCACCGCCGGACCCGTCGTCACCGCGGTCCGCCTCGGCACCGCCGGCGGCGACATCCGCATCGACCGCCCCGACGGCCCCCTCGCCACCCTCACCCTGCCCGGCCAGCCCGAGCGCACCCTCGCCCTGAAGGTCCGCACCACCGCCGAGCTGATCGCCGAAGAGCTCCGCCGCCTCGACGCCGACGAGATGTACGCCGTCGCGCTCCAGGCCGGCACCGGCACCTCCGACTCCAAGGAGTCCGTTCAACATGCCTGACCCGAACACCCCGTTGACACGCCGCCCGCAGTGGACCGCCCTGGAGGACCACCGCGCCGAGACCGACGGCACCCACCTGCGCGAGCTGTTCGCCGCCGACCCCGAGCGCGCCGACCGCTACACGCTGCGCGTCGGCGACCTGCACATCGACTACTCCAAGCACCTGATCACGGACGAGACCCTCGCCCTCCTGCGTGACCTGGCCGCCGCCACCGACGTCTTCGGGCAGCGCGACGCCATGTTCCGCGGCGACAGGATCAACACCACCGAGGACCGCGCCGTCCTGCACACGGCCCTGCGCGCCCCGGCCGGCGCCGTGATCGAGGTCGACGGCGAGAACGTCGTGCCGCAGGTGCACGCCGTCCTCGACCAGATGGCCGCCTTCGCCGACCAGGCCCGCTCCGGCGCCTGGACCGGCCACACCGGCAAGCGCATCAGGAACGTCGTCAACATCGGCATCGGCGGCTCCGACCTCGGCCCCGCGATGGCCTACGAGGCGCTGCGCCCGTACACCGCCCGCGACCTGACGTTCCGTTTCGTCTCGAACGTGGACGGCGCCGACCTCCACGAGGCCGTCCGCGACCTCGACCCGGCGGAGACCCTCTTCATCGTCGCCTCGAAGACCTTCACCACCATCGAGACGATCACGAACGCGAGCTCCGCCCGCGACTGGCTCCTGAAGGGCCTCGGCGCCGGACAGGAAGCCGTCGCGAAGCACTTCGTCGCTTTGTCGACGAACGCGGAGAAGGTCGCCGAGTTCGGCATCGACACCGCGAACATGTTCGAGTTCTGGGACTGGGTCGGCGGCCGCTACTCGTACGACTCCGCCATCGGCCTCTCCCTGATGATCGCGATCGGCCCGGAGCGCTTCCGCGAGATGCTCGACGGTTTCCACCTCGTCGACGAGCACTTCCGCACCGCCCCCGCTGAGGCCAACGCCCCGCTGATCCTGGGCCTCCTCGGTATCTGGTACGGCAACTTCCACGGCGCCCAGTCGCACGCGGTCCTCCCGTACAGCCACTACCTCTCCAAGTTCACCGCGTACCTCCAGCAGCTCGACATGGAGTCGAACGGCAAGTCGGTGCAGCGCGACGGCGAGCCGGTGGCCTGGCAGACCGGACCGGTGGTCTGGGGCACGCCCGGCACCAACGGGCAGCACGCCTACTACCAGCTGATCCACCAGGGCACGAAGCTGATCCCGGCGGACTTCATCGGCTTCGCGAAGCCGGTCGAGGAGCTGGAGTCCGGCCTGGCGGCCCAGCACGACCTGCTCATGGCCAACTTCTTCGCGCAGACGCAGGCGCTGGCCTTCGGCAAGACGCCCGAAGAGGTGCGCGCCGAGGGCGTGCCCGAGGAGCTGGTCCCGCACAAGACGTTCCAGGGCGACCACCCGACGACCACGATCCTCGCGACCGAGCTGACCCCCTCGGTCCTCGGCCAGCTCATCGCCCTCTACGAGCAGAAGGTGTTCGTCCAGGGCGCGGTCTGGAACATCGACTCCTTCGACCAGTGGGGCGTCGAACTCGGCAAGGTCCTCGCCAAGCGCGTGGAGCCCGCCCTCACCGAAGGCGCCCGGGTCCCCGGCCTCGACTCCTCCACGCAGTCCCTGGTCGCCACCTACCGCGCTCTGCGCGGCCGCAACTAACCCCGAAGGTAAGTGAACTGACATGCAGCTCGGTCTCATCGGTCTCGGCAAGATGGGCGGCAACATGCGCGAGCGCATCCGCCGCGCCGGCCACGACGTCATCGGCTACGACCGCAACCCGGAGATCTCCGACGTCGCCTCCCTCGCCGAACTCGTCGACAAGCTCGAAGGCCCGCGTGTGGTCTGGGTGATGGTCCCCGCGGGCGCCGCCACCCAGTCCACCGTCGACGAGCTGAAGGACCTCTTGTCCGAGGGCGACCTCGTCGTCGACGGCGGCAACTCCCGCTGGACCGACGACGAGAAGCACGCCGCCGAGCTCGGCGAGCGCGGCATCGGCTTCGTCGACGCCGGCGTCTCCGGCGGCGTCTGGGGCCTGGAGAACGGCTACGCCCTGATGGTCGGCGGCTCCGACGAGAACGTCGCCAAGGTCAAGCCGGTCTTCGACGCCCTCAAGCCCGAAGGCGACTTCGGCTACGTCCACGCCGGCAAGGTCGGCGCCGGCCACTTCTCCAAGATGGTCCACAACGGCATCGAGTACGCCATGATGCAGGCCTACGCCGAGGGCTGGGAGCTCCTGGAGGCCGCCGACTCGGTGACCGACGTGCGCGAGGTCTTCCGCTCCTGGCAGGAAGGCACCGTCATCCGCTCCTGGCTGCTCGACCTGGCGGTCAACGCCCTGGACGACGACGAGCACCTCGACAAGCTGCGCGGCTTCGCGGCCGACTCCGGCGAGGGCCGCTGGACCGTCGAGGCGGCCATCGACCACGCGGTCCCGCTGCCCGCGATCACGGCCTCCCTCTTCGCCCGCTTCTCCTCCCGCCAGGAGGACTCCCCGCAGATGAAGATGATCGCCGCCCTGCGCAACCAGTTCGGCGGCCACGCGGTCGAGAAGAAGTAACTCCCGCCCGCTCCGTGCGCCCCGTCGGCCCCAGGCGGATTCAACAAATCGTCGCAACACGAAGGGTGTTGGGGTCGTTCTCAAGCAACCTAGAGAAGCGGGGGGGGGGGGGGGGGCCCCCCCGCCCCCCCCCGGGGCCCGGGGGGGGGGCGGGGGGGGGGGGGGGCCGGGGGGGGCCAGTGTTATTA
>NZ_JBVHMU010000017.1:42236-179836 GCF_055558275.1 Streptomyces sp. NPDC025806 | reverse complement strand
ATGTCCGCGATCAACCGCAACGACGGCTTCGGCGGGAAGATGTACGTGCCGCGGGCGATGTACTCCTTCAGCACATCGTTCTGGATCGTGCCCGTAAGCCGGTCCGCCGGCACCCCCTGCTCCTCCGCCACCAGCTGGTACAGCAGGAGCAGGAGTGAGGCGGGCGCGTTGATCGTCATCGACGTCGACACCTTGTCCAGCGGAATCCCACCGAACAGCACCCGCATGTCGTCGATCGAGTCGATGGCCACTCCCACCTTGCCGACCTCACCCGACGCGATCGGCGCATCCGAGTCGTACCCCATCTGCGTCGGCAGATCGAAGGCGACCGACAGACCCATCGTCCCGTTCGCGATCAGCTGCTTGTAACGGGCGTTGGACTCGCTGGCGGTACCGAACCCCGCGTACTGGCGCATCGTCCACGGCCGCCCCGTGTACATCGAGGGATACACACCACGCGTGAACGGGTACGCGCCGGGCTCCCCCAGTTTGCTGTCCGGGTCCCAGCCGTCCAGCGCGGCCGGGCCGTACACCGGCTCGATGGGCAGTCCGGACTCGGATTCGCGCGCCATGGTGGTGCCTCCAGCGGTGTGACGGACCGTGCTAGCCGACCTTCGCGACGGACTGTAGCGGCGGGCCTGCGGCGAGTGGAGTGGCCCACGCTGGGACCTTGCTCACAGACTCGCACGGGCCGTCGGGCCCTGCCTCCGCGCCGCGTTCGCAACCATTTACGCCCGGGCAGCATCTGTGCAGACAAGAGAGAACGGCGCGACGGGCGGGGGACGCCATGCGGACAGCTGTCATCAGGAATTCCATCCGGGCCTCACTGTCGGTCGCCGGGGTGCTGGCGCTCGTCGGCGGGTGCACGGCGCAGGCCGTGCAGAGCGGCGGGCACGCGAAGCCCGCGGGCACCACCCCCGGCGCCGCCTCCTCCGGCGCGGCCTCGCCGAAGCCCTCCGGGACGAAGCCCGCCGGAACGAGGCCCGCCGCGCCGGACGCCGGCGCGTCCGACGACGCCAAGCCCGCCGCGTCACCGACCCCCGCGCCGAAGACGCTGTACAAGCCGGGCGACCAGGGCAAGGGCGTACGGGAGCTCCAGGCCCGGCTGCGTCAGGTCGCCTGGCTCTTCGAGGGGCCGACGGGCACGTACGGCCCGGCGACGACCCAGGCGGTCAAGGGCTTCCAGGGCAAGCGCGGCCTGCCGAGGACCGGCACGACGGACTCGGTGACCTGGGAGCGGCTGCTGAAGATGACGCACGAGCCGACCCGCGACGAGCTGTACGCGGCGGGCGGGCAGCCGGCGGCGAAGCCGGATCCGCGCTGTATGACGGGCCGGGTGATGTGCATCAGCAAGACGAGCCGGACCCTGACCTGGATGATCGACGGCAAGCGGCTGATGACGACGGACGTGCGCTTCGGCTCGCAGTACACGCCGACCCGCGAGGGCGTCTTCCACGTGGACTTCAAGTCCCGGCACCACGTCTCGACGATCTACCACACGCCCATGCCGTACGCGATGTTCTTCAGCGGCGGCCAGGCCGTGCACTACTCCTCGGACTTCGCGGCCCGCGGCTACGCGGGTGCCTCGCACGGCTGCGTGAACGTACGGGACGAGGCGAAGATCGCGTCCCTCTTCAACCAGGTCCGCACCGGCGACAAGGTGGTCATCTACTGGTGAGCCCGCACTCCGGGGGCTGAGGAGAAAGAAGAGAGGGCGTGGGTGGGACCGGGGGAACGTGTCCCACCCACGCCGGTGGCACAGAGCCGCAGGTACGGGGGGAACCCCGGCTCGTGCACGGGCCGATGACCAGTCGGCTCACTCAGTACTGCGCCACCCGCCCGAAAAACGTCACACCCTGAGTGAACCTTTTTTCGCGAAACCGCGTCCGCGCAGGTCAGCGCGGAGAAACGGGCTCGGGCGCGACGGATTCCGTAGGCGTCACCGCCGTGGCCGAGACCGTGCGGGTCGGGGCGGCGGGGCGTGCCCCGTAGGGCGCCGAGCCGGAGGAGCCGGAGGAGTCTGCGGAGTCGGACGACGAGGGGGCGGGGTCGACGGTCGGCAGGACGGGGGGCTGGTCGCCGCCTTCGCCGTCGTCGTTGCCGTCCTCGCCCTCGTCGCCCCCGGGCTTGCCGCCGTTGTCCGAGCCGCCGTCACCGGAGTCCCTGGGCTCGTCGAGGACGCGGTCGCAGAAGCGGCCCAGGTCCGTGTCGGCGCGCCCGGACTGCTTCATGGACTCGCGCAGCTTCCGCTTCTCGTCCGCGCCGATCTCGCCGGTGCGGTACTTGGCGCAGGTCTCGGTGATGCGGCGGCGCAGCGCGTCGGAGCCGCGGGCCGGGTCGGTCGCCTCGGTGCCGGGCGAGGCGCCTGGCGCGGTGCCGCCGCGGGGGTCCTTCGACGCGTCGCGGCTGTCCCGGGCGTCGGGCGAGCCCGAGGGGCCGTCCGAGGTCCGTTCGCCGTCGGGCAGGGTCT
Source organism: Streptomyces sp. NPDC025806 (assembly GCF_055558275.1). Taxonomy (NCBI): domain Bacteria; kingdom Bacillati; phylum Actinomycetota; class Actinomycetes; order Kitasatosporales; family Streptomycetaceae; genus Streptomyces; species Streptomyces sp. NPDC025806. The sequence continues at coordinate 177,366 of NZ_JBVHMU010000017.1, read as the reverse complement.
CGCCGCGTTCGGCCGCGCTGCCGGACGGCGAGACGAGCGGCTCCTCGGAGGGCGCGCTCGACACCGATGTCGTGGGCGAGGGATCGCTCCAGCCGTCGAACGGCGAGGGCAGCACGCCGGTGCCCGCGGCGACGGCGACGCCGCCGACCATGCACGCGGCGACAGCGGCGGCGAGTCCGAACCGCACGGGCCGGCCCCAGCGCGGGCCGTGCCGGCCGTCGGGGCCGGGCCGGGCCGGGGCTCCGGCGGCGCCGCCGCGGTGCCGGCCGGCGCGCGCGGTGCGGCCGGCGAGGGTCACGGGGGTGCCGAGGGCTGCGGCGCGGTCGCTCGCGGGGATCGCGCGGGCTTCCCGGAACGCCTTGAGCGCGGCGTCCTCGCCGGGGAGTTCACCGTCGGGTCCGGCCGGGAGCGCGGTCAGCGAGTCGAGCGCCGCGGTGAGCCGTCGGGCCCGCAGCGCGTCCGGTTCGGCGACGGCCTCCAGGGGCTCCCCGCGCAGCAGACGCTCCGCCGCCTCGCGGTCCAGCCACTTGTCGTGCTCGTCGGCCATCACATGTCCTTCTGCGTCCGCGTACGCGATTGCGTCACACCGGCGGACGTCGCCGTGCTGGGTCTCGGACCTCGCGGCCGGGGTACGGCCTCGAGCGGACCGGGGGTCTTCTGGTCGGCGCCGATCAGTTCGGCGAGCCGCTTCAGGCCGCGGTGCGCGGCGGTGCGGACGGCGCCGGGGCGCTTGCCGAGGGTCTGGGCCGCGCTCTTCGCGTCGAGCCCGACCACGACGCGGAGCACCACGGCCTCGGCCTGGTCCTGCGGGAGCTGGGCGATGAGCGCCATGGTGTCGCCGGTGGAGAGCAGTTCCATCGCCTCGTCGGCGGTGTCGGCGGTCGCGGGTCGGCCGGTGAGTTCGGTCTCGTCGCCGCCGATGGCGGGCCGGCGTCCCCGCATGCGTATGTGGTCCAGGGCGCGGTTGCGGGCTATGCGAGCCGCCCAGCCGCGGAAGCGGTCGGCGTCGCCCTCGAAGCGGTCGAGGTCGCGGGCGATCTGGAGCCACGCCTCGGAGGCGACGTCCTCCGCGTCCGGTTCGCCCACGAGCGTGCGTACGTATCCGAGCAACCTCGGGTGCACGGTGCGGTACACAGTCCGGAACGCGCTCTCGTCCCCGTCCTGCGCCGCAAGCACCGCGGCGGTCAGCTCCGCGTCGTCCCCCAGCACTCCCAGTCCCTGCCTGCCCCATTCGGCCACGTGGCGCCCCCGGGCGCGAACCTGCACGCTACGGCGTGAAACACCCCACGTCCATGTTTGTACAACGAGCAACCAGAGAGTCACACGGCGGGGTGTGACAGAAAACGCACCCCTGGCGCTGAAGGAAGTACGGGCCGCTCGCGACCCGTACCGCGCGGCGGCCGGGGTCTCTCCTGTGGGGGGTGGCGACCCCGGCCGTCCCGTTTGCGGGGGGTGTCCCGGAGCCCGGTCGAAGGCTCGGCCGGCAGGTCTTCACGCCGCCCCCGCCGAAGTTCCACGCGGGCGTTCCCCAGATTTCACGGCATCGTCGACGGCTGTCGGCGGCGGCTGCTGCCGTGCCGGGTGCGGCTACCGGCCCTGGCCCGCGCCGGAGTTGCCGGAGTTGTTTCCGTTCTCCGCGCCGTTCGCGTGGCCCGTGCCGCCCCCGGAGCCCTTCCGGCCCGCGCCGCCGGAGCCGCCCCGCCGGTCGTGGTCCGCACCGGTCGACGACGGTTCGGCGCAGCCCTGGGCGGCCCGCCCGGACCGTTTCGGCCCGCGCCCGGCCTCGTACGCCTTGCAGGGGGCGGGCGCCCGCCCGGACGGGGGCGGGGTGTCGGGCGAGGCGGGGCCGGTCGCGGCGCCGCCGGGTGCGGTCGAGGTCGGCGCGGGGCGCGGCGCGGGCCGGTCCGTTCCGGGGTCCGCGGGGGCACCGATGCCGGCGACGGCGACGCCGCCCACGGCGAGGCTCGCGAGCGCGGCGCCGAGGAGGGCCCGCGCGGACCAGCGCGTGCGGCGTGGCCGCGGGCGCCAGTCGTCGCGGCGGCGGGGCCGCGCGTCGAGGGCGCCCGCGTCTCGGGCGGCCCGGAACGCGGCGCGGGCCAGCCGTTCACCCTCGGGGTCGGGCTCCGGCAGGCGTACGGCCACGGGGTCGGGGATCTGCTCGGTCATCTCGACTCACCCAGCGTGGGCGGGCCCTCATCCGTCACACCGCCGAGGTCGCGGGCGAGCCGCCGCAGGCCCCGGTACGCCGCCGTGCGCACGGCGCCGGGCCGTTTGCCGAGGACACGGGCGGCGGTCGGCCCGTCGAGCCCGACGACGACCCGCAGCAGCACGGCCTCCCCCTGGTCGCGCGGCAGTCCGGCGATCAGGTCGAGGGCCTGCCGGGTGGAGAGCGTCTCCATGGCCTGCTCGGCGGTGTTGTGCGCGGCGGGCAGATCGTGCAGGTCCTGTTCGAGCACGGTGGCCTGGGGCCGGGCGCGGCGGCGGCGCAGCAGGTCGAGGGCGCGGTGCCGGGCGATGGTCGCGGTCCAGCCGCGGAAGCCCGCGCCGTCGCCGCGGAACCGCCCCAGGTCGCGGGCGATCTCCAGCCACGCGTCGGCGGCGACGTCCTCGGCCTCGTCCCCCACGAGGCCGCGCAGATAGCCGAGCAGGCCGGGCTGGACCAGCCGGTAGGCCACGGCGAAGGCGTCCTCGTCCCCCGTCTGGGCCCGCTCGACGGCTGCGCCCAGCTCCCCGTCGCGCTCCTTCGCGCGACGGGGCTCCCCTCCCTGGCCCAACCGTTTTCCTCTTCGTACGACGACAAGTACGCGGTGACGCGTACGGAACGACGGCCTCGGCGCCCCGCACGGGGGTGCCGCCATCGGCTCCTCCCCCATGCCGATCAGCGCCGGACCTCGCGGAAACGTCACAGACGCGCGGGCCGGGCGGGCCGAATCCCCCTTCCCCGCCCGGGAGTTGATGCCGGGCGGGGAAGGGTCAGGCGTCGAACACCGATCCCCCGCCCGCGGGCGGCTCCACGATCTGCGCGGCCGGCGGCCTGCGCACCGTCAGCGGATCCCCGTAGCCGGAGAAGCGCATCTTCCCCTTGATCTGCTCGGAGTCCATCTCGAGGCTGCGCAGGTACGGCTTCCCGGTGGCGTCGACGTAGGCGGAGCCCAGGTCCTCGTCGCCCTCCGGCGGGAGCAGCGGGATCACGCGGCGTCCGTCGCGGCGCTGCTCGGGCAGGTCCCTCGTGCCGCTCGTGTCGGCCGCCTGCGCGCCGAGCACCTGGCCCATCGTGCACACCTTGGCCAGGGCGTCGGCGCCCTTCGGGCCGGCGGGCACGTGCACGTACTTGCCCCTCACGAGGCTCAGGCGTTCCCGCATGCGCTGGGACACGGCGGGGCCGCGCGCGTCGGCCATGGTCTGCCACTCGGCCAGCGCCCGGTCGCTGTAGGCCATGTACACCTCGGGCGCGTCGCCCTTCGCCCCCTTGGCCAGGACGATCAGGTCGCCGCTCGCGCCCGGTCCGCCGTCCAGGGTGCCGGTGCAGTTCCCCGCCCGGTCCATGCGCAGGTCGGCCCGGGCCCGCTTGCCGTGCTGGGTGATGTCCACGTTCATCCGCACCGTCCGGGCCTCGCCCAGCAGAGCGACCGCCTGGGAGAGCAGCCGTTCGCCGCGGGTCTGCGTGAGGACGGCGGGCGGTTCGATGTCGGCGAACGCCTTCGCGGACCAGTTCCCGTCGGCGCCGGGCGACTCGAGGGCGCTCGCGGACAGGCTCGCGGACGGGACGGGCTGGGTGAGGACGCCGGCGCCGAGCAGCGCGACGACGAAGCCGCCGGCCAGCAGGCCCCGGGCGGTCACAGTGCGGCGGCGCATGCGCGACGCCTCCTTCCGGGCAGGGTCAGGTAGAAGGTCTGCAGCGACTCGGCGGCGCCCGCCGCGTAGCGGTTGGCGACCTTGCCGAGGGGGCTGCGCACCCGCCCGTCGGGCATCCGTACGCCGACGTCCTGCCCGAAGTAGTCGCGCTGGGACGCGTCGAAGGCGATCCATTCGGCCCCGGCCCGCCGCACCAGCACCTCGCCGACGTAGGCGCCGAGCCCGAAGAGCACGGCGTCGAGCCGCGGTCCGGGTGAGCCGGCCTGCCGCAGGCCGTCGATGATCCGGTCGACGACCCGCAGGCTGGCGACGGAGTAGTCGAGCGGCAGTCGCGCCGAGGCGACCCGCGCGACGAACGCCGCGGCGTGCCGGCGCATGTCGGCGGGCCGGTGTTCAACCCCAGGCATGTGGTGCACCCCTTGGTCCGGTCGTGGGGAGATGCGGTCGGACTCGACCCGCATTCCCCCAGCGCTCGGGCGCACCGGAACATCACACGTCACACACATGTCGCTTCTCACACAGGAATGTGCCTGCGACATACAACCGTTGACGCGTCTCAAGTGTCCGGGCCGGGCCTTGAGCGGGCGCTCTAGCGAGTGGAGTCCGCGGGCAGCCGCACGGTGCCGTCGAAGACACCGCGGTTGTCCGCGCGTACGTCCTGCTCCACCGTGATGGCGCCGCCCCGGTACGGCACCGCGAAGGTGAACGCGAAGCGGTGGGCCGCCACGCGGTAGCCGTGCGCGGCGTCGAGCTCCCAGGTCTCCGTGGAGCGCGTGAGCGTGATCTGGCCGTCGGTCGCGGTGACGCCGGCGTCCCGCAGCTGGGCGAGCGTCGGGTCCAGTTCCCGGGCGGCCTTCCTGAGCGCCGGGCGGGTCCGCGCGTCGGCCAGTGTCCAGCCGGCCGAGGTCACTTCGAGCCGCACCGTGCCGCCCGAGCGCCGCACCTTGGCGCTCTTCCCGTAGGCGGCGAACGCGTCGAGCCCCGCGACCGGGTCCTCCACGGCGTCGGCGATCGCGGGGTCGGTCACGGGCCCGCTGGTCCAGGCCCCGTTCTTCTTCACGTGTCCGATGCCGTCGACGACGTACACGGACTCGGGCTTGCGCTGCCCCTTGCCGGTGGTGACGGAGCCGAGCTGCTCCACGGCGACGGGTGTGGTGGTGCGGTGCACGGTCGCGGTGTACGTCGCTCCGGACGGCGCCTGGCCGCTCGTCGTCGCGGACTCGCGGCCGTCGACGGCGAAGGTCCAGCCGGTCTCGGCGGCCATCGCGCGCCGGGCCCGGGCGAGGTACTGGGCGGCGGTCCTGGGTGCCTTGGCCGCGGCGGCGGGGGCGCGGGTCGCGCTCGCGCCGTCGTCCGCCCGCCGGGTGCGCTCCGTGCGCGGGCCGTCGGAGCGGTGGTGCCCCTTGCGCCGGGAGTCGCCGGAGTGCGCGGCCGAGCAGCCGGACACGGCGACGGCTCCCGCGACGAGCGTGGCGATGACGGCGGTGCGGCGAAGGCGTGTTGCGGGGAGCACGGGCACCTCTGGGGGTCGGGTACGGGCCGGGGGCCGGCCCCGTGGAAGCGGCCCGGTTATACAACGCGCGCCCGAACCCCCGCCACCACGGGCACAAACCGCACCATTCCCCGCACGTGTGCGCGGACCTGTGATGTTTCGGTGGGCCCACCCGCTGGACCCTGTGTGCCCACGTGAGACGTGGGACCCATGTGACTTTCGAGGGGTGGGGCATTGAGCCCGCGACATACGCGAGGAAAAGCGCAGAAAGCCCAGACACACGCGTACAGACCGCTGAGTCTGAAGCGCAGGGCCTGGATCACCATCGGCGCCGTGGTGCTCGGCGGGGCGGGGGTGACCGCGTACGCCATCGCCGACCCGGGGGGCTCGGAGCCGCAGGACGCGGTGCCGGCGCGCGCCGCGGCCGTGCACACGCTGAGCCTGACGACGAAGGGCGACCGCAAGGTCGTGCCGCAGAAGTCGACGCGGACCTTCGGCGCCGTCTCGGTGACGTGGAAGGACGCGAAGGAGAAGCTGGACGGCACCGCCCAGTTCCGCGCCCGGGACGCGAAAAGCGGCACGTGGGGCGCTTGGACAACGCTGCCGCAGGACACGAACGACGCCGACGGCACCGAGCGCGAGCACACCGCCCTGCGCGGCGGCACCTCGCCCGTGCCGACCCCGTCCGACTCGAACGGCGTCGAGGTGCGGGTCGTCGACGCGGACGGCAACGCCGCAGGTCTGCCGGCCGGTATGGACGTCAAGCTGATCGACCCGGGCACCGACCCGGTCCGCGGCAAGGCGAGCTCCGGCGGCATCGACCCGGCCGCGTACAGCGTCGCGTCGACGGAGTCGCCGGTGCCCACCGACACCCCGGTGGGCACGGAGAGCCCGGTCGCCACCGAGAGCCCGGTCGCGACGGAGACGCCCGTGGCCACCGAGACGCCGTCGGACACCGCGTCGCCGACCCCGCCGCCGTCCGGCAGCGCGACGGAGACCTCCTCCCCGTCGCCTACCCCGACCGTCCCCGAGGCCCCGCCCTCCACGGTCGTGAAGCCGGCGATCATCCCGCAGTCGGTGTGGGGTCCGAACCTCTCGCACGACGGGACGCCCGAGTACGACACGGAGATCAAGGCCGCGGTCGTCCACCACACGGGTGTCGACGCGGACAACCAGGTGCCGTGCGCGGAGTCGGCGCGCCGGTTGCGTGAGATCCAGCAGGACCACGTGGCCAAGGGCTACTTCGACATCGGCTACAACTTCGTCGTCGACCGCTGCGGCCAGATCTTCGAGGGCCGGACCGGCGGCATGGACCTGCCGGTGCACGGCGCCCACGACTACGGCTTCAACACCGACACCGTCGGCATCTCCTACATCGGCAACTTCGAGTCGGCCAAGCCGACGAAGGCCGCCCTCGACGCCATCTCCCGCGTCGTGGCCTGGAAGTTCGGCCAGTACGGCATCACGGCGACCGGCACCGTGTCCCTCACCTCCAACGGTGACCTCGGCGTCCAGGGCAACAAGATCGCCAAGGGCACGTCCAAGACGTTCCCGCGCGTCCTCGGCCACCGGGACACCAACACCACGGCCTGCCCGGGCGCGAACCTCTACCCGAAGCTGAGCCGCATCGCGACGCAGGCCGCCGCACCGGGCAACTCGCACGCCCTGCCCAGCCAGAACCTGATCGGCGACGCCACGAACGATCTGGTCACCGGCCTGCCCAAGGGTGCGAGCGGCGGCCAGGTCGCCCTCGTCCCCGGCACGCTCGACGGCCCGACGACTACGGGCCGCAAGGTCATCTCGCAGTCGAGCACCGGCGTTCCCGGCTCGGGCGAGAGCGGTGACGAGTTCGGCGCCGCCACGGCGACCGGCGACATCAACGGCGACGGCCACACCGACCTCGTCGTCGGCCAGCCCGGCGAGGACGACACGTCCGGGCACGCCAACCGCGGCGCGTACACGATCCTCTACGGTCCCGCCTTCACCAGCGGCGTCGGCGTGAACACCGACGCCGCGCAGGCCGTGACCAACGCCCGCTTCGGCGCGGCCCTCGCGGTCGGCGACTTCAACGCCGACGGCAAGGCCGACGTGTTCTCCGCGACCACGGTCAGCGGCGGCGCCTGGCACGCCCGTTACAGCGACACCAAGCGGGCCGGCGGCGCCCTCACCTCGGCCACCACCTCCCTGGCCGTCCCGGACGCCACGTCCGGCGACTTCAACCGGGACGGCTACGCGGACGTCGCGCTCAACTACCGCGACGGCGGCGGCATCGGCCGCGTCGTCTGGTTCAAGGGCGGCAGCGCCGGCCTCACCAAGGTCGCGACCCTGTCCGTCAAGGGCGGCCGCGCGGTCGCCGCGGGCGACATCAACGGTGACGGCGTCGACGACCTCGTCATCGGCCAGCCCTACGTCGCCGAGTCCGGCGCCGCGACCGGCGGCCAGGTCACGGCCGTCTACGGCGTCGCGGGCACCGGCCTGTCCACCACGGGCGCGAAGACGATCCACCAGGACTCGTCCGGTGTGCCGGGCGGCGCCGAGTCCGGCGACGCCATGGGCGCCTCGGTCGCGGTCGGCGACTACGACCTCGACGGCTACGCGGATGTCCTCGCGGGCCTGCCGTACGAGGACCTGACCCGTACGACGAACCGGGCCGACGCGGGCACGACGCTGCTCCTGAAGGGCTCGTCCGCGGGTCTGACCGGCACCGGCGCGCTCTCCGTCAGCCAGGACTCCAGCGGGGTCCCGGGCTCCAGCGAGGCGGGCGACAACGTCGGTTCGGCCGTGGCGCTCGCGGACCTGTCCGGCTTCGGCCGCACGGACCTGGTCCTCGGCGCGGCCGGCGAGGACGCGGGCAACGGCGCGCTCCTGTACGTGCCGAGCAACAGCAGCGGCCTGGGCCTGAGCCAGACCGCGTACTACGGCAACGGCTCGATCGGCACCCCGGCCGGGGGCCGGCTGGGCACCAACCTGGCGCCGTAGTCGGGCCGTCAGAGCCACGAGGGGCCGTGCGGACGTCACCGTCCGCACGGCCCCTCCAGCGTGCGTCACACCTGTCGCGCGTCCCCGCTCAGGTCGGGTGACACGGAGACGAGACGGCCGCCGGGCAGCGCCGGATCGGTGAGCGTGAGCCGCAGCACCGGGTAGTCCTGGGCGTCGTTGGAGCCCTGCTCGCTGGGCTGGTTCAGGGACTTCAGGGTCTGCCCGGGGCACAGCGCCCGCTTCGGCACCTCGACCTCCAGCGTGAGCGCGCCGTCCGGCACGAAGCGGTACGTGCCGTCCTCGCCCGGGCGCACGGGCCGCGCCTTCATTCCCTTGACCACCCGTACGGCGAGCCCGCGCGCGGTGGCGATGCGGCCCTTGCCGTGCGGTCCGTACACATCGACGGCCGCGCCGTCCGCGGTGAAGGACGCGGGCAGCCTGATCTCCCCGGCCGACTCCACGTGCAGGTTCGCGGTGACGTTGAACCGCTCGCGCTGCAACCCGCCCGGGACCCGGCTCGTGTACCCGTACGAGGTGACCTCCAGGCGGGCCTCGGCGGACTCCTGGTCCATCGGCGGCACGGACCGGCCCGGCGCTCCGGTCCCGCACCCGTTCGGGCCCGCTCGGTGCCCGGTGTCCCCGGCTCCGGTGGCGAACCGGGCGCCGACCGGCTCCTGTTCCCGCCGCGTGTCCACCACGACGAGTCCGACGAGCACACCGACCGCGAGGACGGCGGCCCAGGCGCGGCGCGAGGGGCCGCCGACCTCGTGCATCAGGCGCGGCCTCGGGCGCGTCTGGACACGACGGCGCGCAGCACGCGGCGGCCCTCGGTGGACAGGTCGCGGGCCTGCCGCAGCCCGCCGGCGCCGCTCGCGAGCAGCTCCAGGATCTTCGTCTGGCGGCGCAGTTCGGCGGCGACGAGCGGCGTCACGCCCGCGGTGTCGCCCTCGCGGACCCCGGCCGCGCCGTCGGGGGCGCCGCCGCCGACGCCTCCGGCGTCGAGCATCCGGTGCACCTGGAGGGCGGCCACCGAGCAGGCGTCGGCCCAGCCGCGCCAGTCGCCGGGCATCTGGCCGTCGGGGGTGGCGCCCAGCATCCGGCGCACGAGTTCGGCGGCCTCACCGTCCGCGACGGTGTCCGCGAGCCGGCCGCGGGCCGCGGCGAGCGTCTCGCCCCAGCCGGCGCCGCCCTCGGCGAGGCTCGCCCACAGCGGGCGCAGCACCTCGTCGTCCTCGGCGTCACCGAGCAGCGGCACGCAGCGGTCGAGGCAGCCGAGCCCGCTCGCGGCCAGCCCGCGCTCGTCGGCCTGCGCGATCAGTTCCACCAGGCTCATGGCCGTACGCCTCCAGACACGGACCCGACAATTCCCCTTCGGGGGACTACGGGACTTACTGCGCCGGTCCTGCCCGGAACGTCACAGCGCGGCCACTCCGAGCCGATCCAGGAAGCGGAAGAACAGCTCCTCCGCGGAGGGTTCGGCCGGGGCCCGCAGCACGTCGAGCAGCGGCTGGGCGGCCACGTCGCGGCCACACTCGGCGGCCCAGGCGACGGCCCGCTCGGCGGCGTCGGCGGGCGGCAGGAAGTAGTCCTCCAGCGAGCGCTCGTCACCGCCGATGTACCGGGTCATGGCGTCCCGGCCCAGGCAGGCCGTCCAGGCCCCGCTGCGCGGCGCGGCCGCCTCGACGACGGCGCAGCTGCTGTCCATCACATAGGCGAACAGGGCGGGCGCCCCGGTCTCCGCCGCCAGCGCGTTCATGCTGCCCACGTCCCGGGCCTGCTCCCCGTCGCCCCCGCCGGGACACTCCCACACCTGCCATCCCCCGACCCGCTCCTCCAGCAGGGTCAGCTCCTCCCGCACCCCCGCCAGCGCCTCCAGCTCCCGCAACGGACGATCGCTGCCAGCCACCACGTAATAACCCCAGTAGCCCATCCCCGTGCCCCCGTCCCGCCGTGCCGCCCGAGCGGCTGCGCTGCTCAAGTGGCTGTGCCGTTCATGTGACCTGGGCCGAATAGACCACAGCCGTACGGGAGTTCGCCACCCGAAACGCGAACTACGCGCAGGGGGCGGGAACCCTGCGGTCAGTTGCCCAGCCGGTTCGCCAGGGCCGTGAACTGCGTCCACGTCAGCTCCGGCTTCCTCGGGTCCCACAGCTTCTGGACGGTGGCCCGCAGCGGCATGCGGATGCCCTGGGCGACCTGGGCCGGGGTCTGCGCCTGGGCGAGGTCGCACCAGACGGCGAAGGTGCCGCCGAGGATCTGCGCGTCGTACTTCGCGGGGACCGGGGTGGTGCCGCGCACGACGAGCGGGGTCCAGCTCTCGTAGATCCGCTGACCGGTCGGGTAGACGAAGGTGTTCGGCTGGCCGAGGACGTAGTAGAGGTACTCGTCGTTGTAGTTGGTCAGCTTCTGTCCGGCGCTCAGGTAGGCGAGGGGCTCGCGCGCGCCGATCTCCTTGCCGGTCCAGTACGCGACCTCCAGGTCCTGGTCGGCCCGGACGATGCCGCCGGTGAAGAACCCGTCGTTCCACGCCTTCAGCTTCCGGTCGAACGGGGCCATCGTCTTGGCCCGGTCGTTCAGCCAGCCCTCGGCGAGGTCCTGCACGCGCGCGTTCGCCCCGTACTTCTGGCGGGCGGCGGTGGCCAGCTGGGGGTAGGACGCCTCGGGGTTCTGCTTCACCAGGGCCTGGTACTCGTCGCCGCCCAGATGCCAGTAGGCGCCCTTGAACAGGCCCGCGTACTCCTTCAGCAGATCGTCCACGATCTTCGCCGCAGCCGGCTTGGAGATGTCGATGGCGCCGCGCGTGGGGACCCCGGCCGCGTCGCGCAGCTGGAGGTCCGGGTGGGCGGCGATGACCGCGCCGAGGTGGCCCGGCGAGTCGATCTCGGGCACGACGGTCACGTGCCGCTGCGCCGCGAGCGCGAGGATGTCCCGGACCTGCGCCTTGGTCAGATGCTCCGAGGACACGATCTCGGGGTGCGTGTCGGACTCGATCCGGAAGGCCTGGTCGTCGGAGAAGTGCAGCCCGAGCTGGTTGTACTTGAGGTCGCCGATCTCGCGGATCCGGTCCTTGATCCAGTCGGCGGTGAAGTGCTTGCGCGCGATGTCGATCATGAACCCGCGCTGCGGCTTGGCCGGCTCGTCCGCGACGACCCCCTCGGGCGCGGCGCCACCGCCATGCACCTCCTGCTTGAGCGTGCGCGTCCCGAGGAAGACACCGCCGTCGCTCGGCCCGACGATCCGCACCGTCCCGCCCTCGACGGTCATCCGGTACGACTCCGGGTTCGCGCCCTTGGCCCCGCCGAGCGCCAGCTCGACGTCCCCGGCGCCCGCCTTCGCCTTCCGCCCGCCGTATTTCATCCCCAGCTCGTCGGCGACGAGCCGCCCCTCGTCGACGAGCGACGCGTCCCGCACCAGCACCGCTCCCCCGTCCGGCTTCCACCCGGGCCCGCGCGCGGCGGTGAACTCCCGCACGGAGGGGATGGTGCTCGGGGGCTTCGACAGGGGGTAGGAGCGCGTGGGCGACGGCTTCGAGGCAACCGTTCTCGCCGACTTCGAGTCCGTCGGAGCGGGACCGGCGGAATCCCCGCCGCTGTCCGGCCACAGCGCCACGGTCAGCACCACGGCCCCGGCCGCCACGACCGCGCCCCCGGCAAGAAGGGCCTTCCGCTCGATTCCCACGCGCACCACCACTCCCTAGAGGGGCGCGAGGACCGCATGGCGACCACAGACAACCCGCACCCGCGAACGATCATCTCCCCTACGAGGAGAAGGCGCGCGACGGCCCTCCCCCGATCCACCGACCGCCTCCCAAACCTCCCCGTCCGAGTGAAATTCGCGCATCCGTCGGACACCCGCAATCACCCATGACTACGGTTACGACCCAAAACAGCCCGAACTCAGACCCGCACCGCCGCCGGAGGCACCCGCTGTCCGCCGCCCATGACGCCGATCCGGGCCGCCTGCCCATACCCGCTCAGGCCACACCTCGCGGGGGCCACAGCGGCCTCACCCAGTTCAACGCCCTCCCGCAGGGCCACGCCGAAGCCGCCCTGATGCGCTGCTGCGGCAGCCTCGCCTGGGCGCACCGGCTCGCCGCGCACCGCCCGTACCCCGACCTCGACGCGCTGCTCGCCGCGGCCGACGAGGCGGCGTACGACCTGGCGCCCGCCGACATCACCCAGGCCCTGGCCCGCGAGGAGCCGGCCCGGCCCCCGGACGCGGCGGCCTATTCCGCGGCGCACACCGCACTGGCCGCCGCACACACCGCGTACGAGGCCCGCTTCGGCCACCCCTTCGTACTGTTCCTCGACGCCACCGCGCCCGGCGAGGCCCTGGACCATCTGCTCAGCGCGCTGCGCGACCGCATGGGAAAGGAGCCGGACGAGGAGCGCTCGCTCGCCGCCGAGGAGCTGCGCCGACTCGCCCGGAGCAGAATCACCCGACTCGTCCGGAACCTCCCGGTCACCCGTACAGCCGCACCGGACGCGATCCGCCCGGAACGGTCCGGCAATAGCCCGTACGTGCCTGTTTGATTGCCTGTTTGATCACACGAGTGGGCCCCCGCGCGAACGAGCCGCCACGTCGTCGATACGATGTCGAGCGGCCGGTGGACCGTACCCGGCCGGGCCCGACCGACAGAGCTGTATCCAATCGGCTTACGCGTGGCGGCCGGCCCCAGTCCCCACTCCCGGAGGGTTCTTCCGTGCCGGCTGGAACGCTGTACCGCGGCCGGGAAGGCATGTGGTCCTGGGTGGCTCATCGAGTCACCGGTGTCCTCATCTTCTTCTTCCTGTTCGTACACGTGCTGGACACCGCTCTCGTCCGCGTCTCCCCCGAGTCGTACGACGATGTTGTCTCCACCTACAAGACGCCGATCGTCGCACTCCTCGAGTACGGCCTCGTCGCTGCCATCCTCTTCCACGCGCTCAACGGCCTGCGTGTCATCGCCGTCGACTTCTGGTCGAAGGGCCCGCGCTACCAGAAGCAGATGCTCTGGTCCGTCGTGGGTATCTGGGTCGTCCTGATGGTCGGGGCCCTGTACCCCGTCCTCGGCCACGCCGTCCGTGAACTCTTCGGGAGCTGAGGCCAGACATGTCTGCTGACACGACCCCCGCCACCTCCGGCGTCGGCCCCGTCGAGGGCGCCTCGCTCTACGACGTCGACAACCCGGCCCCGTACATCGAGGCGCCGCGCAAGCGCACCTCGAAGACGGGCAAGGGCAGCCGCGGCAACTTCGAGATGGCCGCGTGGCTCTTCATGCGCCTGTCCGGTGTCGTCCTGGTCGTCCTCGTCCTCGGCCACCTGCTGATCCAGCTCGTCCTCGACGGCGGCGTCTCCAAGATCGGCTTCGCGTTCGTCGCGGGCCGCTGGGCGTCCCCGTTCTGGCAGGGCTGGGACCTGCTCATGCTGTGGCTCGCGATGCTGCACGGCGCCAACGGCCTGCGTACCGTCATCAACGACTACGCCGAGCGCCCCCAGACCCGTCTGTGGCTGAAGGGCCTGCTGTACGCCGCGACGGTCTTCACCGTCCTGCTGGGCACGCTGGTGATCTTCACCTTCGACCCGAACATCCGTTAAAGCCGAGGCGAGCGAACCCGTGAAGATTCACAAGTACGACACCGTCATCGTCGGCGCCGGTGGCGCGGGCATGCGCGCGGCCATCGAGTCGACCAAGCGCAGCCGCACCGCCGTGCTGACCAAGCTCTACCCCACCCGCTCCCACACGGGCGCCGCGCAGGGCGGCATGGCCGCCGCGCTGGCCAACGTGGAGGAGGACAACTGGGAGTGGCACACCTTCGACACGATCAAGGGTGGCGACTACCTGGTCGACCAGGACGCCGCCGAGATCCTGGCGAAGGAGGCCATCGACTCGGTCCTCGACCTGGAGAAGATGGGCCTGCCGTTCAACCGCACGCCGGACGGCACGATCGACCAGCGCCGCTTCGGCGGTCACTCCCGTAACCACGGCGAGGCGCCGGTCCGCCGGTCCTGCTACGCCGCGGACCGCACGGGCCACATGATCCTCCAGACGCTGTACCAGAACTGCGTCAAGGAGGGCGTGGAGTTCTTCAACGAGTTCTACGTCCTGGACCAGCTCCTGGTCGAGGAGGACGGCGTCAAGAAGTCCGCCGGTGTGGTCGCCTACGAGCTGGCCACCGGCGAGATCCACGTCTTCCAGGCGAAGTCGGTCATCTACGCCTCCGGCGGCACCGGCAAGTTCTTCAAGGTGACGTCGAACGCGCACACGCTGACCGGTGACGGCCAGGCCGCCTGCTACCGCCGGGGTCTGCCGCTGGAGGACATGGAGTTCTTCCAGTTCCACCCGACCGGCATCTGGCGCATGGGCATCCTGCTGACGGAGGGCGCCCGCGGTGAGGGCGGCATCCTCCGCAACAAGGACGGCGAGCGCTTCATGGAGAAGTACGCGCCGGTCATGAAGGACCTCGCGTCCCGTGACGTCGTGTCCCGCTCCATCTACACGGAGATCCGTGAGGGCCGCGGCTGCGGTCCCGAGGGCGACCACGTCTACCTCGATCTCACGCACCTCCCGCCGGAGCAGCTCGACGCGAAGCTCCCGGACATCACGGAGTTCGCGCGCACGTACCTCGGCATCGAGCCCTACACGGACCCGATCCCGATCCAGCCGACCGCGCACTACGCCATGGGCGGCATCCCGACGAACGTCGAGGGTGAGGTCCTGGCGGACAACACCACGGTCGTCCCGGGCCTGTACGCCGCCGGCGAGGTCGCCTGTGTCTCCGTGCACGGCGCCAACCGCCTCGGCACCAACTCGCTGCTCGACATCAACGTCTTCGGGCGTCGTGCGGGCATCGCGGCCGCCGAGTACTCCCACAAGGCCGACTTCGTCGAGCTGCCGGAGAACCCGGCCTCGCTCGTCGAGGAGACGGTCGAGCGCCTGCGCAACTCCACGGGCACGGAGCGCGTCGCGGTCCTGCGCAACGAGCTGCAGGAGTGCATGGACGCCAACGTGATGGTGTTCCGCACCGAGCAGACGATCAAGACGGCGGTCGAGAAGATCGCCGAGCTGCGCGAGCGGTACAAGAACGTCGCGATCCAGGACAAGGGCAAGCGGTTCAACACCGACCTCCTGGAGGCCATCGAGCTGGGCAACCTGCTCGACCTGGCCGAGGTCATGGCGACCTCCGCCCTGGCGCGCAAGGAGTCCCGCGGCGGTCACTACCGCGAGGACTTCCCGAACCGCGACGACGTCAACTTCATGCGCCACACCATGGCGTACCGCGAGGTCGGCGACGACGGCACCGAGTCCATCCGTCTCGACTACAAGCCGGTCGTCCAGACCCGCTACCAGCCGATGGAGCGTAAGTACTGATGGCTACTCCGACCATGGACAAGCTGGAGGCCCTGGAGAAGGACTCCACGTCCTCGCACCTCATCACGGTCACGTTCCGGATCCGCCGGTTCAACCCGGAGGTCTCCGCGGACGCGGTCTGGGAGGACTTCCAGCTCGAGATCGACCCGAAGGAGCGTGTGCTCGACGGTCTCCACAAGATCAAGTGGGACCTGGACGGCACGCTGACCTTCCGCCGCTCGTGCGCGCACGGCATCTGCGGCTCCGACGCGATGCGCATCAACGGCAAGAACCGCCTTGCCTGCAAGACGCTCATCAAGGACATCAACCCCGAGAAGCCGATCACGGTCGAGGCCATCAAGGGCCTCACCGTGCTCAAGGACCTCGTGGTCGACATGGACCCGTTCTTCCAGGCCTACCGGGACGTCATGCCGTTCCTGGTGACGAAGGGGAACGAGCCGACGCGTGAGCGTCTGCAGTCCGCCGAGGACCGTGAGCGCTTCGACGACACCACCAAGTGCATCCTGTGCGCCGCGTGCACGTCGTCCTGCCCGGTGTTCTGGAACGACGGCCAGTACTTCGGTCCGGCCGCGATCGTGAACGCCCACCGGTTCATCTTCGACTCGCGCGACGAGGCCGGCGAGCAGCGCCTGGAGATCCTCAACGACCGTGACGGTGTGTGGCGCTGCCGCACCACCTTCAACTGCACGGACGCCTGCCCGCGTGGCATCGAGGTCACCAAGGCGATCCAGGAAGTGAAGCGCGCGCTCATCACGCGCCGCTACTGATCCTGGTTCCCGCAGGGCTGTGAGGGCCCCGTTCCCCCGGACTTCTCCGGTGGGGCGGGGCCCTCAGCCGTTCCCCGGCCCGTCCGTGCCGGTCGACACCGGCCGTTCGAAGAAGGTCTCCAGGACCACCGTCGCCTGGGTGCCGCTCACCCCGTCGATCGCGTAGAGCCGCCGCAGCACGTCCTGGAGCTGCTCGGTCGTCGCCGAGCGGACCTTCACGAGGACCGAGGCGCTGCCCGCGATGACGTGCGCCTCCACGATCTCGGGGATCGCGGCGAAGGAGTCCGCCGAATCGCCCATCCAGGCCGAGGACTCGACCATCACGTAGGCGAGCACGCCCTGTCCGAGGGCCGCCGGGTCCACGTCGACGGTCGTGCGGCGCACGACACCGCGCTCGCGCAGCTTGCGGACGCGCTCGTGGGCGGCGCCGGTGGACAGGCCGACCTCCTGGCCGAGCGCCGCGTACGCGGTCGTCGCGTCGCGCTGGAGGGCCGCGATCAGCTTGCGGTCGATGTCATCCACGATCTCCATGGCGTCACCGTACCTCGTTCTGGCATAGTCCTGTGCGACAGGATGACATTCGGTCTCGCACCCGTAGAGGATGATCGTGTCCATAGATCGCATTCCCGTGTCGTACGAAATCCTGGACGAGCGCTTCCGCACCGGACGGTGCGCCAACGGGGACGACTTCCTTCAGGTCCTGCACACCGGCAGCCGTTGGGCCGAGGGGCCCGTCTATCTGCCCGCCTGGCGCCAGCTGGTGTGGAGCGACATCCCCAACGACCGGCTGCTGCGCTGGGACGAACAGAGCGGCCACGTGAGCGTCTTCCGCTCCCCGGCCGGCCACGTCAACTGCAACACCCTCGACCGCGAGGGCCGGCTGATCCACTGCGAGCAGGGCAACCGGCGCGTGACGCGCACCGAGCACGACGGCAGCCTGACCGTGCTCGCGGACCGCTGGGAGGGCAAGCGGCTCAACAGCCCGAACGACGCGGTGGTGCGCTCGGACGGCTCGATCTGGTTCTCCGACCCGGACTTCGGGATCACGAGCGACTACGAGGGCCACCGCGGCGCATCGGAGATCGGGGCGAACAACGTCTACCGGATCGACCCCGTCAGCGGCGAGGTCCGCCTGGTCGCCGACTGCTTCGGGGCGCCGAACGGGCTCGTCTTCTCCGCCGACGAGAGCGAGTTGTACGTCTCCGACACGCGCTCCGGCGTCCTGCGCGTCTTCGACGTACGGGACGACGGGACCCTCTCGGACGGCAAGGTGTTCGCCGAGACGAAGGAGGGGCTCGGCCGCTTCGACAACATCCGCTTCGACGACGGCGGCCGGCTGTGGGCGGCGGCCATGGGCGGCGGCGTGCACTGCTACGACCCGGACGGGACGCTGCTGGGGAGGCTGCTGACGCCGGAGCCGGTGGCGAACGTGGTGTTCGGCGGCCCGAAGAACAACATCATGTTCCTCGCCGCGTCGACCTCCCTGTACTGCCTGATGACCGCGGTCACCGGAGCGCCGCGGATCGGTCCGTGGGGATACGCCCGCTAATCTGACGGAATGTCACTGACCTCCAGCAAGTCCGACCTGGGCGTCCTCGGGTTCGACAACGCCCTCCTGCCGGTGGGCGACCTGCCCGAGGCCGTCGCCTTCTACGAGCGCGCCGGGTTCCCCGTGACGTTCCGCCTCGACGAGGCCGGGATCGCGCTCCTGGGGGCCGGCGGGGAAACCCCGGGGCTGCTGCTGCGCACCGAGGAGGGGTTCGGGCCCCGGCCGGTGCCGTGGCCCGCCGCGCGGCTGTGGCTGGAGGTGCGGGACGCGCGGGCGACGGCGCGGGCGCTGAGCGAGGCGGGCATCGAGCCGCTCGCGCCTCCCTTGTCCACGTCCACCGGGTACGTCGTCGAGATCGCCGACCCGTGGGGGAACGTCATCGGGTTCACCGACTACGCCAAGCGGCCGGAGCTCGCCCGGAGCTGAGCATTCCCCTTACGGCCCGCCGACCACTGCCCGTTGAGCGGGAATTGAGAGCCGCGTCACGCACGCCGCCCTCCGCTTGAACGTGTTCAAAAACAGGTCTACTGTCCTGCACGTCAGCGTTTTTGAACGCGTTCAAGGAGGGTGGGGCATGGACCTCACAGTCGTCGCGTACGTCGTCTACCTCGTCATCAGCATCGGGCTGACCATCTGGGTGGCACGCACGCTCAGCCGCAACGGCCGGATCTTCCTGGCCGACGTGCTGCACGGGAACGAGAAGCTCGCCGAGGCGGTCAACCACCTGCTGGTGGTCGGCTTCTACCTCGTGAACCTCGGATTCGTCGCGCTCTACCTGAGCGGCGACGCGACCATCGCCGACGCGCGCGGGGTCTTCGAGGCCCTGTCGACCAAGCTCGGCGTGGTGCTCCTCGTCCTCGGCGCCATGCACCTGGGCAACGTCTACGTCCTCAACAAGATCCGGCGGCGCGGCGTCATGGAGCGCGAGCAGCAGCCGCCGGTGCCGCCCCAGGCGTGGACCGCTCCGGTGGCCGGAGCGTGACCTCGACAGGGGCGGCCGTCCGTCCGGCGGCCCGGGACGCCTGGGGGGACGTCCCGGTCCGCCGGCTCACGGTCCTGTACGACGCGGACTGCCCGCTGTGCACGTTCGCCCGGGGCTGGCTCGGGCGGCAGCGCCAACTCGTCCCGCTGGAGTTCGTCGCGGCGGGCTCGGACGAGGCGCGGGCCCGCTACCCGGGGATCGACCACGCGGCCACGCTCGGCGACATCACGGTGATCGGCGACGGCGGGCAGGTCTACCAGGGCTCGGCCGCCTGGGTCGTGTGCATGTGGGCGCTGCGCGAGCACCGCGCGACGGCGCACCGGATGACCACGCCCGCGGGCATGAAGGTCGCCAAGCAGGTGGTGCTCGCCGCGGCGAAGTACCGGGAGGCGCACCGGACACGGCAGGCCGGGGGCGGGGTGTACCGGCGCGAGGACGGATGGACGTACGACCCGCGGTACGGCTGGACCTTCGAGCCGCCGGCCTCGTCGCCGGAGCGGTCCCCGGACCGGCCCGACCGGGACGGCTGGTTCCAGGAGGCGTACGGGTACGGGGACGGGGCGCCCGCCTGCGACAGCGGTTGCCGCACGGATGACGCGGCCGATTAGGCTCGGTGACCGTGGCTACTGAAGAACCCGGGGCCGTCCGGCGCACAAGCGCCGACAAGCCCGCCAAGAGCGAGCAGACGCGGGCGCTGATCCTGGAGACCGCGATGCGGTTGTTCCGGGAGCGGGGCTACGACAAGACCACCATGCGGGCCATCGCCCAGGAGGCCGGGGTCTCGGTCGGCAACGCGTACTACTACTTCGCGGGCAAGGAACACCTGATCCAGGGGTTCTACGACCGGATCGCCGCCGAGCACCAGGCGGCGGTCCGGCCCGTGCTCGACACGGAGACCGATCTGGAGAAGCGGCTCGCGGGCG
This sequence comes from Streptomyces sp. NPDC025806, assembly GCF_055558275.1. NCBI lineage: Bacteria > Bacillati > Actinomycetota > Actinomycetes > Kitasatosporales > Streptomycetaceae > Streptomyces > Streptomyces sp. NPDC025806. Next base: position 157,468 of record NZ_JBVHMU010000017.1, on the reverse strand, counting down.
TGCTCCGGGTCTGGCTGGAGATCGCCGAGCCGTACCACGAGTTCGCCGCCCAGTTCTTCAAGAACGCGGCCGACCCGGACTCCCCGCTCAGCCCGTTCTCGGCCGAGTCGGAGCATGCGCGGGAGGCCGCGATCTCCGTGCACCGGGAGGTCCTCGCCGGGTCCAAGGCGAAGGTCCCGGCGGAACTGGCGCAGATCCTGCCCGAGTTGATGTGGCTCTCCCAGATGGGGCTCGTCCTGTACTGGGTGTTCGACAGCTCGGAGAGGCGCGAGCGCAGCCGGCGGCTGGCGGAGCGGGGGGCCCGGCTGACCACGCGGGGCGTGGCGCTCGCCCGGTTCCGGGTGCTGCGGCCGCTCGTCCTGGAGGTGCACGAGCTGTTCATCGACTTCCTGCCGGGGATGACGCGGGGCGGGGCGGAGCCTGGCGGGGCGGGGTCCGGGTCCGGGTCCGGGTCCGGGTCCGGGTCCGGGTCCGGGGAAGGGTGAGCGCGGGCGGGGCAGGGTCCGGGGCCGGGGCCGGAGTGGGGTGAGCGCGGGCGGGTCCGGGTGGGTTCGGTCACCCGCTGTCCTTTACCTGGTCTTTCACCTGTACGTTCGCCAGATGCCCGGCACCACCTCGTCTCCGCAGTTCAGCCGCCGCGCCGCCCTCGGCATCGGGTTCGGCGCGGCCACCGCTCTCGCTCTGCCCGCGCCGCGCGCGTCCGCCGCGCCCATGGCCCCGGGGAGGTCGGGGGTTCCGAGACCGCCGAGACTCAACGCGCGGGCCTGGCTGGTCGCCGACCACGACAGCGGCAAGGTCCTCGCCGCCTCCGGTGCGCACCGCGCGCTGCCGCCCGCGTCGACGCTGAAGATGCTGTTCGCGGACACGGTGCTGCCGCGGTTCGGCGCCGACGAGAAGCATCGGGTGACCGCCGCCGACCTGGCCGGGATCCCGGCGGGCTCCAGCCTCGTCGGCATCCAGGCCGGGACCACGTACACGGTCCGGCAGTTGTGGCAGGGCGTCTTCCTGCGCTCCGGGAACGACGCCGTGCATGTGCTCGCCTCGATGAACGGGGGCATCGCGAAGACCGTGCGGGAGATGCAGCGGCGGGCCGAGGAGCTCGGCGCGAAGGACACGCACGTGGTCAGCCCCGACGGCTTCGACCACCCGGGGCAGGTGTCGTCGGCGTACGACCTGACGCTCTTCGCCCACGCCGGGCTCAGGAACGACGACTTCCGCGCGTACTGCGCCACGAAGACCGCCGACTTCCCCGCGGGCGGCGGCAAGACCTTCCAGATGCAGAACACCGACCGACTGCTCACCGGCCAGGGCGTGACCCCGTACGAGGGGCTGATCGGCGTCAAGAACGGCTACACCTCGCACGCCGGCAACACCTTCACCGGGGCCGCCACCCGCGCCGGCCGCACCCTCATCGTCACCGTCCTGCGCCCGAAGTCCGGCTACGAGGCGGTGTACGAGGAGACCGCGGCACTGCTCGACTGGGGCTTCGGCGCAGTGGACCGGGTGACGCCGGTCGGCATGCTGGGGGCGCAGCCGGAAGGGCGGGGCGGGGCCTCGAAGTCGGGCGGTGAGCAGGGGGCTCCGGCCGATTCGACGCGCACGGCCTCCGCGCCGTCCGGGCCGGCGCCGTCCGGTGAACGCAAGGAGGCGCTGGCGCTGGGCGGGTCCGCGGCGGTCGCGGCACTCGCCGGCGGCGGGCTGCTGGCGCTGCGCCGCCGGGGCCGCCCCTCGGGACGGCGGCGCAGGAAGGCCTGACAGCCGCCGTCGTCCACGGGTCCCGCCGTCAGATCCAGTCGAGCGCCCAGAGGCGGAACACGCCCGTCCCGTCCGACAGGTACTGCCCGCCGGTCACGTCCTCCGTGCTGAGCACGTACTCCTTGCGCTGCCACAGCGGGATCAGCGGCACGTCGTCCGCGACGTCCTCCTGGAGCGTGCGCAGGTCCCTGAGCGTGCGCCCGCGGTCCTCGTACTCCTGGCTCGCCAGGATCAGCGCGTCCACCCGCTTGCTGCTGTACCCGTTGTGCATGCCCGAGCCGGTGCGCACGAGCTGCGCCGTGAACGTGTCCGGGTCCGGGAAGTCCGGCAGCCAGCCGACCCCGTACGCGTCGAGCTTGCCCGCCGAGTACCGCTTCTGGAACTCGGCCCAGTCGTAGTACTTCGGCGTCACCTCGAACAGATCGGTCCCCCCGACCTGCCGCGCGATCTCCTCGGCCTCCGCCTTCGACGCCGCACCGCGCGAGTACGCGAACTCGAAGCGGACCGGCGTCGTCACCCCGGCCTCGGCCAGCAGCCGGCGGGCCCGCTCCACGTCCGGCTGCGGGTACGCGTCGAAGAACGCCGTCGTGTGCCCGGTGATCCCGCGCGGCACCACGGAGTACAGCGAGTCCACCGTGCCCTTGTAGGCCTTTGCGACCAGCTTGTCCCGGTCGATGAGCGAGGCCAGCGCCTGCCGGACGCGGCGCTCGTGCAGGGGCTTGCCCGCCCGCACGTTCAGCACCAGGTTGCGCGTCTCGGCGCCGTCGACCTCCGTGACCCGCTGCTTCTGGTCACCGGTCGACAGACCGGCCAGCATCGCGGGCGGCAGCTGGCGCGCGGCGACGTCCACGGCGTGGCTCTTCCACGCGGACTCGAGCGCGTCGGAGTCCTTGAAGTAGCGAAGCTCGGTGGGGTGCGTGGGGACCTTCGCGGGGCCCTTGTAGTTCTTGTTCGGCACGAGCGTGGCCCGGCTGCCGGCCTTGTACGCCTTGAGGACATAGGGGCCCGTGCCGTCGATCCGCCCGCCGGGGCGCAGCGCGTCCGCCGGGTAGATCTCCCGGTCGACGATGGCGCCCGCGCCGGTCGCGACCTTGAACGGGAACGTGGCGTCCGGCGACGACAGGTGGAACGTGACCGTCAGCCCGTTCGCCTCCACCTTGTCGAGCGTGTCGAGCAGCGAGGCCGGGCCGACCGGATCGTTGATCCTGCGCACGCGGTCGAAGGAGAACTTCACGTCCTTCGCGGTCATCGCCCGGCCGCTCGGGAACTTGACGTCCGGCTGAAGCTCGCAGCGGTACGTGCGCAGCCACTTACCGACGAAACGGCACCCCTTGGCAGCGTCCGGCTCCGGCGTGGTGCCGCCCGGCGCGAAGGTCAGCAGCGACTGGAACACATTGCTGTACAGCGCCCACGAGCCCGCGTCGTACGCGCCCGCGGGGTCCAGCGACGTGACCGCGTCCGTCGTCCCCACCCTGACGGTCTTTTCTCCGTCGCTCTTCTCCGGCAACAACTGCCAGCCGCCGAGCCCCGCCGCGACGATTACCACAACCGTCGCGATGACTCGCAGTCGAACCGCGCGCATCAAACGTCCCTCCCCAGTGACGGTTATCACTGAATCACAGTGTTTGACCTGGGGGAAGAGGGAATTTCGAGGTATCCGACGTGTGCGGGGGTCCCACCTGTTCCGAAGCGGTCCGACCGATCTCCACAGCGCGGTCTTTCCGCCTCCACAGTGTGGGCTTCCCGTGAAGCCGCACGTCAGGCTACCGCCCCTCTACGAATCCTCCTCAGTGGGCGCGGTGCCGGCTCTCAGGCCTGCTTCGACGCCAGCTCGACCACCGTGACGTCGGACGGCGCCCCGACCCGTACCGGCGGCCCCCAGGCCCCGGCGCCCCGGCTGACGTACAACTGCGTGTCCCCGTACCGCTCCAGGCCCGCCAGGGTCGGATTGGCCGCGTCCGCGATGAAGTTGCCGGGCCACAGCTGCCCGCCGTGCGTGTGTCCGGACAGCTGGAGATCGACGCCGTGCCTGACCGCCTCGTGGATCATCACGGGCTGGTGCGCGAGCAGCACGGCGGCCCGGGAACGGTCCCGGTCGCCGAGCGCCCTCGCGTAGTCGGGGCCGTCGCCGTGGTTCTCGCCCGCGATGTCGTTGACCCCGGCGAGATCGAACGCCCCCAGCTCCACCCGGGCGTTGGCCAGCGGCCGCATCCCGATCTCCCGGACGTGCTCGACCCAGGGCTCGGCGCCGGAGAAGTACTCGTGGTTGCCCGTCACGAAGTACGTCCCGTGCCGCGACCGGAACCGGGACAGCGGCGCCACCGCCGATGCGAGGTCCTCCACGCTCCCGTCGACCAGGTCACCGACGACCGCGATCAGGTCCGGCTGCGTCCCGTTCACGATCTCGACGACCCGCTCCGCGAACCCCCGGCCCAGCACGGGGCCCAGGTGGACATCGCTGACCACCGCGATCCTGAACCCGTGCGCCGCGCGCGGCAGTTTGGCCAGCGGCACGGTCACCCGCTTCACCTTCGGCCCGCGCAGCACGCCGTACGCCCCGTTCCCCACGACCCCGGCGGCGGCGACAGCCGCGGCACCCCCTACGGCCCGGGCCAGGATCAGGCGGCGGGTGGGGGCGACGCTCGGGGTGAGGGTGGGGGTGGGGGTGGGAACGGGGGTTGAGCCGGGGGTGGGGGCCGAGTCGGGAGCGCGGGCGTCGGGCTTTCCGGCAGGCACAGGCTCGGCCGCATGCTGGGCCATGACCTCAGCCACCTCGGCCGCCTCGGCCGCCTCGCCACGCCTGCCGGCCCGGCGATCGAGCAGACGCCGCAGCACGGGCCGCAGAACCTCCCCCACCAGCAAGGCCAGCACCAGGTACAGCGCGAACGCCATCCACAGGAACCCCGGCCACGCCAGCACCTGCTGCAACAGGAACGGCGCCCCCGTCCGCTCCGCGACCAACGCCGCGAACATCAGCACAGGCCCGACGGCGAACACCACCGCCCCGCCGCGCCGCACCCACCCCGGCCCCGCCGTCGTGTCCCGCACGAGGCGCCGCCAGGCGTAGTAGTGCAGCCCGCCGAGCACGCCCAGGACAAACAGGGCGATCAGCACAAAGAGAACGACCATGTCCCCGGTCGCCTACGAGGTTCGGCGCAGGGCCCGCACACCGCGGAACCCGATGACCCCGACCACCGTCCCCAAGACAAAGGAGACGACGGCCAGCGTCAGATGCACCCAGAAGTACGCGGTCGGATCCCCGGCGTCGTCGAACGCGAGGCCGCTGCCGTCCTTCCACAGGTTCTTGACGAAAGTGATCCAGATGAACCAGCTCCACACCCCGAAGGCGAGCAGGAACCAGGAGACGGGGCGGCTGAGCTTCATACCCTCAGTATCGCCAGCCGCCGCCGCGCTCCGCCGCCGGGGTGCGGAGCAGCGCGGGACCGCGGGCGGACCGGCCCCGACGCGGGACACGGCACCCGGCACAACTCCTGAGACACAGAACACCTCGGCGAAGACTTACCGACCCGCTACATGTACGTTTCCGACCGTGCCTGCCTCCCATGCGTCGTATTCGAAGAAGTCCGCGCGCGCGAACGGTCGTTTCCGTTCCACACTGCTCAATTCCGCGCTTCTGCTCACCGCCTCCGCCCTGTCCCTGACCGCGACGCTCCCGGCCGCCGCGGTGGACAAGCCGGACGACAAGTCGGGCAAGGGCTCCACCGGCCAGGCCAAGCCTCCGGCGAAGATGTCGGAGATCGGCGGCGCCCGTCTCGGCCGCCCGGGCACCCAGGTCGACCTGGGCGGCGGCGCCCCCGTCCTGCCGAAGGACCTGACGGCCAAGTCCTGGATCGTCGCGGACGCCGAGTCCGGTGACGTCCTCGCCTCGCACAACGCCCACTGGAGGCTGCCCCCGGCGAGCACCATGAAGATGCTCTTCGCCGACACGGTGCTGCCCAAGTTCCCCAAGAGCACGACCCACAAGGTCGTCCCGTCCGACCTGGCCGGCATCGGCGCCGGCTCCAGCTCCGTCGGCATCAAGGAGAACTACACCTACACCGTCCACGACCTGTGGCTCGGCGTCTTCCTCCGCTCAGGCAACGACGCCGTCCACGTCCTGTCCGCCATGAACCAGGGCGTCGGCCAGACCGTCAAGGACATGCAGGCCCACGCCGAGGAACTCCAGGCCCTCGACACCCACGTCGTCAGCCCCGACGGCTACGACGCCCCCGGTCAGACCTCCTCCGCCTACGACCTCACCCTCTTCGCCCGCTCGGGCCTGCAGAAGGCCGACTTCCGCGAGTACGCCGCCACGGCCACCGCCAAGTTCCCCCTGAAGCAGAAGAAGGGGAAGACCACCAAGCGCTTCGCGATCCAGAACACCAACCGCCTCCTCACCGGCGACCTGGGCCTCTCCCCCTACAAGGGCATCGCCGGCGTCAAGAACGGCAACACCACCAACGCCGGCGCCACCTTCACCGGCGTCGCCGAGCGCAACAACCGCGTCCTCCTCGTCACCGTCATGACCCCGCACTCCACGGAGTCCCACGCCGTCTACAAGGAGACGGCCCGCCTCCTCGACTGGGGCTTCGCCGCCGACGGCAAGGTCACCCCGGTCGGCAGCCTCGTCCCGCCCAAGAGCGCGGCCTCCACGGCCCCCGGCGCCGCAGGCACCGACGGCGACCACGGCAAGGCCGGCCCCGCCAAGCCCCAGGCCCACGCCTCGGTGGCCGACACGGAGGGCTCCAGCGGCATCGGCATCGCCCTCGCCATCTGCGGCGGCATCCTGGTCGTCCTGGCCGGAGCGGTCTTCGCAGTCCGCAAGAAGTGGCCCCTCCACCCGAAGAACTGACTCCGCCATCCTTGCGCCCCGCTCCATGCGTGACGGCCGACCCAGCCGGACGCGCCTCCCCTCCGGGCTGACGGAGGACGGGGCGGAGCGGGGTGTGTCGGTGGGTACTTCAGACGGGGTGCTTCAGGCGGGGTGTTCAGGTGGGGTCCTTCAGGCGGGGTGCCTCTGGTGGGGTGCGGACGACGGGGTGCTTCAGGTGGGCGCCGAAAGTGGGGCTGGGTGCGGGGCGCTGCCCCTACGCCCCGGCGTCCTCCTCCCCCGCGCCCTCCTCCAGCGCTTCGTCCTCCTCGGCCGCCGCCCCGCTCCTCGTAGCCGTCCACGCCGCGCAGAACAGAATCAACTTCGCCGTGAAGTTGATCCACAGCAGCAACGCGACCGGCGTACCGAACGCCCCGTACATGCTCTTCGCCGCGACGCCCCTCATATAGCCGCCGAGGAGCAGCTTGAGCAGCTCGAACCCCGCGGCCCCGATCAGCGCCGCTGTGAACAGATCCCGCCGCTCCGGCTGCACCCCGGGCAGCAAGGTCAGTACGTAGAGCAGCACCAGGAAGTCCGCCAGCACCGCCACCGCGAACGCCGCCCCCTGCAACAGCGCCCCGCCCCACCCCGCCTCGTTGATCCCGAGCTGATCCGCCGTCCAGCCGACCGCCGAGGACGCGATGGTCGATGCCGCCATGGACGCGAGCCCCGCAGCCCCGAGCCCGATCAGCACCCCGGTGTCCTTGAGCTTGACCAGGACCGGGTTCTCGTCGGTGTCCGGCAACTCCCACACGGCCCGCAGGCATTCCCTTATCGAACCGACCCATCCCACGCCCGTGAACAGAAGCAGCGCGCCAGCCACCAGCCCGACCGTCGCCGCGTTGTCGATCAACGCACCCAGATCCAACTGGTCGGAGATCCCCGGAACTTGATCGGCGATCTTCGTTTCCAACTGGTGCTGCCGCTCGGGCCCGAGCGTGCCGGCCGCGATCGCCGCCGCCACCGTGAGCAGAGGGAAGAGCGCCAGGAAGCTGATGAACGTCATCGCCGCCGCGAGTCTCGCCCAGTGCACGGCGTCCAGCCGTTCATAGGCGTGCCAGGCGTGCGTCCGCATCAGGCGGACGACCACCGGGCCGACGACGGGGAGTCTTTTCAGCCAGTCCATGATCCCAGCCTGCCCCGTTCAGCCGGTTCCATCGCATGCGGCACGACGGCACCGTCCACCGCGCCGGGTCTGGACCGGAAGACCAGAGTCCGAGTCCCCCAGAACCGCAACACCGTGGCCAGCACCATCCCCACGCCGGCCCCCGAGATCGTGTCGGCCTGAGGTGACGTGAACCCGAGCCCGTAGTGCGAGACCGCGATACACAGCAACTGAACCAACGCCCCGGCCACATTCACCGCGAAGAACACCCCGTACTGCCGCAGCCGCGACACCCCCGCAGCCGCAGCTCTTCTCCGGTAGGTCCCGAGCGCATTCCCCAGGTAGGCCACCGAGCAACCCGCCACGAACGACAACGCCTTGGCACTGATCGGACCCATCCCCACCGGCCCCCGAAGCCAGACGAACAGCCCCAGATCGGCGGCATAGGCGCAGAGACCCACCGCCGCGAACCCCACCAGCTCAGGCCCCATCGCCCGCACCCGCCCGGCCATTCCCCGCCCGAGGCCGCCCGACCGCCGATCACCACCCACCATCACGTTCCCCACCTCGCTCACCTCTCCCACATCTCCCACCTCTGTCGTCTCTCTCACCTCACCTGTGACCCACGGTGGGACTCCGGCGGCTGCTGCCCGAGCCGGCCGGGCCGGCCGGTGCCGTCACCAATCGACAACCGCGAGCGCGTACATCGCCAGCCACACCATCCCGATGACCGCCAGCGCCCGGTCCTTCAGCACCACGTCCTCGGGCTCGCCCGCCGTCCCCCGGTCCGCGAACACGGCGTATCTGAGGACGGCCAGGATGAATGCCGCCATCGACAGTTGCCGCCAAGGCAACAGGCTGCTGCGCGCCACGCCCCCCTCCTCCATCGCCCACAGGCAGTACGCGAGAACGGCGACCCCCGCCGCCAACTGCCACACGAACCGCAGGTATCCGGTCGTGTACTCGGTGAGCAGAGCCCGCGTGGCCCCGGCCTTCCCCACCATCTGGACCGCTTCCGAGTACCGCTTCGCCGAGACCATGAACAGCGCGCCGAACCCCGTGGTGATCAGAAACCAGCGCGACAGCGGAATCCCAAGCGCGAGCCCGCCGATCATGGCTCTCATCAGGAACCCGGTGGTCACCACCACCAGGTCGACGACCAGCACATGCTTGAGGCTGACGCAGTACGCCAGCTGCATGGCGACATAGGCCGTGAGCAGCACCGCGGTCATCGGATTGCAGAGCAGGGCCGCCGCGGCCGGCGCGAGAACCGCGAGCGCTCCCCCGACCGCATAGGCGACCGGCACAGAGACCCGTCCCGCGGCCACGGGCCGATTCCGCTTCACCGGGTGTGCCCGGTCGGCCTCGGCGTCCCGCGCGTCGTTGATCAGGTACACCGCGGATGCCGCCGCGGTGAACAGCCCGAAGACCATCGCGAGTTGCGTCACGGCATGCCACGAGAACAGCTCCCCGGCCGCTGCCGGCGCAGCCACCACGAGCACGTTCTTGACCCATTGCCGCGGCCGGGCCGTCCTGAGGATCCCCGAGGCCAGCCCCCGCCGCCTGGGCTCCTCGGACTCCGGCTCCACGGCCCGCGGCCGCTCGAGCAGCGCCGTGGCCGAGCCGGAACGCCGCGCCGCCCCGATCAGTGGGGTGCCGGCTCCCCGGCGCCCGTTCCCGTCCACCTCAGTGTGTTCAGCCCCCTTCCGCCCCTGCGCTTTCGGCGGGCCCTCCCGCCCGGATGTCCGGTGCCGACGCTCCCCGCCCTCGTACTGCCCCGCTTCACGCACCTGCTCCCCCGTCTCCTTGCGCTTCGTCACCTCGCCACACCCCCGTTCATCCAGCGGGCTCCCAGCCGGACCGTCAGCGCCCCCAGCGCCGCACCTGCCGCGACATCGGAGGGGTAGTGGACGCCCACGACCATCCGTGAGACACACATCGCCGCGGCCACTGGCGGAACGAACCGCGCCCCGGCCGGCCGCAACGCCCCGTACGCCACCGCTGCGGCTGCCGCCGACGCGGCGTGCGAGCTGGGGAACGAATGTCGGCCCGCCGTCCGGACCAGCGGCTCCACGCCTTCCTCCGCGCCGGGGCGCGGCCTCCGCACCACGTGCTTCACGCCCATGCTGGCCAGGTGCGCGCCCGCGGTCAGCGCGGTGCCACGCAGCCAGGCCCCACGCCGCTCCCGATCCATCGCGGCCCCTGCCAAACCGGCCGCCAGCCAGAGTGCGCCATGCTCGCCGACCCAGGACAGCGCTCGCGCGGCCGTCGCCACGCGCCGGTCCCTGCCACAGTCCCGTAGTGCCGACAGCAATCGGCGATCCATGTCGTCCATGTGGCTCACTCTGAATCCCAAAACATCAATAAACTCGGGCAATTTTGTATGACACCCGATCAATCACTCATTTCGGTGAGCAATCGCTAGATTCAGAGCAAAGCTCTCTTTATGGGGCGATACGGTCTCTTCCATGGCTGCCGACCCCGTCTCCACCCCCGTTTCCGCGTCCCCCCTCATGGCTGCACCGCCGTCCGAATCCGCATCGGCAGCCACATCCTCGGACTCGGCCCCGCGACCTCACCCCACGCCCTCGTCCTCCGCTCCCCACCCCGTACCGAGCCCCGGCTACGACTCCGTACCGGTCACCGGATGGGGCCGCACCGCCCCCACCTCAGCCCACCTCATCCGCCCCCGCTCCTACGAAGAGACCGCAGCCGCCGTCCGCGCGTGCGGAGCCCCTGGGCGCAGGGGCGGTATCGCTCGCGGCCTGGGCCGGGCCTACGGCGATGCGGCACAGAACGCGGGTGGCGCGGTGCTGGACATGACCGGCCTCGACCGCATCCACGCCATCGACGCCTCCGCCGGCACCGTGCTGTGCGACGCCGGTGTCTCGCTGCACCGGCTGATGGAAGTGCTCCTTCCTCTGGGCTGGTTCGTCCCGGTGACGCCGGGCACGCGTTACGTCACGGTCGGCGGCGCCATCGGCGCCGACATCCACGGCAAGAACCACCACGTGTCGGGTTCTTTTTCACGCCATGTACTGGCTCTGGAACTGCTCACGGCCGACGGCCAGGTCCACATCGTCGAGCAGGGAACCGAACTGTTCGACGCCACAGCCGGCGGCATGGGCCTGACCGGGATCATCCTCACCGCCACGATCCAACTACTGCCGGTCGAGACCTCGTTGATGTCGGTGGACACCGAACGCGCGGCCGACCTCGACGATCTGATGGCCCGACTGACCGCCACCGACGACCAGTACCGCTACTCGGTGGCCTGGATCGATCTCCTCGCCCGCGGTGCCTCCATGGGCCGCTCCGTACTCACCCGCGGCGACCACGCCCCGTTGGACGCCCTGCCCTCCCGCGCACGCCGCTCCCCTCTCTCCTTCCGCCCGGGCCGGCTCCCCGCGGCACCCTCCTTCCTGCCGGAGGGGCTGCTGGGCCGCACGACCGTCGGCGCCTTCAACGAACTGTGGTTCCGCAAGGCCCCCAAGTCCCGCGTCGGGGACCTCCAGAAGCTGTCGACGTTCTTCCACCCTCTCGACGGCGTCCCGCACTGGAACCGCATCTACGGGCGCAGCGGCTTCATCCAGTACCAGTTCGTCGTCGGATACGGAGCGGAGGAGTCCCTCCGCCGTATCGTGCAGCGCATCTCCGACCGGCGATGCCCCTCCTTCCTCGCAGTCCTCAAACGCTTCGGGGAAGCGGATCCGGGATGGCTCTCCTTCCCGATGCCGGGCTGGACCCTGGCCCTGGACATCCCGGCGAACCTGCCCGGCCTCGGCTCCTTCCTCGACGCACTCGACGAGGACGTGGCTGCTGCGGGCGGGCGCGTCTATCTCGCGAAGGACTCCCGCCTCAGGCCCGAGCTTCTGTCCTCCATGTATCCGCGCCTGAAGGACTTCCGCGCGCTCCGGGCCCGCCTGGACCCGCGAGGCGTTTTCCGCTCCGACCTGTCCCGGCGCCTGGAGCTGTGAGCCCCGGCGCTCGCAGGCCGGGCGCGTCCGCCGTCGTGACACGCAGGCTCACCCGCGAGCCGGCATACCGTGCGCCTTCACCGCCGAAGCCGCCCCGACCGGCGCTGCCGCCGCCCGCGACGGCCCTCAACTGCCGTACCAGAGCAACGAGATCTTTCCGACTTCCCGTCCCCATCTGACCTGCCATGTGGCTTCCCCCTCTGCCGGCGCGGGCCCTCCGCGCCGGTGTCACTTCTCATACACCGCTCGGCCCGCACAGGTTCCGGATCCGCCCCGCCGAATTCCCCCGACCGGGACACGGTCGGCCTCCGGCCCGGCGCGTCACCGCGTTCCCGGCCTCGACTCATTGGAGTTTGGATCTCATGAAGGACGCCTTCGGAACTCCCCAGTCCCTGCTCATCCTCGGCGGCACGTCCGAGATCGCGCTCGCCACGGCCCGTCGGCTCGTCACGCGCCGCACCCGTACCGTGTGGCTGGCGGGTCGCCCCTCCCCCGCACTCGACAGCGCGGCAGCCGAGCTGCGCCGGATGGGGGCCGACGCCCGAACCGTCTCGTTCGACGCCCTCGACTCGGAGGCTCACGAGGAGGTGCTCGGGAAGGTCTTCGCCGAGGGCGACATCGACATGGTGCTGCTGGCCTTCGGCATCCTCGGCGACCAGGCCCACGACGAGGGTGAACCGCTGTCGGCGGTGCGGGTCGCGCAGACCAACTACACCGGCGCCGTGTCGGCCGGGCTCATCTGCGCGCGGGCACTCCAGGCCCAGGGCCACGGCTCGCTCGTCGTCCTGTCGTCCGTCGCGGGCGAGCGTGCCCGCCGGGCCAACTTCATCTACGGATCGAGCAAGGCCGGACTCGACGCCTTCGCTCAGGGTCTGGGCGACGCACTCCACGGCACCGGCGTGCACGTCATGGTGGTGCGGCCCGGATTCGTGCGGTCGAAGATGACGGCCGGCCTGGACGAGGCCCCGATGGCGACGACGCCCGAAGCGGTCGCACTGGCCATCGAGACGGGCCTGCGACGCCGGTCGGAGACGGTCTGGGTACCGGGTGCGCTGCGCGTGATCATGTCAGCGCTGCGCCACGTACCGCGTCCGGTGTTCCGCAGGCTCCCGGTCTGACCCGGGAGTACCGGGGGCACCTCAGCTCGCGCGCAGGCGGCGCGAACGCATCGAGCGTCCGGGCGCCTGCGCGGGCAGCGACGACTTACCGAAGGTGAAATCCCGCAGGCGCCGCCACACGCCGTCGGCCCCCTGCTCGTACAGGGCGAACCCGGTGCACGGCCAGGCGGCCTCGTACTCGGCCAGCTCCGCGAACGCGCGGTCCATCGCCTCCTCGGCGATGCCGTGCGCCACGGTGACGTGGGGGTGGTACGGGAACTGCAGGTCGCGCGCGACAGGACCTGAGGCGTCGCGCACCTGCTTCTGCAGCCAGGTACAGGCCTCGGCGCCCTCGACGACCTGTACGAACACAACGGGTGACAGAGGACGGAACGTTCCCGTCCCGGACAGGCGCATCGCGAAGGGGCGCCCGGCGGACGCGACCTCCGTCAGATGCGCCTCGATCGCCGCCAGGTCCCCGCTCTCCACCTCGGTCGGCGGGAGCAGGGTGATGTGCGTGGGAATGCCGTGTGCCGCGGGGTCACCGAAGCCCGCACGCCGCTCCTGGAGCAGGCTGCCGTGAGGCTCCGGGACCGCGATCGAGACACCGATCGTTACGGTCCCCACGTCATACTCCTGTCGTCGTCTGGTGGGCGGGCGGGCGCACAGCCGGTGCGGGCTCAGTGCTTGGCGGGCAGGAAGCCGATCTTTTCGTACGCCTGGGCGAGCGTCTCGGCGGCGACGGCCCGCGCCTTCTCCGCACCCTTGGCCAGGATCGAGTCGAGCGTCTCCGGGTCGTCCAGGTACTCCTGCGTGCGGGTCCGGAACGGAGTCACGAAGTCCACCATGACCTCAGCCAGGTCCGTCTTCAGCGCACCGTACATCTTGCCCTCGTACTTCTGCTCCAGTTCCGGGATACCGGTGCCGGTGAGGGTGGAGTAGATGCTGAGCAGGTTGCTGACGCCCGGCTTGTTCTCCGCGTCGTAGCGGATGACGGTCTCGGTGTCGGTGACCGCGCTCTTGACCTTCTTCGCGGTGACCTTCGGCTCGTCGAGGAGGTTGATGAGGCCCTTCGGCGTCGACGCCGACTTGCTCATCTTGATCGACGGGTCCTGAAGGTCGTAGATCTTGGCCGTCTCCTTCAGGATGTACGGCGCCGGGATGGTGAAGGTCTCGCCGAAGCGCCCGTTGAAACGCTCGGCCAGGTCGCGCGTGAGCTCGATGTGCTGCCGCTGGTCCTCACCGACCGGCACCTGGTGGGCCTGGTAGAGAAGGATGTCCGCGACCTGCAGGATCGGGTACGTGAAGAGGCCGACCGTGGCGCGGTCCGCACCCTGCTTGGCGGACTTGTCCTTGAACTGCGTCATGCGGCTCGCCTCACCGAAACCCGTGAGGCAGTTCATGACCCAGCCGAGCTGAGCGTGCTCGGGGACGTGGCTCTGGACGAAGAGCGTGCAGCGGTCCGGATCGAGCCCTGCGGCGAGGAGCTGCGCGGCGGCGAGCCGGGTGTTCGCACGCAGTTCCGAGGGGTCCTGCGGGACAGTGATCGCGTGCAGGTCCACCACCATGTAGAAGGCGTCGTGGGACTCCTGCAGCGCCACCCACTGGCGGACCGCACCGAGGTAATTGCCGAGGTGGAACGAGCCTGCGGTGGGCTGGATTCCGGAGAGCACGCGGGGACGATCAGAGGCCATGCCCTCATTCTCTCAGGTGTCTCTCATTGCTCGGGGTCAGGTTCGCGACGTCCGGGCGTCGCGTGAGGGAATCCCCGGGTCCGGCCGGAGCGTGCCGTGACGGACCGTGAGAACTCGGGCGTTCCGAGTGGGAACCGATCACCGTCGACCGGTGTATCAAGCGTGTGAGGACACCGGGGGAAGTCCTGGAGGTGGGCCGCGTCGTCGACGAAGGTGCGGTGATCGCCCGTGTGCGCGCCGGAGAGCCGGAGGCGTACGCGGAGCTGGTTCGCGCCTTCACCGGCATCGCCCTGCGAGCAGCGAAGGCGCTGGGCGCGGGGGCCGATGCCGAGGATGTCGTACAGCAGTCCTTCTTCAAGGCGTATCGCAGCTTGGGGCGGTTCAAGGACGGCTCGGCTTTCAAGCCGTGGCTGCTGAAGATCGTCGCCAATGAGACAAGGAACACAGTGAGGTCGGCGGGTCGACAGCGGTCGGCCGCCGGCCGGGAAGCAGCGATGGTCGAGGCCGAGCCGTTGATACCGGAATCGGCCGATCCTGTGGTCGCGGCGGTCGAGGTGGAGCGCCGCGCCGAGCTGCTGGCCGCGCTGGAACTACTGAGTGAGGAGCACCGGCTGGTCGTCGTGCACCGCTATCTGCTCGAGATGGACGAGGCGGAGACGGCTCAGGCTCTGGGCTGGCCGCGTGGCACGGTCAAGTCCCGGCTCAATCGCGCGCTGCGCAAGCTGGGACAGCTGTTGCCGGCGGGCCACACGGCTCCGCGAGTCCCGGCGCCGCGGCCGGGGAAGGGAGGTGACAGGCATGAGCGAGCCTCGAGATGAACCGCCCAGGCTGCCCGAGGAGCTCCGTGCGCTGGGACGGTTCATGAACGGGCCGGACGGCGCGGGCGAGACCATGGCGGAGCGCGTGCTGGCACAGATCATCGCCGAGCAGGTGCCACCGCCTGCCACCAAAGCGCCTGGGCCTCCCGGGCCGCGTGAGCAGGCGCGTCGGACAGGGCGATGGGTACGTCGGCGGTGGCGGGTGCTGACCGCCGCCCTGTGTGGTGTGGCCACGGTCGTCGTGCTCACACCGCCGGTCCGGGCTTCGGTCTACGACTGGTTCGGCTTCGGCGGGGTCGAGGTCCACTACGATCCGCCGGTCTCACCGGCACCGGGCCCCCCTGTGCCTGGATGTGGTGCGCCGCTCGCCATGGACGAGGCCGTGGTGCGGGCGGGGTTCCGGCCCCTGGTCCCGGCCGAGCTGGGGCCTCCCGACTCGATCGCCGTGACGTACGAGCCGGCTGGTCGCCCGCTGATCAGCCTGTGCTGGCGGGAGGAGGGCGGCCGCACGGTACGTCTCGACGAGTTCCCTGCCCGTCTGGACATCGGATTCGCCGAGACCGTCGCGGGCCCTCCGGCCCTCGTGTCCGTGGGCCGGGAGACCGGGCTGTGGTTCGCACGGAAGCATGGGCCGAGTCTCCGGATGCTTGACGATCAAGGACAGCCGTGGCGTCAGGCGGAGCGCACGACCGGTCCGGCCCTGCTGTGGACCCACGGCTCGCATCTCACGCTGCGCTTGGAGGGTGTGGCATCCGAGGAGAGGGCGCTGAAGATCGCGCGCTCCACGAACGATCGGGGCGGAAGCCTGTGAGGGGGACGGGGGTGGAGCCACGGACTCGCGGCTGCCGCCGATGGCGCCGCCGGGCGGGAAGAAAAACCCGCTGGGGGCGGAACCTGGACGGCACGAGCGGTGTACCAGAAGTGAACCGGCGCGGAGGGGCCGAGCCGGTTGATCGACTGGGGGGAATCGCATGCGTACGGTACGGAATCTGGCCGCCCTGTTCACAGCTCTGGCGGCGACGCTGGGGCTGTTCCTGTGGGGCGCGGCTCAGGCCTCGGCGGGCGGGTCGACGAGCGTTCTGGTCGTGTCGCCGGAGAGCAGGGAAAGCGCGTCGCTCTATTTCAGCGACAAGAACTACAGGCGGATGGCCCGACTGCTCGGAGAGCCGGGCGAGACCGAAGAGGCCTTACCGCCGGGCCTGGGAGTCGGCGCCGGCCGGCAGCTCAACGTGACGTGGCTGCTGCACGACATCAAGCCTTGGCGCGCGGACCGCGTCTATCCGGGCACGCCGGGCAGCACGGACGTCTGGATCCACACGTCGACCGACATGAACAGCATGAACGGGGTTTGGCACACCGCCGAGAAGCCTGCTGAGCTGCGGTCTCTGATGCGCGAGCTCGGGGTGATGGGGAAACGGTCGTCGAGCGGCACCGGCTCTGGGTTGCCTGGCCCCGAGCCGTCGAAGCCTCTCGCGATGGCGAAGCCGGACACCCGGGCGACGGATTCTCCGGTATCTGCCGCCGACTCGGCCTCGGCACCGGCGGCAGCCGGCTGGTGGTGGGTGGTGCCTGGCGTGCTGGCCGGTGCCGCGTTGGCACTACTGGTCCGACCGGTGGTCGCCGGCTTGCCCCGAAGCGTGGCGGAGGTTCGTCGGCGCAGAGAGCACGGCCCACGTCAGGAACTGCGGGACATATGAAGCTCCCGTTCGCTGCCGGGCCGCCCCGGCTCGATCAGGACTGCCGACGGGCCCTGTGCACCGGGCCCGTCTCCGGACCGGCCGGAGGGAGCCCGGTGCATCGGACCTCGGATCAGGTGAGGTCGACGGTGGGGTAGAGCGGGAAGCCGGCGAGCAGGTCGGCGGCCCGGTGGGACACTTCTTCGGCGATCTTGGCGTCCAGGACGTGCTGGGCCTTGGACTTGGTGCCCTTGCTGGTGGTGCCGGGCTCGGCCGCCGCCAGCACTCGGTCCATCAGTGCGGCGATCTCGTCCATCTCGGCGGTGCCCAGACCACGCGTGGTCAGGGCAGGCGTGCCGATGCGGATCCCGGAGGTGTACCAGGCGCCGTTCGGGTCGGCGGGGATGGCGTTGCGGTTGGTGACGATGCCGGAGTCAAGGAGCGCGGACTCGGCCTGGCGGCCGGTCAGACCATAGGAGGTGGCGACATCGATCAGATTGAGGTGGTTGTCCGTACCGCCGGTGACGAGGGTGGCACCGCGACGGGTGAGGCCTTCGGCGAGAGCACGGGCGTTGTCGACGACGGACTGGGCGTAGGTGCGGAACTCGGGGCGCCGGGCCTCGGCCAGGGCGACGGCCTTGGCGGCCATGACGTGCGGCAGGGGGCCGCCGAGCACCATCGGGCAGCCCCGGTCGACCTGGTCCTTGAGGGAGTCGTCGCACAGCACCATGCCGCCGCGCGGGCCGCGCAGCGACTTGTGGGTGGTGGTGGTGACGATCTGGGCGTGCGGCACCGGGTCGAAGTCACCGGTGAGCACCTTGCCGGCGACGAGGCCGGCGAAGTGTGCCATGTCGACCATCAGGGTGGCGCCGACCTCGTCCGCGATCTCCCGCATGATGCGGAAGTTCACCAGGCGGGGGTAGGCCGAGTAACCGGCGACGATGATCAGCGGCTTGAACTCGCGGGCCTGTGCGCGCAGCGCCTCGTAGTCGATCAGGCCGGTGGCCGGGTCGGTGCCGTAGGAGCGCTGGTCGAACATCTTGCCGGAGATGTTGGGGCGGAAGCCGTGGGTGAGGTGGCCGCCCGCGTCCAGGGACATGCCGAGCATGCGCTGGTTGCCGAAGGCGTGGCGCAGCTCGGCCCAGTCGGCGTCGGTCAGGTCGTTGATCTGGCGGACGCCCGTCTTCGCCAGGAAGGGCACCTCGACACGGTCGGCGAGCACGGCCCAGAAGGCGACGAGGTTGGCGTCGATGCCGGAGTGCGGCTGGACGTAGGCGTGCTGGGCGCCGAAGAGCTCACGGGCGTGCTCGGCGGCGAGGGACTCCACGGTGTCGACGTTGCGGCAGCCGGCGTAGAAGCGGCGGCCGACGGTGCCCTCGGCGTACTTGTCGCTGAACCAGTTGCCCATGGTCAGCAGAGTGGCCGGGGACGCGTAGTTCTCGGAGGCGATCAGCTTGAGCATCTCGCGCTGGTCGGTGAGCTCCTGGCCGATGGCGTCGGCGACGCGGGGCTCCACGCCCCGGATGACGTCGAGAGCGGCGCGGTATGCGGTGGATTCAGGGGTCAGATCAGTCATCGGGCTGCCTCCGGACGCGGTCGGTTCACGGTTCGGCCCAGGCGCACGGCACATCGTTCCCGAGCCGCTCCCCGATGGTCGGTCCCATCCCAGCGCGCCAGTCACGGCCCTGGGATCACACTACCGGGCTCGCCGTCGCGCGAGGTTTCCACGTCCACCATGCGAGCGACGATAGGAAGGGGCCACATACCCGTCTCGCGCCGTAACAGCCGAAAGGCTTTCAGTGCCGTCAGAACGGAGATCCCGTGACTTCTGCGACTCCTCACCCCGCTGAAGACGCGCGGGCCGCTACGGAGCGCTACATCAGCTCCGCGGATGCCCACAGCGCGCACAACTACCACCCGCTGCCGGTCGTCGTCGCCACGGCGGACGGGGCCTGGATGACGGACGTCGAGGGGCGCCGCTACCTGGACATGCTCGCCGGATACTCGGCGCTCAATTTCGGGCACGGGAACCGCCGGCTGATCGAGGCGGCGAAGGCCCAGCTGGAGCGGGTCACGCTGACTTCGCGGGCGTTCCATCACGACCGGTTCGCGGAGTTCTGCACGGAGCTCGCCGAGCTGTGCGGCATGGAGACGGTGCTGCCGATGAACACGGGGGCGGAGGCGGTCGAGACGGCGGTGAAGACCGCTCGCAAGTGGGGGTACCGGGTGAAGGGCGTGCCGGACGGCCGGGCCCGGATCGTGGTCGCGAGCGACAACTTCCACGGGCGTACGACCACGATCGTCAGCTTCTCCACCGATCCGGAGGCGCGGGCCGACTTCGGGCCGTACACGCCGGGGTTCGACATCGTTCCGTACGGGGATCTGGCGGCCCTGCGGGACGCGGTGACCGAGGACACCGTGGCGGTGCTGCTGGAGCCGATCCAGGGGGAGGCCGGCGTCCTGGTCCCGCCGCCCGGCTACCTCTCCGGGGTCCGGGAGCTGACGCGCGAGCGGAACGTGCTGTTCATGGCGGACGAGATCCAGTCCGGGCTGGGCCGCACCGGCCGGACCTTCGCCTGTGAGCACGAGGACGTGGTGCCCGACGTCTACGTGCTGGGCAAGGCTCTCGGCGGCGGTGTGGTCCCGGTGTCGGCGGTCGTGTCGAGCAAAGAGGTGCTCGGCGTTTTCCGGCCGGGCGAGCACGGGTCGACATTCGGTGGGAATCCGCTCGCCTGCGCCGTGGCGCTGGAAGTGATCGCGATGCTGCGGACCGGGGAGTTCCAGAAACGGGCCGCGGAGCTCGGTGATCATCTGCACGCGGAGCTGGGTCTGCTGGCGGGCGCCGGGAAGGTGACTCAGGTGCGTGGACGCGGGCTCTGGGCGGGTGTCGACATCGATCCGTCGCACGGGACGGGCCGGGAGATCTCGGAGAAGTTGATGGACCGGGGCGTCCTCGTGAAGGACACGCACGGCTCCACGATCCGAATCGCCCCGCCCCTGGTGATCAGTAAGGAGGACCTGGACTGGGGGCTCGACCAGCTCCGTGCGGTACTCGGCGCGTGATCGACAGCGCCTGGAGAGTTCTCTTCGTTCCTTGACAACTGAAGAGTGCGATGGTTCCGGCCCGGCCTCTGGCCGGTCGGGCCGGAGGCCGGGGCCGGCTTCTGCCGGGGCCGGCGGCTAGAGGATGACGTGGGGCAGGAAGCGGGCGTACTCGTCCGTGACCAGGCCCGCGGACTCGCGGATTCCCAGGCCGGCCGCTTCGTTCTCGACGACCCAGGCGCCGAGGACGACACGGTTGCCGTCGAAGTCGGGCAGGGGCTTCAACTCCTGGTAACAGCAGGCCTCGCCGCGCGGCTCGGGCTCCGCCTGCGCACCGGCCTCGTGGAGGGTGACTCCCGCTCCTTCGCGCCCGAGGAGCGGCTTGGTCACGTAGCCGGTGGTGTGGGCGAGTTCGCGAGGGCCGTCGAGGTAGGCCGGCAGGAGGTTCGGGTGGCCGGGGAAGAGTTCCCAGAGCACGGCGAGGAGTGCCTTGTTGGAGAGGAGCATCTTCCAGGCGGGCTCGATCCAGAGGGTCGTGCCGGTGCCGCCGCCGTTGTCGAGCGTGTCGAGGACGTGCGGGGCGAACCGGTCCGTGGTGAGCCACTCCCAGGGGTAGAGCTTGAAGCAACTGCGGATGAAGCGGAGCTTCTTGTCCACGAAGCGGCGTGACAGCCGGTCCCAGCCGATGTCCTCGACGGAGATCGCTTCCGTGTCCAGGCCGGCCTGTTCGGCGGTCTCCCGGAGATAGGCGACGGTCATCAGGTCCTCGCCGAGTTCATCGGCGGCTGAGTGCGCGAAGTACAGCGGGCTGCCGGGCGGGAGGAGGGCTGCCTGCTTCTTCCAGGCGTCGACGAGTCGTTCGTGAAGGGAGTTCCACTGGTCGGCGCCCGGGAAGCGTTCCTCCATCCAGAACCACTGCGGCCCGGCGGCCTCGATGAGGGAGGTGGGGGTGTCGGCGTTGTACTCCAGCAGTTTCGCCGGGGCCCCGGTGCGGCCTTCGTAGTGGAGATCGAACCGTCCGTAGACGGAGGGCAGTTCGTCGCGTCGGCGCCAGGACTCACGGACCAGGTCGGCGAGGCGGGCGTCGGTGATGCCCAGGTCGGCGAGGCGGTCCTCGGTGACGAGATGGTCTGCTGCGGCCAGGCACATCTCGTGGAGTTCCTCGACGACCTCCTCCAGGGCCTCCACCTCCGGGAGGGAGAACGCGTAGTAGGCGCTCTCGTCCCAGTAAGGGCGCAGGGAATCGTCCGGGTATCGGGTCAGGGGGTAGATGAGGCCCTGCTCCTCGACGGTCTGCTGCCAGCCGTCGCGGGGTTCTATGGTGTGGCGTTCCATCCTGGGATCAGCCGCCTCCGGAGCCGGAGCCCGAGCAGCCGAAGCCGCCCCGGTCGACGGCCTCGCTGCGGCTGAAGGTGCCGTAGTCGGCGTGCCGGCCGCTGACATCGGCGTCGTAGTACCAGTCGCCGTCGACGCGGCTGCCGCGTCCGGTGCCGCTCGCGCTGCCACCCGTTCCGGTCTTGCGGCCCTTGCCGGCCGAGCTCGAACCGGACTTGCAGTACTGGTCGCTGACGATCTTGTAGCCGTTGACCACGTCGTAGCTGTCGCGGTCGACGCAGCGCCGGTCCGGCTCGGACCCGCACGAGGTCAGAGCCGTCGCGAGCACGCCCATGCCGCCGAGCACGACCGTGCTGGAGCGCAGTCGTCGTCTGTTCTCCGCCATTGGTTGAACTCCCCCGTTTCGCAGGCGCCGTCCGGGTGCAGGTGGCCGGCGTCCGCATGATGCGGCGCACTGATTCTCGGTTCGGTACGCCGCGGTCGGTGATGGTCGGCGGCCAGCGTAGAAGAACACGTCGGCGGTCCGCACCCTGGCTCCCGGGGTCGGGTCCGCATTGTTCCTCTAGGGTCGCTCCGTGCCTATGGGAATGATTTGTGCGCTGGGTTCCGCGTTGTGCTTCGGGACGGCGTCCGTGCTTCAGGCGATGGCGGCACAGGCCACGGCCCCGGGTACGGGGTCGGGAGTCGATCCGGCGCTCTTGGTACGGGCGTTGCGGCAGTGGCGGTATCTGGCGGGGCTCGGCCTCGACGGGCTCGGGTTCGTCCTGCAGGTCGTGGCCCTGCGGTCCCTGCCCATCTACGCCGTGGGCGCCGCGCTGGCAGCGAGCTTGGCCGTGACGGCGGTCGTGGCCGCCCGGTTGCTGCATGTGCGGCTGAGCGGGGCGGAGTGGGGTGCGGTCGGGGGCGTGTGCGCGGGGCTGGCGATGCTGGCACTGGCATCGGGGGCGGAGGGTGATCGCGATGGGTCGGACGCGCTGCGGTTCGCCATGCTCGGGGTGGCGGTGGGCGTGTTGGGGCTCGGGGCTCTGGCGGGTCGATTGCCGGGACGGGGACGGGCGCTCGCGTTGGGGCTGGGGGCGGGCTTCGGGTTCGGGGTGGTCGAGGTGAGCGTGCGGCTCATCGATGAACTGTCGCCGGGGGCGTTGCTGACCAATCCGGCGTTCTACGCGCTGCTGCTGGGCGGGGGTGCGGCATTCCTGCTGCTGACGTCGGCCCTCCAGCGGGGCTCGGTGACGGTGGCGACGGCCGGGATGGTGGTCGGGGAGACCGTGGGGCCGGCGTTGGTGGGGGTGGTGTGGCTGGGTGATCGGACCCGGCCTGGGCTGGAGTGGCTGGCGGTGACGGGGTTCGTGGTGGCGGTGGCGGGGGCACTCGCACTGGCGCGGTTCGGTGAGGCGCCGGCCGTCGAGAAGGTGGATCCGGTGCGGGTCAGTGACTGATCGTTGCCGCACCTGCCCGGCGGCCACGACTCGGGCACGGTTCTGAGTCTGAGCCGAAGCCTGGGGCGGGGCGGTCGGGGCCTGACTCTGCGGCTCGGGGCAACTGCGGAGGGATCCGGGAGACGGTCCAGAGACGCCCGGCGCAAGGGCAGTTGCCGGTGCTTCCGTCCCCCCATGGATAAGGGGGCGGGTGGCTGGAGCAGCCCGGCGGGCCGAAAGCAGGGCTCGGTCCTGGGGCGGGAGGGGCGCCCCGCGCGACGTGCGACGTCTACGGCAGGACCCGGCAGAGGGCGTCGAGGGCTCCGGACCAGGCATGGTCGGCGGGGGTTCCATAGCCCACCACCAGGGCGTCGGGGCGCGGGACGGACGGGGCGGCATCGGGGTGGCGGTAGGTGGAGAGGCCGGTGACTCCGAGGCTCTGCCAGGCGGCGGCGCGGACCACGGACTGTTCGGTGCCGGGCGGGAGTTGGAGGACGGCGTGGAGGCCGGCGGCGATTCCGGTGGCGTGGACGGTGGGGGCCCGAGACGCGAGGGCTTCGACGAGTTGGTCGCGGCGGCGGCGGTAGCGGAGGCGGGCGCTGCGGAGATGGCGGTCGTAGGCACCGGAGCGCAGGAACTCGGCGAGGGTGAGCTGGTCGAGGACGCCGCAGGACCAGTCGCTGGGCCCCTTCGCGTCGGCGACCTCCTGGACGAGGGACTCCGGCAGCACCATCCAGCCCAGACGCAGGCCCGGGGCCAGGGACTTGCTCGCGGTGCCGAGGTAGACGACCCGGTCGGGGTCGAGGCCCTGGAGGGCGCCGACGGGCTGCCGGTCGTAGCGGAACTCGCCGTCGTAGTCGTCCTCGAGGATCAGGGAGTCGGTGCGGCGGGCCCAGTCGACGACGGCGGCGCGCCGGTCGGGGTGGAGGGGGACACCGATGGGGAACTGGTGGGCAGGGGTCAGCAGAGCCGCGCCCACGGCCGGGAGGAGAGAGGGGGAAGGGGAAGGGGAGGGGGCCGGTGGGGTGAGTGGGGGGCTGGTGGGTGTGAGGGCGTGGCGGGCGGGAGGTGGGGGCCCTGGGCAGGCATCCAGGTCGGCGGTGTTCGTGCCGAGTTCGTCGAGCGGGAGGGGGTGGGTGCGCAGGGACGTGCGGCGGAGGATGTCCCAGTGGGCGTCGAGGCCGTAGCTCTCCACGGCGATGTCCCGGACGCCGCGGCGGTACAGGACCTCGCCGAGGAGCCTCAGGGCGTGGACGAAGCCGGCGCTGATGACGATGCGGTCGGGGTCGGCGTGGACGCCGCGGGCGCGGGCGAGGTAGTCGGCGAGGGCGGTGCGGAGTTCGGCGCGGCCGCGGGGGTCGCCGTAGCCGAGGGCGTCGTTCGGGGCGGCGGACAGGGCGCGGCGGGCCGCCTTGAGCCACTCGGCGCGAGGGAAGGAGGCGAGGTCGGGGCTGCCGGGTTCGAGGTCGTGGCGCAGGGGGCCCGGGGTGCGGCGGGCGGGGGCGCGGGGCGGGCGGGGGGCCTCCACGGGGCGTTCGGCGACGCGGGTGCCGGAGCCCTGGCGTGCGGTGAGCCAGCCTTCGGCGACGAGGTCGGCGTAGGAGTCGGCGACGGTGTTGCGGGCGATGCCGAGGTCGACGGCGAGGGTGCGGGAGGACGGTAGTCGGGTGCCGGGGGCGAGGCGGCCGCTGCGGACGGCTTCGCGGAGCGCGTCGGTGAGGCCACGGCGCAGGCCGGAGCCCGTGGGCTCGATGTGCAGATCGATGCCGAGTGCCTGCCGGGAGGCCGAAGTGGCCCAGGAATCCACCATGGAAATGGACCATACCCCTGGGCTAATGCGTTCGTAGGGTCGTGGCATGACCACGAGCGAGACGGACCAGGTGATCGGGATGAACGAGGCCGGCGAGAGCGGTGCGGCGCGGGAGGGTGGCGGCGGGGTCGACGCGGGGGCAGGGCGCGCCCTCGTGCATGAGCACAGCCCGCGGCTGGACTGGGCGCGGCATGCGCCGGAGGTCTACAAGGCGATGGTCCGGTTGGACGCGGCGGCCCGTAAGGGGCTGGACCCGGTGACGTACGAGCTGGTCAAGATCCGGGCGTCGCAGATCAACCACTGCGCGTTCTGTGTCGACATGCACAGCAAGGACGCGCTGGCCGCCGGGGAGAGCGTGGAGCGGATCGTGCAGCTCAGCGCGTGGGAGGAGTCGAAGCACTTCTACACGGCGAAGGAGGTGGCGGCGCTTGCGCTGACGGAGGCGATCACCGTGCTGACGGACGGGTTCGTGCCGGACGGCGTGTACGAGGAGGCGGCGCGGCTGTACGGGGAGGAGGAGTTGGCGCAGTTGATCGCGGCGATCACGACGATCAACGCCTGGAACCGGTTCGGAGTGTCGACGCGGATGGTCGCGGGGCACTACAAGCCGGCGGCGGCCAAGTGACCGCGCGGACCAGCGTGTTGGCGCCGGCGGTGCGGGACGCGTTGGTGGCGGCGGGGGCGGCGGCGAAGAAGGGGCTCGGGGATCCCGTGCTCGCCGAGTTGGTGATGATCCGGGCGTCGCAGATCAACGCGTGTGCGTTCTGCCTGGACATGCATGTCGCTGTCGCGGTGGAGAAGAACGGCGAGGGGGCCGGGCGGATCGCGTTGCTGAGTGCGTGGCGGGAGGCCGGCGAGCTCTACAGCGAGCGGGAGCGGGCGGCGCTGGCGCTGACCGAGGCGGTGACGGTGCTGACGGACGGGTTCGTGCCGGACGACGTGTTCGAGCAGGCCGCGAAGCATTTCGGCGAGGCCGAACTCGCGCATCTCCTCGGGGTGATCACGGTCATCAACAGTTGGAACCGGCTGATGGTCACCCGGCGTATCGAGCCTGGAGGGCCGGCCTGGTGAGTGCCGTAGAGACGTTCCGCGCGTTGCATCACGGGCGCTCCCCCGCCGATCCGCTCGTGCTGCCCGGGCCGTGGGACGCGGCCAGCGCGCGGGTCTTCGAGGAGGCGGGGTTCCCTGCCCTGGCGACGCCGAGCGCGGGGGTCGCGGCGTCGCTCGGGTACGAGGACGGGCGGACGCCTGCGGAGGAGATGTTCGCGGCGGTGGCCCGGATCGTGCGGTCGGTGTCGGTCCC
Source organism: Streptomyces sp. NPDC025806 (assembly GCF_055558275.1). Classification (NCBI taxonomy): domain Bacteria; kingdom Bacillati; phylum Actinomycetota; class Actinomycetes; order Kitasatosporales; family Streptomycetaceae; genus Streptomyces; species Streptomyces sp. NPDC025806. Next base: position 131,568 of record NZ_JBVHMU010000017.1, on the reverse strand, counting down.
CGTGTCGGCGGACATCGAGGGCGGGTACGGGATGGCACCGAAGGAGCTGGTGGAGCGGCTCCTCGCGACGGGGGCGGTCGGCTGCAATCTGGAGGACTCGGAGCCGGCGGACGGTGGTTCGGGGGCTGGTGGTTCGGGGGCTGGTGCAGGTGCAGGTGGCCGGGTGGGTGCGGGGCTCAAGGATGCGGCGCGGCACGCGGACTGGCTGGCCGAGGTGCGGGCCGCGGCCGGTGCGGAGATTGTGTTGAACGCGCGCATCGACACGTTCATCCGGGGTGCTGAGGATCCGGTCGGGGAGGCCATCGAGCGGGCCCGCCTGTACGTCGCGGCCGGGGCGGACTGTGTGTATCCGATCGGGGCGCCGGCCGAAGTGTTGCCGCTGCTGCGGGCCGGGATCGAGGGGCCGGTGAACGTGGGGGCGCCGCCGGGTGGGCCTTCGCTGCGGGAGTGGGGCGAGTTGGGGGCGACGCGGATCACGTTCGGGCCGGGGCTTCAGCGCAGGGCGACCGCGGCGCTGCGGGAGATCGCCGACCAGCTCCGCTGAGCAGCACCAGCCCCGGCGCCGGCACCAGCCCCGCCCGCACACAAGATGGCGCCGGGTGCCCCCGTCAGGAGGGGCACCCGGCCATGGGGAATCTGCCCCGTCGGTGGGGCGGCCACGCCTCGGGGGCGGGGAGTCGGTCCGGATGTGGGGCTACTTGGGGAGCCAGGCCTGCCACGTGGAGCGATGGCGGTCGACCCACTTCTTGGCGGCCTGCTCCGGGGTCAGCTTCTGCTCGGCGATCATGAGGGAGACCTCGTTCTGGTCCTCCGTCGTCCAGCGGAAGTTCTTCAGGAAGGCCGCGGCCTTGCCGCCGTCCTTGGAGAAGTCGGCGTTGAGGTACTTCTGCAGCGGCGTCTTCGGGTAGGCGCAGGTGATCGCGTCCGGGTCGGCGTCGCAACCGTCCTTGTACGGAGGCAGCTTCACCTCCGTCATCGGCACCTTCTTGAAGAGCCACTGCGGCTGGTACCAGTACGTCAGGAACGGCTTCTTCTGCTTGGCGAACTGCTTGATCTGGGTGATCTGAGCGGCCTCGGAGCCGGAGAAGACGACCTGGTAGTTCAGCTTCAGGTTCTTGACCAGCGCCTTGTCGTTGGTGACGTAGGACGGGGAGCCGTCCAGGAGCTGGCCCTTGCCGCCGCTCTCGGCGGTCTTCAGCTGGGAGGCGTACTTGTTGAGGTTCTTCCAGTTCGTGACGTCGGGGTGCTGCTTGGCGAAGTACGTCGGGACGAACCAGCCGATGTGTCCGGTGACGCCGAGGCCGCCGCCGTTCACGATGGTCTTCTTGTCCTTGACGTAGCGGGCCTCCTGGTCGGGGTGGCCCCAGTCCTCCAGGATCGCGTCGACGCGGCCCTGGCTGAGGGCGTCCCAGGCGGGGATCTCGTCGACCTGGACGGTGTCGACGCGGTAGCCGAGTTCGTGCTCCAGGAGGTACTGGGCGACGGCGACGTTGGACTGGGCGCCGACCCAGGACTGGACGGAGAGGGTCACCGTCTTGGCGCCGTGGGCGTTGGCGTACGGGGAGGACTGCTTGGTCATGTCGGCGGCGCCGCAGCCGGTGACGACCAGCAGGGCGCCGGCCCCAGCGACGGCCGCGAGCGTCCTGCGGCGGCGGGTGCCGAGGAGACGGCTACTGAACGGACGGTTGTTGAAAGGGCCTCGCATGGTTCAGGCCCCCTTTCCGGTGGTGCGGCGTTCCGTCGGCTGGGTGACGCGGTCGAGCATGAGGCCGAGGCAGACGATCGCCGCGCCGGCGACGAGACCGGTGGCCAGTTCGCCGCGGGCGAGACCGGCGATGACGTCGTAGCCGAGGGCGCCGCCGCCGACGAGGCCGCCGATGATGACGACGGCGAGGACCAGGACGACGCCCTGGTTGACGGCGAGCAGCAGGGCCGGGCGGGCGAGCGGGAGTTGGACCTGGCGCAGTTGCTGGCCGGTGGTGGCGCCCATGGAGCGGGCCGATTCCATCGCGGCGGGGTCGACCTGGCGCAGGCCCTGGGTGGTGATGCGGACGACGGCGGGCAGCGCGTAGACGACGGCCGCGGCGACCGCGGGGGCGCGGCCGACGCCGAAGAGGGCGACGACCGGGATGAGGTAGACGAACTGCGGGAGGGTCTGGAAGACGTCGAGGACGGGCCGCAGCAGGCGTTCGAGGCGGGAGCTGCGGGCCGCGGCGATGCCGATGGCGAAGCCCAGGACCAGGGTCACCGCGACGGCGGCGAGGACCTGGGAGAGCGTGTCCAGCGAGGGCTTCCAGACGCCGAGGACACCGATCGCGGCCATGGCGAGCACGGCGGTCAGGGCGGTGCGCCAGGTGCCGATGAGCCAGGCGAGCGCGGCGACGATCAGCAGGACGGACCACCAGGGCAGCCAGGTCAGGCCCGAGCGGAGCGGGTCGAGGATCCAGGTGGTGAAGTGCGCGGCCCAGTCGGCGGTGCCGCCGATGTACGGGACGCCGCTGTAGAGGTGGTCGGTCATCCAGTCGACGGCGTCGTTGACGGGGGCGGCGATGCCCACCACCCAGGAGTCGGGCCAGTCGAGCCGGTCGGCGAAGCGGGAGGCGAGCGCGACGAGGACGGTGCCGGCCGCGACGACGCCCCACTTCCAGGGGGCGGGGGCGTGCTCGTTCGAGCCGAGGCGTTCGCCGGCCGCGCCGGTGACGCGGTCGAGGACGACGGCGAGCAGCACGATCGGGATGCCGGCGGCGAGTGCGGCGCCGACGTCGACGGAGGCGAGCGCCTGGTAGACGCGGTCGCCGAGGCCGCCCGCGCCGATGACGGAGGCGATGACGGCCATGGAGAGGGCCATCATGATCGTCTGGTTGAGGCCGAGCAGGAGTTCCTTGCGGGCCAGCGGCAGGCGCGCCGTGAGCAGCCGCTGGCGGGCGGTGGCGCCGAGCGAGGCGACGGCCTCCATGACGCCGCCGTCGGCGGAGCGCAGGCCGAGCGCGGTGAGGCGGGCCATCGGCGGGGCGGCGTAGACGACGGTGGCGAGGACCGCGGCGGGGACGCCCATGCCGAAGATCAGGACGACGGGCAGGAGGTACGCGTACGCGGGCAGCACCTGCATGGTGTCGAGGACCGGGCGCAGGGCGCGGTGCATGGTGTCGCTCAGGCCCGCGGCGAGGCCGAGCAGGGCGCCGAGGATCACCGAGGCGAGCACGGCGACGACCATCAGCGCGAGGGTCTGCATGGTCGGCACCCACATGCCGAGGACGCCGCAGACCAGGAACGCGGCGACGGCGCCCGCGGCGAGCCGGAGGCCTGCGACGCGCCAGGCGATGAGTCCGGCGGCGGCCGTCACTCCGGCCCAGCCGGCCGCGAGCAGCACCAGGTAGACGACGCGTACGGAGACGATGACCGCGTTGCTGATGTGGCCGAAGAAGTAGAGGAACAGCGGGTGGCTGTCGCGGTGGTCGAGGATCCAGGTGCTGGCGTCGGTCAGCGGCTGGGTGAGGTCGACCGTGAGGGCGTGGGGCCAGCTGCCGCTGGACCACTGGGCGTGCGCGAGCGGTACGAGGACGGCCGCGACGACGGCGAGCAGCAGGAGCTTGCCGAGGGCGCGGTGGCGTCGCAGGCCCGCGAGGGGACCCGCCCCGGTCTTCTCGAAGGGGGCGGTGGTCACGGCGGCTGCCATCAGACCGCCTCCTCGCCCTCGGGGGCCCGGTCCGTCGTGGCCCGGTCACCCGCCACGGAGGAGGCCTCGCCGGCGGAGGAGGCCTCGCCGGCGGAGGAGGTCCCGGAGCCGGAGGCGGTCCCGGAGCCGGAGGCGGTCCCGGAGCCGGAGGCGGTCCCGGAGCCGGAGGCGGTCCCGGAGCCGGCGTCAGCACCAGTACCACCGGCGGAGCCAGAGCCAGAGCCAGAGTCGGAGCCGGAGCCGGAGCCAGCGCCAGCGTCCGCGTCGGAGTCGGTTCCCGCCGGGGCGGCATCCGTGCCGGCGACGACGTCGATGAGCCGCTCGTGGTCGACGACGCCGAGGCAGCGCCCCTCGTCCATCACGCGCACCGCGAAGCCGGAGCGCGCGACGGCCTCGATGGCCTCGGAGACGGTCGCGTCGGGGGCGATGGCGGGGCCGCGCCCGGCCTCGTCGCTGTCGGCGGGGCGCATGGCGCGGCGCACGGTCATGACCTGCTCGCGCGGCACGTCGCGGACGAACTCGCGGACGTAGTCGTCGGCGGGGGCGCCGACAATCTCCTCGGGGGTGCCGAGCTGGACGATGCGGCCGTCGCGCATGAGGGCGATGCGGTCGCCCAGGCGGAGCGCCTCGTTGAGGTCGTGGGTGATGAAGACCATCGTGCGGCCCTCCTCGCGGTGCAGGCGCACGACCTCCTCCTGCATGTCGCGCCGGATCAGCGGGTCGAGCGCGCTGAACGGCTCGTCGAACAGCAGGACCTCGGGGTCGACGGCGAGGGCGCGGGCGAGGCCCACGCGCTGCTGCTGGCCGCCCGAGAGCTGCCCGGGGCGGCGCGATTCGAGTCCTTCGAGGCCGACCTTGGCGACGACCTCGGCGGCCTTGGCCCGGCGTTCGGCGCGGGAGACGCCCTGGATCTCCAGGCCGTAGGCGACGTTGTCGAGGACGGTGCGGTGCGGCAGCAGGCCGAAGTGCTGGAAGACCATGGCGGCACGGTGCCGGCGCAGTGCGCGCAGCCGGGTCTTGTCCATGGCGAGGACGTCCTCGCCGTCGATGGACAGGTCGCCGGAGGTGGGCTCGATGAGCCGGGTCAGGCAGCGGACGAGGGTGGACTTGCCGGAGCCGGACAGGCCCATGACGACGAAGACCTCGCCGCGCTTCACGTCGAAGGAGACGTCGCGGACGGCGGCGGTGCAGCCGGTGCGCGAGCGCAGCGCGGCGGCGTCGAGGCCGGCCAGTTCGGCGTCGGCGGGGACGCGTTCGGCCTTGGGTCCGAAGACCTTCCACAGGTTGCGGACGGCGAAGACGGAGTCCGACTGCGCGGACTGTCCGTCGTTGCGGGGGGCGGGGTCCTTGACGATGGTCTGCGTGTTCATCAGGCATGACCCCCCATCAGCTCGGCGCATTTCTCCCCGACCATGAGGACTCCGATCATCGGGTTCACCGCGGGCATCGTCGGGAAGACGGACGCGTCGGCGATACGGATGGACTTGAGGCCGCGGATCTTCAACTCGGGGTCGACAACAGCGAGTTCGTCGTCCGTGGCACCCATGCGGCAGGTGCCGGCGGGATGGTAGACGGTGTGGGCGACCTTGCGGGCGTACTCGCCGAGTTCCTCGTCACCGGTGATGTCCGGGCCGGGGCAGACCTCGCGCTTGAGCCAGCCGGCGAGCGGCTCGGTCTTCGCGATCTCGCGGGCGATCTTGATGCCGTCGACGAGGGTGCGGCCGTCGTAGTCGTCCTCGTCGGTGAAGTACCGGAAGTCGAGGGCGGGCTTGACCTCGGGGTCCGCGCTGGTGAGGTACACGCGTCCGCGGCTGCGGGGCTTGGGGATGTTCGGCGTCATGGACACCCCGTGCTCGGGCTTCTCGTAGCCGAGGCGCTCCGGGTTGTCCGTGAACGGTATTTGGTAGAAGTGGAACATCAGGTCCGGGCCGGCGGCCTCGGGGTCGCGCTGGATGAAGAGTCCGGCGTCGCTGTCCATGGCGCTGTTGTCGGGGATCGGCCCGTCGGTCTCCCAGACGATCACCGACTCCGGGTGGTCGAGCAGGTTCTCGCCGACGCCGGGCAGGTCGTGCAGGACCGGGATGCCGAGCTTCTCCAGGTCGGCCTTGGGGCCGATGCCCGAGTGCATCAGCAGGCGCGGGGTGTCGACGGCGCCGGCGCAGACGACGACCTCGTTCCGCGCGGATATCAGCGTCTCGACGCCGTCCTTGCCCCGCACCCACACGCCGCGGGCCGCGAGAGCCGCGTCGAACTCCAGCTTGTAGGCCCAGGTCTCCAGCAGCAGCGTGAGGTTGGGGCGGTCGCCGGCCTCCATGTGAGGGTGGAGGTAGGCCACCGAGGCGGAGGAGCGCTTGTTGTTCTCGGGGTGGTAGGCGAGGTCGAAGAAGCCGACGCCGTCCTTGAAGGGGCCCTTGTTGAAGCCCTCGACGCGCGGCACGCCGGTCGCGGCCTGCGCGGCCTCGACGAAGTCGCGGGCGATGGCGTTCCGGTCCTTCTCGTCGACGGGGACGATGTTGTTGCGCAGCTTGGTGAAGTACGGGTCCATCGCCTTGTGGTCCCAGCCCTCGGCGCCGGCCGCGGCCCACTCGTCCCAGTCGCCGGGCAGCGGCTTGAAGGAGATGAGGGTGTTGTGCGACGAGCAGCCACCGAGCACCTTGGCGCGGCTGTGCAGGATGTGCGAGTTGCCGCGCGGCTGCTCGGTCGTGGTGTAGCCGTAGTCGAGGTCACCGCCGAGCAGGCCGAGCCAGCGGCGCAGGGTGAGCACGTCGTCGCGGTCGATGTCGCTGGGGCCGCCCTCGATGACGGCGACGGTCACGTCGGGGTCCTCGGTGAGCCGGGAGGCGATCACCGATCCTGCGGTGCCACCACCGACCACGACGTAGTCGTACACGGACTGTTCGGGCTTCTCGGACATGCTTCAACTCCTAGGCGCTGCAAGGTTCTGCGCGTAATGAGGACGTACGTCGTTCAGGGCCGGGGGCGCGGCGGGGCGCCCCCGGCGAAGGCGGCGGGGGTCAGCCCGCGAACCACCGCACCGGCTTGGGCGCCAGGTTCTGGTACACGTGCTTGGTCTCGCGGTACTCGGCGAGTCCGGCGGGGCCGAGCTCGCGCCCGACGCCGCTCTTGCCGAATCCGCCCCACTCCGCCTGCGGCAGGTAGGGGTGGAAGTCGTTGATCCAGACGGTGCCGTGGCGCAGCCGGCCGGCGACCCGGCGGGCGCGGCCCGCGTCGGTGGTCCAGACGGCGCCGGCGAGCCCGTACTCGGTGTCGTTGGCGAGGGCGACGGCCTCGTCCTCGGTGCGGAAGGTCTCCACGGTGAGGATCGGGCCGAAGGTCTCCTCGCGCACGACCCGCATGTCGCGGTGGCACTGGTCGAGCACGGTCGGCTCGTAGAAGTAGCCGGTCGCGGGGCGGACCTCGGAGGGCTCGGGGCGCTTGCCGCCGCTGCGCAGCACGGCGCCCTCGGCGAGGGCGGAGGCCACGTAGGACTCGGTCTTGTCGCGCTGCTGCTCGCTGACGAGCGGGCCGCACTCCACGCCGTCCTCGGTGCCGCGGCCGAGGCGGATCTTCCCGGCGCGGCGGGCGAGTTCGGTGACGAAGCGCTCGCGCACCGACTCCTCGACGATGAGCCGGGCTCCGGCGGAGCAGACCTGGCCGCTGTGGATGAACGCCGCGTTGAGCGCCTGGTCGACGGCGGTGTCGAAGCCGTCCTCGGTCGCGCAGGCGTCGGCGAAGACCACGTTGGGGTTCTTGCCGCCGAGCTCCAGGGCGACCTTCTTGACGTCGGCCGCCGCGGCCTGGGCGACCTTGGTGCCGCTGACCAGTCCGCCGGTGAAGGAGACGAGGTCGACGCCGGGGTGGTCGGACAGGCGGGCGCCGACGGTGGCGCCGGGGCCGGTGACGATGTTGGCGACGCCCTCGGGGAGCCCCGCCTCGACCAGCAGCTCGACGAGGACGACCGTGGTCAGCGGCGTGATCTCGCTCGGCTTGATGACGAAGGTGTTGCCCGCGGCGAGCGCCGGGGCGATCTTCCAGCTGGCCTGGAGCAGCGGGTAGTTCCAGGGGGTGATCATCGAGCAGACGCCGACGGGCTCGTGCACGACGACGCTGTGGATCTCGTCGGACCCGGCGTCGACGACCCGGCCCGCGCCCTCGCCGACGACGAGGTCGGCGAAATAGCGGAAGGCGTCGGCGACGCAGTCGACGTCGATGCGGCCCTCCTCGACGGTCTTGCCCGCGTCGCGGCTCTCCAGGAGGCCGATCTTCTCGCGGTCGCGGACCAGGAGGTCGGCGGTGCGGCGCAGCAGCGCGGCGCGCTCGGCGACCGGGGTGTGCGGCCAGGGGCCCTCGTCGAAGGCCCGGCGGGCAGCCTCGATCGCGGCGTCCGCGTCCTCGGTGCCGCCTTCGGCGATCACGGCGAAGGGCTTGGCATCCGCCGGGTCGAGGATCTCGCGGGTCGCCCCTGAGGCGGCGCCGCGCCACTCTCCGCCGACATGGATGGTGTGTTGTGCTGACACGTCCTGCTTCGCCTTCCGTTCCAGATCAGTTCCCCCGACCACCGCACAGGTCGTTCGTACGCACTGAAGTCGCACTCCGCGGTGATGTCGGAAGCCCCTGCCCGGGGGTGGGCAAAGCATGCGCAACCCATGGCCAAAAGTGCGCTGTGTCACCGCGCGCGTCGGCGAAACCGGCGAAACGTACCCTGAGGAACGTTCTGTCCGGAGGGGTACGCAACTGAAGACGACGCGCATGAAGACGCAGCAGAAGAAGGCCCGCGGGAAGCCGCAGAAGAAGGCACAGAAGCAGGTGCGGAAGCAGTCGCGGAAGCAGGCGCCCGGCGCGGAGAAGGCGGGAAAGGCAGGTCAGACGGGCCAGGCCTGGGTTCTGGTCCTCGCCGTGGTCACTGCCGCGCTCCTGGCCGCCACCGCCCGCTCGGGCGGTGGCGACGGCGGCACGGACGGTGACCGCCGCGACGCGAAGGCGGCCGCCGCGCCCCGCGCCACCACCCCCGGCGCGCTCGCCGCGCAGGCCCGGCAGGCACTGCTGACCGCCCCGTCACTGCATGTGACGGTCACGGACCGTTCCGAGGGCGCCGGCCGCTCCGCGCCGTCCGCGCTGGACCTCTCCCTGGACCGGGAGGGCGACTGCAGCGGCACGGTCACGTTCGGTGCCCGCGGCGCGGCCTCCGTCCTGCGCCGCGGCGACCGGGTGTGGCTGCGGATGGACGCGGCGTTGTGGCGGGCGCGGGTGCCGGGCGCGGCGGGCCGGGCCCTGGCCGAGCGGATCGACGGCCGTTACGTCACCGGCCCCGCCGCCGACCCGACACTGAAGGACCTCGCGAGCGTGTGCGACCTGGACGCCCTGCGGGCCCAGCTTCGCGCGGACGCGCGGGACGAGACGATCACGCAGCGGGGCCGGCCGCGCACCCTGCACGGCGTCCGCGTCGTCCCGCTTAGGGGACACACCCTGACCGGCACGGGCACGGGCGACCGCGGCACGGACGTCACCCTGTTCGTCACCGCGAGCGGCCCGCCCCGCCTGATCGAGTACTCCCGCACCGGCGGGCGCACCGACCTCGCGACGCGTTACGCGGACCAGGGCGCGCCGGTACGGGTGACGGAGCCGCCCGCGTCGGACACGGTCGAGGTCTCCCGGCTCGGGAAGGCGAAGGGTCAGGGCTGATCGAGGTCCGGCAGCCAGTCCCGTACCGGATCGTGGTCGAGCCATCGCCGCCGCCCCGCCAAGTCGGCGCAGGCCCGCAGGAGTTCGGCGATCGCGGGATGCTCGCGTCCGGCGGGCCACACCAGGGACCAGGCGTACAGCGGGGTCGGTTCGACGAGGGGGACGACGCGCAGACCGGGATCGCGGGGCAGCGGGACGTCCGCCGGGAAGAGGGTGAACTGATCGGGCTGGTCCCGCAGTTGAGCGAGGAACGCGTCGAGGCCGAGATTGGGCCCGCCCTGCCGCGCCTCGATGCCGAACCGGTCGGCGAACCGGGTCAGGAAGTCGAGCCGTACGGTCTCGGCGGGATAGCGCAGCACGTACGGGCGCAGGTCGGCGGGGCGGAGGGCGTCCGCGGCGGCCAGCGGGTGCCGGGCGCCGAGCACGGCGTCCACGGGTTCGAGCCGCACCAGCCGCCGGACCAGCCCCGCGTCGGGCAGGGCGTGCACGCGGCCGAAGCCCGCGTCGATGTCGCCGCGCGCCAGCGCCTCGGCGACGGACGGGTAGTCGCGGCCCGCCCCCGATTCCACCCGGAGTCCGGGCGCGGCCTCGATCATCGCGGCGACGGAGCGCAGCGGTGCGTACAGGTGCCCCCAGACGTCGATGCGCAGCGGGCCGGGCGCGGCGCCGCGTGCGGCCTCGACGGCGGTGCGGCCCGCGTCGAGGAGCCGCCGGGCCGGTTCGAGGAACCGGGCGCCCTCGGCGGTGGGCGCCACCGCCTGGGCTCCCCGCTCGAAGAGCCGGACCCCGAGTACGCCCTCCAGCCGGGCGACCCGCTTGGACAGGGCCTGCTGGGTGATCCCGAGCCGGCCGGCGGCCCGCCCGAAGTGCCGCTCGTCGGCGACGGCGGCGAAGGCGCGCACCTGCGCGAGATCGAGGTCCAGGTCGAGGTCGCCGTTCACACCGTTCACACCGTTCACACGAGGCACCCTACGGAACAACCACCGGTTGTCGCCCCCGTTCACCGGTTGTTGGACCGCCCCGGCCCGCCCCGGGTCCACTGGCCGCATGAGAGCCTACGCACCCACCGGCCTGGCCCACACGGGCGCACCGCACGTCGTCCTCACCGAGCGCCCGCAGCCCCGCCCGCGCCCCGACGAGGCGCTGATCAAGGTCGAGGCGTACTCCGTGAACCGGGGCGAGACCTTCAAGCTGGAGGAGCCCGGGGCGACTTGGCTCCCGGGCAAGGATGTCGCCGGGCTCGTCGTGCAGCAGGCGGCCGACGGGAGCGGGCCGGAGGCGGGGCGGCGTGTCGTCGGGCATCCGATGGACGGCGGCTGGGCCGAGTACGCCGCGGTGCCGACGTCGGCGCTCGCCGCGCTCCCCGACAGTGTCGACACCGTGCGGGCCGCGGCGCTGCCCCTCGCCGGGCTCACCGCGCTGCGGCTGCTGCGGGCGGCGGGTCCGGTGGGCGGCCGTCGCGTCCTGCTGACCGGCGCCTCGGGCGGGGTCGGCCATTACGTCACCGAGCTGGCGGCGGCCGCCGGGGCCCGGCTGACCGCGGTCACCTGTTCGCCCGAACGCGGGGCGCGGCTCCTGGAGTTGGGCGCGGAGCAGGTGGTGCACGACGTGGCCGCGGCGACGGGCCCCTACGACCTGGTCCTGGAGTCGACGGGTGGCGGCGTGCTGCCGGCCGCCCTCGCGCGCCTGCGCCGCGGCGGCACGCTGATCTGGTTCGGCCAGGCCTCCCGCACCCCGGTCACCCTCGACTTCTTCGACTTCTTCAAGGGTCCCGAGTCCGCGCGGCTGCGCCACTTCCACTACATGGACTTCCCCGAGTCGTTCGCCGACGACCTGGCCGCGCTGGTGCGGCTCGTCGCGGGCGGGCGGCTCCGCCCCGAGCTGGGCCGGGTCACGGACTGGGCCGACACCGCAGCGACGCTCGTCGACCTGCGCGAGCGCCGTATCCGCGGCAACGCCGTCCTCACCCTCTCCTGACGCCCCCGAAGACACCCGCGTACGCCCCACTGCACCCCAGTACACCCTGAGAATCCCGGAGCACTCATGCCCACCCCCTTCTTCCGCCAGCCCGGCGTCCTCCCCGACTTCATCGCCCAGAACCGCTCCCGGACGTACGGCGCGGGCCTGGACCCGTACGCGTACGAACGCGTCACGAGCGAGCTCACCGACCTCTTGGACTGGCCCGGTGCCTTCATCGGCGAGGGGCGTCGGCAACGCGCGGACGGGGAGCGGTTCGAGGCGGGCGGTGCGGTGCGCTCGGCCGGGGAGGCGTACCGGCGGGCGGCCCGCTGGTTCCACTGCGCCGTGCTGCTGCCGCACCCCGACCGCGAGGAGGCCGCGTACGCCGCGCAGCAGGCGGACCAGGCGATGGACCGCGCGCTCGCCCTCCTCGAACCGGACGCCGTGCGCATCGAGGACCACTCGTTCGCGGGCCGGCTGCGCGGGGCCGCACACGCGGGGCGGGGCGTGGCCGTCGTGGTCCCGGGGCTCGACTCGTCCAAGGAGGAGTTCCACGGCCTGGCGGACGCGCTGCTCGCGCGCGGGGTCGCGGTCTTCGCGATGGACGGGCCGGGGCAGGGGGTGCGGGCTGCGACGACCACGGTGGACGCCGACTACCACCACGTCGTGGCGCGGGTCGTCGACGCCCTGCACGCCCGTCCGGGCGGCCCCGTCCCCGTCGCCGTCGTCGGGCTCAGTCTCGGGGGCTACTACGCGGCCTGGAGCGCCGCGCACGAACCGCGGATCCGGGCTGCGGTCACGGTCAGCGGGCCGTACCGGCTGACGGGGTGGGACGACACGGTGCCGTTCGTGCGGGAGACGCTGGCGCTGCGGAGCGGTTCGGAGCGGGCCGGGCGGGAGTTTCTGGCCCGGGTCGATCTCCGGGAGGCGGCGCCGCGGATCGGGGTGCCGCTGCTCGTGGTCGACGGGGCGGAGGATGTGATCCCCGGGGTCGAGAACGGGGCGGGGCTTGCCGCGGCGGCGCCGTTCGGGGAGTACCTGTCGGTGCCGGGCGGGGATCATCTGCTCGGCACGGTGCGGGAGCGGTGGTTGCCGGTGGTGGGGGACTGGATCGCGGGGCGTCTGCGGGGTGCCGGTTCGTAGGCGGGTGCCGGCCGGTGGGGGCTGGTCGCGCAGTTCCCCGCGCCCCTGAAATGCATGGCGCTGCGCGCCGCATTTCCCCGATGCCTCAGCGCCCGATGAGATCGCGCACGCAGTGCGCATCTCAGGGGCGCGGGGCTGTGCCTGTCAGCGGCTCCGCCGCGGGGCGCGACCAGCCACGACGCACCCGCACCCTCACCACACACAAAAGCCACCCGCGGTGGGTCGTGACGAACCGCCGCGGGTGGCTACCGCTCCGTGGAGCGGCCGGGATCAGATCAGGCCGAGCTCGCGGACGGCGTCGCGCTCCTCCGCCAGCTCCTTCACCGACGCGTCGATCCGCGCGCGCGAGAACTCGTTGATGTCCAGGCCCTGGACGATCTCGTACTTGCCGTCCTTCGTGGTGACGGGGAACGAGGAGATCAGGCCCTCCGGGACGCCGTAGGAGCCGTCCGACGGGATGCCCATGGAGGTCCAGTCGCCCTCGGCGGTGCCGTTGACCCAGGTGTGCACGTGGTCGATCGCGGCGTTCGCGGCCGAGGCGGCCGAGGACGCGCCGCGGGCCTCGATGATCGCGGCGCCGCGCTTGGCGACGGTCGGGATGAACGTGTCGGCCAGCCACTTCTCGTCGCCGCCGATGGCCTCGATGGCCGGCTTGCCCGCGACGGACGCCTGGAAGATGTCCGGGTACTGGGTGGCCGAGTGGTTGCCCCAGATGGTGAGGCGCTTGATGTCCTCGACCGACGCGCCGGTCTTCTGGGCCAGCTGCGTCAGCGCGCGGTTGTGGTCCAGGCGGGTCATCGCGGTGAAGCGCTCGGCCGGCACGTCCGGGGCGGCGGCCTGGGCGATCAGCGCGTTGGTGTTGGCCGGGTTGCCGACGACGAGGACCTTGATGTCGTCCGCGGCGTGGTCGTTGATGGCCTTGCCCTGCGGCTTGAAGATGCCACCGTTGGCGGCCAGCAGGTCGCCGCGCTCCATGCCCTTGGTGCGCGGGCGCGCGCCGACGAGCAGGGCCACGTTCGCACCCTCGAAGCCCTGGTTCGGGTCGTCGAAGATGTCGATGCCCTTGAGCAGCGGGAAGGCGCAGTCGTCGAGCTCCATGGCGGTGCCCTCGGCGGCCTTGACGCCCTGCGGGATCTCGAGGAGGCGCAGCTTGACCGGCACGTCCGCGCCGAGCAGGTGGCCAGAGGCGATGCGGAAGAGCAGTGCGTAGCCGATCTGGCCGGCGGCGCCGGTGACGGTGACGTTCACAGGAGTGCGGGTCATGGCGTTCTCCGTAGGACAGCGGGGTTTTGATCGATCTCTCTACATCAAGAGATCCGCCGGTCAGGCTATCGCGCCCCAACCCGGGCGGACCTACCGGTTCGTGTGGCTCAGCCCACAGCCGCACCGTAGTGCACTCCTGCGAGTCACGGACCGCAGGCCTGTTCACACCGAAGCGGCCGCCGGCCCGATGTCGTCGGGCCGGCGGCCGCCGTGGGGGTGCCACTGAAGTGACCGATCCCGTGGGGGTACTGCGCGCCTTCCCCGAAGGCGCGCCCCCATGCGCATCGCCCGCACATCGCCCGCGCAGCACGCGCGCGTCCCCTCGCCGCGATGGCCCGGCCGGGTGACCCGCGCAGGAGCCCGGAGCTACTGCGTGCAGACCTTCGTGCCGGTGGCGAGGGTCGCGCAGGCCTTGGCGTCCGCGGCCGAGCCGACGGCCAGCATCGGCGTGTACGCGTCCGTGTCCGCCTTGCCGACCAGTCCCTTCTTCGAGGACTCGGTGCCGGACTGCAGGAGCACGCTGTCGCCGGGGGCCGCCCCCTGGACGCGGGCCCAGGCGGCCTTGCACGTCTTGCTGTAGCGGACCTGGACGACGGTGGTGCCGGACCTGGCCTCCGCCCCGTTGGACGCGAGGTCGCCGCCGCAGCCCATGGCCTCCGGGTCCTTGCCGGTGCAGCTCTCCCCCACGCACTCGACGCCCGCGGGCAGCTTCGGCGCGCTGGTCGTCGGGGTGGGTGACGGCTCGGCCTTCTCGGGCTTGTCGCCGCCGTTGGTCAGTACGTAGGCGAGGGCGACGACGAGCGCGGCGCCGACGAGGCCCGCCACGATCATGGTGATGCGCCGGCCACCCCCGTTGCCCTTGCCGCCCCCGTTCCCGTCTCCACCGCGGCGGCCCCCACCGCCGGGCGCGGCCGGGGCCGCGGGGGTCGCGGAGGGGCCGAAGCCGTCGGAGCGGTGCCCCATGGCCGGCGAGACGCCCGCCGGGCCCGCGACGCCGGTGGGCCGGGCCGCGGTGGCGCTGCCGCCCCGGCCGCCGCCCTGGGCCGCACGGCTGCCCGGCGCGTCACCGCCGAACTCTCCCAGTGCCGCACGGGCCTGGGAGATGCGTATCGCCTCCATGGTCATGTCGTGGCGCATCTCCGAGCGGCTCCAGGCACGCTCGGCGAGCTCCCACATGGTGGTCAGATGCATCGGATTGGTGCCCGTGACCTCGGCGAGCGCGACGATCGCGCCCTTCGGCGGGAGCAGCCGCCCGTTCAGATACCGCTCCCACGAGGTCTTGCTGTAGCCCGTGCGGTCCGACAGCGCGGCGATCCCGAGCCCGCTGCGGTCGACCAGCCGGCGCAATTGGCTGGCGAACTCCTTGACCTGCGGATCGAGTTCGTCCGGTAGCGCCTTCCAACGAGGCATTGCCTTCCCCCTATTCCCCCCGTTACGTGCCTGATTCCCCCGCGCCGCACCAACGCTTCGGCCCCCACTGCCTACCCATTGGGATGCGGGTAGCCAGGATGTCAGTTCCCCGGCAGGGGGCGCACGGGGGCATCCGGCCCCACCCGCGCCGCGTCGCGCCCCCGCGCGCCGCACCAGGTCCGGGACGTCCGGGACGCTCCCTATTTTCCAGGCTATGTGCGCGATCCGCCCCCGTGCGGCCAAATCCCCGATCCTGCCCGGAGATCACCACACAGGGACGGACTCGCTCCGTTCGTCACCGGCCGGTCAGCGCACGGTGAAGTGCAGGGTGTCCTGAAGGAAGGGGATCTTCAGCCACGGTTCGGGCTGGGCCATCAGCGCGAGCAGCACGATGACGGCCCCGAGGATCCCGTAGGTCAGCAGGTCGGTGAAGCGGGAGCGTACGGCGAGCATGCCGACGCTCGGCAGCACCCAGCGCATCACGGCCCCGCCGAGCAGCGCGACGCCGACCAGGATCGTGCCGATCCGGAACAGGTCGAAGGCCGTCAGGAGCAGCCCGAGGCCGGTCACCGCGAGGACGGCGATCAGCGGCCACTGCCGGGCGGGCGCCGGGGCGCCGCCCGGGGCGGCGCGACCGCCGCCCTCGGGGCGCGCCGTGTCGCGGGTCCACCGCGGGAAGCGGCGCGTGCCGTGCTTCTCCCCGCCGGTGGTCACGTCAGCCGACACCGTTCGCGTTCCGCTCCGCGGCCTCGACCACGTTGACGAGGAGCTGGGCGCGGGTCATGGGGCCGACACCGCCCGGGTTGGGGGAGATCCAGCCGGCGACCTCGGCGACGCCGGGGTGCACGTCGCCGACGATCTTGCCGCTCTCGTCGCGGGAGACGCCGACGTCGAGGACGGCCGCGCCGGGCTTGATGTCCTCGGGCTTGATCAGGTGCGGCACACCGGCGGCGGCCACGACGATGTCGGCGCGGCGCAGGTGGGCGGCGAGGTCACGGGTGCCGGTGTGGCACTGGGTGACCGTCGCGTTCTCCGACTTGCGGGTGAGCAGCAGCGGCATCGGGCGGCCGATGGTGACACCGCGGCCGACGACGACGACCTCCGCGCCCTTGATCTCCACGCCGTGCTCGCGCAGCAGCGTGATGATGCCGTACGGAGTGCAGGGCAGCGGAGCCGGCTCGTTCAGGACGAGGCGGCCGAGGTTCATCGGGTGCAGGCCGTCGGCGTCCTTGGCCGGGTCCATCAGTTCGAGGATGCGGTTCTCGTCGATGCCCTTGGGCAGCGGGAGCTGGACGATGTAGCCGGTGCAGGCCGGGTCCTCGTTGAGCTCGCGGACGACGGCCTCGATCTCCTCCTGGGTGGCCGTGGCCGGCAGCTCGCGCTGGATCGAGGCGAGGCCGACCTGCGCGCAGTCGCGGTGCTTGCCCGCCACGTACTTCTGGCTGCCGGGGTCCTCCCCCACGAGGATCGTGCCGAGGCCGGGCGTGACGCCCTTCTCCTTCAGCGCCGCCACGCGGGCGGTCAGGTCGGACTTGATCGCGGCTGCGGTGGCCTTGCCATCGAGAATCTGGGCAGTCATGCCGCCATTGTTCCAGGGCGGCCCTCGTTCACCCAAGTTGCACTTGCACAACGGCCCCCGTAACCGGCTGGACAGGGGCCCGGTCCGTTGAGAAGCATGATCGGCACCGCTCTCTCCTTGTCGTCCCCGGAGGAAAACCCGCCATGAGTTTCGGCGACCCGAACAACCCTTACGGCCAGCAGCCGCCCCAGGGCAACCCGTACGGACAGCAGGCCCCACAGGGTGTGCCGCCGCAGGGCTACGGCTACCCGCAGCAGCCTGGCCAGCCCTACGGCGCCTATCCGCAGCAGCCGGGCGGCCCGATGGGCCCCGGCGTCCCGCCGCTCGCCTCGATGGGCCGCCGCTTCGGCGCCCGGCTGATCGACGGTGTCCTGTTCTTCCTCGTCTACGCGGTGTTCCTCGCGCCGAAGTTCACGGACCTGCTCGACCAGGTGACGGCGTGCGACGCGAGCTCGCCGACGTACGACACCTGCGTGAACGACGCGGTGTCGGACTTCCAGTCCGGGGTCCTGCCGGTCGCCGCCCTGTTCATGGTCGTCGTGCTCGCCTACGAGGTGCTGATGATCGCCTTCGCCGGCGCCACGCTGGGCAAGCTGGCGGTCGGCATCCGCGTCCTGAAGGTGGACGACGGGCAGAAGCCGGGCATCGGCGGCGCGTTCCTGCGCTGGGTCATCCCGACCGTCGGCGCGTTCGCCTGCGGCATCGGCCAGCTCCTCGTCTACCTCTCGCCGTTCTGGGACAAGTCCGGCCGCATGCAGGGCTGGCACGACAAGGTCGCGAGCACCGTCGTGGTGAACGTGAAGGGCTGACCGCCCCGCGTCGCGACGAGGGCCCGCCGGTCGGTGACCGGCGGGCCCTCACCCGTTCACTGCTCCGTGCGTCAGTGGAAGAAGTGACGCGTGCCCGTGAAGTACATCGTCACGCCCGCCTTCTTGGCGGCCTCGACGACCTGCTCGTCACGGATGGAACCGCCGGGCTGCACGATCGCCCGCACGCCGGCGTCGAACAGGATCTGCGGCCCGTCCGGGAACGGGAAGAACGCGTCGGAGGCGGCGTACGAGCCGCGCGCCCGCTCCTCGCCGGCCCGCTCGACGGCGAGCTTGCAGGAGTCGACGCGGTTGACCTGGCCCATGCCGACGCCGACCGAGGCGCCGTCCTTGGCGAGCAGGATCGCGTTGGACTTCACGGCGCGACAGGCCTTCCACGCGAACGCCAGCTCGTCCAGCTCGCTCTGAGAGAGGGCGTCGCCGGTCGCGAGCGTCCAGGTGGCCGGGTTGTCGCCGTCGGCCTGGAGGCGGTCGGCGACCTGGAGGAGCGCGCCGCCGTCGATCTGCTTCGTCTCGACCTTCGCGGACGGGCCGTTCGGGGCGCGCAGCACGCGGATGTTCTTCTTCTTGGTGAGGGCTTCGAGCGCGCCGTCCTCGTAGTCGGGCGCGACGATGACCTCGGTGAAGATGTCGGCGACCTGCTCGGCCATCTCCTTGGTGACCGGGCGGTTCACGGCGATGACGCCGCCGTAGGCCGAGACCGGGTCACAGGCGTGGGCCTTGCGGTGGGCCTCCGCCACGTTCGACGCGACGGCGATGCCGCACGGGTTGGCGTGCTTGATGATCGCGACGCACGGGTCGGTGTGGTCGTACGCGGCACGGCGCGCGGCGTCCGTGTCCGTGAAGTTGTTGTACGACATCTCCTTGCCGTGCAGCTGCTCGGCCTCGGCCAGGCCGCCGGTGCCGTCGACGTAGAGGGCCGCACCCTGGTGCGGGTTCTCGCCGTAGCGGAGCACGTTCTTGCGCTCGTAGGTGGCGCCCAGGAAGTCGGGGAAGCCGGAGGAGTCCGCGGCGGCGTAGTCGTCGGCGAACCAGGAGGCGACGGCCACGTCGTAGGCGGCGGTGTGCTGGAAGGCCTCGGCGGCGAGCCGCTTGCGGGTCGTGAGGTCGAAGCCGCCGTCCTTGGCCGCCGCGAGGACGTCCGCGTAACGGGCCGGGCTGGTGACGACCGCGACCGACGGGTGGTTCTTGGCGGCGGCGCGGACCATCGAGGGGCCGCCGATGTCGATCTGCTCGACGCACTCGTCGGGGGTGGCGCCGGAGGCGACGGTCTCCCGGAACGGGTACAGGTTCACGACGACGAGGTCGAAGGGCTGCACGCCGAGCTCGTCGAGCTGCTTGCGGTGGTCCTCCAGGCGCAGGTCGGCGAGGATGCCGGCGTGCACCTTGGGGTGCAGGGTCTTCACGCGGCCGTCGAGGCACTCGGGGAACCCGGTGAGCTCCTCGACCTTGGTGACCGGCACCCCGGCACCGGCGATCTTCGCGGCGGTGGAACCGGTGGACACCAGCTCGACGCCCGCCTCGTGGAGCCCGCGCGCGAGGTCCTCCAGACCGGCCTTGTCGTAGACGCTGACCAGGGCCCGGCGCAGGGGCCGCTTGTTGCTTCCGGCGGTGTTTTCCGCGGTCACGGGATGACTACCTTTCGTCCCTCGATGGTGAAGCCGTCACGGGCCAGACGCCCCACGACCTCCACGAGCAGGGTGCGCTCGACTTCCTTGATGCGCTCGTGTAGAGCGCTCTCGTCGTCCTCGTCCCGGATCTCGACCACTCCCTGGGCGATGATCGGGCCGGTGTCGACACCGTCGTCGACGAAGTGGACGGTGCATCCGGTGACCTTGGCGCCGTACGCGAGGGCGTCGCGCACGCCGTGCGCACCGGGAAAACTGGGCAGCAGGGCGGGGTGCGTGTTCACGAACCGGCCGCCGAACCGGGCGAGGAATTCCTTCCCCACGATCTTCATGAAGCCCGCGGAGACCACGAGGTCGGGCTCGTACGCGGCGGTCGCCTCGGCGAGGGCGCGGTCCCACTCGTCGCGCGAGGCGTGGTCCTGCACGCGGCAGACGAAGGTCGGCAGTCCCGCGCGCTCGGCGCGCTCCAGACCGGCGATGCCCGGGCGGTCGGCGCCGACGGCCACGATCTCGGCCCCGTACGCCTCCGCGCCCTGCGCCGCGACGGCGTCGAGCAGTGCCTGCAGATTCGTGCCTGATCCGGAGACCAGCACGACGAGGCGCTTGGCCTTGGCCACGACGGGGCCCTTTCTCGGGAACTGAGCGTCTTGCGACTTTGTATGGTCGTACAAAGGCTTCGGTGTCCCCGATACGGGGAACCCTACGAAGCGGCCGACCGCCAGCAACGATACCGGCACTCCGGACAGCCCCCGCGGGACGGGGGCCGGGGCGGGAGGTAGCGTCAGCGTTCAGGATGCGCCGGTGAAGACCGGCGCGGGACGGAACGCCGGGCGGTTGTGGGACGTTGACGTGACGAGCACACCGCCCGACCGACGTTCCACCTCGCCCACGACCTAGGGGAAGACGCACACCTGATGCCGGATCGAAGCCTTCGCCTCCCGCTGCACGCCGGCGCCGTCCTGTCGCGCGAAGGCCGACCCACGGAGAAGGAGCCGGAGGCACCCGAGTCCTCCGGGTCCTCTTCCGGTGACGACAATCCCTTCGCGCCGCCGCCCGAGGGCACGCCCGACCGCCCCTGGCAACCGCGCCGCCCGGAGGGCTCCGACGACTCCGAGGGCCAGGCGCCCTGGGGTGGCCAGTGGAGCGACCGCCAGCCCGGCCGCACCGGCGGCGGCCGCTTCGGCGAGCGTCCCGGCGGGGGCGGCGGACAGGGCGGCCCCGACGGACAGGGCCCCGGCCCGGGCGGCGGCATGCGCTGGGACCCCACGGACCCGGTCCAGCGCCGCGCGCGCTACGCCCTGCTGTCCGGCATGTGGGGCTTCTTCTTCGCCCTCTTCAGCTGGCCGTACGTGGCCCTGTTGCTCGGCGCGCTCGCCCTGTACTGGGGCATCAGCGCCCTGCGCGGCAAGGGCGGCGCCCCGGACCCGGACGCCCCGAAGCCGGCGCCCGCGCCGGAGCCGACCCGGTCGCCGACCACGGCGGCGGTGGGCGGCCTGGTGACCGGCGGACTGGCCCTCGCCCTGGTCGCCGCGATGTTCAGCTTCAAGCTCGTGTACGCGGACTACTACGAGTGCCGGGCGGACGCCCTGACGAACGCGGCGGAAAAGTCCTGCGAGCAGCAACTCCCGGAGCAACTCCGCCCCCTGCTGGGCACACGCTGACCCAAACGGAACAGCGACACCGGCCTCACCTTTCAGGGACCGCCCGACACTTCGGGCGGTCCCTGAGTCGTAGGGGGCCGGGCGGGCGAAATGCGGGGGGCTAGCGGGGCTGCTGGTACTCGTCTGGTGGCTGCGTGGGCTCGGTGGGCTCCGAGAGGGCGGTGTCCGGGGTGGCGGAGGCCGGGCTCGGGGTGGGCGGGCTCGGCTCTGGGGCGGCGGCTGTCTGTGGGGCCTCGGGTGTTTCCGCGGCAGCGGACGTGTCCTCCGTCCGCTCGGTCGCGTCCGGGAGCGGTGCGATCGGGTCCGCCGTTCGTGCCGCGTCGTAGAACTCGCGGTCCTGCTGGTCCTGGCCGTGGAAGAAGTCGTAGGGCTCGAAGCCGGCGGAGGCCTCCTTCGCCGCCCGGGCGGTCTCCTTGGCCTCGGCCGCGGCGCTGCGGCGGTCCTTCCAACCCGCGGCCCAGGCCGACAGGCGCGGGCGGACCGAGGACTCTCGGCCGCGCCACCAGCAGATCCCGAGCGCCACCGGCAGCCCCGGCACCGCGATCCAGGCCACCGCCGCCGCCCCGGTCAGCCAGCCGACGGGGCCGAACGCGGACAGGGCGTGGACGCCGAGGGCCCCGCCCGAGGCCATGGCCAGCCCGGCGAGGGCCGCCCCGCACAGGCCCGCCGCCGTGCCGACGGCGCCCGCGACCCGCTTCAGCGGCCAGTCGGCGTCCGCCCCGCGCACCACGAACCGGGCCACGGTCAGCGCCGCCACCACCGGCACCGCCCCGACGGCCCAGGTCAGCGGCGACCCGGTGGCCCGCGACGGCACTGCCTCCAGGAGCGGGAACGCGGGCAGGAGCGGCCCCGCCGCGCCGCCGAGCGGGCCGACCTGGTGCCCCGTACCGAGCAGGAAGCCGGGGCCGAGTGCGTAGGCGGCGCCCCAGATCATCGCGTTGGGCAGCAGGGCGAGACACAGCAGGAGCACGGCGAACCGGCCCGGCCAGGCCGCCGTGAGCTGGAGGAGCGAGTCACGGACCGCGCCCCCGTGCCAGACCAGGCCCGCGCCGAGCACCAGCGTGCCCCCGGCGAGCAGCACCACGATCCCGGCGGCAGCCGCCCGCGCCCCGACCGGCAGCACCTCGTGGACGACGGTGCGCGGCAGCCGGTCCACGGGCCGGGCGAGCCGCTCGGGCAGCGGGCCGCGCGGCCTGCCGTGCGCGGTCCACACCCCGGCGCCCGCCGCCAGAACGGTGACGGCCACCAGGTGGAACGCGCAGCTCGGCCAGGAGGGGCGCAGCTCGCCGCCGGAGGCGTAGACCGCGGCACCGGCCCCGGCCAGCAGATAACCGAGCGTGACCCCGGCCCATACCCCGCCGGCCGGCGGCTGGGGCCGCCCGTCGGTGCCCTCGGCGGCGTCCCGTGCGGCCCGGTGCACGAGCCACACGGGCAGGGCGAGCAGCAGCAGCGGGCTGACGCCCATCGGCGCGGGCACCCCGGACAGCGTGTCCGTGCGGACCAGGTCCGCGCCGTGGGCGAGCAGCCACAGCGCGGCGGCGGTGCGCAGGGCGCCGTCGGGCCCGCTGTCCGGGTACGGGGAGCTGATCCAGAGCACCGTCACGAGCACCGCGCAGCCGCCGAGCCCGAGCCCGGCCGCGACGACGCCGCCGAACGCCCCGGCGGCGGGCCCCGGTGATCGTTCCCGCACTCGGGTGAGGAGGAGGGGCAACGAGGTTCCACGGCCGGTCATCTGGGTCACCGGGCCATGCTCCCAACGACACGCGCTTTCGCGGCGTAACAGGCGAAGTACGGATGTGTCGCCCAAGATACGTTTATGTACTTTTTCCCGCGAAAGGGTGTGTGGAGTTCACCATGACGCAGGGCGCTGCCACCCCACTCCCGACGCCGAAGGAGCGCCGCAGGCTCCGCGAGTCGGGGTCGCTGACCCAGGCTCAGGTCGCCACGAAGGTCGGCGTGACACGTGAGACGGTCCGCTCCTGGGAGTCGGGCCGCACCACCCCGCGCGGCCGGAAGGCAGAGGCGTACGCACGCCTCCTCTCCGAACTCGCCGACCGCGCCGAACTCACCGAATCCGTCGAGCCCGTCGCACCTGTCGAGCCGGTCGCACCTGTCGAGCCGGTCGAGCCCACCAGGACCGCCGAGCCCGAACTCGTGGGTGCCGGCGCCCCGGCCGGCGCCGCGCGCGAGAACCGCCGGGCCCCCTCCCCCGCCCGCCCGGCCCGCCGCAGGACCCCGCGGCGCGAGCCCGTACCGCCGGACCGTCCCGGCACCCCGCCCGAGGCCTTCGACGCGCTCTACGCCCACTGCGCGCCCTATCTCGTGCGCCAGACCTACCTTCTGACGGGCCGTCGCGCGCTGGCCCGCGAGTCCGTCGAGCGGGCGTTCCAGCTGGCCTGGGAGCGCTGGCCCGAGGTCGCCGTCGACCCGGACCCGGCGGGCTGGGTGCGGGCCGCGGCGTACGAGTACGCGATGTCGCCCTGGCACCGGCTGCGCCGCGGCCACCGCGTCCCGGAGGCCCCGCCCGCCGACCCGGAGGACCGCAAGCTCCTCGACGCGCTGCTCAGCCTGCCCCCCGCGTACCGGCGCACGCTGCTGCTCTACGACGGCGTGGGCCTGAACCTGCCGGAGACCGCGGCCGAGACGGAGGCCAGCACCCCGGCCGCCGCCAACCGGGTGCTGCACGCCCGGGAGGCCGTCGCGGAGCAGCTGCCCGACCTCGCCGCGCCCGAGCAGCTGCACCAGCGGCTCACTGAGCTGGCGGGCTCGGAGAAGCTGGACGCGCCCCGGTCGACGACGGTGCGCCGGGGCGGCGAGAAGCGCACCCGCTTCTGGACCCGGGCCGCGATCGCCGTGACGGTGCTGATCGTCGGCGCGACGGCGCTCACCGTGCGGGTGGCGCCGACGAAGTACGAGCCGGTGCCCGCGCCGGGCGCCCCCATCACCGGCGTACCGCCCCTGACCGGCCCGCAGCACATGACCGAGCACGACCGGAAGCTGCGGCAGCGGCTGCGGGCCGAGCTGAGCGGCGGACCGCAGCGCCTGGCACCCGCGGCGGAGTGAGACGACAGCGGGCCCGCACCGGAGAGCTCCGGTGCGGGCCCGCTGTCGTACGCGGCCTGAGTGCGAACTAGGAAAGCAGCTCGCGCGCCAGCTTGGCGGTCTCGGTCGGGGTCTTGCCGACCTTGACGCCCGCGGCCTCCAGGGCCTCCTTCTTGGCCTGTGCGGTGCCGGAGGAGCCGGAGACGATGGCGCCGGCGTGGCCCATGGTCTTGCCCTCGGGGGCGGTGAAGCCCGCGACGTAACCGACGACCGGCTTGGTGACGTGCTTGGCGATGTAGTCCGCCGCACGCTCCTCGGCGTCGCCGCCGATCTCACCGATCATGACGATCAGGTCGGTGTCGGGGTCGGCCTCGAACGCCTCGAGGGCGTCGATGTGCGTCGTGCCGATGACCGGGTCGCCACCGATGCCGACGGCGGACGAGAAGCCGATGTCACGGAGCTCGTACATCATCTGGTACGTCAGCGTGCCGGACTTCGAGACCAGGCCGATGCGGCCCGGCTTCGTGATGTCGCCCGGGATGATGCCGGCGTTCGACTGGCCCGGGGTGATGAGACCGGGGCAGTTCGGGCCGATGATGCGGGTCTTGTTGCCCTTCGACTGCGCGTACGCCCAGAAGGCGGCGGAGTCGTGGACGGCGATGCCCTCGGTGATGACGACGGCGAGGGGGATCTCGGCGTCGATCGCCTCGACCACGGCGGCCTTGGAGAAGGCCGGGGGCACGAAGAGGACGGAGACGTTGGCGCCCGTCGCCTCCATGGCCTCCTTGACCGTGCCGAAGACCGGCACCTCGGTGCCGTCGAAGTCGACCTTCGTGCCCGCCTTGCGCGGGTTCACGCCGCCGACGATGTTCGTGCCGTCACCCAGCATGAGCTTGGTGTGCTTCATGCCCGTGGCACCGGTCATGCCCTGGACGATGACCTTGCTGTCCTTGTTGAGGAAGATAGCCATGGCTGTTCTGTCCCTCGTCCCTTACTTCGCGGCCGCGAGCTCGGCGGCCTTGTCGGCCGCACCGTCCATGGTGTCCACACGCTGCACCAGCGGGTGGTTGGCGTCGGAGAGGATCTTGCGACCCAGCTCGGCGTTGTTGCCGTCGAGGCGGACGACGAGCGGCTTCTCGACCTTCTCGCCCTTCTCCTCGAGGAGCGCCAGCGCCTGGACGATGCCGTTGGCGACCTCGTCACAGGCGGTGATGCCACCGAAGACGTTGACGAACACGGACTTGACGTCCGGGTCGCCGAGGATGATCTCCAGGCCGTTCGCCATCACCTGGGCGGACGCGCCGCCACCGATGTCGAGGAAGTTGGCCGGCTTCACGCCACCGTGGTTCTCACCGGCGTACGCGACGACGTCCAGGGTCGACATGACCAGACCGGCACCGTTACCGATGATGCCGACCTCGCCGTCGAGCTTGACGTAGTTGAGGCCCTTGGCCTTGGCCGCGGCCTCGAGCGGGTCGGCCGCGTCCTTGTCCTCAAGGGCCTCGTGGTCGGCCTGGCGGAAGTCGGCGTTCTCGTCGAGCGAGACCTTGCCGTCCAGGGCCAGGATGCGACCGTCCTTGGTCTTGACCAGCGGGTTCACCTCGACGAGGAGCGCGTCCTCGGCGACGAAGGTGTCCCACAGGGTGACCATGGCCTCGGCGACGCCCTCGGCCACGTCGGCCGGGAACTTCGCCTGGGCCACGATCTCGCGGGCCTTGGCGATGTCCACGCCGTCCACCGCGTTGACCGGGACCTTCGCGAGGGCCTCGGGGGTCTTCTCCGCGACCTCCTCGATGTCCATGCCGCCCTGCACCGAGGCCATGGCCAGGAAGGTGCGGTTGGTGCGGTCGAGGAGGTACGAGACGTAGTACTCCGCCTCGATCTCCGGAGACAGCTCGGCGATCATCACCTTGTGGACCGTGTGGCCCTTGATGTCCATACCGAGGATGTCGGTGGCACGGGCCACGGCCTCGTCGGCGTTCGCGGCCAGCTTGACGCCGCCCGCCTTGCCGCGGCCGCCGACCTTCACCTGGGCCTTGACGACAGACTTGCCGCCAAGACGCTCGGTGGCCTGGCGCGCCGCCTCAGGCGTGTCGATGACTTCACCGGCCAGCACCGGTACACCGTGCTTGGCGAAGAGGTCCCTCGCCTGGTACTCGAACAGGTCCACGCGCGTCCGTCCCTATCAGTGATCTCGCGGTTCAGCGTTCTGAAATATCTGCTGTCTGCGTGGGCGTGCCGCGAAGGGCAACGTGACTCCGCTGTCACAAGGGAGGCGTACGAGGCGTACACAGTGGCCGGGTACGCGGCATGTCCGTCTCGCAGGTTATCGCCGCTGCGCGATGCCTTCTAATTCGCAGATCACACCTGAGCGGTGATACCGGTCACAGAGCGTCCTGTTTGCGGCACTGATCAGCACTTGTTTCCGGGCTCGGGGGGCGGTATACGGCCTCACCGTGCTGGGGTGCGCACGGTGAGGCCATCCGAGGGGCCCCCTGTTCAGAGGCCCGGTCGGGGCGGTCCCGTCCCCGACGGGGACCGCCCGGACCGGCCGCCGGTTGTCCCCCGCCCGTCCGATGGTTTTCGGCCGTACGGGGGTCGGCGGCGTCGGTCTGTGGACGCCTGGTCCGCTACGGGATCAGACGCCGGTGCCGTACGGGAGGTAGCTCGGGGCGACCGAGTCGGCCAGGCCCTGCACGCCGGTGACGGCGTTGCCGGCGAGCGGGTCGGCGTCCGCGACGACGGTGCCGGTCAGGTCCTGGGCGAACGGGCCGACCTGGCCCGTGACGCCGGTGACCAGCGGGTCGACGTGCTCGCCGACCACGTTCTGGACGAACGGCGCGACGTTGTCGCCGACCACGGCGCCCGCGAACGGGGCGACGTCGCCGGTCACGCCCTGGGTCAGGCCGTGCGCGCTGGTGCCGACGCCGTACACGACCGGGCTGACCTGGTCGACGACCGTCTGGACGAGCGGCTGCACGGCGCCGACCACGCCCGTGGCGAACGGCGCCACGTCGTCGGCGACCAGACCCTGCGCGAACGGGCCGACCTCGCCGACGACACCGGTCGCCAGCGGGTGGACCTGACCGGTGACACCGGTGGCGAACGGCGCGACGTCGTCACCGACGACCGTGCCGACGAACGGCGTGACGTCACCGGTGACCCCGTCCGCGAGGACGCTCACGTCGCCGACCGCCTGGCCGGCGACGGGCAGCACGCCGTGCACGGCGGTCGCGGCGACGGGCGGCAGCACCGATCCGGTCGCGTCCGCGGTCACCTCGCCGACCGTCTGCCCGACGACGGGCAGCACGCCGGCGACGGCGTGCCCGGCCACGGGCGGCAGCGCGGCGGCGACCGTCTCGTCGGCGATCGGGCCCGCGGCCTGCTGCGCGGAGGCGGCCGTCGTGCTGATGGTGCCCGGGGCCTGCGCGATCCGGGCGTGGAGCTGCTGCTGGAGCTCGGGGGCGAAGTCGGACAGCGGGCCGAAGAGGTAGTCGACCTCGGCCTGCTTCGTCTGCTCGGCGACCTGTGCGACGTGGTCTCCGTGCCCGCGCAGGGTCGGAGCGGTCTGCGGGGCCTCGGCCTTGTCGGCGAGCTTCTTCACGGTGCGCTGCGTACCGGCGACGGCGTCACCGGCCTGGTCCTGCACCGGGACGTCCGGGGTGGACAGCTCGGGGGCGGAGACGTCGGGGGCCGAGACGTCCGGGGTGGTGGCGTCGGGCACCGACAGGCCGGCGTCCGAGAGGTCCGGCACCGAGAGGTCGGGGACCGACAGGGAGTGGGCGGGCAGCTCGTCGGCGCTGGCGACGGCCGAGCCGAGCGCCCAGGCGCCCGAGACACCGGCGGCTATGACGATCGAGCGGCGGAGGTTCTTGTTCATGGCGTACGTGCTTCCTTCACATTCCGGCTGGGGTCCGGCGGGCCGGGTGTTCCGGCCTCCGGATACGGGGCAGACCTGTTCCGCCCCCGCGCGACAGGTCACGAGCGGGGAAGGGGCTGCCCTAGCCGGGGAATGCGGGAATGTCCTGGTGCCGGTCGATGACGGCCGGGCCGGACCCGGGCGCGACGACGCGGGCCGGGAGGACGACGGGAAGGCGGTCGCCGAACGCCGCCGCGTGGAGATCGCCGTGCCGCGGCGCACCCCCGTCCCCCGCGACCGCACCGGCCGAGGGGACACCGTCGGGACGCGCCGGTGCGCCGGGCCCGGCGGGCCCGGCAGCCTCGGGGACGGCGGTGGCCGCGGCGCGGGCGCCGTGGCCGTACGCGCCGCCGAACGCCGCCGTCGTCGAACATGCCGCCGGGGCTGCCGACGGGGTGCGGTGCGGGCGGTCGCCGGACCGGTCCGCGTGCGGGTGCGTGCCGGAGTCCGGTGCCGGCGTGGTGCCGGGCTGCGCCGGTACGGGCGTCCCGGGAAGCTCGTGCAGTCCGGGCAGCCCGGGCAGTCCCGGCCATTGCGACGCACCGGAGGCCAGTGCCGCGGGGGCCTCGGCCAGTCCCTCGACGACCTCTTCACCCAACTCCCGGACCGGCCCCGCGACATCGCGCACGACACCGAGCAGCGGCTCGGTCACGGTGGTCCGTACGGGGGCCGCGGCGTCCTGGACGAGTGCCGCGCCGGGTGCGAGACCGGCGTGCCGCGCGGCACCTCCGGCGGTGTCCCGGAGCACGGGCCCGACGACCTCGGTGCGGACGGGATCGGCCACCCGGTGCTCCACGGGCCCGGCGACGCGGCCGAGCGCGGGCTCGACGACCCGGTCGCTCGCGGGGGCGGTGCCCCGCTCACGGACGGGCTCGACGAGCGCCTCGCGGGCCGGCTCGGTGACCTGGTCCCGCACAGGCTCCGAGGCCCGCTCCAGCGCGGGACCGGTGAACTCCTCGCCCACCGGCCGCGTGCCCCGCTCCCGTACGGGCTTCACGGCCCGCTCGGAAACGGTGTCCGTGCCGGACGACGCGTGAAGGGGCTGGGGGGCGGGCTCCGAGACCGTGTCGCGCAGGGCACCGGCGGCGTCTGACGCCTCGTCCGCGTGAGCCCGGCCGCCGCACAGGACGGCGAGGGCGACCACACCGATGACGAGCAGCGCCAGTTGCAGCGCACGCCGACCGGCCACCGCACGCGGAGCGCGCACGGCGGGGGCGGAGACGGTCATCGGGGAAGTCACGGTGAGCCGATCCTCGCACGGCACGAGGGCGCCCGCGCAAGCCCCTCGTTACCGATGGGTAGGCATATCCGCTTCGCCGTGGCTCCGCCGGTTTAGGCCCCCAAGTCCGGTATCGGCAGCGGTCTCTTCTCCAGGGCCGCCGCCATGACGTCCGGGAACAGATCGGGTGTGCAGGCGAACGCCGGCGCCCCGAGCGCGGCCAGCGCCGCCGCGTGCTCCCGGTCGTACGCGGGGGCTCCCTCGTCGGACAGCGCGAGCAGCGTCACGAACTGCACGCCCGACGCCTTCATCGCGGCGACCCGCTTCAGCATCTCGTCGCGGATGCCGCCCTCGTAGAGGTCGGAGATCAGCACGACGACGGTCTCGGCGGGGCGGGTGATCTGCGACTGGCAGTACGCGAGCGCCCGGTTGATGTCCGTGCCGCCGCCGAGCTGGGTGCCGAACAGCACGTCGACCGGGTCGTCGAGCTGGTCCGTCAGGTCGGCGACCGCCGTGTCGAAGACGACGAGCCGGGTCCGGATCGAGCGCATCGAGGCGAGCACCGCCCCGAACACCGAGGCGTAGACGACCGAGGCGGCCATCGAACCCGACTGGTCGATACAGAGCACGACCTCCTTCTTCACCGCCTGCGAGGCCCGCCCGTACCCGATCAGGCGCTCGGGCACGACCGTGCGGTACTCGGGGAGGTAGTGCTTGAGGTTGGCCGCGATCGTGCGGTTCCAGTCGATGTCGTGGTGGCGGGGGCGGGTCACCCGGGCGCTGCGGTCGAGGGCGCCGGTGAGGGTGGCGCGGGTGCGGGTCGCCAGCTTCTTCTCCAGGTCCTCGACGACCTTGCGGACGACGGCGCGTGCCGTCTCCTTCGTGGTCTCCGGCATCGCCTTGTTCAGGGACAGCAGCGTGCCGACGAGGTGGACGTCCGCCTCGACCGCCTCCAGCATCTCCGGCTCCAGCAGCAGGGCGGAGAGGCCGAGCCGGTCGATGGCGTCGCGCTGCATCACCTGGACGACGGAGGACGGGAAGTAGGTACGGATGTCTCCGAGCCAGCGGGCGACGTTCGGGGCACTCGCCCCCAGACCGGCGGTGCGGGTCCCCCGGGTTTCGGGTTTTCCCTGGCCCGGGGCGCCCCCTCCGTACAGGGCGCTGAGTGCGCCGTCCATCGCGGCGTCCTGGCCCGTGAGTTGGTGCCCTGTGCCGTCGGCCTGATCTCCGCCCAACACCATCCGCCATCGCCGCAGCCGCTCCGTCTGATCACTGACCACGCTCATCTCCCCACCTCCGCTGGTCGGTTGTCCGCACACTCGTCTGCCATGTCCTCGCGGTCCGGCGAGCGCGCCTCTCGTCGTGGCTGGTCGCGCAGTTCCCCGCGCCCCTGGAAGGCGCACTCCGTGCGCCCCAGGGGCCCTCCGGTCGCACCCCGCGACGGAGTCGCTGATCGGGCACAGCCCCGCGCCCCTGGAGATGCGCACGTCGTGCGCGATCTCCATCGGGCGGTCACCCGTCGGGGAAATGCGGCGCGCAGCGCCTGCATTTCAGGGGCGCGGGGAACTGCGCGACCAGCCCCCACCGGGCCCGCACCCGGCGACGCACCCCCGGCCACCCCACCCCTCATCCGCCCCCCGCCCCCACCCCGAGCAGCAGCCGAACGACCGGTACCACCGCCTCCGCCCGCTCCAGGTCCACCGATTCGACGCCGCCGAACCCGAACCCGGGCTCGGCGGAGCCTCCGGGACCGCGCCGGACGAGCTCGCCCAGAGAGCGCCGCACTCCGGGCTCGAACACCGAGAACGTCCGCCGCAGCAACGGCAGTACGTCCGTGAACGCCTCCGCCCCCACCCCCGACAACCACGCGTCGACCAGCCCGAGCAACCGCTCGTCGTGCAGGAGCAGCAGTCCGCCCCCGGCCCCGCCCCCGACGAACCCCTCGATCCACGCCGCCGCCTCCCCCGGCGGCGTCCCGGGCGACAGTGCGAGCCCCATGAGCCGCGCCGCGTCCTCGTCCCCGAGCTCCCCCTCGTCGAGCAGGATCCGCGCGCACCGCCCCCGGATCGCCCCGGCCACCCCGTCGCGCCCCGCGAGTCCGCGCAGGACGGTGCGCCAGCGGGCCCGCATCCCGGCGTCGTCCAGGAGCCCGACGGCCGCGTGCACGGCGTCGACGTGCCCGCGCATCGCGGTGGCCGCGTCGGCGTCGAGTCCGGCGCAGGCGGGCGGCAGTCCGACGAAGACGCGCTCGGCGAGGCCGGCCGCGACCTCGGTCAGAGCGCCGGTGTCCGTCCCGCGCACGTCCCCGTACCGCAGGGCGCGCACCAACGCGGGCAGCGCCTGCGCGAGATGGCCGACGTCCGCGTCCAGCGCGGCCCGGTCGGCGAGCACCCGCATCACCACGGGCAGCGCCTCGGACAGCCCGGCGAGCAGGCAGTGCTCGGCGAGCGCGGTGACGTCGGCGAGGGCGCTCGCGCCGATCGCGTCGGCCTCCGCCTTCGCGGTCGCGGCACCGAGCACGGTCGTCCCCCACACCCCGGCCTCGGCGACCCGCACCGACAGTTCGGGCTCCCAGCGCAGCCGCCAGGTCTCGCGGAACGTGCCGGTGGAGCCGCGCGCGGACCGTGCCGGTTCGCCCCAGTCGACGGCGAGCAGCCGCAGGCGGTGCAGGAGCCGGCTGCGCGCCGCGTCGGTGTCGCCCCGCAGGTCGAGGTCGAGCTCCTTCTCCAGCGCGGCCGGCTTGAGGCGCAGGCTGCGCTGCTGCCGGGTGAGGTCGCGCTGAAGGGGCACGGCGGGCGCGCTCTCCGGCACCTCGCCGAGCACGTCTCCGACGACGAGCCGGTCGTGGATGAGGGACAGCGGCACGTCGGAGCCCTCGCACAGCACGGCGCGCGCGGCGTCGAGGGTCTCGGTGAGTCCGGCGAGCGGCCGGCCGCGCAGCACGGCGAGCGTCTCGGCGAGCCGCACCGCCTCGATGACGTGCGCGGAGGACACGACGCGGTCCTCCGCGCGCAGCAGTCCGGCGATCCTGGTCAGCCAGCGCTCGACCGGCCGGTCGGGGGCGCTGAACAGGTGCCCGTACCAGCCGGGCGACTCGATGCCCGCCCCGTAGCCGCTGGCGCGGGCGAGCCGGCGGTGCGTCCACGGGACCCAGGTCATGTCCACCTTGGCCTTCGGGAGGCCCTTGAGGAGGGCGCGGTCGGCGGTGACCGTCGTCCTCGTGCGCAGCGCGGGCACGTGCCAGGCCCCGCAGACCACGGCGACCTTGTCCGCCCCGAACTCCTTGACCGCCGCCCGCACTTGGAGTCGCATGTACGCCTCGCGCGCCGCGTCCCGGCGGTCCTCGCCCGCCTCGCCGCAGGCCGCGCGCAGCTCCTCCATCGCCTCGCCGAGCGCGGCGAAGGCGTCGCCCCGCCGGTGCTCGACTACGTCCTCCCACCAGCGCTCCGCGTCGTCGTACCCGGCGGCCTCGGCGAGCACCCCCAGCGGATCGATCCGGACCTGCTCCCCCCTCTCCGCGTCCTCCTCCTCCCCGGCTTCGCGCAGGGCCAGGCTGTGCGCGGCGGGCAGGTCGATGAAGCGGACGGGCACGTCATGGTCGAGGGCCCAGCGCAGGGCGGCCCACTCCGGCGAGAACGCGGCGAACGGCCAGAACGCCGACTTCCCCGGCTCGTCCACGATGTGCGCGAGCAGCGCGACCGGGGGCCGCATGTCAGGGTCGGCGGCGAGCGGCACCAGCGCGTCGGCCTCCGGCGGGCCTTCGATCAGGACGACGCCGGGTGCGGCGGCGTCCAGCGCGTGCGCGACGGCTCGGGCGGAGCCGGGCCCGTGATGGCGGATGCCCAGGAGCAGCGGCGCCGCGGATGCGCCGGAGGACGTCGTGCGCTCGCTTCCCGTCATGCGCTCACCTCGCGGCAGGCGCGGTAGAAGTCCTTCCAGCCGTCCCGCTCGCGCACCACGGCCTCCAGGTACTCCTGCCAGACCACGCGGTCCGCCGCCGGGTCGCGGACGACGGCGCCGAGGATGCCGGCGGCCACGTCCGAGGGGCGCAGCACGCCGTCGCCGAAGTGGGCGGACAGGGCGAGGCCGCTGGTCACGACGGAGATGGCCTCGGCCGTGGAGAGCGTGCCGCTGGGCGACTTGATCTTCGTACGGCCGTCGGCGGTCACCCCGTCGCGCAGCTCGCGGAAGACGGTGACGACCCGGCGGATCTCGTCGACGCCGTCCGGCGCCGTGGGCAGCTCCAGGGACCGGCCGACCTGTTCGACCCGGCGCGCGACGATGTCGACCTCGGCCTCGACGGTGGCGGGCAGCGGCAGCACCACCGTGTTGAACCGGCGGCGCAGGGCGCTCGACAGGTCGTTGACCCCCCGGTCTCTGTCGTTGGCCGTCGCGATGACGTTGAAGCCGCGGACGGCCTGCACCTCCTGGCCCAGCTCCGGGATCGGCAGCGTCTTCTCGGACAGGATCGTGATGAGCGTGTCCTGCACGTCGGCCGGGATGCGGGTCAGCTCCTCGATGCGGGCCGTCGTGCCGTCCGCCATCGCGCGCATGACGGGGCTCGGCACGAGGGCGTCCCGGCTGGGGCCGTGCGCGAGCAGTTGCGCGTAGTTCCACCCGTAGCGGATGGCCTCCTCCGGTGTGCCGGCCGTGCCCTGCACGAGCAGCGTCGAGTCGCCGCTGACCGCGGCCGCGAGGTGCTCGGACACCCAGGTCTTGGC
This sequence comes from Streptomyces sp. NPDC025806, assembly GCF_055558275.1. Classification (NCBI taxonomy): domain Bacteria; kingdom Bacillati; phylum Actinomycetota; class Actinomycetes; order Kitasatosporales; family Streptomycetaceae; genus Streptomyces; species Streptomyces sp. NPDC025806. Next base: position 97,839 of record NZ_JBVHMU010000017.1, on the reverse strand, counting down.
GGTGCCGGGCACACCGAGCAGGAGCAGGGCGCGGTCGGTCGCCAGCGTCGTCACCGCGACCTCGACGATGCGCCGCGGGCCGACGTACTTCGGTGAGATGACGGTGCCGTCGGGCAGGGTGCCGCCGAGCAGGTAAGTCGCGACGGCCCAGGGCGACAGCCGCCAGCGGTCCGGCCGCTGCCGGTCGTCCTGCGCGGCGAGCGCCGCGAGTTCGTGCGCGAACGCGTTCTCGGCGTGGGGCCGCAGCACCTGCGTCCCGGCCTGTTCCCCGACGCGCCCCTCAGTGTGTCCCTCGGTGTGTCCCTCGACAGAAACGGACATGCCTCTCCCCCTCCAGATCAGCCCGGTCAAGCCATGTTTCGAAGGTAGGTCCCGCCACTGACAATCGACCTCGCACCGAACGTCGGCGCAGGTCAGGGCAGTTCCGGGGTGGATTGTCAGTGGCGGGACCTACCGTCGGAGACATGACTCAGCAGGGGGTGCGCTGGACGACGGACCAGGTGCTGGCACTGGCACCTGACGTCGCGTCACGCAAGGCGGGAAGCAAGCTCGGGACGGCGGGGCCGTGGTCGGGGACGGGGAGTACGGACGAGGAGGCGGTGTGGGGGCAGTGCAAGGGGAGCGGCAGCCGGCCGTACCTGACGGTCGTGGACATCGGCGGGGCGCAGGGCGCGGCGTACAAGTGCAGTTGCCCGAGTCGTAAGTTCCCGTGCAAGCACGCGTTGGGGCTGCTGCTGCTCTGGGCGGGCGGGGCGGCGCAGGTGCCGGGCGGGGCGGTCGCGCCGGACTGGGCGGAGGAGTGGCTGGCGGGGCGGCGCGAGCGGGCCGAGCGGCAGCGGGCGGAGCCGCGGGGCGCGTCGGCGGCCCCGGCCGATCCGGAGGCGGCGCGGCGCAGGGCGGAGCGGCGCGCGCAGCGGATCTCGGCGGGGGCCACGGAGCTGGAGCAGCGGCTGGCCGATCTGCTGCGCGGGGGCCTGGCGCAGGCGGAGCAGGCCGGGTACGGGCTGTGGGAGGAGACGGCGGCGCGCATGGTCGACGCGCAGGCGCCCGGACTGGCGGCGCGCGTCCGGGAGTTGGGGGCGATACCGGGGTCCGGGCCCGGCTGGCCGGCGCGGCTGCTGGAGGAGTGCGCGCTGCTCCACCTTCTGGACCGGGGGTGGCTGCGGCGGGCGGAGCTGCCGGAGGCGCTGGCGGCGACGGTGCGTACCCGTGTCGGCCTGCCCGCTTCGGCGAGCGATGAACCGCTGCGCGACCGGTGGCTGATCCTGTCTCAGTACGACACATCGGACGGCCATCTGACGACGCGCCGGATCTGGCTGTACGGCACGGAGTCGGACCGCACCGTACTGCTCCTCTCCTACGGTGCGGCGGGCCGGGCCCCGGCGCTGGTGCTGCCGCCCGGGCTGGTCCTGGACGCGTCGGTCGCCGGGCGTCCGGGTTCCCTGCGGGCGGAGCTGGTCGAGCAGTTCGGGGCGCCGGAGCCCGGGGGTGCGAGACCGGCCGGGGCCGATGTCGACGCGGCGCCGGCCCTCTACGGTGCGGCGTTGCGGGCCGATCCGTGGCTGGAGTCCTGGCCGGTGACGCTGACGGAGGTCGTCCCGGCCCGCGCCCCGGACGGCTCCGGCGGATGGCAACTGGCGGACGCCGACGGCAAGTCCGCTCTGCCGCTCACCCCGGCCGCGGCGGCGTCCCCCGGCCTGTGGCGCCTGGTCGCCCTGTCGGGAGGGTCCCCGGTGACGGTCTTCGGCACCTGCGGCCACGCGGGCTTCCGCCCCCTGTCCGCCTGGGTCCCCCGGACCCCGGACGCACCACTGATCCCCCTGACCGACTGACCCCCACGACGCACCTTCGTACGGACGCAACTGACGCACCGGGAGGCCCACTTCATGATCGCTTCGTCCGATGTCGGCTCGTCCTGGGACGAGCTGGTCAGCACCGCTCTGCTCGGGACCGCGCGGCGCTCGTCCACCACTCCGGAGGCGTTGCTCGACGCGGCCGCCCTGGAGACGGTGCGGCGGCGGGCGGGGCTGCGGCCGGTGGCCGCGGCGGCTGCGCCCGAGCCCGCGCTCGACGACCCCCGGCCGGCGCTGCCGGCCGCGGCGCGGCAGCGGCTCGCCGTGCTGCTGACGGACCGCGCCAGTTCAGGCGGGGCGCGCCGCGGCTCGGCGCCCGACCTGCTGGAACTGCTGCCGCAGTGGCTCGCCACGGCCAACGGATACGGGTACGCGCCGCCGCCCGAGCTCCTTCCGGCGCTGCTGGACGCGGCGCGCGGGCGCACGGATCTGCGCCCTCAGGCGCTGGCGTTCGCGGGGCCGCGCGCGTTGTGGCTGGCGCGGCTGAACGGGGACTGGAAGTTCGCGCTCCGGGCCACTCCGGGTGCGGGGGCCGCCCTGCCCGCGCCGGACGACGCGGAGGGGGTCGGACGGCTGTGGGGCGAGGGGCTGTTCGCGGAGCGGGTCGCGTTGCTCGCGGCGGTGCGTGCCCATGATCCGGCGGCGGCGCGGGAGCTGCTCGCGGGGACGTGGCGCACGGAGCGGGCCGAGGACCGGCTGATGTTCCTCGACTCGCTGCGCGCGGGGCTCGGTGACGCGGACGAGGAGTTCCTGGAGCGAGCGCTCGGCGACCGCAGCAGGAACGTGCGGGCGACGGCGGCCGAACTGCTGTCGGCGCTGCCGCGTTCGGCGCTGGCCGCGCGGATGGCGGACCGGGCGCTGTCGTGCGTGGCGCTCGACCGGGCGGCGGGGGTCGTCGTGGTGGAGGCGCCGCACGAGTGCGACGCCGGCATGGAGCGGGACGGGGTCGTGGCCGTGCCGCCGACGGGGCGGGGCGAACGGTCGTGGTGGTTCGGACAGTTGGTGGAGTCGGCGCCGCTGGACCGGTGGGCGGCGCGGTTCGGTGGGCGTACGCCCGAGGAGATCGTGGCACTGGAGGTCGCGGACGACTGGCAGGGCGAGTTGCACGGTGCGTGGTGCCGGGCGGCGGTGCGGCAGCGGGACACGGCGTGGTCGCGGGCGCTGCTCGGGCCGCCGACGGCGCCGGGGGCGGCGGGGCCCGGGGCGGTGTCGCTCGCCGAGCGGGCCAAGTTGCTGGCGGCGTTGCCGGGGGCGGAGCGGGCGGCCTGGGTGGCGGCGTTCATCGCGGCGCACGGGTTGTCGGAGGCGTTCCAGCTGCTCGGGGTGTGCGGGACGCCGTGGGCGCCGGAGCTCGGGCGGGCCGTGGTGGACGCGCTGAACATCGCGCGGGACGCGGGGAGTTATCCGTGGAGCTTCAGCGGGGTGATGGGGCTGGCCGAGCGGTGCCTGGACCCGGAGGAGGCGGTGCGGCTGGAAGGTCTGACCGCGGCGGTCGACGAGCCGGAGGGGGCGGCGCCCGGGGCCGGGGGGTACTGGGCGGAGGCGTTCCAGCGCCTGGTAGGAACGTTGCGCCTGCGGCGGGCCATGCGGGACGAATTGGCTCCGCCGGGTGCGGGGTAGCCCGGCTTCCCGCCGTGGGGGTTTGGCGTCATGGCCGGGTGCGGGTCCGGTGGGGGCTGGTCGCGCAGTTCCCCGCGCCCCTGAGATGCGCACTTCGTGCGCCCCAGGGGCCCGGTGGTCGCGACCCGCGGCGGAGCCGCTGATCGGGTACAGCCCCGCGCCCCTGGAGATGCGCACTTCGTGCGCCACCTCCATCGGGGCGGCGCCCCATCGGGGAAATGCGGCGCGAAGCGCCATGCATTTCAGGGGCGCGGGGAACTGCGCGACCAGCCCCCACCGGACCCGCACTCGGCGACGGCGCTCCAGCCCTACGGCGCCGGCGCCGCAGCCGAGGCCGACCGAAGAATGCCACCCGCCCCCGGCCGGCTAGGCCAGTTCGCGGACGTTGCCCCGGACCCACTCCACGATGGACGCCGTGGTCGCCCCGGGCGTGAAGATCTCCGCGACACCCTTCTCCTTGAGCGGAGCGATGTCCGCCTCGGGGATGATCCCGCCCCCGAAGACCTTGATGTCCGCCGCGTCCCGCTCGACAAGCAGTTCGATGACCCGGGCGAACAGCGTGTTGTGCGCGCCGGAGAGGATCGAGAGGCCGATCGCGTCGGCGTCCTCCTGGATCGCCGTGTCCACGATCTGCTCAGGCGTCTGGTGCAGGCCCGTGTAGATGACCTCCATACCGGCGTCACGCAGCGCCCGCGCGATCACCTTGGCCCCGCGATCGTGGCCGTCGAGTCCCGGCTTCGCGACGACCACGCGGATCGGACCGGCTGCCACACCCATCACTGCCTCCATGAAGTGACTGATCCCCGGGGCCCTGGACCGTCCCGGGTTCCGGGCGCCCGCTTCGGACACCCGCTTGCGGATACCCGATTCCGGACGCCCGAAGTGAACGAACGTTATCGACAGCATCCCGCAACCGGCCGTTTCGCGGTGCGGAGCGAGGGGGAAATCACACGGTGGGACACGTTCACTGCGCATCGCGACCGTTCCGGGCGGCCCGTCCGCCCGTTCCGGACCCGAAGCGCGAGGAGCCGGAACAGAGACACGGACCAGCGGGGAAAGACGTCGCCACAGGTGACCGCGCGTGTCCGCGGAGACGCGGGCAGCGACTGCGGTGGCGGACCTGATCACGGTGCAGCACCGTGAGAGGTGAGTCAGGGTGCCGACGCCACGACAGGGGCGACGCCGAGCAACGAGAAACAAGCAACGAGCAGCGCAGCGCATCCCTCCACCGACCGCACGACCACCACCCACACCACCGCACCACCCCTCATCACCAGCCAGCACCAGCACCACCGGCAGCACCACCGCCACCGCCTCGTCCTCGTCCGGCTCCCACGAGTGCACGCGGGGGACGCAGATGTCCTCCCTGTGCCGACGGGAGGTCGACCGATGAAGTCCACGGACACCGCCACCACGGACACCGCCACCGACACCGCCGTGACCGGCAAGGCCACCGGCGCCGCGAACCCGGCAACCACAGCGACATCCGCACCCCACGCCACACCCGCCGGCCCGGTGAGCACCGCCTCCAGAACTCTCTCCACGGCCCTCACCACGCTCGGCGCCCTCGCGGCCCTCGCCGACCTCCCGCCCTTTCGGGCCCTCCCCCGCCGCCTCCTGCCGGACCGGCTCGCCGGGCTGTCGACCGTCCTGGTGAAGGCGACCGCGCTGGAGCTCGCGATCCTCGCCGGGCATCTGGTGCTGTATCCCTCGGGCCTCACCCCGGAGCGCCGCGCCCCGCGCGTCCCCGCCCCCGCCGACGTCCCCTCGGCCGCCCCGGAGCGCCCGCCGGTCCTGCTCCTGCACGGGTTCATCGACAACCGCTCGGTCTTCGTGCTGCTGCGCCGCGCCCTGGCCCAGCACGACACCCGGCACCTGGAGTCCCTCAACTACTCGCCGCTGACCTGTGACATCAGGGCGGCCGCGACGCTGCTCGGCCGGCACATCGAGGATCTGTGCGAACGGACCGGCCAGGACCGGATCGACATCGTGGGCCACAGCCTGGGCGGCCTCATCGCCCGTTACTACGTGCAGCGGCTGGGCGGCGACCGCCGCGTCCGCACCGTGGTCACGCTCGGCACCCCGCACAGCGGCACCCGCGTCGCGCCGCTCGCGGACGCGCATCCGATCGTGCGGCAGATGCGGCCGGGCTCGTCGGTGATCGAGGAGTTGAAGGAACCGGCACCGGGCTGCGCCACCCGCTTCGTGAGTTTCTGGAGCGACCTCGATCCGCTGATGGTCCCGCTGGAGACGGCCTGCGTCGACCACCCGGATCTGATCGCGCAGAACGTGCGGGTCACCGGCATCGGGCACCTGGCCCTGCCGGTGCATCCGGCGGTCGCGGCGGCCATCCGCGAGGCACTCGCCGCCGACCCGGCGGCGGGGGCGGACAGCGCCGCCGACACGCGCGGCGGTCTCACCGTCGCCTGACGACCACCTTTCCCAGGGGCTGTGTTCGAACCCGCGGCCCCTGCGGACCCTCAACGCGCACAGAGCGGTACGTACCCGCACGTCCCGGGCTCCGGCCTTCTCGAACTCGTCTCGAACTCAGCGCCAAGCGCATGCCCGCAGTTCACCGAAACAACGCCGATTGCCCCTTTCCTGGAGCGGGGAAACCTGCCGAAGATTGTCGTGCGCTCGTACCGCCGGGTACAGTCGCCGCACTGCTCTGGCAGCCCCTGTCGTCGAGGCGAAAGAGAAGTTGGTGAACGACCGTCATCCGTCGGGGAGCGCGCACGACGCGACCTACGACGGTTACTCCACGACCAGCTTCGCCACTGACCCGCTCTTCGGCGACCTGGCGGACTCAGACCCCTACGGCACCGGCTCCTACGGCCATGTCCAGGACTCCGGGCAGTGGTACGGGTCGGACGGGCAGCACCAGCACCAGCAGTACGCGGCGGCAGCGGACCCGTACGCCACGTCCTCGTACGAGACGCACGGGACCGGCGGCTACGACACCTCGGGCCTGTGGACCGACCCCGGGTACGGGCAGCAGCACACCGGGCAGTGGGACACGCAGTCCGCCACCGGGCACGCGGGTTTTGACGGCACGTCAGAGTTCGGGACGCAGGCCTTCGACGCCACCGGGTTCCAGCACCCGGGCTACGACTCCACCTCGGCCGGCTTCCCGGCCGCGTCGGCGGACTACACGGGCTACACGGATCACACGGCGACGACGTCCCCGTTCGAGGCCTCCGCCTTCGAGACGTCCACGTTCGAGACGCCCTCGTTCGAGACGTCGGCCTTCGATGCGCCGGCCTTCGAGACCGGGAGCTTCCAGGGCGTCGGCTACGAGACCCCGGCGCACGGGACCGCCACGTTCGACACCACGGGCTTCGAGACCGCCGGCTTCGACCACTCGGCCCTCCTCGGCTCCACGTCCTACGACACCGGCGCCTACGACGCCACTGCCTGGAACTCGGCCGGCACCGAAACCCAGACTGCCCAGCCGGCCCAGACCGCGCAGGACACGCTCCACGCCCACGTACCGGACCAGTACGTGCCCGAGGATGCCTACGACGAAGCGGATGCCCCCACTCCGGCCGACGCGGAGCAGGACGACGCGGCGGATGCCCTGGACGCCGAGGAGCAACCGAACCCCTGGGAGCCGGAGTTGGCCCGGGCCGCGGCGCCGCGGAGCGCCCCGCGCGGTCGCGCGGCGGCCCGTCGCCGGACGCCCGCCAAGCGTTCCGCCCTGCTGACCGTCGCCGTGCCCTCGGTCTGCGCGATCGGTGTCGCCGGTGTCGCCGCCGCGTCCGTCGGCGGTCTCGGCGGCGAGGAGCCCAAGGAGACGAAGGCCGCCGCGGCGCCCGACGTCGCGACCGTGAAGCCCTCCGTCGCGAACAACAAGCTGGACACCCAGCTGCGCGGACTCTCCGCGGACGCGGGCGACTTCGCCGACCGGGCGAGCCGCACGCAGGAGCGCATCGACCTGAAGGCGAAGCAGGAGGCGGACCGCAAGAAGGCCGCCGAGGAGGCCGCCCGCAAGGAGGCGGCCCGTCCCAAGTTCGCCCTGCCGGTCGCGGCCCACGGCCTGTCCGCCTACTTCGGCCAGGCCGGTATCAACTGGATGTCCTCGCACACCGGCATCGACTTCCCCGTCTCGTACGTCCCCGTGATGGCGGCGACCGACGGCACCGTCCGCACGCAGTTCAACAGCGCGTACGGGAACATGGCGATCGTCACCGCCAAGGACGGCACGGAGACCTGGTACTGCCACCTGTCCCGGCACACGGTGCTGAGCGGGCCGGTGAAGGCGGGTGACGTCATCGCGACGTCCGGCGACTCCGGCAACTCGACCGGCCCGCACCTGCACTTCGAGGTACACCCCGGCGGCGGCGCCGCGGTCGACCCGCTGCCGTGGCTGCGCAGCCACGGCCTCGACCCGACCTGACGCCCCGGCCCGACGCCCCCGGCCGGGGCCGGGCTACAGCTTCTCGACCGGCGCGTACCGCAGCAGCAGCCGCTTCGGCTTCGGGTCGCCGAAGTCGATCGTCGCCTCCGCCTTGTCGCCCTGCCCGTTGACCCCGACGACCGTGCCGAGGCCGAACTGGTCGTGCGTGACACGGTCGCCGACCGCGAGGGCCACGACCGGCTTGTCGCCCGCCCGCCCCCGGCTCGTGGCGAACGCGGGCGTCGTACGCGAGCGCGACGACGACAGGGTCGAGGACAGCGAGGCCGCGACACCGCTCTTCCCGAAGCCGCCGCCGGAGCCGCCGAAGCCACCGCGCCCGGCCGTCGCCGACGGTGTCGCCGGACCCGTGCGCTTCCAGTCCAGGTGCGCGGCCGGGATTTCCTCCAGGAACCGCGACGGCGGATTGTACGAGGGCTGGCCCCAGGCGCTGCGCATCGAGGAGCGGGTCAGATAGAGCCGCTCGCGGGCGCGCGTGATGCCGACGTAGGCGAGCCGGCGCTCCTCCTCCAGCTCCTTGGCCTGGCCGAGGGAGCGCATGTGCGGGAAGACGCCGTCCTCCAGGCCGGTCAGGAAGACCGTGGGGAACTCCAGACCCTTCGCGGTGTGCAGGGTCATCAGCGTGATGACGCCGCTGCCGTCGTCGTCCTCGTCGGGGATCTGGTCGGAGTCGGCGACGAGCGCGACCCGCTCCAGGAAGTCCGAGAGCGTACCGCCGGAGGCCTCGGCCTGCGCGCCCTCCTCGGCAGCGCCCTCCCCCGCCGCGTTCTCCTGCTCGAACTCCAGGGCCACGGCCGCGAGTTCCTGAAGGTTCTCGATGCGGGTCTCGTCCTGCGGGTCGGTGGAGGCCTGGAGCTCGGCGAGGTATCCGGTGCGCTCCAGGACGGCTTCGAGGACCGTCGCCGGGCCCGCGCCGGACTCGACGATCGTGCGGAGGTCCTCCATCAGCGTGTTGAACCGCTTCACCGCGTTCGTCGAGCGGGACGCCATCCCGTACGCCTCGTCGACCCGGCGCAGGGCCTGCGGGAAGGAGATCTTCTCGCGCTGGGAGAGGGCGTCGATCATGGCTTCGGCGCGGTCGCCGATGCCGCGCTTCGGCACGTTCAGAATCCGGCGCAGCGGGACGGAGTCCTCCGGGTTGGCGAGGACCCGCAGGTAGGCGAGGACGTCCCGGACCTCCTTGCGCTCGTAGAAGCGGACGCCGCCGACGACCTTGTAGGGGAGGCCGACGCGGATGAAGACCTCTTCGAAGACACGGGACTGCGCGTTGGTCCGGTAGAAGACGGCGACGTCGCCGGCCTTCGCGTCGCCCGCGTCGGTCAGCCGGTCGATCTCGTCGGCGACGAACTGGGCCTCGTCGTGCTCAGTGTCCGCGACGTAGCCGGTGATCTGGGCGCCCGCGCCCGCGTTCGTCCACAGGTTCTTCGGCCTGCGCGACTCGTTGCGCTCGATGACCGCGTTGGCCGCGGAGAGGATCGTCTGGGTCGAGCGGTAGTTCTGTTCGAGGAGGATCGTCGTCGCGTCCGGGTAGTCCTCCTCGAACTGGAGGATGTTGCGGATCGTGGCGCCGCGGAAGGCGTAGATCGACTGGTCGGCGTCACCCACGACGCACAGCTCGGCCGGGCCGGGGTCGTCCGTGGCCGGCGGCGCGTCCACGCCCGCCTCCACCTCCGCGTCGTGGGCGGCGGGGGTGCCGACCAGCTCGCGGACCAGGGCGTACTGCGCGTGGTTCGTGTCCTGGTACTCGTCGACCAGGACGTGCCGGAAGCGGCGGTGGTAGTGCTCGGCGACGTCCGGGAAGGCGCGCAGCAGGTTGACCGTCGTCATGATCAGGTCGTCGAAGTCCAGCGCGTTCGCCTCGCGCAGGCGGGACTGGTACATCGCGTAGGCCTGGGCGAGGGTCTTCTCGAAGCCGTCGGCGGCCTGGGCGGCGAAGTCCTCCTCGTCGATCAGCTCGTTCTTCAGGTTGCTGATCTTGGCGCTGAAGGACTTCGGCGGGAACTTCTTCGGGTCCAGGTCCAGGTCGCGGCAGACCAGGGCCATGAGGCGCTTGGAGTCGGCGGCGTCGTAGATCGAGAACGACGACGTGAAGCCGAGCCGCTTGGACTCGCGGCGCAGGATGCGGACGCAGGCGCTGTGGAAGGTGGAGACCCACATCGCGTTCGCCCGCGGGCCCACGAGGGCCTCGACGCGCTCCTTCATCTCGCCCGCGGCCTTGTTCGTGAACGTGATCGCGAGGATCTGGCCGGGGTGCACGCCGCGCTGACCCAACAGGTACGCGATGCGGTGCGTGAGGACGCGGGTCTTGCCGGAGCCGGCGCCCGCGACGATGAGCAGGGGGGAGCCGCCGTGGACCACGGCCGCCCGCTGGTTCTCGTTCAGCCCCTCCAGGAGGGCCTCCGGGTCCAGGACCGGGCGGGGCGCCCCGTCGCGGTAGTGCGTGTCCCGGTCCGCGGGCGCGTCGAACTTCCCCCCGAACAGGTCGTCCGGGAGCGGCTCGGGGGCCCCGTCGTGCTCGGGGTCCTCGGGCGGCGGCGGGGGCTCCTCCGCGGGGGACTGGAGGCCGGCCAGGAAGCTGTCGTCAAAGAGGCTGCTCATCGCTCTCCGAGTCTAGGCCGCCCCACCGACAGCCCGCCGTCACCTTCACGGAGACGCTCCTCGCATTCACGGAGACGCTCGTCCCGCTCACGGTGACACACGTCGCACCACCCTTCGCGATGCCCTGGTCACCCAGCGCGACAGCAAAGGCCGTTCGGGGCCCGCGGCGTAGAGATCATGGAAATGGTCACGAAAACGTATCGGGCATATCGAACATCAACCTTCACAGCAGCAACACGAGTTGGCTACGGTGCTGCGCGGGCAGTCCGTCCCCCCGCCCGCGAACAACGCGGCGAGCGGACAGCCCCCGCCGAGTCCCGTACGCCGAGAGGCAGGGAACCGGGGACCCACCGACCTTGGGGTGAATCGGTCAACAGTCCGGCGGCGCCGGATGGTTGGCCGTAGGGCAGCCTTCCGTACGACGTGCACCACCGCGCACCGAAGCGATGGGGCACGAGCCCGAACCCGACAGCTAACCCGGTAGGCGGATTACGGAAGGAGTCGCCTGCCTTGGCGTCGCACCGCAAGCCGCGTACCCGCTCCCGGATGACCGGCGGCACCCGTACGACCCCCGCGGTCGGCATCACGACCGCCGCCCTCACCTCCGTCGCCCTGCTCTCGCAGACGGCCCAGGCCGCTCCGGCCCAGCCCGCGAAGCCGAGCCTCGAAGAGGTGCAGAAGAAGGTCGACACGCTCTACCGCCAGGCCGAGGTGGCCACGCAGAAGTACAACGCGGCGCAGGAGCGGACCACCGGCAAGAAGAAGCAGGTCGATCACCTCCTCGACGACATCGCGCAGCGCACCGAGAAGATGAACACGGCCCGCGAGGAGCTCGGCCGGTTCGCCGCCGCGCAGTACCGCACGGGCGGGGTGAGCGACACGGCGACGATGTTCCTCGCGGAGAACCCCGAGGACTACTTCGCCCAGGACCAGCTGATGAGCCGGCTGACGTCCCGCCAGAAGAAGGCGGTCGACGACTACCAGGTGCAGCAGCGCGAGACGGCGAAGAAGCGCACCGAGGCGCAGGAGAGCCTCAAGCAGCTGACCACGTCGCAGACCGAGCTGAAGACGTCCAAGCAGACCGTCCAGACCAAGCTCGCCGACGCGCGGAAGCTGCTGTCGGAGCTGACGGCCGAGGAGAAGGCGCGGCTCGCCGCGATCGAGCGGCAGAAGCAGGAGGCGGCCCGCAAGAAGGCCGCCGAGCTCGCCGCCAAGCAGAAGGCCGAGGAGGAGGCCAAGCGGAAGGCCGCGGAGGAGGCGCAGCAGCAGGAGGACGCCTCCGGGTCCGGTTCCTCGACGGGTTCCGGCTCGGACACCGGCTCGGGTACCGGCTCGGGCTCCACCGACACCTCGTACGCCACGAAGGCCGCGAAGGCCCTCGCCTTCGCCAAGGCCCAAGAGGGCAAGCCGTACGTGTGGGGTGCCACGGGCCCGGACTCCTACGACTGCTCGGGGCTCACGCAGGCGGCCTGGAAGGCGGCCGGGATCTCGCTGCCGCGCACCACCTGGGACCAGGTGGAGATCGGCACGACGGTCCCGCTGTCCGACATCCAGCCCGGTGACCTGGTCTTCTTCTACGACGACATCAGTCACGTCGGCATCTACAAGGGCGACGGCATCATGATCCACGCCCCGAAGCCGGGCGCGTACGTGCGCGAGGAGTCCATCTACTACGACGGCACGGCGTCGATCCACAGCGTGGTGCGCCCCGCCTGACGCCGCTCGCGGTTACGTTCGGGCGGTGGACCGCGACCGCCCGGACGTGCCCGGGACCCCCGACCCCGCAGCGCCCTCCCCTTCCTCCCCCTGGGCGATGATCCCGCCGGCCGCCGGCGCCGCCGTCATGGCCACCGGCATCGTCTCGGTCGGCCTCCATCTGCTCGGGCAGGACGTGCTCTCGGCCGTGTTCCTCGTGCTGGCCTCGGCGCTGTGGGGGCTGCTCGCGGTCGTCTTCTGCGCCCGCCTGTTCGGGGACCGGGGCCGCTGGGAGCGGGAGGCGGACACGCCCGCGGCACTCACGGCGGTGGCCGCGACGTGTGTGCTCGGCACCCGGTACGCGCTGGCCGGCCGTCTCGGGTTCGCCGAGGTGCTGCTGGGGATCTCGGTGGTGGTGTGGCCGGTGCTGTTCGTGGCCGTGGTGCGGCACTGGCGGCCGAAGATGCCCGGTGCCGTCTTCATCACCTGCGTCGCGACCCAGGCCCTGGCGGTGCTGGGGGCGACGCTGAGCGCGTCGGCGCACGTGGCGTGGCTGGGCTACGCGGCGGTGGGGTTCTTCTGGTTCGGGCTCGTGGTGTACGCGGCGGCGTTCGTCCGCTTCGATCTGCGGCAGGTGCTGACCGGGGCCGGGGACCACTGGGTGGCGGGCGGCGCGCTCGCGATCTCGGCGCTCGCGGCGGCCCGGCTCGTGCTCGCGGATCGGGCCGGTGACCTGTGGAACAACCAGGACACCGAGGTGCTGCGGTTCATGGCCGGGCTGCTGCTCACGCTCGATCTGGGCTGGTACGCCGTGCTGTGCGTGGCCGAGGTGGTGCGTCCGCGCCCGCACTACGACGTGCGGCGCTGGTCGACGGTGTTCCCGATGGGGATGACGGCGGTGGCGACGCTGATGGTCGCCACCGCGGTGGAGACTCAGTGGCTGGAGACGCCGGGGCGGGTGCTCGTGTGGATCGCGGTCGCGGTGTGGCTCGCGACGGCGACGGGAGCGGTCCTGTCCCTCTCCTCCGCCTACTCCGCCTACTCCTCGCTCAGGTCCACAGGACGGCGATGAAGATGTTCGCCACGGTCAGCGCGCCGACCGTGAGGAACAGCGGCTTCTCCGCCTTCTCCTCGTCCCGCTTCACGTAGACGATGCCGAGGACGACGATCAGGATCGCGAGCTTCACGCCGATCTTGATGTTGTCGACGCTGTAGTCCTGGGCCTGGTTGAGGCCGACGAGGGCGACGCCGGTCACCAGCATCGTCAGGGCGCCGTGCAGCATCGCCTTGGTGAAGCGGGCGGTGCCCTGCTTCAGCGCCGACATCTGCGTGAGGAACCCGCCGAGCAGCGAGGCGATGCCGATGATGTGCAGGCCGACGAAGAGGTGCAGGAGTACGTCCATGAGGCGGAGCCTAGCCAAGCGCCGATCGGCCCCTTTCACCCCTCCCCCACCCCTCCTCACCGGTCACGCACGAACACCGGACGCTCACACTCCGCCACAGCCCACAACAAAGGGGCCAGTTGAGGACAGTCCGGTACCAACCCGTTACGCCGAGGTTTAGCGTCCTTCCTCAGGTGACCGGCTCCCCACCGCCGCCCGGCCAGGGGCGGCAGTCGGCCACCACCGCCGAGAAAGGTCCGGCGGCGGTCCGCTCCCCCTGTGCGGGCCGCCGCCGGACGCGTCACAGCCCCTCTCGGCGGGCGTACGAAAGCAGTGCGTGCAGTACGACCCGGAAGGACGTGGCTGAACGTGCCGGCAGCGCATCGCAAGCCGAAACAGCGCTCCATCAGTGGCCATACGGCCGCCCGTACCGCGGCCACCCTCGCGCTCGCCTCCGCGGCGACCGCCGCCACCGCCTTCGAGGGCGGCGCGGCGCACGCGGAGCCGGACCTCACCCCCGCTCAGGTGAGGGCGAAGGTCGACCGGCTCTACCAGGAGGCGGAGGCCGCCACCGACCACTACAACGGCGCGAAGGAGAAGGCGGGCGAGGCCCGCAAGAAGGTCGCCGCGCTCCAGGACGAGGCCGCCCGCCGGGAGGCCGCGCTCGGCACCCAGCGCCGGGCCCTCGGCGAGACGGCGGCGGCGCAGTACCGCACCGGCGGCATCGACCCGTCCGTGCAGCTGCTCCTCTCCTCCACCCCCGACCGCTATCTCGACCGGGCCGCGCTCGCCGAGCGGGCGGGCACCCGGCAGGCCGCCGCGATCACCCGGGTCCGCAAGGAGCTGCGCGAGATCGACCAGCTCCGGGAGCGCGCGGACGGCGAACTCGGCCGCCTCAAGGCCCGCAGGGCCGAGCTGGAACGCCAGAAGAAGACCGTCACCCGGAAGCTGGCCGAGGCCCGTCGCCTCCTCGACCGTCTCACCCCGGCCGAGCGCGAGCCCGCCGCGGACCGCGCCTCCCGCTCCACCCCGCGCGACACCACCGCGAGCGCTCCCGCGAAGGCGGCCAACTCCCGTACGGCGGCGGCGATCTCCTACGCGTACGGCGCGCTCGGCAAGCCCTACGTGTGGGGCGCGACCGGCCCCTCCGCGTACGACTGCTCGGGCCTGACGCAGGCCGCGTACCGCGCCGCGGGCGTCTCCCTGCCCCGCACGACGTACTCCCAGATCAACGCGGGCCGCCGCATCGCCCGCTCCCAACTCCAGCCCGGCGACCTGGTGTTCTTCTACTCCGGGATCTCGCACGTCGGCCTGTACATCGGCGGCGGCAAGATGATCCACGCCCCGAACCCGAGCGCGCCGATCCGGATCGCCCCGATCGACGAGATGCCGTTCGCGGGCGCGACCCGGGTGGCGTGATCCACCGCCCGTGATCTCCTGCCCGCGATCTACCGCCCATGATCTACTGCCCCCTGTGACGAGGGAACAAGGCAGCGGGGCCCAGGAGTTGGCGGACCGTTTCGAGGCGGAGCGGCCCCGGCTGCGCTCGGTCGCGTACCGCATGCTCGGTTCCCTCAGTGAGGCCGAGGACGCGGTGCAGGAGGCGTGGCTGCGGGCCGACCGCGCCGGCACGGACGACGTGGAGAACCTGTCGGCGTGGCTGACGACGGTCGTGGCCCGCGTCTGCCTGAACCTCCTGCGCTCCCGTACGACCCGCCGCGAGGACCCGCTCGACACGCTGGACGCGGGTGTGGCGGGTCCGGAGGAGGAGGTGGTGCTCGCCGACGAGGTGGGCGTCGCGCTCCTCGTCGTCCTGGACACGCTGTCCCCGGCCGAGCGGGTCGCGTTCGTCCTGCACGACACGTTCTCCGTGCCGTTCGACGAGATCGCCCCGCTCCTGGACCGCTCCCCCGCGGCCGTACGCCAACTGGCGAGCCGCGCCCGCCGCCGCGTGAAGGGCGCCACTCCTCTCCCCTCGCCCGACCTGACCCGCCGCCACCGCATGGTCGAGGCGTTCCTCACGGCGACCCGAGGCGGCGACTTCCAGGCCCTGCTCACCCTCCTGGCCCCCGACGTGCTCCTGCACGCCGACGCGGCGGTCATCCCGACCCCGCACCCGGTCACCCTTACCGGCGCCCGCCAGGTCGCCGAGAGCGCGATGGCGGCCATGCCCCGCGCCCTGCTCACGGGCCCGGCCCTCATCGACGGCACCCCCGCCCTGGTCATGTCCGTCCACGGCCGCCTCTCCCTGGTCCTCACGTTCACGTTCACGGAGGACGCGTCCGCGATCACGGGGATCCAGGTGGTGGCGGAGCGGGAGGAGCTGGCAGGGATGGAGATCTCGGTGCTGCCGGAGTAGCCGTCCGCGTCACGTCAGCCGGTGGACACCTCGCCACGTCCACCCCGAGCCGAGCACGACCTTCTGCATCGGGTCCCGCATGTAGTTGGAGTCGAAGTCGACCGAGTAGACGCGCTGACGGCGCCCCTCCGCGTCCTTCTCCCAGTGGAACTTCTTCGACCACACCCGGGTGCGCGGCCCCCGCCCGACCTTCTTCTCGGCGACCCACCGGAGGTTCTTCCCCCGCCGTGTGACCTCGTGGACGTGGGCACAGACGCGCGCCTCACGGGCCGACTCGTCGAGCCGCAGCACGAACTTGAACCGCCGCTCCGTCTGCTCACGGTTCCGGCCGCTGCCCCAGGCGGGCTCGATCATGTGCCACTCGGCCACGACGTCGGCACCGCTCTGCCCGGCCCGGATCCGCCACGGCTTGTCCGGATCGTCGAGGGCCAGCAGCGCCGACTGCACGTGCGCACGGGCCCTCGGCGCGACCCCCGCCTCCGGGTACCGCGTCCCCGTCCACCAGTCCCGAAAACGCCCCATGCCCCGCGAACCTCCCCCGTCGTGTCCGCTCCAGCGTACGAGGGCCTGGCCAGGGGTGAGGGCGCCGGTCGGCGTAGGTTGACCGGATGGTGGTTGAGGGGGCGGACTCGGCGGCGGTGCAGGACAGGTCGCGCGAGCAGGACGAGAGCAAGGGCAAGGGGCGACTCGGGGGCGCCGGGCGGTCTTCGGTGGTGATGGCTGTCGGGACCGTCGTGAGTCGGGGGACCGGGCTCGTGCGGCAGGTGTTGCAGGCCGCCGCGCTGGGGACGGGACTGCTGGCCAGTACGTACAACACGGCGAACACCGTGCCGACGAGCCTGTACACGCTGCTGATCGGCGGAGCGCTGAACGCCGTGCTCGTGCCGCAGCTCGTGCGGGCGCGGGCGACGCAGGCGGACGGCGGGCGGGCGTACGAGCAGCGCCTTGTCACGCTCGTGGTGTGTGTGCTCGGGGTCGGGACGGCGCTGGCGGTGTGGGCCGCGCCGCAGATCGTGGGCCTGTACATGCGGGACACCCCGGAGGGGCACGAGGCGTTCGAGCTGACGGTGACGTTCGCCCGGTTCCTCCTGCCGCAGATCTTCTTCTACGGGCTGTTCGGGATGTACGGCCAAGTCCTCAACGCCCGCGAGAAGTTCGGCGCGATGATGTGGACGCCGGTGCTCAACAACGTCGTGCTCGTCGCGATGTTCGGCGTGTATCTGGGGCTCATGTCGGCTCCGGAGCGGATCGAGGACATCGGTGCCGGGCAGGTGCGGCTGCTGGGGATCGGGACGACCGTCGGGATCGCCGTGCAGGCCCTGGCGCTGGTCCCGTTCGCGCGGGCCGCCGGGTTCAGGTTCCGGCCGCGGTTCGACTGGCGCGGTTCCGGGCTGGGGGCCGGGGTGCACGCGGCGAAGTGGACGCTGCTGTTCGTCCTCGCCAACCAGGTCGCGCTGACCGTCGTCACGAACTACGCCAACGCCGCCGACCAGGCCCTCCCGCATGCCGGCGCGGGCTACTCCGCGTACACGTACGCGCAGACCATCTGGATACTGCCGCAGTCGATCGTGACGGTCTCGCTCGTGACGGCACTGCTGCCGCGCATGAGCCGGGCCGTCACCGAGGGGCGCCTCGCGGATCTGCGCGGGGATCTGGCGCGGGCGCTGCGGATGACCGGGGTCGTCATCGTCCCGGCCGCGTTCCTGTTCCTGGCACTGGGGCCGGACATCGCAGCGCTGCTGTTCGCGCACGGGACCTCGGACGCCGCCGCGGTGCGCCCGCTCGGGTACATGCTGCAGGCGTTCGGGCTTGGGCTCGTGCCGTTCTCCGCCCAGTACCTGCTGCTGCGCGGCTTCTACGCCTTCGGGGACACCCGCACCCCGTTCTTCATGGCGGCCTGGGTCGCCGTCGTCGACATCGTGCTCGCCACCGCCTGCCATCTGCTGCTGCCCGTGCGATGGGCCGTGGTCGGGATGGCCGGGGCCTACACGCTGTCCTACGCCGCCGGGCTCGGCCTCACCGCGTACCTGCTGCGCCGCAGGCTGGGGCGTCGGATCGACGACGGTGACCTGCGGCGCACGTACCTGAAGCTGTTCGGCGCATCCGCCCCGGCCGCCGCGCTGGGCTGGGCGGCGGCCCGCGCGTGCGACCGGCTCGGAACGGGTCCGGGCATCGCCGGTTCGGCAGTCGCCCTGGTCGCGGGCGTCCTCGTGCTGACGCTGGTGTTCCTCGGCCTGGCCCGGCTGCTGCGGATTCCCGTCGCCGTCAGCCGGTCAGCAGGGCGTCGAGCTGGTTGAGGACTGTCGGGTTCGACAGGAAGTCGTTGTGCTTGAGGCCGTCGGTCTTGATGTTGGTGGCGCCGGTCAGCTGGGTGCTGGTCTGCGGGAGGATCTGTTCGTCGTTCGGGGACCAGAAGGTCGTGTAGCGGGTGGTGCCCGGGGTGGGGTCGCCCTCGTTGAGGTGGCTGACGACCCAGGAATTGGGGGTCATGTCCTTGCAGCCCTGGTCCCACAGGGCGCACGCGTAGGCGAGCGAGGTGCCGTGGTTGGGGCCGGCCAGGGAGATCCACTGGTCGACCTTCTGGCCGCCCCCGCCGAACTTGATGTACCAGCGGCTCGGCAGGCTGCCCAGGCTGTGGGCCACGATGTTCACCCGGGGTGCCCCCAGGGAGTTCACGTAGGCGGCCAGCTGCCCGGCCAGGACCTCGTTGGTCGACTTCGAGGTGTCGTACTCCCAGGTGTGGATTCTGTCCTCGGGGAATCCGCCGCTGACGAGACGGTCCTTCAGGCTGCCCCACACCCCGGCGTTCGCGTTGCGGCCGTGGATGAGGACTACGGGGATGTCCGCGTCGTCCGCCTGGGCAGGGACGGCGACTCCGGGGGCGGCCAGGAGGGCCGCGGCGAGGGCGGTGGTCGTGGCGGCGATGGCGAGGCGACGCATGGCTGCTCCGATGTCCGTCGGGCGAAGGGGGTGGCATGTTCGCGGGACATGCACGCGCATCATGCGTGACGGATCGTCAGATCAACAGGGTGCGTACGGGATCGGGTCGCCTGGCAGGGGCGGCAGAGGCCGTCGGGGATCGCGTCTGGGCGGCCAGGTACGCCGCATTCTGTGCATTCGACCAGGTTGCGGTGGCGGTGGAGGGGTTCCGTGGGTGGGGCGGGTGGACGGAACTGCAGCCGCTCTGGCGGGAGTTTGTCGCGCAGACGGCGGGCGACGAAGGCACGGGGTGCGTGGACGGTGGGCGGCAGGCCCGTCGTCAGGGCTTCGGTGAGGTTGTACGGGGCCGGGTCGCGGGCCAGCCAGGTCGCGGCGAGGTCTTCGAGGGCGGTGCAGTCCGCTGCGGAGAGGGTCAGGCGGGGGTCGCGGAGCCCTAATTGGGCGAGCACGCGGTACGCCTCGCTGCGGGGTGCGCGCTGCTGGGGTGCGGAATCCTGGGCGGGCGCCTGGTCCGGTTCCGGTACGTCACCTTCGAGGAAGCGGGTCCACCATGCGCTCCTGCGTGCGGTGCGGGACCAGTACGTTTCCGACACCCAGCGGACGGTGCCGTCTTCCTGCTCGGCGACCCGGCGCACCCTGCGCAGATGTCCGGCGACGGTCAGCTCGTTCAGCGCGGAGCGCACCGCCATCTGCCCGTAGAACTCCTGGCTCTTGGCCAGCGTCTTGGCGTCTATGGCGGCGCCCTCGGGGAGCGCATCGATGAACCCGGCGAGGTAGCGGGCACGGAGGGGGAGGTGCGCGAAGCTGTCGTCCCGGAGGGGTTCTCGGTCCGGGGTGCCGCGTTTTCCGTAGCCCGGGTTGGCCAAGGGATGCGCCGGGGACGGCAGGGCAGAGCTAAGGTCTTGGGTAGCCACGAGATCGCCTCTGGATCTTGTCGGTCAGACCCCGGCGGGTGTTGGTAGCACCCGACCGGGGTTGTTTTCTGTCGCGAACTTAGAGCGTCGCGACACTCCGCCGCAAGCCGATCACGGAAAGTCATCGCGGCCGGCTTCTGGGGAGGGTGGGTGGTGGGTTGAGACCCATCCACCCATTCCGCTAAAGGCAGGGCTCGCGTCTCGAAGCTCGGGGTTCAGGCGGTGCGAGTGGCGCAGGCGTGCGCCAGAAATGCCGTCCAGGCGGAGGCGGTTGAGACGAACGTCGGGCTTTGGGGCCCGAGCTTCGAGTCTCGGATGTGGATGTGGGTGGGGAGGGTGGCGATCTCCACGCAGTTGCTGCCCTGACTGTCGCTGTAGCTCGACTTGCGCCAGTCCAGCGCGACTTCGACGCAGTTGCCGCCCTGGTCGTCGCTGTAGCTCGACTTGAACCACGTCAGACGGGCGTCGCCGTTCACAGTCCTTCCGCCACCTTCCTGATAAAATCGGCCGAGTCTCCGGGGCCGAGAGCGTGCATCCGGATGATGTCATGGGCGCGGGACAGGGCACTGACCTTGTCCGCATCGGCGTACAGCGGACTCGTCTCCGGCCCCTCCACATACGCGAAGCGCTCATGATCTGCCGTCTCCAGCAGAACAACAGCACCCCGCAGGGCAACCCCATAAGCCCGCCCGAACGGCAGCACCTGGATCAGGACGTTCCGCAACTGTCCGACCTCCAGGAGCCGTTCGAGCTGCACCCGCATGACGTCCCGGCCACCCACCTCGCTCCGCAACGCCGCCTCGAACACCACGAACGAGAACATCACCCCCGTCCGCGTTCTCAGCGCCTCCTGGCGCTTGAGGCGACCGGCGACGCGCTGCTCGACCGTCTCGTCGTCAAGAGGCGGAGAACTCGCCCCGATCAGGGCCTTGGCGTACTCCGGAGCCTGCAACAGGCCCGGAATGAGTAGGGGCTCGTACGAGGAGATGGCGATCGCGTCTCGCTCCAGAGACATGAACTCCTGGGAGCGCTGGGGGTGCGGCTCCGGCTTGAGGTACTGCTGCGCGGCGACGATCTTGCCGCCCGCCTTGCACAGCAGGTCCGCGACCTGGAGCAGGTGGGTCGTGGGGCGGCGCCGGCCGTTCTCCATCGACTTCACGTACTCGTATCCGTAACCGGCCTCGTCGGCCAGGGTCTCGCGCGCCACGCCCGCCTCCGTGCGCCAGAGCTTGATCTGGCTGCCGCAGTAGCGCCAGGCGGGATTCGTCACCGGGTCCACGAGGGGTACAAGTACCCGTTGTACCCACGTGGTTACTCCCCCGGGGTCCGGCCGGGGCGGGACCTTGGTGCGCATGCACAGCGAACGGCCCACGAGGCTTCCGCAGGACATCGAATGGCGCATGGCACGGCGTGCGCGGAGTGTGGGGCGGGCGCGGTCGCTGTTCCGGGAGCAGGCCGGGTCGTGGGGGCTCGACCCGGCGGTGATCGAGACGGCGGAGCTGCTGCTCAGCGAGCTGATGACGAACGCGTACCAGCACGCCGCCGTCCCGCCGGGCCGGGAGATCTGGGCGCGGGCGATCCTGGCCGGCGGACGGCTGCGGGTGCAGGTGACGGATGCGAGCGCGGTGTTTCCGGTGGTCCGGACGGCGTCCGCCGAGGACGAGTCGGGGCGCGGCCTCGCGCTCGTGGCGGTGCTGGCGGACGGCTGGGGCGTGGAAGGGCGTGCGCCCGGGGTGGGCAAGGTCGTGTGGTTCGAGCTGAAACTCACGCCGCCCGCGTAGCACCCGCCCCGGGCCGGGCCCGGGTCACACCAGGCGCCGCGCCGTCGCCCAGCGGGTCAGCTCGTGGCGGTTGGAGAGTTGGAGTTTGCGGAGGACCGCTGAGACGTGGGACTCGACCGTCTTCACGGAGATGAAGAGCTGCTTCGCGATCTCCTTGTAGGCGTAGCCGCGGGCGATCAGGCGCAGGACCTCGCGTTCGCGCTGGGTGAGGCGGTCGAGGTCCTCGTCGACCGGCGGGGCGTCGGTCGAGGCGAAGGCGTCGAGGACGAAGCCGGCGAGGCGCGGGGAGAAGACGGCGTCGCCCTCCTGGACGCGGAAGATCGAGTCGACGAGGTCGGCGCCGGTGATGGTCTTCGTGACGTAGCCGCGGGCGCCGCCGCGGATCACACCGATGACGTCCTCGGCCGCGTCGGAGACCGAAAGGGCCAGGAAGCGGACGGGGTTGTCCGCGTCGGCCATCAACGAGGCGCTGCGGCGCAGGACTTCGACGCCGCCGCCGCCCGGCAGGTGGACGTCGAGGAGGACGACCTCGGGGCGGGTCGCCGTGATGACGGTGACCGCCTGGTCGACGTCGGCGGCCTCGCCGACGACCTCGACGCCGGTCTCCTCGGTGCGGCCGATCTCGGCCTGCACGCCGGTGCGGAACATGCGGTGGTCGTCCACCAGGACCACCCGCACGTGCCGTCCCGGACCAGATTCCTCAGTCGGTTCCGTCATGCCGTCTTCTCCGCCCTCTTCATGGTCAGTTCGACCTCGGTGCCCCCGTCGGGGACCGCCCGCAGCCGGGCCGTCCCGCCGTTGCGCTCCATCCGGCCGATGATCGATTCTCTTACGCCCATGCGGTCCGCGGGGATGGCGTCGGGATCGAAGCCGGGGCCCCGGTCCCGTACGGAGACGAAGACCTCGTCCCCTTCGACCTCCGCGTAGACCTGCACCGGCCCGCCCTCGCCACCGTACTTGGCGGCGTTCACCATCGCTTCCCGCGCGGCCTGCATCTGTGCGGCCAGTTTCTCGTCCAGGGGACAGTCGCCGACGACCACGACCTCCAGGGGGACGCCGTGCTTGTCCTCGACCTCCGCCGCGTTGCGCCGGACGGCCTCGGCGACCGTCTCGGGCTCCTGCGGGTTCTCCGCGGCGGCCGGCTTGTAGAGCCAGGCCCGCAGATCGCGTTCCTGCGCGCGGGCCAGGCGGCGCACCTCGGCGGGGCTGTCCGCGTTGCGCTGGATCAGGGTCAGGGTGTGCAGGACGGAGTCGTGGACGTGCGCGGCGACCTCGGCGCGCTCCTGGGCGCGGATGCGCATCAGGCGTTCCTCGGACAGGTCCTGGGTCATGCGGATCAGGTAGGGGCCGGCGAGCAGGGCCACGCCGACGAGGACCGCGAGGGCCGCCTGGAGGATCGAGCCGAGGTGCTCGGTGGCGCCCTGGGTGACGAAGATGCCGGTGACGCCCGCGCCGACGAGCAGGACACCGGCCGCGGCCCGCGCCAGGTTCAGGGTGCGCCGGCGGCGGCCGACCTCCATCCAGCGGGCCCGGCGCGCGTTGTCCGCCTGCCGCCAGACGAGGGCGACGCCCGCGCCGACGAGGATCGTGGGGACGACGTACGCCTTGGTGTTGCCGGTGAGGTTCACGTTCTGCACGAAGATCATCGACATGACGACCATCAGCAGCAGCGCGAGCACCTGGCCCCGGTCGGGGCGGCGCGTGACCAGCCGGCGCCGGCCGTCCGCCGACACCTCCGACGTGAGCACCGGCGGCCGGTCGGCGCCGACGCCGCCCACGCCGAGCGGCACGAAGAACCAGAACGACGCGTAGAGCAGCGCGCCGAGCCCGTCGGCCATGAACAGGCCGACGAAGACCAGGCGCACCCAGATCACCGGCAGGCCGAGGTGCCCGGCGAGCCCCCGCGCGACCCCGCCGAGCCAGCGTCCGTCGCTGCTGCGGTAGAGCTTGCGCGGCGGCCGCGGGTCGCGCGGGTCTTCGGTGAGAGGGGCGGTCGCTGCTTCCGGCATGGCACCGATCGTCACACGGCGCGGTGTCATCGGGCATCAGGGTCGACCCCTGGGACTCCCCTGATCTCGGGTGCGGGCCGGCAGTGCGTCGGGGCGATCTCAGGGTTCCGCCAGGGTTGTCCCTGCTGCCCCTGGCGGCACGGGGCCGTCACCATGGACGTATGACGCAGGCCCCCCAGAACCCGACGGACCCGACGGTCCCCGACGGCACCCACGCCCCGCCCCGCTTCCGCCGCGACCGGCGGTACAAGACGCTGGGCGGGGTCTGCGCGGGGCTCGGCCGGCAGTGCGACGTGGACCCGGTGATCTTCCGGATCGGACTCGCCGTGCTCTCCGTGACCGGCGGCGTCGGCCTCATCTTCTACGGCTTCGCGTGGCTCTTCGTCCCCTACGACGACGAGGACGAGAACGAGTTCCGCAAGCTGCTCACGGGACGCGTCGACGGGCCGGGGCTCGCCGCGATCGTCACGGCGCTGCTCGGGTGCGGACTGTTCCTGTCGATGCTGAACAACGGCGGCGTGCTCACGTTCGCCGCCGTGCTGGCCCTGCTGCTCGCGGGCACCGGCTACTGGTCGCAGCAGCGGCGCGGCGCCGACCCCGACCCGGTGGCCGCGCAGGCCGTCGCCGACGCGCCGCCCGAGGCACAGGCGCCGCCGGTCTCCGGGGCGCCCTCCTGGTGGCGGGACCCGATCGTGAAGGACGGCACGCACGTCGGCGGCACCGGGTACTTCTGGGGGCCCGACGGCAGCGAGGACCTCGGTTCCGCGTACGGGGCCGGGGGCGGGCCCGCGACGAAGCGTCCCGCTCCGCCCGCACCGCCGCGCGGGCCGCGGGGCATCGGCGGGCGGGTGTTCCTGGGCGCGCTGGTCGCCGCGGGCGTCGGTACGGGGGTCACGTGGGACGAGCGGACCTTGTCGGCGAGTCTGCAGACCGGGCTCGCCTGCGCGCTCGGGGTCTTCGGACTCGGCATCGCGGTGAGCGCGTTCCGGGGGCGGACCGGGGCCGGGACGATCGTGCTCGCGGTGCTCACGGCGGGGCTGCTCACGGCGTCCGCCGCGCTGCCCGCGGACCTCAGCAAGGACTGGAAGCGGGAGACCTGGACGCCGGCGAGCGCGGCGCGGGTCGCGCCGCGCTACGAGCTGGGGGCCGGCACCGGCACGCTCGATCTGTCCCGGGTGGACGTGGCGCGGGGCGCGTCGGTGTCCACGCGGATCGAGGTCGGGGCGGGGCGGGTGAAACTCGTGCTGCCGAAGGACGAGCGGGTGGAGCTGCGGCTCCAGGTCGGGGTCGGTGCCGTGCGGTTGCCCGACGATCCGTCGAAGGACGTCGACGTGCGGCCGGACGTCGACGAGAAGGTGACGCTGCCCGCGGCGCGGGGCGGTGCGGACGTGGGCCTGATCAGGGTCCAGGTCGAGGTCGGGCTCGGACAGGTGGAGGTGTCCCGTGCGGCATGACTTCTTTCCGGGGCGGCTGGTGGCGGGGGTGGTGCTGCTCGTCGCGGCGGTCGTCTATCTCGGTGACGCGGGTGAGGCTTGGACGGCTCCCTGGTGGGTCGCCTTCCCTCTGGTGGGTGGCGGGTTGTGCGTGGCTCTTTTGGTGGGGGTGGTGACGCAGCTCGTGCGGGTGCGGGGGCGGGGGCGGCGCCGTAGCTCCGACTGAGCGTTTTCGGGTGCGGGTGGGTGAGGGCTGGTCGCGCAGTTCCCCGCGCCCCTGAAATGCGGACCCTTCGGGTCGCATTTCCCCGATACAGGTGCGGGGCGCCTTTCATCTGGGGAAGGCGCGGCGAAGCCGCATGCCTTCCAGGGGCGCGGGGAACTGCGCGAGAAGCCCCACCGGCCCGCACCCAGCGACGAGACCCGGACCCGCTACGGCCGCGCCCGGTGTTCGCGCCACCACGCGTCGACGGACCAGACCGCCGCCCCCGCCAGGATCAGGGGGAGCCATGCCATCAGGTAGGCCAGGTCATTGCCCAGGTAATACGGCTCCGTGGCCCAGCTGACCGTGAGCCACAGGCTGAGGGAGATGAGCGCGCCGCCGAGCGCCGCGACCCGCGCGAGAATGCCGAGCAGCGTCCCGATCCCGACCGCCAGCTCGCCGAGGGCGATCGCGTAGCCGAAGGCGGACGGCGACTTGAGCGCCAGGTCGACCAGTTCGGGGAACGCGGAGATGTCGCGCACCCCGTGCATCTGGTCCCCGATCGACCCGGGCCCGCTCGCCTTGAAGAACGCGCTGTCGGTGAGTTTGTCGAAGGACGCGTAGATGAAGGTGACGCCGAGGAATATCCGGAGCGGGAGCAGGGCGAACCGCTGCGCGGAGTCCCGCCAGTCCGTGCTCCCCTCGACGTAGCTCGTGTGCACGTCCGTCCGCATGCCGTGTGCCATCGCCGGTCCGCCGCCTCTCCGCGCCTGATGCCTGCAACCCGTCATCTGACGATACGTACGGGAGCGCGATCCGGCTCAGTCGTGCGGCCGTTCGGACGTGCGGAATCTGCCCGGCGGTCAGTCCAGTACGTCGACGGTGACCCGGTTCGTCTCGACGCCGGTCGCGGTGATCACCTGCACCTCGACCCGGCCGGCCTCGACGTCGACCGGTACGGGCACGGTGAGCAGGGTGTCGGTGGGGTTGGTGAAGCCGCCGGGGACCGGGACCAGCGGGACGTGGACATGGACGGGGCCGATGCGGACGGCGACCCGGGCCAGCTGTTCGGCACCGCCCGCGCCGGGCGGCACGAACCCGGTGCCGCGGATCTCGATGTCGTCGCCGGTGCGGATCGGCGCGTCCAGGTCACCGGCCTCGCGGGCCCGCACCACGGAGAGGATCACCGGCCGGCCGCCCTCCGCGTACTTGCCGCACAGATACGTGGCGGCGGAGACCACGACGAGGACGGCGAGCCCCCAGGGCAGGTCGGGCAGCTGGTCGGGGCGGCGGGCGAGGCGGGCCGCCGCCCACACGACCGCCGCCGCGCTGACGGCGACGTACTGCGTGTCGGTGAAGCTGCCGCGTCCGGCGTCGTCGGTGAGCAGGTCGGCGGCGCGCGGCCGGGCGGCCCGCACCTTCTGGAGGCGCTGCCCGGCGACGCGCAGGGCGACGACCCGGCGGACGAGGACGGCGACCGCGCAGACGACGGCGAGGACGGTCAGCAGGCCGGCGGCCCGGGCGAGTTCGAGCCCGTCGATGAGGGCGTCGCGGCGGGCCGGTCCGGCGGCGACGGCGAGTTCACCGGCGAGGACGAGCACGGCGTGGACGGTGAGGAGGAGGACGGCGGCGGCGACGGCGCGCGAGGTGGACAGCCGGTTGTCCTCGCCGATGAGCGGGGCGAGGGCGCCGCCACGCGCCCGGTGCAGAGACGCGGCGCAGGTCAGCAGCCCGGCCAGGACGACGGCGGCGGCGAGTCCGGCGGAGCGGGCGGTGGTCCAGCCGGCGCCGAACGCGGTGAGGAGCTGGACGAGCAGCAGCACGCCGACGCCGCCCCAGACCACCCACAGGGTGCGCGGCCACAGCGCGGCGAGCCAGCCGGCGCTCTCCGCCCGGCCGCGCTCGGTGACGTCCCGCGCCGACTGGGTCAGCTCGTCGGAGATCCACTGGCGGGAGGCGCCGGCCGAGTGCTCGACGGCGGGCGGCAGTCCCTGCCCGGCCGCGAACTCGTCGCGTTTGGCGGCGAACGCGGCGACGGCCCGGCGGTGCCCCTCGCGCGCACCGTGCGGGCAGTCGCCGCACGCGCAGCCGCCCTCGTGCGTCCCCTGGCCCTGCCGGGCTTCCTGCACCGCCACCGCGACGCCCCACCTTCAAGATCGTTCGACAGCGGTCACGCGGCTCGTGTCGCCTGTCATCAACTTCCTTGTGATGAGAGGGAATTGTGCCTTACGCGGCGCACGCTCCGGCGCACGTGCCCGCCTCGCCCGGGTGAACGATCGGGACGCGTGTTGACCTGCCCGGTCAGGGGCCGATCGGGGGCCGGTCAGGCCAGGAACTCCGGCTCACTGCGCGTGATGTCCTGCCACATGCTCTGGTAGTTGATCCACGCGACGAGGTCGCTGCCCGTCTTCTCGCGGGTCTCGACGGCCTGGCGCCGGTCGATCAGGACGGGGCGCCCCGCGGCCCGCGCCGCGAGCTGCACCTGCGCGCAGCGTTCGAGCGCGATGAACCACCAGGCGGCGGCGTCCACCGAGTCGCCCACGGTGAGCAGCCCGTGATTGCGCAGGATCAGCGCCTTGAACGCGCCGAGCGCGACCGCGATCCGCTTGCCCTCCCCCGCGTCGACGGACACGCCCGTGTACTCGTCGAGCAGCGCGTGGTCCTCGTAGAAGGCGCAGGCCTCCTGGGTGATCGGCTCGACGAGCTCGCCGATCGCGGACAGCGCCCGCCCGTGGACGGAGTGGCAGTGCGCGACGGCGACGAGGTCGGGGCGGGCCCGGTGCACCTCGGCGTGCACGGTGAAGGCCGCCTGGTTGACGTGGTACCGGCCCTCCAGGACCTGGCCGTCCCCGTTGGCCAGGACGAGGTCGCCGACGGTGACGTGCCGCAGCGGCATGCCGAACGGGTTGACCCAGTAGCAGTCCTCGAACTCGGGGTCGCGGGCCGTGATGTGGCCCGACACCCCGTCCTCGTACCCGAGCCGGCCGAAGTTGCGCAGCGCCCCCGCGAGCCGCTCCTTGCGGTACCGCCGCTCGTCGGCGGGGTCGGTGTGCACGGGCGGCATCGCGAAATGCAGCTGGTCGGTGGGTATCGGGGCGGGGATCTGCGTCGACATGCTGCGGAAGGTACCTCCGGCGACGCGAGGACGACAGAGCCGGGCTGTGAAAAGAATGCGGCGAAACGCCCCGGGAAACCCGGGGAAAGGGGACAGAGGGTGGCGGGTATGCGCGGCAGACTCGACGCATGAAGTCGAACTGGGCTGCCTTCGCCACCGTCGAACCGGACCTCGCCAAGACGATCGAGGAACGCTTCGGCGCCTACAAGCACCACATCCTCGCCACACTCCGCAAGGACGGG
This sequence comes from Streptomyces sp. NPDC025806, assembly GCF_055558275.1. NCBI lineage: Bacteria > Bacillati > Actinomycetota > Actinomycetes > Kitasatosporales > Streptomycetaceae > Streptomyces > Streptomyces sp. NPDC025806. Next base: position 69,282 of record NZ_JBVHMU010000017.1, on the reverse strand, counting down.
TCACCGCGCACGTCGGGGCTCGAAGTCACCTTCCTGGACGGCGAGCTGCTGCTCGGCATGATGCCGGACTCCCTCAAGGTGCGGGATCTGCTGCGCGACGCGCGGTGCGCCCTCCAGGCCAATCCGGGGGACGGCGCCTCGATGGGCGGAGGCGATGTACGCATCAGCGGGCGGGCCCGGCCGGCCGAGGACGAGCCCGGGATCCTCGACGGATACCTGGACCACGTCCATGTCCCGGACCCGGAGAACTTCCACCTCTTCCGCGTCGAAATCACCGAGGTCTCCCGCACCTACGTGGAGCGCGACCTCCTGGTCATCCAGGTGTGGACCCCGGGCGCCGAGCTGCGCACGCTGCTGCGGAAATGAGAGTGCCGCCCACCGGTGCGGTGGGCGGCACTCTCACTGGACGACCGTGGGGACTACTCCCACTCGATGGTGCCCGGCGGCTTGCTCGTGACGTCGAGCACGACGCGGTTGACGTCCGCGACCTCGTTCGTGATGCGGGTCGAGATCCGGGCGAGGACCTCGTACGGCATCCGGGTCCAGTCCGCCGTCATGGCGTCCTCGGAGGAGACGGGGCGCAGCACGATCGGGTGGCCGTAGGTGCGGCCGTCGCCCTGGACGCCGACCGAGCGGACATCGGCGAGCAGCACGACGGGGCACTGCCAGATCTCGCGGTCCAGGCCGGCCGCGGTGAGCTCCTCGCGGGCGATGGCGTCGGCCTCGCGCAGCAGGTCGAGACGGTCCTTGGTGACCTCGCCGACGATACGGATGCCCAGGCCGGGGCCGGGGAACGGCTGGCGCTGGACGATCTCGTCCGGCAGACCCAGCTCGGCGCCGACCATCCGGACCTCGTCCTTGAACAGCTGGCGCAGCGGCTCGACGAGCTCGAACTCGATGTCGTCGGGCAGACCGCCGACGTTGTGGTGCGACTTGATGTTCGCCGTGCCGGTGCCGCCGCCGGACTCGACGATGTCCGGGTAGAGCGTGCCCTGGACGAGGAACGCGACCTCGGGGCCGTCCTCCTGGAGGATCTCCAGCTGGGCCTGCTCGAAGACGCGGATGAACTCGCGGCCGATGATCTTGCGCTTGGTCTCCGGGTCGGAGACGCCGGCCAGCGCGTTCAGGAAGCGCTCGCTCGCGTCGACGACCTTCAGGTTCGCGCCGGTCGCGGCGACGAAGTCCTTCTCGACCTGCTCGGTCTCGCCCTTGCGCATCAGGCCGTGGTCGACGTAGACGCAGGTGAGCTGCGAGCCGATGGCCTTCTGCACGAGGGCCGCGGCCACGGCGGAGTCGACGCCGCCGGACAGGCCGCAGATCGCGCGCTTGTCGCCGACCTGGGCGCGGATCGCCTCGACCTGCTCCTCGATCACATTGCCCGTGGTCCAGCTCGGCTCGATGCCGGCGCCGCGGTACAGGAAGTGCTCGAGCACCTGCTGGCCGTGGGTCGAGTGCATGACCTCGGGGTGGTACTGGACCCCGTACAGCTTCTTCTCGTCGTTCTCGAAGGCGGCGACCGGGACGACGTCCGTGGACGCGGTCACGGTGAAGCCCTCGGGGGCGGCGGAGCAGGCGTCGCCGTGCGACATCCACACCGACTGCTCGGCCGGGGTGCCCTCGAAGAGCGTGGAGCTCGCCTTGGAGACGGTGAGGGGGGTGCGGCCGTACTCGCGGGCGCCGTTGTCGTCGACGGTGCCGCCGAGGGCGGTGGCCATCAGCTGGAAGCCGTAGCACATGCCGAAGACGGGGACGCCGGCGTCGAAGATCGCGCGGTCCAGGCGCGGGGCGCCCTCCGCGTAGACCGACGAGGGGCCGCCGGAGAGGATGATCGCCGCCGGGTTCTTGGCGAGCATCTCCGCGACCGGCATGGTGCTCGGCACGATCTCGCTGTAGACCCGGGCCTCACGGACGCGGCGGGCGATGAGCTGGGCGTACTGCGCACCGAAGTCGACGACCAGGACGGTGTCGGGGGTGGTGGCAGCGGGGGTCGCTGATGACACGGGTTGCCTTCCGGCGGCTGAGCGGGGAGTCGTGACCCCGATTCTACCGGCTCGGGTCTGTCGGGCTTCCGGGCGTTCGCGGCCGCCGCCGTAGCTCCGACCGTGTGTCGCCGGGCGCGGGCCGGTGGGGGCTGGTCGCGCAGTTCCCCGCGCCCCTGAGATGCGCACTTCGTGCGCTATCTCATCGGGCGCTCGACCGTCGGGGAAATGCCACGCGAAGCGTCTGCATTTCAGGGGCGCGGGGAACTGCGCGGCCCGCCCCCACCGGAGCCGCACCCGAGTTCGATTCCCGGCTCACCCGTACGGCGCGTGACCCGGAGGGCAAGGGGTTCGTTGGTTCGGTTAGTCCGCGCCAGCCAGGGGCGGGCCGATCGAACCACGCGTGGCTCCGTTGGAGCGATGAGACGTCACGGTGAAGCCGTACGTCGTGGGACCTCGCTTCAGCTCGGTGACCGGACGGCAGGGGACAGCAGCCCGGTCACACCAAGAGAACGGCCGGTCCCGGGGACGCCCGGGGCCGGTCGGCCTCCGTCCCTCCCCCACACCAGCACTTAAGACCCCATCGGTGAGCACGATGCGTAGACCGACCCCACGCCTTCGCTTCGGGTCCCCTGCTCCACGAGCCGGCGGTTACGCCTGCTTCTCCAGCTTGTCCATCTGCGTCTCGACGACCTCGTCCGGCACCTCGGCCTCGGCGCCGCCCAGCGCGTTCAGCGCCTGGAAGACGACGAGGGTCGAGCCGCTGCGCACGACCGTGTACCCGAACGTCATCTTCGTGCCGTCGACGTTCCCGCGCACCGAGAACGCGACCGCCTCGTCGCCCAGCTTCGGAGCCTCGCCGGGCTTCACGTCGCTGTACTGGTAGTCGGTGTGCTCGTACGAGTGGCAGTTCTCGCTCTGCTCGCGCACGTCGGCGAGGATCTTCTTGGCGTTCGCCTCCTCGTGACCGAACAGGCCCACCTTCAGGAGCGTCGCGTCCGTCGCCTGAGTCGAGATCACCGAGCGCGCCACCCGCGCCTCGGCGTCCGGCTCCGTGCCGAGCAGGAACAGGTCGGCGATCGCCTGGCACGACGCCGGCTTCGCCGGGACGCTGACGTCCGGGATCTCGTCCTCGGCGGCCGGGGTGATCCGGTAGCCCTTCACATCGCCCTGGGCGAGCGCCGCCTTCTTCAGCTGCGCCATGCCGAGCGGCGCCTGACCGGGCTTCGCCGTGGCCGAGGCCTTCGCGGCCGGCTTGTCGCCAGTCTTGCCGCCGTCGTCCGCGCCGCCACCGCCGCATCCCGCGGTCGCCGTGAGCGCGACCAGCGCACCGATCCCTGCCAGCGTGCGCCCGAGACCTGACTTCACTTCGTTCCCCACCTCATGCACTCGACAGCGCGCCGCCCTTGCGGTCGCGCCGAGCCGCCATCAAAGCCGGGACCTGGGGTGCCGGACCACTCCTGACCGCCCGTTCCCGATAACGATCGGGGATCGGCGAAATGGTTGTACTGCTCGAACATGACGCTCAACACAGCGTAATAAGTGGAACATTGGTGTCATATCGTGACTCCCCCTGCTTCTTCCCTCCCCACTTCCTCCCTCCCCGCTTCCTCCCTCCCCGCTTCTTCCCTCCCCGCTTCTTCCCTCCCGCGGCAGAAGATCGTCTTCCTGCTCAACAACGCGTACGGCATCGGCGGCACCATCCGTGCCACGGCCAACATGTCGGCGGCGCTCGCCGAGCGGCACAGCGTCGAGGTCGTGAGCGTGCACCGGGTGCTCGACCGCACCGGGCTGCCCTTCGACCCGCGCGTGCGGATGACCACCCTGCTCGACCTGCGCGAGGACAGCCCCGACCGCGCCGACCGTGAGCCGCTCGCGCGGCAGCCGTGCGCGATGTACCACGAGCGCGGCACCCGGACAGGGCGACTGGCCTACACCGCTCTGCACGACGAGCGGATCGCCGCGTTCCTCGACCGGACCGACGCCGACATCGTCATCGCGACCCGGCCGATCCTCAACGGCTACCTCGCCCGGTACGGCGCCGACCGCTATCTGCGCGTCGGCCAGGAGCATCTCTCGTTCGACGGGCACGCCGACGAGGTGCGCCACGCGCAGAACGTGGCGCTGGCCGGGCTCGACGCGTTCGTCACCGTGTCCGAGGCCGACGCCGCGCGCTACCGCGCCGAGCTGCCCCAGGTCCGTACGCGGATCACCTGCGTGCCGAACGGGGTGCCCGCGCCCGGTGTGGAGCGGGCGCCGCTGGACTCCAAGGTGATCGTGGCGGCCGGGCGGCTCATCCCGGTCAAGCGCTACGACCGGCTCGTCGACGCGTTCGCGGAGGTCGCCGCCGAGCATCCGGACTGGGCGCTGCGGCTGTACGGGCGCGGGCCCGAGAAGGCGGCGCTGCGGGAGCGGATCGACCGGCTCGGGCTGTACGGGCAGGTGCGCCTCATGGGGCCGGTCTCCCCCATCGAGACCGAGTGGGCGAAGGGGGCGATCGCCGCGGTCACCTCCGACATGGAGTCCTTCGGGATGACCGTCGTCGAGGCCATGCACTGCGGGGTCCCGGTGGTCGCGACGGACTGCCCGCACGGACCGGCCGAGATCATCGACCACGAGCGGAACGGGCTGCTCGTGCCGCTGGAGGCGGGGGTCGCCGGGTACGCCGACGCGTTGCGACGGCTGATGTCGGACGACGCGCTGCGCGCGCGGCTCGGGGCGGCGGCCCTGGAGCGGGCCCGGGACTTCGAGCCGGCGGCGGTGGCGCTCCGGTACGAGGAGCTGTTCCGGGAGCTGGGTGCGGGGCAGGAGCGGGGTGTCGCCGCTCCGGCTCAGGCTCCGGCGCAGAGACCGATGCCGGTCGCCACCGCGGCCGCGCCCTCGTTCGGGGCGCGGATGTGGCGGCGGCTGCGGTCCGCCGGGCCCGCGCCGCGGGCCGCCGCGGCGCCCGGGTCCGCGCCCGAGCCGACGACGGCGCCCGTGGCGTTCGCCCGGTCGACCGGCGACGGCGGGTTCACCGTGCGGTTCGACGCGGCGACGCTGCCGGCCGGGCCGCTGGACTTCGTCGCGCGGCTGCGCCGGGACCCCAAAGGGCGGGAGCTGCGGCTCGCGGTGCCGCAGGACGGGGAGGTCGTGGTCGCGGCGGACGCGCACCGCCTCGCCGAGGGCCGCTGGGACTGCTACGTCGCGCCGCGCGGCACCGACCGGCGGCGGCGCCTGGAATGCGGGCTCGCCGAACGGGCGCGGCGGGTAGGGGCGAGTCCCCGGACGGTTCCCGACGGGGTGGCGGCCTGGCTGCCGTACGCCACGTCCGACGGGTTCCTCGCGCTGCGGACCTGGCTGCGGCCCGCGCACGCCGAGGTGCTGCACGTGGACGCGGAGCCGGAGCGGGCCGTGGTCGGGGCGGCCCTGTACGGGGTGCGCGGCGGGCTCGACGGGGCGCGGGTGGTGGCCGTCGCGCGGGCCGGCGCGGAGCGGGACTTCTCGGTGCCCGTGGTCCGGGTGACCGACGAGCACTTCGAGTTCACGCTGCCGTACGCGGAGGCGACCGCGCGGCGCGACGGCGAACGGGCGGACTGGACGCTGTGGCTGCACCGGTCGGCGGCCGCGGCGGTGCCGGTGCCGATCGGCCGGATCGGCAGCGATGTCATGGACCGCAACAAGACGGACCTGTTCCCGGAAGGACCCGACGGGGTCGGGCTGCACTTCACCGGGGCGCATGACCTGGGCGTACGAGCCCGCACACCGAAGGTTGTGACCCAGGTCACATAAAGACCCTGTCAGTAACAGGACAACCATGCGCGCCGATCAAGGGTCCTCTTTGCGACACCACGGCCACGTCCGCGTCCGCCATCGCGGGGCCGCCCTTCGTACCCACGAGGTCCTGAATGAAGCTTCGCCGCGCACTCGTGACGGCGGCCGCGACGGCCGCCCTCGCCCCGATCGCGCTCCTGTCCGCGCCGGCCGCGTTCGCGGACGGCGAGCCGGCGACCGTCGAGTCGTCCCCGGCCGCGTCGGAGTCGGCTCCGGCCGAGTCCGAGGCGCCGGCCTCCTCCCCGGCCGCGCCCGAGGAGACCGCCGCCCCGTCCACCTCCGCGCCCGAGACGGCGCCGGAGGAGCCGTCCGCTCCGTCCACCTCCGCCTCCGAGTCCGCCTCGGCTTCGGCCTCCGCCTCGGCCTCGACGAGCCCGTCCGGCACGCCGAGCGAGTCCGCCGAGCCCACCGATGAGCCCGGCGACGAGTGCACGGACTCGAAGGCCGACGTCAGCATCACCGGCCTGCCCGGCAAGATCGCCCGCGGCAGCGGCTGGCACAAGTTCTCCCTGAACGTCGCCAACAACTCCGACTCCGTCCTCACGGACCTGGGCTACTTCGCGGGCGCCTCCGCGGACCAGGCCGGCGAGAACCTGTTCGCCAGCAAGCAGGTCCAGCTGCAGGCGTACGACCCGGACGCCAAGATCTGGTTCGACCTCAACGAGGGCGGCGACGCCGTCGGCTTCGTCGGTTACTCGGACAAGCTCGAGCCCGGCTACGAGGTCAACATCCCGATGCGGATCAACGTGACCTCCGCCGCTCCGATCGGCGCGGCCTTCTCGCTCGGCGCCTCTCTCTACGCCGACTCCGACGGTGACTGCGTCGGCGCCGGCGATGTCGCGTACCGCTTCCAGATCGTGGGCGCCGGCACCGACACCTCGGGCACCAAGCCGCAGACCGGCGGCAAGGTCCCGGTCTCGGACCAGCCGGCCGACAAGTCGAAGGCTCCCAAGGCCACCGGCAGCCTCGCCGAGACCGGTTCCAGCTCCATGCTGCCGACCGTCGGCATGATCGGCGGCATCGCCGTCGTCGCCGGTGCCGGTGTCGTCTACTCCGTGCGTCGCCGCAAGGTGGGCGCCGAGGGCTGAGTGCGCACCATGCCGCGCCAGTGAGGAAGGACCCGCACTCGGAGGGGGGTGCGGGTCCTTTCTTGTCTGCCTGCTTCTCTCGTCTGTCTACTTCTTCGGCGGGACCTCGGGCATGCCGAGGAACGGCAGCTTCAGGGCGCCGAACGCGTCCGCCGGGACCGCCGGGTTCTTCGGCTCGACCGGTGCGAGCCGCACGTACGCGGCGCCGATCTCCGGGCGCGGGTCCTCCTCGCCCTTGTTCGGCCAGTACGACATGGCCCGTTCGGCCTGCGCCGTGATGGTCAGGGACGGATTGACGCCGAGGTTCGCGGAGACGGCGGCGCCGTCCACCACCGAGATCCCCGGGTGCCCGTAGAGCCGGTGGTACGGGTCGATGACGCCGGTCTCCGCGCTGTCGCCGATGGGGCAGCCGCCGAGGAAGTGGGCGGTGAGCGGGGTGCCCATGAGCTCGCCGACGTTCGACCCGGCGAAGCCGTTGATCTCGGCGGCGATCGCGGACGCGCCGTCCGTGGCGGCCTTGATCTGCTTCGGGTTGGGCGCGCCGTGGCCCTGCTCGGCGGTGAGCAGGCCCTTGCCGACGCCGCCCGGCTTCAGGTACGTCGTCAGCGAGTTGTCCAGGGACTGCATGACGAGGCCGATGATGGTCTTCTCCGACCAGCGGTGGTTGGAGAGCGAACGGGCCAGCAGGGTCGGGTGCTTGACCACGTTCGCCAGCCAGCCGGCGACGCGGGACGAGCCCTCCGCGTACGGCACCTGGAGGATGGTCAGGCCGCCCATCGCGTTGGATCCCTTGCCGTAGCGGACCGGTTCGATGTGGGTGTTCTCGTCCGGGTGGATCGAGGACGTGATGGCGACGCCCTTGGTGAAGTCGGCCTTCGCCGCGCCGTGCTTCTTGCGGTAGCGCCGGTCGGTGGTCTGGGCGCCGACCAGGGCCTCCGAGTTGGTGCGGGTCAGGTGGCCCAGCTTCTGCGAGAGGTACGGGAGTTGGCCGCCGGCCTTCATGCGGTGCAGCAGGGTCTGGGTGCCGTAGGTGCCGGCCGCGACGACGACCTTGGGGGCGCGGAAGACGCGGCCCGCCGACTTCTTCTTGTCGTCGGTCGGCAGGGTGGCGACCGCGTAGCCGCCCCGCGAGTCGTCCGTGACGGAGACGACGGTCGTCATCGGGTGCACGGAGGCGCCGGACTTCTCGGCCAGGTACAGGTAGTTCTCGTTCAGGGTGTTCTTCGCACCGTGCCGGCAGCCGGTCATGCACTCGCCGCACTCGGTGCACGCCTTGCGGGCCGGGCCCGCGCCGCCGAAGTACGGGTCGGGCACCTGCGCGCCGGGCTTCGCCTTGCTGGTGCCGTCCGCGTCCTCGCCGTCGCCGAAGAAGACGCCGACCGGGGCCATGTGGAAGGAGTCGCCGATGCCCATGGACTGGGCCGCCGCCTTCAGGTGCACGTCGGCCGGGGTCATCGTCGGGTTGAGGCGGACGCCCAGCATGCGCTTGGCCTGGTCGTAGTACGGGCCGAGCTCGTCCTGCCAGTCGGTGATGTGCTTCCACTGCGGGTCGTCGAAGAAGGGCTTCGGCGGCACGTAGAGGGTGTTGGCGTAGTTGAGGGAGCCGCCGCCGACGCCGGCGCCGGCCAGCACCATCACGTTGCCGAGCAGGTGGATGCGCTGGAGGCCGTACATGCCGAGCTTCGGCGCCCAGAGGAAGTTCTTGAGGTCCCAGGAGTTCTTGGGGAGGGTGCCGGGGGCGAAGCGGCGGCCCGCCTCCAGGACGCCGACCTTGTAGCCCTTCTCGGTGAGGCGCAGGGCGGTGACGGCTCCGCCGAAGCCGGATCCGATGACCAGGACGTCGTAGTCGTACCCGGGGTCTTGCGCGGCCTGGGCCATGGGGGCGTCTCCTTGTGCGGGTCGGATCTGGTGCGGGCTTCGGAATCTCGCCGTGGGGGGGGTGGGGGTCGTTGCCGGGTGCGGGTGCGTCGTGGCTGGTCGCGCAGTTCCCCGCGCCCCTGAAATGCAGGCGCTTCGCGCCGCATTTCCCCGATGGGGCGCGCCCCTATGGAGGTAGCGGACGAAGTCCGCACCTCCAGGGGCGCGGGGAACTGCGCGAGAAGCCCCACCGGGCCGCAGACGAAATCGGCTACTTGAGGCGGAGCTTCTTCATCAGGCTCAGGCTGGTGGTCATGAACTTGGCGTAGGCCGCGTCGTCCATGCCGAAGGACGGGGCCATCGGCATCACCCGCTGGTGGGCGACCGTCTGGGCCTCGGTGTACTTGAGGATGCCCTCGGAGCCGTGGCGGCGGCCGAGGCCCGACTGCTTCATGCCGCCCATGGGCGACTGGACGCTGCCGTACGCGGGGGCGTAGCCCTCGTTGATGTTCACGGTGCCGGTGCGCAGCCGGGCGGCGACCTCGTGGCCGCGCCGGGCGTCCTTCGTCCAGACCGAGGAATTGAGGCCGTACGGCGTGCCGTTGGCCTGGGCGATGACCTCGTCCTCGTCCGTGAAGCGGTAGATCGAGACGACCGGGCCGAAGGTCTCCTCGGTGCAGACGGACATCGGGGCCTCGACCCCGTCGAGGATGGTCGGCTCGAAGAAGTAGGGGCCGATGTCGGGGCGGGCGACGCCGCCGGCGACGAGCGTGGCGCCCTTGGCGACGGCCTCCTCGACGTGCCGGGTCACCGTGGTGAGCTGGCGCTCGCCCACGAGGGAGCCCATGTCGGCCCCGTACGCGAGGGACGTGCCGAGCCGCATCGCCTTCGTCCGGGCGGCGAAGCGCTCCAGGAAGGCGTCGGCGATCGACTCGTGGACGTACAACCGCTCGATGGAGATGCAGAGTTGGCCCGCCGAGGAGAAGCAGGCGCGGACGGCGCCGGCGGCGGCCTTCTCCACGTCGGCGTCCTTGAGGACCAGCATCGCGTTCTTGCCGCCGAGTTCGAGCGAGACGCCGACGAGACGGGCGGCGGCGCCCTGGGCGACCTCGCGGCCGGTGCGGGTGGAGCCGGTGAAGGAGACGTAGTCGGCGTGCTTGACCAACTCGGGCCCCACGACCGGGCCTTCGCCGAGGACGACCTGGAAGACCTCGGCGGGCAGACCGGCCTCGATGAGCAGGTCGCGGGCCCACAGGGCGGTCAGGCAGGTCTCGGTGTCGGGCTTCATGACGACCGCGTTGCCCGAGACGAACGCGGGGAGCGCGTCGCCGACCGACAGTTCGAGGGGGTAGTTCCAGGGGGCGATCTGGCCGACGACGCCGCGCGGCTGGCGCAGCTCGGTCACCTTGGTCAGGGTCGGGACCGCGCCGGTGTGCCGCCGGGGCTTGAGGTAGGCCGGGGCCTTGCGGCCGTAGTGACGGGAGGCGACGGCGACGGCCTGCACCTCTTCGTGCGCGTGCAGGCGGGCCTTGCCGGTCTCCAGCTGGATGAGGTCGAGGACCTCGGCCTGGCGGGCGAGCACCAGGTCGTGGAAGCGCAGCAGCACGGCGGCGCGCTTGCGCACCGGCGTCTTCGCCCAGACCTCCTGCGCGGCGCGGGCCCGTTCGAAGGCGGTGGCCACGTCCTCGGGCGTCGACTCCGGCAGGTCGGCGAGCTTCTCACCGGTGAACGGCGTGTGGTTCGCGGTCCGCCCCGAGCCGACCACGCCTCGGGTGAGCTGGGCGATCAGCTCGGGCGTGACCACGTCGGCAGCGGTGCGCACGCCCTCCGGGGCGGCCGCTGTCGGGTTGGTTCCGGTCTTCTCGTGGGTGGCCTGCGACTCCGTCATGAGGGGGAGGGTATGCGGAAGCCGACGCTTTGTGTACCCACCGGTAATCGGCTTTCACGCCCTCCACACACCACGCCAGTGATCGCTGGCAGCAAAGCCGCTGATCAGTGGCTTTGCCGGTGCCGCCACCGGCCGCACCGGGCCGGTCAACTCTTTGCGAGTTCGAGCCTGTCCCGGGCCCCCTTGAAGGTGTCGGTGCCCTGCTTCTCGTACGTCTTCACGCCCTTCGGCATGCTCACCCCGAGGTCGTAGCGGCCCGTGTCGTCGACGACGTAGAGCCGCATCTCGCGCGTGAGACCGCTGTCGGCGGCGCTGCGGTACGTGATGTCGAGCTGGGCGGCGTCCTTGCCGTGGAAGCTCGTCCGCGTGATCGTCTTGCGGATGTCGGTGCTGCCGCTCGTGGCGTACCCGTCGGCGGCGCCGACCGCCCAGGCGTACGCCGTCGAGCCGCTGGTCTCGGGCGCCCAGCGCTTCAGGCTCAGCGTCACGTCGCTCCTGGGGTCGGTGTACTGGACGCCGTCCTCGGACGGGTCGTGGTAGACGTCGGTGAGCGCGTCCGGCACGGAGATCACGGCGCCGACACTGCTCTCCTTGTGCGCGGTCCAGCCCTTCACCTTGCCGGGCGTCGTGGCGTTCTGCGGCTCCTCCGGCATGAGGGACGCCTCGTGCAGCTCCCCGCCGGAGCCTTCGGAGAAGGGCGCGCCGTCGTCGCCCGAAGTGCCGAGCGAGGTGCCGAGCCAGACACCGCCGCCGACCAGGACGGCGCCCACGAGCGCGGCGACGATCAGCGCCACCGGGGAGCGGCGGCGACGCTTCGGCGCGGGCTTCTCCGGGGCGGGCGTCTCGGGGGCGGTCTTCGCCGGGGCGCTCTTCGCCGGGGCGGCCGGGGCCTTCAGGCGTACGGTGCCGACGTCGTCGCCCAACTCCCGCAGCCCCGCCGGGTCCTGGGCCACGGGCCCGGCGAAGGGCTCGGGCAGCGGGCGTCCGTCGGCGGCGGCCGCGAGCCCCGCCGCGACCGTCGCCGCGTCCGGCCGGTCCGCCGGTTCCTTGGCGAGCAGCCGGTCGATCAACGGGCCCAGCACACCGGCCCGTTCGGCCGGCGGCGGGGCGAAGGAGAGGATCGCGGCGAGCGTCGACTCCAGCGTCGTACGGCGGAACGGGGACCAGCCCTCCACCGCCGTGTACAGCAGCACGCCCAGCGCCCACAGGTCACTGGACGGGCCCGCGCCGTCGCCGGACATCCGCTCGGGCGCGATGAACTCCAGCGAGCCGACGAACTCGCCGCTCATCGTGAGCGACTCCTCGCCCTGCACGTGCGCGATGCCGAAGTCGGTGAGCACGACCCGGCCGTGCGGGCCGAGCAGCACGTTCGCCGGTTTCACGTCCCGGTGCACGATGCCCTCGGCGTGCGCGGCACGCAGCGCGCCCAGCACGTCCCGGCCGATCCGCGCCGCCTCCGCGGGCGGCAGCGGGCCGCGCTGGAGCACCTCGTGCAGGGACTCGCCGCGCACCAGCTCCATGACGATCCACGGCAGCCCGTCCTCGACGACGACGTCGTGCACGGCGACCGCCGACGGGTGCTCGACCCGGGCCGCGGCGCGGGCCTCGCGCTGGAGCCGGGCGTAGGCGCGCTCCGGATCGCCCGGCAGTCGCGGTTCCTTGACGGCGACGTCGCGGCCGACCCGTTCGTCGACCGCGCGCCACACGGTGCCCATGCCGCCGGAGCCGATGCGCTCGGCCAGCCGGTAGCGTCCTCCGATCAGCCGTTCCCCCTGCGCGGCCACCTCAGAGCTTGTGGAGGTCGAGGTTGGCGATGGCGGTCTTGGCGACCTCCCGGCCGCGCTCGGTGAAGTCGCCCTTGCCCGGATAGTCGATCCACAGCCGGTACATGTCCCCGGCCGAGGTCTTGTAGTAGAACGCCTGCGCCTCGCGCGGCACGTCCTTGTCCAGGTCGAGAGCGGTGCCGCTGACGCCGTACGTGATCGTGTTGAGCGCGGCGTCCTTCTCCTTGTACGCGAAGTTGGAGTCGGTCTCGCTCGTGGGCTTGGTGTCGCTCGACATCAGCGCGCCGGCGCCGCTGAACGAGTTGTTCTTGATGTCGTCGGAGTCCTTGAACGCCTCGGCGTCGGCCGTCCCCGCGATGTCGGTCTTGTCCTTGACGTGGTCCCAGCGCGCCAGCTGGAGGGTGATCGCGCCGCTGGGGTCCTTGTACGTGACCTCGACCGTGTCCTCGTCGGGGATCCGGATGTAGTCGGCGGGCACCGCGACGGTCGCGTCCAGCGGCTTCGCCTCGTCGTGCGTCTTCCAGTCGTCCGGCAGCGGGCCCGCGAACGGCTTCGCGAGGACCAGGTACGCGGCGACCGCGGCCACGACGACGCCCGCGCCGATCCCGAGCAGCGCCTTGCGGCCGAGGCGCAGGCCGCCCTGCGACGAGCCGATCTGGACGACCTGCGTGGGCTGCGGGGCGGGCGGCTGCACGGCGCGCTCCAGGAGGGCGCGGACCTGCGCCGCGTTCGGCCGACGGGCCGGGTCCTTCTGGAGCAGGCCGTTGATCGCCTCGGCCAGCGGGCCCTGCGCCGAGGCGGGCGCGGCCGGGGTCGCGTTCAGGACGGACTGCAGGGTGGCCGGGGTGTTGTTGCGGCGGAACGGGGAGACGCCCTCGGTCGCCGCGTAGAGGACGACGCCGAGCGACCACAGGTCCGAGGCCGGGCCGGGGCGCTGGCCGAGGACGCGCTCGGGCGCGATGAACTCGGGCGAGCCGACGAAGCCGCCGGTGTCCGTCAGGTTGGTCTCGCCCTCGATCTGGGCGATGCCGAAGTCGGTGAGGATCACGCGGTCGTGGCGGCCGAGCATCACGTTGTCCGGCTTCACGTCGCGGTGCAGGATGCCGGCGGCGTGCGCGGCCTCCAGGGCGCCGAGCACCTCCAGGCCGATCCGGGCGGCGTCGCGCGCGCCGAGCGTGCCCTCCTTGAGTGCCTCGCCGAGCGAACGGCCCTGCACGAACTCCATGACGATCCACGGCTGACCGTCCTCGACGGCGACGTCGTGCACGTTCACGACCGCGGGGTGGTCGAGGCGGGCCGCGGCCCGCGCCTCGCGCCGCATGCGCTCGAACGCGTTGGCCCGCTCCTGCGCCGGCAGGTGGTCCGGGATGCGCGGCTCCTTGACCGCGACCTCGCGGTCCACCGTCTCGTCCTTGGCCCGCCACACGGTGCCCATGCCGCCGTGGCCGAGCTTGCTCAGCAGCCGGTAGCGGCCCGCGACGAGGCGGCCCGCACCCGGGTCGGCCTGGTCCGGCACGACCTGCGTGGGCTGCGGGGCCTGCGGCGCCTGCTGGGGCTGGGGCTGGTGGGACTGCTGGGGCTGGGACTGCGGGTGCTGCTGAGCCTGGGGCTGGTGGGGCTGCGGGGGCTGGTGCGGGTACGGGGTGGCCTGGGTGGGCTGCGCGTACGGGTTCCCGTCACCCGCGCCGTAGGGGTTGCCCTGGTGCGCGGCGGCGTACGGCTGCTGCGGCGGCTGGAGGCCGAAGCTGGTGGGATCGTTCGGGCCGTATCCGGCTCCCCCGTTGTCACTCATGCGTCCATGAGTACCGTGCGGGGGCGCCCCGGTTCCACTCAGGTCATGGCATTGTGACCGCGCTGCAGCAGCGGACCAGGTCAATCCGTGACAGAAGGCACGAAGGTGTCGACGGCCACGTCGAAGTGCCCGCGCGCCTCCGCCCGCCGCCCGACCGGCCCCGACACCCACACGTCGTACAGCCGGCCCGCCTGCTGCCAGCACAGGTCGACGGTGTGCCGGGCGCCCTCGGCCGCGCTGAAGCCGTCCCAGGAGAACTCCCACCGCGCGGCGGCGGCGCCCCGGTGCGTGGTGTCGGTGACCGTGCCCTCGCGGTAGCCCGGATTGTTCTTCGGGCCCGCCGCGGCCGACCGCCGCTGCACAGCGCCGGGCCCGCCGGCCGGAACCGGCTCCGTCACCTTGATGCCGATGCGGAAGGTCCCGCCCGGCGACTTGTAGAACACCCGCGGCCCGTCGACGGAGCGCGTGAAACCCTTCGGCACCGCGAGCCGGAACCCCTTCTCGTCCGTCACGACCCGGTACCCGGCCGGGGCCGCCGGCCCCGGACCCTGCGTACGGGTCGGCCGCGCGGTCACCGTGACGGTCGGCGCCGCGCTCGGCGAGACGCCCGCCGAGGCCGTGCTGCCCGCGCCCGTCGCCGGGCCCGTGGAACCGCCGGGCGGCGCCGGCTCCTCCCGGTCCCCCGCCAGATACAGCCCCGTCACGATCCCGGCCCCGGCGAGCGCCGCGACGAGCGCCGCCGCCACCAGGACGAACCGCGGCGCCGGACCGCGCCGCCCCTCCTGCCGCCCGGTCACCGTCGGCACGTCGCGCCGGGTCGGCGAGTACGCGGCGCGGCCCTGGCCCACCGCGCGCGGGGTCGCGCCCGTGTCCACGTAGGCGCGCAGCAGCAGCTCCGCCTCGTCGAGGCCGATGCGCCGCGCGGGCTCGCGCTCCAGGAGGCCGCGGATCACCGGGAGCAGCGGCGCGGCCTGCGCGGGCGGGCGGATCTCCTCGTAGACGACCGCGTGCAGGATGCCGCCGAGGGAGTCGCGGCGGAACGGTGACTCGCCGCTGAGCGCCGTGCACAGCAGCGCGCCGAGCGACCACAGGTCGGCGCCGGCCCCGGCCCGCTCCCCCGCCATCCGCTCCGGCGCCGTGTACTCGGGCGAGCCGACGAAGCCGCCGGTCTCGGTGAGCGTCGTGGCGCCCTCGACCTGGGCGATGCCGAAGTCGGTGAGGACGACGCGGCCGGTCGCCGGTTCGAGCAGGACGTTGGCGGGCTTGAGGTCGCGGTGCAGGACGCCGGCGGCGTGCGCGACGCGCAGGGCCCCGAGCAGCGCGAGCCCGACGCGGGCCGCCTCGGGGGCGTCGAGCGGTCCGTCCCGGGCGATCCGGTCGGCCAGCGAGCAGCCCTCGATCAGCTCCATCACTATGTACGGGCGCCCCTCGTGCACCACGACGTCGTGCACGACGATCACGTGCGGGTGTCTCAGCTGGGCGACCGCCCGGGCCTCGCGCAGCATGCGCTCGCGCTGCTGCGCCGCCTCGGCCTCGGAGAGGGTCTCGTCGAGCGCGAGCTCCTTGACGGCCACCCGCCGTCCGAGCAGCGTGTCGTCGGCCTGCCAGACGACGCCCATGCCGCCGCGCCCGATCCTGGCCTCCAGCCGGTAACGTCCGCCCACGACACGGACGTTGTCCCCCTCGGTCCCCATGCGTCCCATCATGCCGCACCGTCACAGACGTGCACGGGTGCCGTTCCGGTCACGCGTGCGAAGACACGGCCTACGCGTCCGGTTGCCAGCCCCGCAGGATCGCGTCGAACTGGGTGCGCGCCTCGGCCCAGTTCTCCTCGGGCACCGACAGGTAGATGGCGTACTCGACGCCGTCCGCGGTCCGGTACGTCTGCTCGATCGCGTGCCGGGGGCCGGACGTCGTGTCCTTGTCCCCCGCGGTCCAGGTGAACTCCCAGAGGGATCCCGGCCGGTCCCGGTACATGTTCGACTGCAGCGTCACCCGCTGGTACTGCGGCAGTTTGGGGCGCACGCCCTTCTCCAGGTCCAGCTGGTGCTGGTACGAGTCCGGCCACTGGGAGTTCTTGTCGACGGCGATCCGGACGAAGCGCTGCCCGCCGTCCGGCGTGTAGTCGATCTGGGTGCCGTCCTGCTGGCGGGTCCAGCCGGGCGGCAGCATCAGGCTGAAACCCTCGACGTCATGGACCCGTTCCCAGTCCTCGGGTATCGCGCCGGACGCGGGCTCGGCCGACTTCGACGGGCTGCTCCCGCCGGTGCCGCCGGTCTTCCCGCCCGTGCTCCCGCCCTCGTTCTGCCGGGATGTGGAGCCGTCGTCACGGTGCTCCAGGTAGTACATCCCCCCATACGCGCCACCGCCGCCGATGAGCAGCGCGGCGACCACCACGGCCAGCACCCTCGGCAACCGGCGCCGACGGGGCGCGGGGGACGGAGCGGGCTGCGGGGCCGGCTGGGGGGCCAGGACGGCGGTGCCGCCCGGCGGCGCGGGCGGGGGCTGGTGCTGGACGCGGGTCTGGCCCGTGCGGTGCACCTGGGTCGGTACGTAGGCCTGCGCCGCGGTCGGCCTGCGGCCCTCGGCGGCCTCCGCGAGCATCGCCTCGGTCGTGTCGGCGTCCGGGCGCGCGGCCGGGTCCTTGCGGAGCAGCGCGCTGATCACCGGCCCGATCGCCCCGGCGTGCGCGGGGATCTCGGGCTCCTCCTCGATGACGGCCTGCATGGTGCTCAGCGGGGAGGTCCGGCGGAACGGGGAGCGGCCCTCGACGGCCGTGTAGAGCGTCGCGCCGAGCGCCCACAGGTCGGAGGCGGGGCCCGGCTCGGCGCCGCTGACCCGCTCGGGCGCCAGGTAGTCGACGGAGCCGACGATCTCGCCGGTCCGCGTGATGGTCGAGTCGCCCTCGACCTGGGCGATGCCGAAGTCGGTGAGCTTGACCCGGCCGTCGCGCGCGAGCAGCACGTTGCCCGGCTTCACGTCGCGGTGCAGGACGCCCGCGGTGTGCGCGGCGCGCAGCGCCCGCAGCGTCCACAGGCCGATCCGCGCCGCCTCGGCGGGGACGATACGGCCGTGCTCCTTGACGGCGTCGGCGAGCGAGGGACCCTCGACCAGCTCCATGACGATCCACGGCCGGTCGTCGTGCTCCAGGACGTCGTGGACGGTGACGACGGCCGGATGGTTGATCCGGGCCGCGGCCCGCGCCTCGGTCTGGGTCCGCGTCAGCAGCACGGCCCGGTCGGCCTCGGACACGTACGTGGCGGCGGTCAGCTCCTTGACGGCGACGACGCGATGCAGCACCTCGTCGTGCGCGCGCCACACGCGTCCCATGCCGCCGCGCCCGATCGATTCGCCGAGCCGGTAGCGCCCGGCGAGGAGCTCGCCCTGCATCTGATTCACGTTCCCCCGCAATGGTCTTGACAGGGTCACACTAGGGAGCGGGCGGCCCCCGAGGAACAGCCGGGGTGCCATGGATACGTCACTGTGACGCAGGAAAGGATCCGGCCACCTCGCGGCGAACCGGCCTCAACCGCCGTACCGGTAGGTGGCGGACGCCTGCTCGAACAGCCGGGACACCTCGTCGCGCTCGGCCTCCGGGCCGCGCACCTGCACGATGTGGAACCTGCCGCCGATCACCATCGCCACGTTGCGCACGAACACCTCGCCGCCGGACTCCTGCCAGGTGAACTGCCCCTCGGCCATGGTCCGTCCGCCGACCTCGATGGTCTTCATGCCGCTGGACGTGGCCCAGGTGGAGTCGCGGAACGGCTGGAGCTCCCGCTCGTCCTCGCGCTGGTACTTCATCGGGTCGCGGCCGTACGTGGCGGTGCTGTCGCGGCCGGGGACGACGAGCAGCGCGAAGTTCCCGTGCGTGTAGAGGATCTGGCCCCGGCCGTTCTTCGCCTGGCGCTGCCAGCCCTCGGCCACCGCGACCCGGAAGCCCTCGGGGTCCTTGCGCAGGCTGAATCCGGCCGCGACGTCCGACTGCGGCTCGGTGCTCGACGGGGCGGACGTCCCCTTCTTCGACGGCGACTTGTCCTTCGGCGACTTGCCCTTGGGCGTCTTGGCGGGCCCGGACGGATCGGCCTTCGGGTCGGTGTCCCCGTTCTTGTCGGGGGCGCCGCCGACCACACCCGCCTGCTCGCGCGGCGCGCCCGCGCTGGAGCCGGCCTCGGGCAGGAACACCATCGCGTACGCGACGGCGCCGACCAGGCCCAGCAGGATCAGCACGAGCAGCCAGCGCCCCAGCGAGGCGGGCCGCCGCTCGCCGCCGCCCTGCCGGGGCTGCGGGGCCCGGCGGGGCGGCTCGGGCTCGCGCTCGCGCGGGGCGCGCTTGTGCCGGGCGTGCGGGTGCCCGGCGGCGGCCTTGGACCGGCGCCGTCTGCGGACGAGTTCGCCCCTGCGGCGGACGACGGGGAGCCGGGCGGCGTCGAAGGCGGGCGCGGGCACGACGTTCGTCCCGGCCTCCGGCTCCGGCGCGGAGCGCACCAACGACCGCAGCCAGCCGCGCAGTTCCTCGATGTCGAGCCGCTCGGTGGGGTCCTGGCGCAGCAGCGACTCGACGACCGGTCGCAGCGGCCCGCACTCCTCGGCGAACGCGGGCGGCTCGGCGCACACCATCTGCACCAGCTCGGGCGTCGACTCCTCCGGATACGGGGCATGCCCCTGCACGGCGCGGAACAGGAGGGCGCCGAGCGCCCACAGGTCGGTGGCGGGCCCGACGGGGGCGGCCAACTGCCAGCTCTCCTGCACGGGATGGGCCTGCTCGGGGGCCCAGCGCTCGGTGACGGGACCGACGACGGTCATCCGGACCTGGCGGGCGCGCTCGGCATTGACAGCCCCTCCGGCGTTTGAGGAGCGGGGTCCGGGGCGGGGCCCCGAGTCGGTGCCACCGTCGCGGGGTATCAGCTCGTCCCACCGAGCAGGCTGCACAGGGACCGGCGCCGACTTCCGCACCCCGTACGGATCGTCCACCCGCCCACCGGAGGCACCGGCGGCCCTCGCCCCGGCCCGGTACGCCGCGATCGCCCCGGCCCGCGCAGCCCGGTAGTCCCCCGCCTCAGGCTGAGCCGACGGCACAACAGGCTCCGGCTCCTCAGGCTCCGACTCCTCAGGCTCCGCCTCGACTTCGGGCCGCGGATCGTACCCGCACAAGGCCTCCTCCGCCGCCCCGGCGGCCAGCCCGGTGAGCAGCACGCGTCCGTCGTCGCAGATCATCACGGTCCGCGCCGTCACGTTCCGGTGGACCCAGCCGTGCGCGTGCAGCGCCCGCAGCGCGGTGAGCACGTCGGAGGCGACCTCGGCGGCCCGGTACGGGCTCAGCGGCCCCGCGTCGAGCAGCGCCGCGAGCGGCCGGGCGGCGACGGCCTCGCTGACGATCCACAGCGAACCGCCCTCGGCGAACACGTCGAAGACCTGGTCGAGCCGCGGGTGGTCGGGGATCTGCGCGGCGGCCTGCGCCGCCTCGATGGCCCGGGCCACGGACGGCTCGGCGGACACCCGGACCGGCGCCCCGGGCCGGAACCCGTCCGGCAGCCCGTCCGCGTCGAGCACCTCCGCCTCGACGACCTCCGGCAGCGGCACCTGCCGGACGAGCACCTCCTGCCCGCTGTACGTGTCGAAGGCGCGGGTCGCGTCGTGCGGCGCGTACGCCGCGGCGTCGCCGTACCCGTCGTCGTCGAAGGCGCGCAGGGGCAGGCGGTAACGGTCGGCGAGCACTCGCCCCGCGTACTCCTCCACAACGCCCCCTGCCTCGCCCGGTGGTCACCGGGCGTCACATCCGTTCGCACACGGTCCGCAAGCACTCACGATACGTGCAGAACGGGTCCCCGGCTCAGGACTTGGGCTTGAACGTCTGTGTGAACGTCCGCCACGTGGACTTGCGCAGCGCGCTGTCCCAGTCGGCGTCCTTCGCGGTGTACATCAGCGCGTAGCCCTGCGAGCCGTTCACCACGAAACCGCGGTCGATCGTGCGGTACTTGGTGCCGCCGTCGACGTAGGTGAACTCCCAGTCCGCCGTGTTCCAGCCGCGGTACTCGACGGCCCCTATCTTTATCCGGTCGTACTGGGAACGGCGCATGTAGTTCTCCTGGTTGCGCCAGTCGCTGACCGGGTCGTCCTTGGGGGTGCTGGTCCAGCCGACGAGCAGCTTCTGCCCCTTCGGGCCGTTGAAGCGGGCGCCGGCCGCGCTCGTCGACGCGTACGACCAGCCCTTGGGCAGGCCGATGGAGAAGCCCTGCGGGTGCCGGTAGATCTGTTCGGCGGTGCTGCCGTTGGAGCCGTCGGTGTCGCTGCCGGGCGAGGCGCCCTGGCCGGAGCCGCTGTCACCGGAGGCGTCGTCGTCGGGCTTTCCGCTCGGCTCTGCGGTGCTGTCGCCGGAGCCCTGGGCGTGGTCGTCGGCGCCCTTGCCCTTGTCGCCCGTGCCCTTGCCCGAGTCCTGTCCCTTGGCGTCGTCGCCGCCGGTGGCACCGGCGGAGGCGGCCGTGCCGCCGCCCTTGGTGCCGGGGTCGTCGCCGCCTCTGAGGGACAGGGCCAGGATGCTGCCGAGCACGAGGACGGCCGCGACGACCGCCGCGATCACCAGGGTGCGGCGCGGCACGACGTCGGTGATCGACGCCTTCGCGGGGGTCCGCGGCGGCGTCACGGGCTGCTCCGGGCCACCCGTGACGGTCGTGGTCGCCGCGCCGTCCTTGGCACGGGACGCGGCGGCGGCGTTACGGACCGACTTCAGCGCGCCGCGCAGCCGTTCGGCGGCCTCCTCGCCCTTGGCGGCGACCCCGGCCGCCGCGGCGGCGGCTGCGGCCGAACCCGCCTTGGCGGGACGCTTCTTCAGCGACGGGGGCACGGGCGGCAGCGGTACGACCTTGGTGGCGTCGGCCGGCTCCGGCTCCGGGGCGGGCTTCGGCTCCGGGGCGTGCAGCACCTCGTTGAGCAGCGCGCGGGCGCCGGCGTCGTCGAGTCGCTGGTCCGGGTCCTTGGCGAGCAGCCCGTAGATGACCGGCTCCAGCGGTCCCGCGTTCTGCGGCGGGTCGACCGGCTCGGTCATCACGGCGGTCAGCGTCGCGATCGCCGACCCCTTGTCGTACGGGGGGATGCCCTCGACGGACGCGTAGAGCAGGCCGCCGAGGGACCACAGGTCGGCGGCGGGGCCGGGCTTGTGGCCGCGGGCGCGCTCGGGCGAGATGTAGGAGGGGGCGCCGACGAGCATGCCGGTGGAGGTGATGGACGGGTCGCCCTCCACCTGGGCGATGCCGAAGTCGGTGAGGACGACGCGGCCGTCCTCGGCGATCAGCACGTTGGACGGCTTCACGTCGCGGTGCAGGATGCCCTCGCGGTGCGCGGCGCGCAGCACGTCGAGGATGGCGAGGCCGACCTCCGCGGCGCGGCGCGGTTCGAGCAGGCCGTCCTCGCGGACGGCCTCGGCGAGGGACTTGCCCTCGATGAGCTCCATGACGATCCAGGGGCGGTCGTCCTCGTCGACGACGTCGAAGACCGTCACCGCGCCGTTGTTCCGGATCCGGGCGATGGCCTTGGCCTCGCGCAGGGTCCGGGTGATCAGGCGGCGCTTCTCCTCCTCGTCGATCGCGGACGGGAAGCGCAGTTCCTTGACGGCGACGGTACGGCCGAGGGTCTCGTCCTTCGCGCGCCACACGGTGCCCATGCCGCCCCGGCCGAGCACCTCGCCGAGCCGGTACCTCCCGGAGAGCAGCCGCCCTTCGACCTTGGACGGCGTGTCGTCCACCCGCCGGGGATCCTTGGCCTTGCCGGCCTGACCGCCCTTGGAGTCGCGGCCGGGCTTGGAGTCCTGGGCAGCCTTGGAGTCCTGACCGGCCTTGGAGTCCTGACCGGCCTTGGGGTCCTGGACCGCCTCTGAGTCCTGCGCCGCGTCCATGTCCTGGCCGGCCTTGGCGTCCTCAGCCGCCTTGGCGTCCTGGCCGGGATCGGCGTCCTGGGGCGCCTTGGCGTCCTCGGGGGCCGGGGCATCCTTGGGGGGCCGGGCGTCCTGAGAGTCCCGACGCGTGCTGTTGTCCTGACGGGCCTCGCCCGCCCGCTCCGCCTCCGACACTGCGTCCCCTCTGCAACCCGCCCTGACAGAGCCTTCATTGTCCCTCACCCGGGGACCGTCCGGCGCCCAGGGTGGCCCCCGGCACGCGGCTGTCAGGAACGTCCGGTTGCGCCCGATGAAGAGCGGTCCGCCACGTTCCGCCTCCGCACCGGGCCCCACTCTTCCGCTCCGCGCAACGGGTGGCAAGACCCGTCTTGAGGCGCGGGCACGCTTGAACTCGGCTATTACGCTGGCGAGTTCCCGCCCCCCTGATCCGGCCGCCCCAGCCTTTGGGCGTCCCGCGCCACGGACTCTCGCCGTGGCGCCAAGCATCTCGGCCGGCTGCCGCGCCGTCGTGGTTGCTCGCGCAGTTCCCCGCGCCCCTGACGGGGCGCCACCCACCCGGCGCCCCAGAAGACCCGTCGGCCGGTCTGCGCCACGGGCCCTCGCCGTAGGCGCCGAGCATCTCCGCCGGCCATCCCGCCATCGTGGTTGCTCGCGCAGTTCCCCGCGCCCCTGGAAGGCTGCGGCTTCGCCGCGCCTTCCCCCGAGAAAAGGTGCCCCGCGCCTTGATCGGGGAAATGCGGCGCGAAGCGGCTGCATTTCAGGGGCGCGGGGAACTGCGCGACCAGCCCCCACGCACCCGCAGGCGAAAGACTCAGCGCACCGCCCCAGGCCACCCCGCCATCGTGGCCGAGCGCGCCGAGAGGGACTAAGGCGCCGCGATGTCCGGTGCCCCCAGGCGGGCCGCGTCCGCCGTCAGGTCGTCCGGCTGGAGCTGGGACTCCCGCTCGGCCTCGACCCGCTTCTCGTAGTGCTCGACCTCCCGCTCGACCTGGCCCTTGTCCCAGCCGAGCACCGGCGCCATGAGCTCCGCCGCCTCCCGCGCACACCGGGTCCCCCGGTCGAACGTCTCGATGGAGATGCGCGTACGCCGGGTCAGGACGTCGTCGAGGTGCCGCGCCCCCTCGTGCGAGGCCGCGTACACGACCTCGGCCCGCAGATAGTCCTCGGCACCACCGAGCGGCGCCCCGAGCCCGGGGTCCTCGCCGATGAGCGCGAGCACCTCCTCGGCCAGCGCCCCGTACCGGTTGAGCAGATGCTCGACCCGCACGACGTGCAGCCCGGTCTGCGCGGCGATCCGCGCCCGCGCGTTCCACAACGCCCGGTACCCCTCCGCCCCGGCCAGCGGCACGTCCTCCGTCACGCACTCCGCGACGCGCTGGTCGAGCGCGTGCACCGCCTCGTCGACGGCGTCCTTCGCCATGACCCGGTACGTCGTGTACTTGCCGCCCGCCACGACGACGAGCCCGGGCACCGGGTGCGCGACGGTGTGCTCGCGCGACAGCTTGCTCGTGGCATCGGACTCCCCCGCGAGCAGGGGTCGCAGGCCCGCGTAGACCCCTTCGACGTCGTCCCGCGTGAGCGGCACCCCGAGCACCGAGTTCACGTGCTCCAGCAGATAGTCGATGTCGGCGCTCGAAGCCGCCGGGTGCGCCTTGTCGAGGTCCCAGTCCGTGTCGGTCGTGCCGATGATCCAGTGCCGCCCCCACGGAATGACGAACAGCACGCTTTTCTCCGTACGGAGAATGAGTCCCGTCGTCGAGTTGATGCGGTCCTTGGGGACGACGAGGTGGATGCCCTTGGAGGCGCGCACGTGGAACTGGCCGCGCTCGCCGACCATCGCCTGCGTGTCGTCGGTCCACACGCCCGTCGCGTTGACCACCTGCCGGGCCCGGATCTCGTACTCGCCGCCGCCCTCCCCGTCCCGCACCCGCGCCCCGACGACCCGCTCGCCCTCCCGCAGGAACCCGGTGACCCGGGCCCGGTTGGCGACCTTGGCGCCGTACATGGCGGCGGTGCGCACCAGCGTGGCGACGTAGCGGGCGTCGTCCATCTGGGCGTCGTAGTACTGGAGCGCGCCCACGAGCGCGTCCTTCTTGAGGCAGGGCGCCACCCGCAGCGCGTGCTTGCGGCTGAGGTGCCGGTGCATGGGCAGGCCGCGCCCGTGCCCGCGGGCCATGGACATGGCGTCGTAGAGCGCGACGCCGGAGCCCGCGTAGAGCCGCTCCCAACCCTTGTGCTGGAGCGGGTACAGGAACGGCACGGGCTTGACGAGGTGCGGCGCGAGCCGTTCGAGCAGGAGTCCGCGCTCCTTCAGCGCCTCCCGCACGAGCGCGAAGTCCAGCATCTCCAGATACCTGAGTCCGCCGTGGATCAGCTTGCTGGAGCGGCTGGACGTGCCGGACGCCCAGTCGCGCGCCTCGACGAGCCCGGTGGACAGTCCGCGGGTGACCGCGTCGAGCGCGGTGCCCGCGCCGACCACCCCGGCGCCCACGACGAGAATGTCCAGCTCGCGCTCGGCCATGCCCGCGAGGGCCTCCGCGCGCTGCTCGGGTCCCAGTGCCGCTGCCTTCATGCTGCTGCCTCCCGCTGTCGTCGGCCGCCGCCTTCACCGCCAGATGTACCCGGGCCGGCCGGTGTCACCCCCGGTGCGGCATGCTCCCGATTCTGTCCCGGCTGCCCGATTCCGGCCACCACTGTCCCGCCGCCTGTGGACAACCCCGACCGCTTCAGGCCGCGCCTCACCCACACGCGCCCCGTGCGGCGACATGCGACAGGCCATGATCGCGCAATGCCACATAACGGTCATATTTACTCCTAGTCTGACTGTGCGCTCGCCCGTCCTGTCCAC
Source organism: Streptomyces sp. NPDC025806 (assembly GCF_055558275.1). Lineage (NCBI taxonomy): Bacteria > Bacillati > Actinomycetota > Actinomycetes > Kitasatosporales > Streptomycetaceae > Streptomyces > Streptomyces sp. NPDC025806. The sequence continues at coordinate 44,342 of NZ_JBVHMU010000017.1, read as the reverse complement.
AGGGCTTGCGCCCTCGTCCCGCTCCGGCTAAAGGCCGGTCCGTCTCCCGGGAAGGACGCACCAGCCATGCCCGCAGACCTCGCCGTCATCGGCCTCGGCCACCTCGGACTGCCCCTCGCCCAGGCCGCCGTCACCGCCGGCATCGCGACCGTCGGCCACGACCAGGTCCGCGCCCGCGACCTGGCCGCCGGCCGGCTCCCCTGCGACAGCGACGGCACGGCCCTGACCGCCGCCGACATCCGCCGCATGCTCGCCACCGGCTTCCGCCCCACCGCCAACCCGGCCGAACTGGCCCGAGTCCGCACCGCCGTGATCTGCGCCCCGACCCCACCGGGCCCCGACGGCACCCCGAGCCTGACCCAGGTCCTCGACGCGACCCGCACCCTCGCCGCGCACCTGCGCCCGCACACCACCGTCGTCGTCGAGTCGCCGGTCCCGCCCGGCACCACGGAGACCCTGCTCCGACCCGTCCTCGAAGAGGGCTCCGGGCTGCGCGCCGGCCGCGACTTCCACCTCGCGCACGCCCCCGGCCGCGTCGACCCGGGCAGCCGCTCGCACCCGTACACCGCGACGCCCAAGGTGATCGGCGGCCTCACCCCCGCCTGCACCGAGTCGGCCGCCGCCTTCTACAGCCGCCTCACCGACAAGGTCGTGCGCGCCCGCGGCCCCCGCGAGGCCGAGACCGTCCACCTCCTGGAGACCAACTACCGGCACGTCAACATCGCGCTGGTCAACGAGATGGCTGTGCTCTGCCACGACCTCGGCGTCGACCTGTGGGACGTCATCCGCTGCGCCGAGACCAAGCCCTTCGGCTTCCAGGCCTTCCGCCCCGGCCCCGGCGTCGGCGGCCACGCCCTCCCCCAGGACCTGACCTCCCCTCACCTGCCCACCCGCCCGCTGCGCATGGTCGAACTGGCCCGCCAGGTCAACGACCACATGCCGACCTACGTCGTCCAGCGCGCCGCCACCCTCCTCAACGAGCACGGCAAGTCGGCCCGCGGCGCCCGCGTCCTGCTCCTCGGCGTCACCTACAAGCCCGACCTCGCCGACCAGCAGGCCACCCCGGCCGAGGAGATCGCCACCCGGCTCATGCAGTTCGGCGCGTCCGTCAGCTACCACGACCCGTACGTCCCGTCCTGGAACGTGCTGGCCCGACCGGTCCCCCGCGCCGACTCCCTCTACGAGGCCGCCGCCGACGCCGACCTGACGATCCTGCTCCAGCCGCACCGCACGTACGACCTCCAGGGCCTCGCGGTGAAGGCCCAGCTCCTCCTGGACACCAGGGGCGTCACTCCGGCGGGGGCGGCCCACCGTCTCTGACTGCTACTGTGCGGCCCCGCTGCGCACACCCGTGCCAGCCTTCACTCTCATGGGGGAACCGCATGACCCAGCCGCCACCGCCACAGGACAACAACCCGTACGCCCAGCAGCAGCCGCAGCAGCCTGGCTACGGCTACCCGCAGCAGCAGCCGCCCGCCCCCGGCCAGCCCTACGCCCCGTTCCCCCAGCAGCAGGGCCAGGCCCCGATGGGCTTCCCGCCCCCGCCGGCCGCCCGCAGCGGCAACGCCGGCCTGGCGATCCTCGCCGCCGTGGTCGTCGCCCTCGTGCTCGCCGGGATCTACGGCGCGATCATGAAGGCCACCGAGCACGAGATCGGCTACGCGGCGGTGGCCGTCGGCGCCGTCGTCGGATTCACCGCGGGCAAGATCGGCGGCCGCAATCAGGCACTGCCCTTCATCTGCGCCGTGATCTCCCTGGTCGCCGTGTACCTCGGCCAGATCTCCGGGTACGCGATGTCGTTCGCGGACTACGCGAACATCGGCTTCTTCGAGGCCCTCTTCGACCACTTCGACATCATCAACGAGGCGTGGAAGCACGAGTCCGACGTCCTGACCTACGTCTTCATGGCGGTCGGCGCGATCGCGGCGTTCGGCAGCTCGAAGAAGGCCGCGCTGTAAGCAGCGCTCACGACATATGAGTGGGGGCCCCCCCCCTAGGGGGGGGCCCCCCCCGCCCCCCCCCCCCCCCCCCCCCCCCCCCCGGGGGGGGGGGGGCCCCCCCGGCCCCCCCCCCCCCGCCCCGCCCGGAGGGACCCCTTCGCCGCGG